>DASZFC010000030.1:0-102463 GCA_035940195.1 Solirubrobacteraceae bacterium
TCTGCCCATGTCCATCGGGCCCGGTGGAAACGTCGCTCATGGCACTGGAGGCTACGCGAGCGCCACCGGCTACGCACGGCTGGCGCTCGCCGCACCCACACAGGGACTTGCACCGGGTCTAGCGTCCTCTGCCCTGGCGGCACAGGTTCTTTACGGTCCAGGCACTAAATCGGCACAAATAGGCGTCTTAGGTCACATTTTTCGCTCTAGCGTTTATGCATCATGCTTTCCCAGGATTCCCCCGATCCTGACGCTGACGCTGCTCCTGCCCCTGACCCGTCCCCCTCTCCAAGTGAGGACCCGCGCCGTACGCTTGGCCGTCTCGGCGAGGACCTAGCCGTAGCCCACTTCGAGAGGCTTGGGTTCTCTGCACTGGGCCGTAACGAACGCACCCGCTACGGCGAGATCGATCTGATCGCCTTCGACGGAGCAACGCTCGTGTTCGCCGAGGTCAAGACGCGGCGCGTGAGGGAGCACAAGCAGAACATCCGTGATGATCAGCAGCCCTTGGCGTGGCTGAGGCCGCGTCAGAGCGAACGCCTGCGCGAGCTCGCCGCCGCATGGCTATACGACAAACAGCACATCCGGCCAACCGCCCACACGATCCGCTTCGACGCGATCGGCGTGATCGTTGACAGGAAGGACAAGCTCATCTGCCTCGACCACATCGAGGGGGCCTGGTGAGAGCTGCACCAGCGGCTCGGGCCTCTCAGAGTGCGAGCTGCTGATAGGCGAGCGAGCGGAAGGACATCCTGTGCAGAGGCGAAACGCCTTGACGCTGGATTGCCTCGCGGTGGGACGGTGTCGAGTAGCCAACGTGCTCGGCAAAGCTCCAGCCCGGGTGCAGCTCATCAGCGTGGTGCATGTAGCGGTCGCGGGTGACCTTGGCGACGATCGATGCCGCCGCAATCGCCGCGCTGGTGGCGTCGCCGTTTATGACCGCGCGCTGGGGGCGCTCGAACTCGGGCACCGAGAACCCGTCCAGCAGGCACGCGACCTCGCTGGCGAGGCCCATGGTTACTCCCCGTATGGCGTCGCGCAACGCCGCGAGGTTGGTGTTGTGCAACCCGCGCTCGTCGATCCCGCGCGCGCACCTCGAGACCACCACAACGCGTGTGGCACTGCGCATCACGAGTGGGTAGAGCTCCTCGCGCGCCTCGGAGCTGTGCTGCTTGGAGTCGTTCAGCGCGGCGAGGCTTCGGAGCTCGCGGGTGCTGAGCGCCTCGTAGTCGAACAGCACGCCCGCCGCGACCAGCGGCCCAGCCAGACAACCCCTGCCGGCCTCATCGGCACCCGCCACGAAACGCATGCCGAGACGACGGTCAAAGGCGAATAGCCGTTGCCCGCTCGTAGATGCCCGCCCACGGCGCCGCGCTGCGCGTCCCGGTCTCTCAGATCCCCGTTGAGTTCTCCCAGGAGCATCCGCGATAGCTATGGGTTTAGAAGATGCCGATCCGGTCGGGAGGCCAGTAGGTGGCGATGGCTTCCCCGATGATCCAACTTGTGGGGACGGGTCCCCAGTACCTGCTGTCGTCGGATGCGCCACGATTGTCACCCATCATGAACCAGTGACCGGCGGGAACCTTGACCGGCGTCCGGAAGTTGCACTCCGAGACGCCCGGACAGGGACGGATGTAGGAGTCTTGCTCACGGACACCGTTGCGGATGACGTGTCCTTCGACAATTGAGATCTCATCTCCAGGCCCGGCGACGATTCGCTTGATGAAGTTCACGCTGCCGGATTTCTTGGGCTCCGGTTCCGAACAGGGCGGGCCGCCCGGCCTGACCATGTGCGGAGCCGGACCGCACAGTTGCTGCTCGGCGCCTTCCGGCGGATGGAACACCGCGACCTCTCCAACATGCGGCTTGCCGAAGTCCATGCCAAGGCGGTTGACGAGAACGCGCTGACCGATCGTGAGCGTCGGTTCCATCGAGCCGCTCGGGATGCGGTACGGCTTGATAATGAAGGCCTGGATGCCGAGGGCTAGACCCAGTGCCACGAGCACGATGGCGACGAGCTCGACCAGCGAACCCATCGTCGATTTCGAACGCTTCTTGCCCACCTCCGCGCCGCTATCGATCGGAGATCCACCCGCAGCAGCCGGGCGCCAGCGCCTACGCACCCGGAGCGTTGCCGGCATCGGAGAGAGAGGCGTCGGTCTCGGCATCGGCTGATGCCGCGGGGTCAGGCGCCGTCTGGGACTGGGTCTGCTCTGAGGACCCGTCCTCCCCCTCGGGCCCTGCCTGCACCCGGGTCTCCTCCGCAACCTTGCCCTCGGCCCCAGCTGGGCTGAGGAGCTCCTCAGGGACGCCCTCGGCGCTGGTCGTCTCGGGCGCCTGATCCTGGGCGTCCACGATGACCGTCTCCTCCGCGGTCATGCCATCCGCATCAGTCGCCTCCTCGGCTTGATGCAGCAGGCCTGGCACGACCGTCTCCTCCGGACCTGTGTAGCGGCGCTCGCGCACACGCGCACGCTTACCGACGCGATCGCGCAGGTAGTAGAGCTTCGCGCGCCGCACATCCCCGCGGGCGGCGAGCTCGATCCGCTCGATCTTCGGTGAGTGCACCGGGAACATGCGTTCGACGCCGACGCCGAAAGACTGCTTACGGACCGTAAACGTCTCACGGGCGCCGTGTCCCTGGCGCTTGATGACCACGCCCTCGAAGACCTGCACGCGACGGCGGGTGCCCTCGATCACCTGGAAGTGCACCTTCACGCGATCGCCCGGCGCGAAGTCGGGAACGCGGCGCAGTTGCGCGCGCTCGATGGTTTCGATAACGCTGCTCATCACAAAAAGAACGCGCGGCGCGAGTGCAATCCACTCGGTTCACCGACGCGACCGCCAATGGTAGCGGACCGTCAGCGATCCGGGCCCTACTACGGTTGCGCTCCCGCCGCTTTCTCCCTGCCCCGCTCGCGGCTGCGCTCCCGCCGCCATGCGCCGATCCGCTCGTGATGCCCAGACAGGAGCACCTCTGGCACACGCCAGCCGCGGTACTCGGCTGGGCGTGTGTAGTGGGGATACTCCGGATCGCCCCCGAGCGCGGGACTGAAGGACTCCTCCAACGCCGAACGCTCGTCCCCAAGCGCACCGGGCAGCTTGCGCAGAACCGCATCGCATACCACCATCGCCGCCAGCTCGCCGCCTGAGAGGACATAGCTCCCGATCGAGATCTGCTCGCTCGAGAAGTGCTCGACGATGCGCTCGTCAAAGCCCTCATAGCGCCCGCACAACAGCGTCAGAGCGGGCTCACCCGCCAGCTCTGAGGCGAGACGGTCATCGAGCACCCGCCCTCCCGGCGCAAGCGCAATCACCCGGCGCTGCTCACGCAGCCGCACTGGGTCGATGCCATAGTGAGCGCGTAGCGCACTGTCCATTACGTCCACGCGCAGCAGCATCCCCGCCCCGCCGCCGAACGGCGTGTCGTCTACCTGGCCGCCGCTGAGCTCTGAGTGCTCGCGGAAGTTCACGCACTGAAGGCTCGTGCCCGCCGCGAGCGCGTTGCGGACGTGGCGCTGAGTGGCAAACCACTGAAACCACTCGGGGAACAGCGTGAACACGTCGATCTCCATTACCGCCCGTCGCCCTCCCTGGTCTTTGCGCCGTGCTCCTTCAGATCAGCCTCGCCGAGGAAGGCCATGTCGATCTCGATGAGCCCCTCATCGACCGCTATGCGACGGATCGCGTCTTTGACCATCGGCACCAGCAGCGGCGCGGGTGGGTGGGATCCGGTCATCTCGCGCCGCACCTCCAGCGCCTCGCACGAGGGTAGCTCGACCAAACGGCTGACCGTGCCAACACGATAGTCACCGTCCACCACCGCGCAGCCCTCGAGCTCGTGCGCCCACCACTCACCCTCCGCGAGTGCGGGGACCTCCAGCTCCTGCACTGTCAGAGCCATCCCGCGCAACGCGTCCGCCGCAGCGCGATCCTCGATGCCCTCCAAACGCACGATCGGGCGCTCCTCAGTCCCAGAGCGGCGTACGATCGCGGCACGCCGTCCTGCCACTGTCACGTTCGTCCCGGCGGCCAAGAGCCGCGGCCGGGGTCGCGTCACATAGAAGCTTCCGTCCAGGCCATGCGCGCGCCCAACGTGACCTGCCTGCAGATCTGGCGCTGGATCGACGGTCCTCACCATCGTTCGAGCCTTCGTTTCCAACCCGCCGCCGCTTGTCAATCGACGATGTCGAGCAGCACGTGTTGCCCTTCGCCGGTCGCGGCGGCTTTCACGACCGCGCGCAGTGCATGCGCGGTACCTCCGCCCCGGCCGATCACTCTGCCGTAGTCGCCCTCCCCTACCGACAACTCCAGCACGATCGTGCCGTTGTCCTCCTCCAACTCCTCGACTGACACGGCGTCGGGATCCTCGACCAAGCCTTCAGCCAGATACTCGAGGAGCCGCTTCGGGTTCTCACTGGGCATCTCCGTGGCGCCCGGTGGCCTGCTAGCCGGTCCGGGTCTCTATGCCCTGGATGCGCAGCAGCTTGCGCACGGTGTCCGACGGCTGCGCTCCCCTTGCCAGCCAGCTGCGCGCGCGCTCCTCGTCGATCACGATCGTCGACGGATCCGTCTGGGCGTTGTAGTGGCCGATCGTCTCGATCACGCGGCCGTCACGCGGTGAGCGCTGGTCGGCGACGACCACACGCCACATAGGGTCCTTCTTGCCGCCCACTCGGGTGAGCCTGAGCCTTACCGCCACGTGTTCCTCTCGATGTCTTGTACTGGTCCGAACAGAGCTTAGACGGTGCGCCCGGCAGAGGCCATGAGGGTGGAGCGGGTCATCGCGCATTGCGCATCAGCGCACCAATATCGGGCGTCTTGCCGCGGCCTACCTGACGCATCATCTTGTTCATCTGCCCGAACTGCTTGACCAAGCGGTTGACCTGCTGCACATTCGTGCCCGAGCCGCGCGCGATCCGCAGCCTCCGTGACCCTTTGATCAGCTCCGGCTTGCGACGCTCCTCAGGGGTCATCGCCAGGATCATCGCTTGGATGCGGTCGAGCTCACGTTCGTCCACTTTCATGTTGCTCAGCTGTGCCCCGCCCAGCCCCGGGATCATCCCGAGCAGGCTGTTCAGCGGACCCATTTTCCGGATCATCTTCAGCTGAGCCAGGAAGTCGTCGAGCCCAAACTCGTTGCGCCGCAGCTTGCGCTCCAACTCGACCGCCTCGCCCTCGTCGAACTGGCGCTCGGCCTGCTCGATCAGACTCATCACATCGCCCATGCCCAAGATGCGCTGGGCCATGCGGTCGGGATGGAAGCGCTCGAACTGCTCGAGCTTCTCGCCTGTCGAGACGAACAGGATCGGCTTCCCTGTGACGGCCTTGACCGACAGCGCGGCACCGCCGCGGGAGTCCCCGTCGAGCTTGGTCATCACGACGCCATCGAACTCGACCGCCTCGGCGAACTGCTCGGCGACGTTGACGGCATCCTGACCAGTCATCGCGTCGACCACGAGCAGAACCATGTGCGGCTTGACCGCGCCGCGGATCCGGACGAGCTCATCCATCAGCTCCTCGTCGACGTGCAGACGCCCGCTCGTGTCGATGATCAGCACATCCTTGCCGTCCTCATGCGCCCGTCCGAGCGCCCATTCGGCGATCTCCACCGGGTCGTGGCCGGGGGTGGCCGGGCCTCGGTGGTAGACCTCCGCTCCCGCCTGCGCGCCTACCTTGACGAGCTGCTCGACGGCCGCTGGCCGATAGACGTCACAGGCGGCGACTGCCACAGCCGAGGAGTGCTCCTCGCGCAGGTAGCGTGCGAGCTTGGCGGTCGCAGTCGTCTTGCCGGAGCCCTGCAGACCCGCCATCAAGATCACCGTTGGCGGTTTCGGCGCGAAGCTCAGGGTGGGTGGGGATTCATATCCTGCGCCGGTGGGCGGGCCTCCCATCAACTCGGTCAGCTGCTCGCCGACGAGCTTCACCACCTGCTGTCCGGGGTTCAAGCCGCCGACGACATCGGCGCCCATGCAGCGCTCCCTCAGCTGCGCGGTGAACTGCTTGACGACCTTGAAGTTGACGTCTGCCTCCAGCAGCGCCAAGCGGATCTCGCGCATCGCGCCATCGACGTCCGCCTCGGTCAGCGTCCCGTGGTTGCGGACACCGGCAAGAGCCCCCTGCAGCTTCTCGGCGAGCGAGTCGAACATCGGGCGGGCGGTTTTGCTACTCCGGCTTGTCCTGCGCTGCGCGGCGCGCCAGCACCTCACCGATACCGCCGAACGCCTCGGCGAACTCTGACGGAATCACGAACACCTTGTTCGAGTCGCCTTCTGCCAGCTGCGGCAGCATCTGCAGGTATTCATAGCTCAACAGCTCCCGGTTCGGTTTGCCCTCGTGGATCGCTTTGAACACCGTGTCGATCGCCTTCGCTTCGCCCTCGGCACGCAGGATCGCGGCTTGGCGCGCACCCTCGGCCGTCAGCACCGCTGCCTGCTGCTCGCCCTCAGCCGTCAGGATCTGCGCCTGCTTCTCGCCTTCAGCCGTGAGGATCGCCGCGCGACGGTCGCGCTCGGCGCGCATCTGCTTCTCCATCGCCGTCCTGATGTCCGCCGGCGGGTCGACCGACTTGATCTCCACCCGGTTGATCCTGATCCCCCACTTGCCCGTCGCCTCGTCCAAGACCACTCGCAGCTCTGTATTCACGTTCTCGCGCGCCGTCAGCGTCGCCTCGAGCGTCAAACCGCCGATCACGTTTCGCAGCGTGGTGACGGTCAGTTGCTCGATCGCCTGCAGCGGGTTGGCGATTTCATACGTCGCCGACTTTGGATCGGTGATCGTGAAGTACAGAACCGTCTCGATTCCCACGACGACGTTGTCTTCGGTGATCACCGACTGGGGCGCGAAGTTGACGACCTGCTCGCGCAGGTCCACGAGCGGCTTCACCCGGTCGATGAACGGCGTCACGATCGTCAAGCCCGGCTCGAGTGTGCGGCTGTAGCGGCCAAGCCGCTCGACAACTCCCGCCCGGGCCTGGGGAATGACACGAATCGTGCGTGCGGCCACGATCAGCGCAAACACAACCACTACAGCAATGACGATCAGAGCGACCATGGAAGCTGTTTCCTTTTCGTTTGCCTGTTCTCGGTCAACGCATTACCAAAGCCGTTGCGCCGCGTATCTCGACCACCTCGACGCGCTCACCCGCATCGATCACAGCGTCTTCCTCATAGCTCCGGGCCGTCCACACCTCGCTGTCGATCTTTACGCACCCCACGCCCTCGTCGTTGGCGATCCGCTCGAGCACGAGCGCGCGCTTACCCACCAGCGCCGCTGCACCCGTCCGGATCGAAGGCGGGAGCCGGCGATGGCGGCGAGCCACCGGGCGCAGCGTTCCAAACACGATCCCCGAGGCAGCCAGGAACACCACCGCGGACAGCGACGCGCCGACCCCGAGCAGTGCCACCACGGTGGCCAGCGCCGCCCCCGCGGCGAACGGCGCCAGGTAAAAGCCGCCCTGGTGCATCTCCCCCACGCCCAGCACACAAGCAGCAACCAGCCAGATAATCCATACGTCCACGCCTTCAGGTTATCCCTCTGCGATCAAAGCGCGCGCAAAGTCCTCGGGATCGAACGGCCTCAAGTCCTCGACCGTCTCGCCCACGCCGATCAGCTTCACGGGCATCTCCAGCTCGCGTGCGATCGCCAGCGCGATCCCACCGCGCGCGGTGCCATCGAGCTTAGTCAGCACGATTCCCGTCACATCAGCCGTCGCGGCGAACATCTTCGCCTGGCGCAGCCCGTTCTGGCCGGTGCTGGCGTCAACGGTCAGCAATGTCTCGTGCGGCGCCCCCTCGAGTTGCCTGCCGATGACCCTGCGGACCTTCCCCAGCTCCGCCATCAGGTCGTCCTGCGTGTGCAGTCGCCCGGCCGTATCGACGATAACCACGTTGACGCCCGTGCTTCGTGCCTTCGCGATCGCCTCGAACGCCACGGCCCCCGGGTCCGAGCCCGCCGGCCCGGTCACGATCTCGGCGCCCGCTCGCCGCGCCCAGCCTTCCAGCTGCTCGCTGGCCGCCGCCCTGAACGTGTCGGCCGCACCGAGCAGCACCGTCAGCCCCAGCTCGTGCCGCAGATGCCACGCAAGCTTGCCGATCGTCGTCGTCTTGCCCGTGCCGTTCACGCCCACCGCCATGATCACCGTCGGGCTCGCGCGTACATCGATGCGGCCGTCGCCCACCCGCGCCGTCCCGGCCAGCAACCCGATCAGCCGCTCGCTCAGCGCCTCGCCACCCGTAAGAGCACCATCGGCTACCTCCGCCTCCAACCTAGCCACCACCGATGCCGTCGTGCTCGCGCCGACATCGGCCATGATCAGCGCCTCCTCCAGCCGTTCCCACGTGTGCTCATCGAGCGTCCCCCACAGGGTGGCCTGAATCTCGCCGCCCAGCGCGTGGCGCGTCTTCGCCAGGTTCTCGCGCAAGCGGCGAAACACGCCACGGCGTCGCTCCATGGCAGCGGCGGGCTCGGACTCCTCCAGAGCGGCTTCACCGGTGATGAACAGATCGCTCCAATCGCGCGCCACGGGCCGCGCGACGATAGCAGCGAAGGGTCAGGCGACCTCGGCCACCTCTGGCGCCTGGGCCGGGAGGGTGTGGGCGGGTGTCGTGTGGGTGGGTGGGGCGTCCTTTTCATCAGGCAGCCTCCTAGAGAGCACCTTCGACACTCCGTCGCCGCCCATCGACACGCCAAACAACCAATCCGCAGCCTCCATTGTGCGCTTCTGGTGGGTGATCACGATGAACTGCGCGCGGCCGGAATACCGGCGCAGCAGCGCCAGGAAGCGATCCAAGTTCTGATCGTCGAGCGCGGCCTCGACCTCGTCGAGGATGTAGAACGGGCATGGCCGGGCCAGGAACACCGCGAACAAGAACGCGAGCGCCGTCATCGACTTCTCCCCGCCCGACAGCAACGACAGGCGCTTGGTCGACTTACCCGCGGGTGTGATCTCGATCTCCACGCCCAGCATCTCCTCGTCCGGCGCCGCCTGGGCCTCCTCCTCCTCGCGCTCAGCCTCTTCCTCGGAGGCTTGCTCACCACCCTCGTGCCCATCCCCGCTGCCCTCCGTTCCAGCCGCACGCAGCGGCTGGCCGCCCAGCACTCCTCGTGGCAGCTGCTCATCACGCACCAGCCGCAGCCTGCCCGAGCCACCCGGGAACACGTCGCCCGCAAGCTCCTCAAAGTTGCGGGCTGCGGCGGCAAACGTCTCCTCGAATGTCTCCTGGATCTGGCGGTCGGTGCTGCGAATCACTGTCTTCAGCTCACGCAGCGCCGTCTCCAGGTCCGCACGCCTGCTCTCGAGCTCCTCCACGTTGCTCACCGCCTCCGCGTACTCCTCCTGCGCCAGCGGATTGACCGGGCCGAGCTGCTCACGCCGCCTTTGCAGCCGCTGCACCCGGGCGCTGAGCGCTTGCATCTGCTCCGGCGCCAGCGGTGCCGCCTCTTCGGCTCGCGCCTGCTCTGATAGCTCCAGCGCCTCTCCGACAGCCTGTACCTCCTGCGTGATCTCCTGCGCTTGGTCTCGCAACCGCTGCGCGGCCACCTCAACGCTGGTCACGGCCTCGCTCGCCCCGCGCAGCGCAGCCTGGATCTCGGCCTCCTCCACAGCGCAGGCGCGCAGCTCACCGGCCATCTCCTCGCCCGCGGCACGATCGATCGAGCGCTGCTCCTCGAGCTGCTTCACCTGCTCCTGCACAGCCTCCCCGGCACGCTTGAGCGCCTCCGCCAGCCGCTCGGCCGCTGGCGCCAGAGCCACATCGGCAGCGTGACGCGCATGCAAGCGCTCGATCCTCGCCAGCCGCTCGGCCTGCTCACCCGCGAGATGCTCGGCCTGGCGGCGCTCGGCCGCCAGCTCGCCCTCCAGCTGCGCCCCGCGCACCGCCAGCGGCCCCTCCTGGGGGGCCGCCTTTCGCTGTTCGATCAGCCACTGTACCCGCCGCTGCGCCTCGCTTGCCTCGGCGTGCCGGCGCTGTACATCGCGTAACGCGTCCTCAGCCTCTGCGCGCTCGTCCTCGACTGCACTCACCTCCCCCAGGGCGTGCTCGATCGCGCCCTTGGCCACGCGCTCGGCCTGCTCCACCACCTCGCCGGCCGCGATCTCCCGCTCCCGTCCCTCGCGGAGCGCCAGCACGCGCTCGACGCCCGCCACGATCACCTGTCGCACCTCTGTCCAGGTCACCGACCAGATCCGCCCATCGCGTGCCGCTTGGGCGCGCTCCTCGGCACGCTGGCGAGCCTCGCGGGCGCTCTGCAGCTCCCGCTCCAGCTCTGCGAGAAGTGCTCCCGCCTGCTCGTGCTCGCGGTCGAGGTCTTCAATCTCCCGCTCGATCTGCTGCTCGTGCCTGCTCTCGATCTCGGCCAGCTCGGCCTGTAGCGACTCGATGCGTCCCTTCGCCTCGCCGTGCTCAACTCCCGCGCCCGTCGTCTCGGCTGCGGCCTCGCTCAGCGCGCTCAGCTCCAGCTTCACCTGCTCGATCCGCCGGTGAAGCGTCTGCGCGCACGCGCCCACCTGCTCGCCGCGCAGTCCCAGCCGCTCGTGCGCCGAGCGGGCCTCATACACGCGCCGCGCCAGCGCGTCGTTGTGCTCTGCCCGTTCGCCCAGCGCCCGCTCAGCCCGCCCGCGCCGCTCCACCATCGCCTGCAGTTGCTTCTCGATCTCAGCTTGGGTGGCACGTGCTCCCTTTACCTCGGCCTCGGCCGCCTCCAGCTCCACCGCGCGCGCACGCAACGCGTCGCGCACGAGCTCCCAGCGCGCTTCCAGCATCTGGCGCTCCAACCGTTCATGCAGCTCGGCCGCCTCGGCCTGGCGCTTCAGCGGGCGCAACCGGGTGCGCGCCTCGCGCTCCACGTCCAGCGAACGGTCCAGGTTCTGCTGCGTGCGCTCTAGCTTCAGCTGCGCGCGCCTGCGGCGCTTGCGATGCTTGCCCAGCCCCGCGGCCTCCTCGATCAGCAGTCTTCGCTCGCGCGGCTTGGAAGTCACGATCGCCTCCACACGCCCCTGCGAGACGACCGAGTGGGTCTCCTTCCCCAACCCTGTATCTGACAGCACCTCGATCACGTCTGTCAACCGGCAGCGGGCGCCATTCAACCGGTATCCGCCCTCGCCCGCGCGATCCAAGCGCCGCACGATCGAGATCTCGCTCAACGGCACCTCGATTGTGCCGTCGGAGTTGTCCAGCACGATCTCCACCTCGGCGGCGCTCCGCGCCTGTACCCCCCGTCCCCCGCCGAAGATCACGTCCTGCATCGACTGGCCCCTGACCGCGAGCGGTGATTGCTCCCCCATTGCCCACAGAACCGCATCGGTGACGTTCGACTTGCCCGACCCGTTCGGCCCCACCACGACGCTCACCCCTGGCCCGAAGTCCAGCTGGGTGCGATCAGGAAAGGACTTAAAGCCCTTCAGCGTGAGCGACTTCAGGCGCACTCTGGACTCGCCTTCACTAACTCTCCAGCTTGTCGATCGCCTGGCGTGCGGCCTCCTGCTCGGCGTGCTTCTTGCTTTTTCCGCTTCCTGCGCCCAGCGTCTCGCCGCCGGTCTGCGCGATCACCTCGTAGGTGCGCTCGTGCGGCGGTCCCGTCTCGGCGGTTATCTCGTAGCTGACCAGCGAACCGCTCCGCGCAAGCAGCTCCTGCAGGGCAGACTTGAAGTCCAGCGGATGCTCCAGCGCCTGCTCGATCTCCGGCTGAAAGGCCTCCACAACCGCCTCGGCCGTGCGCTCGTAGCCAGCGTTCAGATAGCACGCGCCGATCACCGCCTCGCTCACCGAAGCGAGCACGCGCTCTGTCTCCATCAGCGCGACCGCCCCGCCCGCGACTCCCTGCGGCGCCGCCGCGCGTAGCTGCGCGGGTACACCCAGCCGCTCGGCGACAGCCCTGCAGCTCGGTCCCGACACGGCCTGCGCGCGGATCTTCGTCAACCGCCCCGCCCCGAACCGCTCCGCCTCCAGGCGTGGGTACAGATGCGTCGTGATCGCCAGTCCAAGCACACTGTCGCCGAGAAATGCCAGCCGCGCATAGGAGTCCTCGCGGCGGTCGGTCCAGGACGCATGCGTGAACACCTGGCGCTTCAGCTCCCCGGGCAGCTCGTCGAGCAGTGCTTTGAGCAGCCTCATCGCACATCAGCCGGCGGTCTCGGCGTGGCTCAGCACAAAATCGACGGCTTGCCCCACGGTCAGGATCTTTGCCGCCTGCTCGTCAGACATCTGCACGCCATATGTGTCCTCCAGCTCCTGCACCAGTGTGTACAGATCCAGCGAATCGGCTTCGAGGTCCTCTTTGAAGCGGGTCTCGCCGTCGATGTTGCTCCGATCGACGTCAAGCTCGTCAGCCAGATGCGCCTGGATCAGGGTGAACACTTGCTCGCGAGTAGTCATCGTGCCTGCGGCAGGCTAACGCCCGCTGCGGACATCGGAGCCTGCTTGAGCGCCCCGGCCCGTTCGAGCGCAACCTGGGTCTGGCCCACTATGTCCTCGCGTGCGCCCCGCTCGGCCCGAAGGATCGCGTTGGCAAAGCCCTGGCTGCTGAAACGCCCATGGGGCACCACCCCCAGGCTGCGCAGCCCCAGCAGGTAGGCGCCGCCGTTAGCCTCCGGATCGATCTCCTCGCGGAAGCCTCGCAGCGCGCCGCGCAGCAGCGCACCACCGAGCTTGGCCCGGGCCGAGGACATCGCTGCATCGCGGACAGCGCCGAGCATCGTCTGCGATACAGCCTCCATCAGCTTCAGCGCCACATTGCCGGTGAAGCCGTCTGTCACGATCACATCAGCCACCCCGCCTACCACGTCGTCGCCCTCCACATTGCCAATGAACTCGAACGCGCTCAGGCCCTCCCCAGCGCGGCGCACCAGCTCGGCGTGGGACTCGACTACAAGGGCGCTTCCACGCGCGGGCTCCTCGCCATTTGACAGGAGCCCGATGCGCGGGCGCTCCACCCCCAGCACCACCCGTGCAAGCGCGGCGCCCATGAACGCGAACTGCACGATGTGCTCACGCCTGCACTCCGCGTTGGCCCCCACGTCCAGCAGCGTCACCGGACTGTGGGGAACCGGCAAGGGAATCGCGAGCGCCGGGCGGTAGATGCCCTTCGCGCGCTTGATGTTGAACAGCCCCGCGGCCAGCGCCGCACCCGTGCCGCCCGCGCACACCAGCGCCTGAGCCCTCCCCTCCGCGACTGCCCTGCAGGCCATCACGATCGACGCCCCGGGTGTCAATCGCACAGCCCTCACTGGGTCTTTGGCCTTCGCGATCGACACCGGCGCATCCACGACCTCCACGCCCTCCGGCAGGGTGGGAGGAGCGGGCGGCATCCTCATCTGATCCGCTGGCCCGAACAAGAGCACGCGCGCCCCCTTGCTGGCCGCCATCGCTGCCCCCGCAGCCACCTCGGCCGGGCCCAGATCGGCCCCGTTGCAATCGACTGCTATGACCGGAGTTGCAGGCGGGGCCGGATTACTCGTGGTCGTGGTCGTGCTCGCTGTGGTCGTGTGTGCCCTGCACCACGACCTCCTTGCCCGCGTATGTGCCGCACACCGGGCACACCCGGTGGGGCCTGCGCGGGCTGTGGCATTTCGGGCACGCGTTCACCGTGGGCGTCCCGATCTTGTGCTGCGCACGGCGCTTCGCGGTCCGGCTGTGAGACTGCTTTTTCTTGGGGACGGCCATCGGGCGAACAGCCTACCAGCACTATTGGAGCTTCAGCTCCCGCAGCTTTGCCCACCGTGGATCCCCGGCCGGCTCGTGGTGGTGCTCCTCACCGGCGGGGTCCAAATCGTTCAGGTCCGCTGCGCACACCGGGCACAGCCCCGCACAGTCCTCCTTGCAGAGCACCTTCACCGGCGTGGCCAGCGCGAGCGCGTCGCGGGCCCATCCCGCCAGGTCGAGCTTCTCCCCGTCCACATACGGGCTTTCCAGCTCCTCTCCCCCGCCCGGCCTGTCGACCTCGCGCGCTTGCACTTCGACCTTCAGCGCCGCGCCTTTCAAGCAGCGCATGCACGTGCCCTGCAGCGTCACCTGGAAGAGCAATCGCAGCGCATACCCGCTGCCGGTCATCCGCGACACCTCCAACTTCACCGGCAGCTTCTCAGGCGCCACCGTATACCGCTCGCCGCCCAGCACCAGTGGATCGATCCGCACGCTCAGCTCGATCCTCCGCCCCTCGCCGACGCTCAGCCGCAGCCCCTGAAGATCGAACTCGTCAGCGATCGCGCTCACCCCTCCCAGGCTAGCGTTCGGCTCCGCAAATCCGACCTCCTCAGCCGGATCCTTTCAGCTCGCGCTTGAGCACCTTGCCCGTCGCGTTCCGTGGCAGCTCCTCTAGGAACACCACCTCGCGCGGCACCTTGTACCGGGCCAAGTTGTCCTTCACATATTCCTTCACCACCTCTTCGCTCAGCCCCGTGCCATTGCGCGGCACGACGAACGCCTTCAGCCGCTGACCGAACTGATCGTCCTGCACCCCGATCACCGCCGCCTCCTCGATCTGCTCGTGGTCGGCCAGCAGGTCCTCGACCTCGCGCGGGAATACGTTCTCGCCGCCCGAGACGATCATCTCGTCGTCGCGCCCGTCCACGAACAGCCGCCCGTCCGCGTCGAAGTGCCCGACGTCGCCGGTGCTCATCAGACCGCCCACGATCTCCTTGTTGCCGCCCCCGGTGTAGCCTTCGAAGACCATCTCGTTGGCGACGAAGATGCGCCCGCCTTCGCCCGGCGCCGCCTCGTGGCCCTCGGCATCCAGCAGCTTTACGACCGTCCCCATCGGCGCTCTGCCCGCGGTCCCGGGCGCGGCGCGCAGGTCCTCGGGCGTGGCGATCGTCGCCCACGCGACCTCCGTCGATCCGTACAGGTTGTAGAGCACGTCCCCCAGCGCGTCCATCGCCTTCGTCGCAAGCTCGCCCGGCAGCGCCGACCCGCTCAGCGAGATCACCTTCAGCGAGCTCAGGTCGTACTTTGCGATCGTCTCCGGACCCAGCTCGAGGATCCGCTGCAACATCACAGGCACCACCGCCAGCGCGCTCGCGCGATGGTGGGCGACCGCTCGCAGCGTGTCCTCGGGGTCGAACCGCCGGCGCAGCACCAGTGTCGAGGAGAGCGGCTCCGCGAGGGTGAAATGCCCGAAGCCCCACGAGTGGAACATCGGCGCGGCGATCATCGTCGTCTCGCGCGCCCTCAGCGGGATCTTCGAGAACAGCGCCGCAAGCGGCTCTATCGAGTCTGGCTGCTTGCGCGCGGCCCCCTTCGGCGTCCCGGTCGTGCCGGATGTCAGGATCACAATGCGTCCCTTCTCGCCCGGCGGCTGCAGTTCTGAGTCGTCCGCGCGCGTGATCAGCTCGTCCATCAGCGGGGCGGATGGGGCCTCGCCGGGGTCGCGCCACGCGACGAAGCGTTTGCGGTCCACGCACCCCTCGTTCACGAGCCCGGCGAACTCCTCGTCGTAGATCAGCGCCTTCGGGTCCTCGCGCCTGAGAACATCCGCGATCTGCGGCCCCGCGAACGCGGTGTTCAGGTACAGCGCGTTCGCCCCCAGCTTCGAGCACGCCACGGTCGCGTCAATGAACCCGCGGTGGTTGCGACACATGATCGCCACCCCGTCTCCCTCGCCCACGCCCTCCGCCTTCAGCCCGTGTGCTAACGCGTTCGTGCGCTTCTGCACCTCCTCAAACGTCAGCGTCCCTCGTTCGTCGACGATCGCGGCCCTCTGCGGATAGCGCGCAGCCGAGCCCGTATACGCAGCTGCCGGCGTCGGCCCCCAGCGACGCAGCGCCACGATCGAGCGCACCGCTCTGTCCGGGCGCACCGGCTTGATCATGCCGGTGCCGAGCAGCGTCTTTGCGACCTGCAGCTTGTACTTCGCTTCGCGCATGTTCATACGCGCGGACCCTACTCAAAAAACGCGCTAGCTCACTTCGGCAGGCTCGTCCTTGCCCTGCAAGCGCTCGCGCCCGCGCTGCACGGCGGCGATGAACTTCGAGAGGTTGACCTCGAGCGTGTTGAGGATCTCATCGGCGTAGTCCTCGGCGCCCAAGCGGATCTCGCGCTCGCGTGCGCGGGCGTCCTCGACGATGTCCTCGGCGGCGCGCTCGGCCTGCTTGGTGACCTCCTCCTCGCCGAGGAGACGCTCCTGGCGCTCGCGCGCATCTTTGATGATCCGCTCGGCCTCCTTCTTGGCCTCTGCGAGCATCTCCTGGCGCTCCTTCACGATCCAGCGCGCCTGCTTGATCTCCTCGGGAATCGTCGCCCGCATCTGATCGAGGATGTCGTAGATCTCCTCCTTGTCCACCCTCACCTGATCGGTCAGGGGAACAGGCTTGGCGTTGTGCACCAAGTCATCCAGCTTGTCGATCAGTACCAGAACATCCATTGCGTCTCCAAGTTCGTCAGCGCCTCAGCTCTTCCTGCAACCTCCTGGCGACCTCGTCGGGGACGAGATCGTCAATCCTTCCCCCGAACGTCGCGAGCTCCTTCACGCCACTCGAGGACAGAAAACTGTACTGCGGGCTGGCCATCAGGTAAACCGACTCTATCTCGGGGTCCTGCCGGCGATTGAGCTGGTTCATCTCCAGCTCGTACTCGAAGTCCGAGATCGCGCGCAGTCCCTTGACGATCGCTTTTGCCCCCACGTGTCGCGCAAACTCGACGACGAGCGTGCTGAAAGGCTCGGCCCGCACCCCGTCCAGACCCGCGATCGCGCGCTCGATGAAGTCCATCCGCTCATCGATCCCGAACAGCGCCTCGTTCTTGCGCACCGAGCGGTTCACGACCGCCACCACAACTTCGTCGTACAACATCGCGGCCCTTCGGATCACATCCAGATGACCGTTCGTGATCGGGTCATACGAGCCCGGACACACCACGATCGACTTCTCGCTGGCACTCATCGCTCAGGTAAGCAGGTCATTGGTGATGGTGGATTGTGATCGATGTATCGCCATAGCGCCGCTCCTTCACGATCTCCCAAGGCAGCTCGAGCGGCGCTCGCCGGTCGCTCTCCACGACCACGCGCGCCTTTGGTGCAAGCAGCGGCGCCAGGGCCACTGAGATCTCGCGTCCCAAGTCGCTCGCCCGCCTGTAAGGGGGGTCGATCAGCACTAGATCGTACGTCTCCGCGCACGCTCGTGCTCTCCGCAGAGCGCCGAGCGCCTCTCCGCGCCGCACCTCGGCCTCGCCCTCCTGGAGCCCAAGAGCCTCCAGATTGCTCGCCAGTCTCTGTAGCGCGCGCCCATCCCGCTCGACGAACACGGCCCGCTTCGCGCCTCTCGACAGCGCCTCGATCCCCAGCGCGCCTGTGCCGGCGAAGAGATCCAGCACCTCCTCCCCCTCCACCCCTCCGAGCATCGAGAAGACTGCCTCCCGGACCCTCTCGGACGTCGGCCGCGTGATGGCGGTGCCCTTCGGCGCCGTCAGCCGCCTGCCGCCCCAGCGCCCAGCGATCACCCTCACGCCGGGATCGGCTCTAGCACCTCGTACCCGGCCGCGTGGGCAAGCGCCTGCCCCAACAGCACGTGCTCGGGCCCCTCGAGCTCCGGATCTTCGGCGACGATTGCCTCTGCCCGCGCGCGCGCTCGCTCCAGCAGAGCCGCATCATCGGGCAGACACGCCACTTCGAACGGGCGGGCACCGGATTGCCGCGTCCCCACCAGGTCGCCCTCCCTGCGCAGTGCAAGGTCGATCTCAGCCAGCTTGAAGCCGTCGGCGTGCTTGACCACTGCACGCAGGCGAGCCGAGGGTGGGTGAGATCCCATCAATAGGCACACCGACCGGTGCTCGCCGCGTCCGATGCGCCCGCGTAGCTGGTGCAGCTGGGAGATCCCGAAGCGCTCAGCGTTCTCAACCAGCATCACCGTCGCGTTGGGCACATCGATACCCACCTCGATCACCGTTGTGGTGATGAGCACATCAGCATCACCGCAAGCGAAGGCGGTCATCGCCTCCTGTTTTTCGCGCGAACGCATCTGGCCGTGTAGCAGGACCAGCCGGAATCCTTTGAGCTCACCATGCGACAGGCGCTCGAACTCTGCGGTGGCAGCACGCGCCTCGCTGGAAGACACCCCAGTCTCTGCGCCGGCTGGCGGATCTGGTTCAGGCTCCTCGACCAGCGGACACACCACAAATGCCTGCCGGCCAGCGCTCAACTGCTCGCGCAGGTCCCGATAGGCATGCTTGCGGGCTTTTTCACCGGCCACGATGCGGGTGTCGACTGCTTGGCGACCACGGGGAAGCTCGCGCAAGAAACTCACGTCCAGATCCCCATATCTTGCCAGGGCGAGCGTGCGCGGGATCGGCGTGGCGGTCATATGCAGCACGTGCGGCGCTGGCCGGTCTCCGATCGGTCCATCGCTGGCCGCCGCCTGGGCTCCCTTCCCGTCCAGCGCCGCCCGCTGGCGCACACCGAAACGATGCTGCTCATCGACCACGGCCACAGTCAGTGCCCGGAAGCTGACATCCGGCT
The DNA here is from genome assembly GCA_035940195.1 of Solirubrobacteraceae bacterium. Classification (GTDB taxonomy): domain Bacteria; phylum Actinomycetota; class Thermoleophilia; order Solirubrobacterales; family Solirubrobacteraceae; genus Palsa-744. The sequence continues at coordinate 18,445 of DASZFC010000030.1, forward strand.
CAATCAATGCGTGGGTGCCGACCAGGAGCGGCAGCTCGCCACTTGCAAGCTTGCCCAAGATGTCGTCGCGCCGGCGCGATGGGGTCGAGCCCGTCAGCAGCGCGCTGGGTACCTGCTCGCCGCCGATCAGCCTCTGCACAGTGGCGAAATGCTGCTCGGCGAGCGTCTCGGTCGGCGCCATCAGCGCGGCCTGCCGCCCATGCTCGATTGCGCGCAACATCGCGTACAGCGCCACCACCGTCTTCCCGCTGCCCACCTCTCCCATCAGCAGCCGTTGCATCGGGCGCGTGCTCGCCAGCTCTTTGCGAATCATCTGCACCGCCCTGTGCTGGTCGCCTGTGAGCTCGAACGGCAGGCCGTCTCTCAGCCAGCGCTCACTCAGCCCGGGCTCCTGGAGACACCGGTAAGCGCTCGTGCGCTCCCGCCTTCTGGCGCGCCGTTTCAAGAACACCAGCTGTGCCAGCAGCAGCTCTTCAAACGCCAGCCGCTCCCGCCCCGCCTCACGATCCCCTGGCGCATGCGGGAAGTGCATCGCCGCCAGCGCGCTCTGGCGGTCCGGCAGGCCCTCGCTCACCCTCATCGCCGCGGGCAGCGCCTCGGGTACATGCGCCAGCACATCCCTCATACCCCGCACGAGCGTCAATATCTGCGTCGAGCTCACACCCTCCGTCGCCCGGTAGCGGGCGACCTCCCCCGGCGGACCGGCCTCGCCCGGGGTTGGGTGGGCGTTCAAATCCCCGCCGGGCGCATGGTCGGCGACGCTGAATCCCCCGCGCTCGTCGGCCTTGCCATTCAGTAACAGGCGCGTCCCGGGACCGTAACGCTTCACGAGCCACGGCTGGTTGAAGAACGTCGCGCGCATACTCCCGGTCGCATCGAACACCGTCGCCTGCACCAGCGGCTTCATCCCCCGCCGTCTCACGGGCCGTGCGCTGATCGTTGCAACCTGTACCGCGACCGTCGCCTGCACACCTGCCTGCAGTGCGCCCACGCTCCGCGCCTCGCGGCTGTCCGTAGGCAAGTGCTCCAGCAGCGCACCGACGCTCGTAAGACCGAGCGCTTGCAGACCGTCGGCCAGCTTCCCCGCCGGCACATCCAGTGGGTCTTTCAGCCGCGATGGCCTCGGCCAGCGCACCGGCGCCTCGAGCATCTCCTCGCGGCTCAGCAGATGGCCCGTGGACGCGAACGCATGCGGCCCTTGCGGCTCGGGGCACCGGGAGGCTGCGCTTAGGTCCTGGTCAGGGGCTCTCGTGACTGTCACTGTCCTAGACACCTCGCTCACCCATCATGCACCGCACGCCGGTCATCACTCCGCGGTCAGCAGCCACCAGTAGGCGGGCTGGCCGCCGTGACGAAGCTCGAGCTCTACTCCCGCGCCGAGTAGCCCGGTGACCTCCTCAGGCGCGAGCGGTGCGTCCTCTCCCGAGAGCACGCTGATCAGCTCCGCGCCATCGGCTAGCGCCTCGAGGACGGCCTTCAGGGTCTCTCCGGGGTCACCCCACGCGATCACCTCGTCTGCCAGGAATCCCACCGCCTCACCGCGACCGAAGCGTCGCTGTGCGTCGTCGCGAGCCGCTTGCGCGACCGCTCCCGTGCGTAGGTGCGTAAGCGCCTCATTCAGTGCCCGCGCATTCTCCTCCACCGTGCGATCCGATAACAGCGCGACCGCCGCGGCGAGCCCCGCCTGCTGGCTGGTGGTGGGCGCCACGAGCACCTGCTTGTCCGATAGCTCGGCCGCGTGCTCGGCCGCCATGATCACGTTGGCGCTGTTTGGCAGCACCACCACCTCCTCGGCCGGCACCTCGTGGATCCCTGCCAGCAGGTCATAGGTGGAGGGATTTAGCGTCGGGCCGCCGTCGATCGTGTGCACACCCAGCTCTCTGAACATCGCCTTGAGCCCATCGCCGCTGACCACCGCCACCGCTCCGCAGCGCACCCTCGGGACATCGGCTAAGGACCGGCCCGCGACCTGCCCTCCGTTAGCGACTGGAGCCCCTCGATGGGCGCCAGCTTTACCGTCGGAGAGCCGCTCCTCGAGCTCGCTCATCTGCAAGCGCATATCCGCGACATCCAGACGGGAGACCTCGCCCGCCTCAGCGAAGACCGCTGTCGCCCGCTCCGGCTCATCGGTGTGCACATGTACCTTCAGCGTCGTTGCATCCCCCACGACCAGCACCGAGTCGCCGAGCTCCTCCAGCGGCGCGATGAAGCGCCCGGAGCTGAGTTTGCTGCCGGTGACGGCAAAGTTGGTGCAGAAGCGATACGTGCTCGAGCGATGCTCGGGGTGACTGATGCGTGCGGGCGCGTGGTGATCGAGCTCGGGCGGATCGTCACCGCGCAGCGCCGCCACGACACCGGCGAAGATAATGGTCAGCCCATAGCCACCTGCGTCGACCACCCCGGCGTCGCGCAGCGCCGCTAGCAGCTCCGGACCGCGCTTGACCGACTCTTGCCCTGTCCTGACCGCTCGCTCCAGCGTCGCGGCGATCGCCGCATCCTGCAACTCCGGCTCCGCGTCGGGGTCCAAGCGCGAATCCTCCGGACTGTGCGCCAGGTCGGTCACGATCTGATGGGCCATCTCGCGCGCCACCGTCAGGATCGTGCCCTCCGCGGGTTCGCGCACCGAGGCATAGGCCCGGTCTGCGGCGTTGGCCAGCGCCGCGCCGATCAGTGCCGCGTCGATCAGCTCGCCCGGCCGGCTGACCAGCTCCTCGGCCGCGCCGCGAATCAGCTGAGAGAGGATCACGCCGGAGTTACCGCGTGCCCCCAACAGCGCTGCGCGGGCGACCGATTGCACGATCTCCTCACGCCCGATGTCGTCGATCGTGCGCTCCCCGTCGCTCCCCAGCAGGTGGTCGAGCTCCGCCAGCACCGCGCGCAGCGTGAGCGCCATGTTGTCACCGGTGTCCCCGTCGGCGACCGGAAACACGTTCAGGTCGTTGACCTCCTCGCGACGTGACTCCAGGTGCGCCAGTGCCCCCGCCACCGCGGCGCGAAAGCGGACCAGATTGGTATCGGTCACGGTGACACCTCTATCACCTCGGCCGGGCACTCACCGGTGAGCCCAGCTCGCACGGCCGTTGCGACGCTCTTCAGAGAGCCTTCGTGACCTTGCCGGCTTTTAGGCAACGGGTGCACACGTAAACGCGCTTGGGCGCCTTGCCCACAAGGATCCTCACCTTTTGCAGGTTCGGGTCAAAGCGCCGCTTGGTGGCGACCATCGAGTGGCTGCGGCTCTGGCCGAAGGCCGGACCCTTTCCGCAACTGTGACAAACCTTTGCCATATGGCCCGCAGTCTAGCCGGTCCGAAAAAAGAGGGGCCCGGCTCGGCGGCCTACAGCCGCCTGCGCCACCCTCTAGGCCAGCTCACGCCGCAGCGCCACCATCCGCAGCACAGCCTCAGCGGCGTGGCGGCCCTGATCGCGCTTTCCGCCCCCGGTGCGCGCCAGCGCCTGCTCCATCGTCGCGCACGTCAGCACGCCGAAGCCGCACGGCACCCCGGTGCTCAGCTGGACCTCCTGAATGCCCCGGGCCGTCTCGGCGCAGACGTAGTCGTAGTGGTCGGTCTCGCCCTTGATCACCGCACCCAGGCACGCCACGCCCGCGAAGCGCCCGGACCGCGCGGCGTAACTCGCAGCGAGCGGGAGCTCGAACGCCCCCGGCACGTCAAACACCTCCACGCCCGTCTCACCTGCCAGCGCGAACGCCTCTATCGCCCCCGCCAGCAGGCGCTCAGCCAGCTGTTCGTAGAAGCGCCCGATGACGATCGCGTATGACTCGCTCACTGCTTGCCCTCGTCATCACTGCGACCGGCCCGGTCCTGCTCTCGCTCGGCGTGCAGTAGCTCCTCGTCGAGGTTCAACCCCTGGTGGTGCAGGGTGTGCCCCATGCGCCGCGCCTTCGTGCGCATGTACTCCTCGTTGTGCACGTTCGGGGCGTGCTCGATCGGGATCTGGGCGCTCACCGACAGCCCATAGCCCTCCAAGCCGCGAATCTTCTTGGGGTTGTTCGTGAGGATCCTGATCGATGAAAGCCCGAGATCCACCAGAATCTGGGCGCCAATCCCATAGTCACGCAGGTCGGCGGGCAGCCCGAGGCGCTCGTTGGCTTCGACCGTGTCCAGACCGTCCTCCTGCAAGCGGTAGGCGCGCAGCTTGTTCAAGAGTCCGATCCCGCGCCCCTCTTGGGAGAGATACAACAGCACCCCTTGGCCCTCCTGCTCGATCATTGACAGGGCGGACTCCAGCTGCTCGCCGCAATCACAGCGCAGGGAATGAAACACATCACCGGTGAGGCACTCTGAATGCACTCGCACAAGCACGCCCGGTTGCCCTGAGACATCCCCCTTGACCAGCGCCACATGGTGCTTGTCGTCGACGAGCGAGCGATACCCAACCGCCTCGAACTCGCCAAAAGCTGTCGGCAAGCGTGTGGCCACAACCCGTTCGACGAGCTTGTCGTGGCGCCGGCGATAGGCGATCAGGTCGGCCACGGTGATCATGCGCAGCCCGTGACGAGCGCAGTAGCCGACCAGGTCCGGCACCCGCGCCATCGTGCCGTCGTCGTTCATCACCTCGCAGATCACGCCGGCTGGATTCAGGCCCGCGAGCCGCGCGAGGTCGACGGCGGCCTCGGTCTGCCCCGCCCGCTCGAGCACCCCACCGGCGCGACTCTTCAGCGGAAAGACGTGGCCCGGCTGAACCAGATCCCGCGGCACGCTCTCTGGATCGATGGCCACCTGGATCGTATGCGCGCGATCGTGCGCTGAGATGCCGGTCGTGACGCCCTCGCGCGCCTCAACCGAGACGGTGAACGGCGTTTCGAACGACGATTCGTTCTTCGCCGCCATCAGGTCCAGCCCGAGCTCGTCGCAGCGCTCCGCGCTCAGCGACAGGCAGATCAGCCCCCGCCCCTCTTTCGCCATGAAGTTGATCGCCTCGGGCGTGGCGAACTGCGCCGCGAGCGTCAGGTCACCCTCGTTCTCACGATCCTCGTCATCGCAGACGACGACCATCTTGCCCTCACGGAAATCCTCGATCGCCTGCTCGATCGTGGCAAACGGGGTCGTTGTGGTGGTCTCGCTCATCTTCTTCTCTCCAGTAGTCGCTCTACGTGCTTGGCCAGCACATCAACCTCCAGGTTGACCCGATCACCGACGGCTGCCCCTCCCAGGTTCGTTTGCTTCAGTGTCTCCGGTATCAGTGAAACCTCGAAGCCATGCTCGCGCAGGGCGCTGACCGTCAGGCTGACGCCGTCCACTGCAACCGAGCCCTTCTCCACCAGATAGCGCTCCAGCGCCGGGCCGGTGCCGATCGCGAGAACGCGCGCGAAGCCCTCTTCGCGCAGCTCGCTGATCATCCCCGTGCCATCTATGTGGCCTTGCACGACATGCCCGCCGAGGCGATCCGTGACCCGCAGCGGTAGCTCGAGGTTTACTCGCGCGCCAGCGCCAAGTGCCCCCAGCGTGGAACGCTCGAGCGTCTCCATCATCGCCTCCGCCTGAAAGCCGCCGTCGCGAATCTCAGTCGCGGTGAGGCACACGCCATTGACAGCGATCGAGTCCCCCTCGCCCAGCTCGCCCGCCAACCGCGTGTCGATCTCGAGCGTGGCACCCGCGCCGCCCAGCTCGAGCGCGGTCACGCTGCCCACGTCCGCGATCAGCCCCGTGAACATCTCCTCACCACTCACGCAACCGCGCGGAGATCAACAGGTCCTCGCCAACGCGCTCGCAGTCGAAGGTGAGCGCGCGCAGCGCCTCCGAGATCTGCTCGACCCCCTTGCCCTCCAAGGGATCGCGAGCCGCGCTTCCGCCCAGCAGCAGCGGCGCCAGGAACAAGCGGATCTCGTCGATCTCGCCCGCGTCCAGGAACGCTCCCGCGAGATGTGGCCCGCCCTCCAGCAGCATTGCGGTGACACCCAGCCCCCCCAACTGCTCGAGCCCCGAGCGGACCCGCGCCGGCTCGTTCTCGCCGGTGGCCACCAGCACCTGTACCCCGGCCGCCTCCAGCGCGTCGGTGTCCGCCCGCGGCGCCGCCCGCGAGACCACCACAGTAAGCGGTATCTCAGCGGCCGCGGCCACCAGCTGGGAGGTGGGCGGCAGCCGCGCGAGCGAATCGAACACCACGCGGCGCGGCTGGTGGGGCAACTCCGCCGCCGCCAGCCCCTCCGGCCGCGCCGTCAGCCGGGGATCATCCGCCAGTGCCGTGCCGATGCCCACGACCACCGCGTCGACCGAGGCCCGCCAGCAATGAGCCAGCTCACGGCTGTCCTCGCCGCTGATCCACTGAGAGTCGCCTGTGCGAGTCGCCACCTTGCCGTCCAGTGTCATCGCGGACTTGAAGAGCACCCACGGGTGCCCAACACGGGCGTGCTTACGGAAAGCCTGGTTGAGCAACCGCGCGCGCGCTGCGAGCTCACTGTCAGCGAGCAGCACCTCCACGCCCTCGTCGCGCAGAATTCCCAAGCCGCGGCCCGAGGCCTTCTCGGTGGGATCGTCGGAGGCGACGAACACCCGCTTGATCCCCGCCTGCAGGATCGCATCGGTGCATGGCGGTGTCTTGCCCTCGTGACAGCACGGCTCCAGCGATACATACAGCGTCGCTCCGCTCAGGTCCGCCACACCACACGCCTCGATCGCATTGATCTCCGCATGTACCCCGCCGAACTTTTCGTGCCAGCCCTCGCCCAGCACCTCGCCGCCGCGAGCAACCACAGCGCCCACCACTGGATTGGGCTTGACCGCGCCGAGGCCGTTGTCGGCCAGTTCGATCGCCCGCGCGAGATGCGCCTTATCGGTGTCTGTGCAGGTGGTCATGTGTCCATCCAGGATAACCCTGCTCAGTGCGCGCACCGTTCGCCGTGGAGCCGGTAGACGGTCATCTCCGGTCCGGGACGGTCGTAGGCGAGCGGGTAGTAGTCAAAGCTCCAGTCGAAGTCAAAAGGTACGGAACCCCGCCCACCCCGTCCTTGCGAGTACGGCGAGACGCGATAGGCGACTTCGCCCTGGCCGGCCAGTGCCGCGTAGTAGGCGATTGCATGGGGCACCGCCTTCGGGTCGGCATACGCACGCCCCGACTGCGTGGAGCCACTCACCACCCAACAGTAGGAATGGCGCTCGTAGTAGCCGATCAGCGCCGGGCTGAGCGTGCGCTCGTAGTCCTCGATCCCGACTTCACGCGTAACGCTCGGTTCGAGCCCACCGCTGGCAGAGATCCGCGACAGCGTCGAGGGGTACTTCCTCCATCGTTTGCCCCACGCGTCGGGCGCGACCGGCTCGACCACGATCGGTGTGCCGGCAGGAATGTGAGCCACCATCCACGCTCGTGTCAGGTTGCGCGTATCGGCGCGTGCCAGCACTTTTCCAGAGTGCGCGCTGTAGGAGAGCCCCTGTGCGAGCAGCACCGCCATGAGCAGCGTCGCGAACGCGATTGGCACACGTCTGCTCGCAGTTGCCCTGCGCGCGGCGAGCGCGGCAGCTGCACGAGCGATCAGCGACACCGCGAAGTAGGCGGCGAGCAGACAGACGATCGGGAAGACCGGCAATAGCCAGCGCCCAAAATAACGTCCCTGCAATCCCATGAATGCGAGATACAGCAGCGGCGCGGGCACAAGTAGCCAGCCGAGTGCCCGCTCCTGGCGCCACACGCTCAGCGCGCCCCCCAGCGCAGCCAGCGCGGGCACCCAGCCGAGCCCCCACGTGAGCGACCACAAGTAGTAGGCAAAGCCACCGTCTTTGGGCGCGCCCAGCTTGCCTTGGGCTTCGGCAGAGAGCGTCGACTGATGCACCAGTCCCGAATGGAAGCCTTTGAAGTCGAGCAGCGCATAGGGGTTCGCGATCAGAAACGCGGCGAGCGCTGCGCCGCCCGCGAGCGCGATCCCGCGCAGCGCGCTGCGGCCGACTTCCGGCTGAGCCTGCAGGTAGCGCGCGGCGAGCGCTGCCGCGAACGGCACGAGCACGATCCCGGCCGTGTACTTAGTCGCACAGGCCAACCCCAGACCGGCGCCCGCCAGCAGGTAGTCCCGCAGACGGCCTTTGCGCAACACACCAGCGCTTCCCAGCAGCGAGAGCGTCAGCGGCGCGAGCGCCGGCACATCGTTCAGCGCAAGGTGGGCGTAGAACACCGGCAAAAATGCGACCGCCTCAATCGCCGCCGCGAGTAGGCCCACACCGCGCCCAAACAGGCGCGCGCCCGTGGCATACAACAGCCAAAGTGCCGCCGTGCCGAGCACCGCGGCCGCGACGCGCGCAAGCGTGTACATGTCCCCGGGGTGCGCATCGAAGGCGTGGCGCACGCCGGCTGAGCCTCCATACCACAGCGCGAACAGGTAGTGCAGCACGTACGTAAACGCCGGCGGGTTGGCGAAGTAGTGCGGGTTCAAGCTGTGCTGTTCGAACATTTTCACCGCATGGGGCACGAAATGGTCGGCCTCGTCGGCGTTGTATGCGTACGGCAGCCCCTCACCGATGCCCCACAGACGCAGCCCCAGACCACCCACGAGCACGGCCGCCAGCCCCAGCCACGCCCACCGGCGGGGAATCTCAGCAGTTGCCATAGATCGCGTAGTAGCGGCTCACGTAGATGCGCTTGAAGCCCGCAAGCGGAACCTGGTCCCGCGGATCGTCGCCCACATCGACGATCGCCTCGAAGAACACCGCGCTGCCGAGCGGATAGACCGCGACGCTCCCTTTGCGGATGCGGTTCTCGAGCGTGTGCGAGTGCTTGGTGACATCTGCGCGCGCTTGGCTGCGCGCGACGATGTCGTGCTGACCGGTGCTGTCGAGGATCCAGCGGGCATCCGGAATCAGCTTGTTGTTGGGAAGCGACAGCAATCGACAGCGCCGAAGTTCGGCCTTCACCGCAGGTGCGCTCAGCGCGACCGCGAGCCCCTTGTGGAAGTCCTCGTGGTATGCGAGCGTGGTGCGCAGACTGGACAGGCTCAGCGTCGTAGCCGCCGAGGCCGCGCCATAGGCGAACAGGGCGGCCGCACCGGCCATCCAGATGCGGCGCACGATCGTGCCCGGCTCGAGCATCGCCCAGCCGCCTATAGCGACCGCGCAGAACAGCAGCAGCATGACCGCCGCGGCCATCAGGTAACGATCGATCACCGATGCCCCGCCCGCACCCTCCAGCACGAACACGCCGAGCAGCAGCAAGAGCGCGGCCAGCGGCGTACGCACGCGCCGCGGGGTGAGCCAGATCGCGAGCGGGATGCCCGCCAGCGCGCCGAGCAGTACGGGCAGCTTGTCGATCCGTACGGCGAATGTCCACACTGAGCTGAGCACGCTGGAGAGCCCCTGCGTGCGCCCGAGTTCCTGCGCCAGCCCAGCAGTCGAGTTCAGCGAGTAGAACGGCTTGCCCGTGACGATCAGATCGACGAGCACCCACACGACCGGCCCGATCGCCGCCAGCGCGAGGTATCTGAGGCTCCTGGCGAGCGATCTGCGGCCAGCGCTGGCCGATCGGAGATTGCGCCGGTCTCCGATCGGTGGCCAGGCGCACCACAGCCAGTAAACGCCCGCCAGCAGCCAGGCGTCGGGGCGCAGCAGGCCGGCCGCAGCAAGCATGAGAAGAACCGGTGTGCCGCGGCGTGGCTTTTCGACCTCCAGGACGACCGCCCAGACGATCAGCGCTACATAGGTGATGTCCAGGTAACCCTGTGCAGCGAGGTTCTCGAGGAAAAATCGGCTCAGTACCAGCAGCCCCGCGACAAGACCTACTACTGGACCAAAGCACAGCCGTCCGAGACGGTACATGCCGGCGACCAGCGCGACGTAGGAGCCGATCGAGCCCAGCACCATCAGGCGCGCGCCGCCCTGGCCGAAGATCGAGCAGAACATGCCGAAGGCGATCGCCAGCGGATGCTCAGTCGGGCCCCGATAGACGTGGAAGTCGGGCAGGTGGAAGTGCAGCAGGTCGCGACCCCACAACAGCGCGTAGAAGGAGTCGTACGTCGGGTAGGTCGGGTAGACGAAGTAGCCGATCAGCGCTCCGGCGCACATCACGGCGAAGGCGAGCTTCGCCCATGTCGCAGCCCGGGCGTCACGCAGCCGAGCCGGCAGCAGCGAGCTCAGTTGCAGCCGGGTGAGCGTCGCGCCTCCCATTGCGCGCAGAGCCTATCCTCCACCCATCAAGCTCATCATCCAGATCCCATGCTTCAACGAGGCCGGCCAGCTCCCGCGAACGCTCGCGGAGCTACCAAGCCAGGTCGACGGCTTCGATGTCGTCGAGCGGCTGGTGATCGACGACGGCTCGACTGACGAGACGATCGCGGTCGCCCGCGCGCTGGGTGTCGAGCATCTCGTGCGCCTGACAAATAACAAGGGCCTGGCCACCGGCTTTCAGGCCGGCATCGACACGGCCCTGAAGCTCGGCGCCGATGTGATCGTCAACACCGACGCCGATAACCAGTACTACGGTCCTGATGTCGCGCGGCTCGTGCGCCCGATCCTCGAGGGACGAGCCGACATGGTGGTCGGCGATCGCGAGGTGACGAACGTCGAGCACTTCTCGCCACTGAAGAAGGCGCTGCAACGGCTTGGGTCGTGGGTGGTGCGCCAGGCGTCTTCGACCTCGGTGCCCGATACAACCTCCGGCTTTCGCGCCTACAACCGCGAGGCCGCGATCCAGATCATGGTCGTCTCACGGTTCACTTACACCCTGGAGACGATCATCCAGGCCGGCAAGCTGCTCGTCGCGATCGATCACGTCCCGGTCCGCACCAACCCGAAGACGCGCGAGTCGCGCCTGTTTCCCTCGATGGGCGCCTACGTGCGGCGCAACGCGATCTCGATCTTCCGCATCTACGCACAGTACGAGCCGCTGCGCGTGTTCTGGAGCCTAGCGGCGCTGATCGGGGTGGTATCGCTCGCTGTCTGGATCCGTTTCATCGTCGCCTACGCAGACGGCAGCGGCAAGGGCCACGTGCAGTCGCTGATCCTCGGCGCCGTGCTGTTCATCGCCGCGGTCGTGCTGTGGGCGCTGGGCGTGATCGGCGACCTGCTCGCCGCTCAGCGCGTGATGACGCAGAAGACCTTCGAGCGCGTGCGGCGGATTGAGCTCGAGCTGCACGTGGCGCCATCGCACTACGAACCCGGAGCTAGGCCGGATCCCGCCCAACCCAGCCCCCGCGAGGCGGTGCGCCTGTGAGCGGCGGCGTCACCGTCTCCCACGAGGGGATAGTCACCGGCAACACCTACGACAAGTACGGCTCGACCAACCTCCTCGTGCGCCGCCTGATGACGGGCTTCGAGCGTACGCTGGATGAGCTTCTCATGAGCACCGAGCCTCACTCGCTGCTCGACGTTGGCTGCGGTGAGGGAGTGCTCGTGCACCAGTGGGCGCAGCGCCTGGGAGAGTGTCGCGTCGTCGGGATCGACCTGGAGGAGCAGTCGATCCAGGCCGGCTGGTCGGAGCGGCAGGCGCCCAACCTCGAGTACCACGTGATGCGCGCCGAGAACCTGCCGTTCGCAGAGAACGAGTTCGACCTGGCCACAGCGATCGAGGTGCTCGAGCACGTCCCCGACCCCGAGCACACGCTCGCCGAGATGGCGCGCTGCGCCGAGCGCCACCTGCTCGTCTCGGTGCCGCGCGAGCCGCTGTGGCGAATGCTCAACATGGCCCGCGGGGCCTACCTGCCCCAGCTAGGCAACACCCCCGGGCACATCAACCACTGGTCCAAGCGCTCGTTCGGAGAGCTGCTCGCGCGCTACGGCGAGGTTGCCGAGGCTCGCTCGCCGTTCCCCTGGACGATGATGCTTGTCCGGCTCTAGCGCACCCGTGGCGGAGCGGCCGTCCGGGCACAAGGAGCGCTCTTATGGAAGCGGCGCGCGGATCTTGTCGATCGGCATCGCCTCCACCGGGCTTCTCACGTTCGCGTACTTCTCGATCGCGAGCCACGTGCTGGGCGAACAGCCTGCCAAGCGGATCGACCTGTTGTGGTCGGTGATGTTCGTGATCATCTCCGTGATCTACCGGCCGATCGAACAGCTGCTCTCGCGAACGATCGCCGAACGCCGCGCACGTGGCCAAGAGCAGCACACCTTGCGCGTGCCGATGCTGATCCAGGCGACGTTCGCCCTGATCTTCCTGGCGACGGCGCTGGTACTGCACGACGAGCTCCTCGACAACGTCTTCGAACATCAGCAGGCCCTCTATGACGTGCTCGTCGCCGGCACGCTCGCCTACGCCGCCAGCTACTTCGCGCGCGGCTGGCTTGCGGGACATCAGCGCTTCGGCCTGTTCGGCGGACTTGTGTTGATGGAGTCGGTCTCGCGCATCAGCTTCGCGATCGCCGTGGCGATCGGCATCGCCAGCGGACAGACGGCCGTAGCGCTCGGCATCGCCGCTGCGCCGTTCATATCGCTGGTCGTCGTGCCGGCCGCGTTCGCGCGCACGCGCGCTGAGCGCACCCGTGGAGCCGAGGAGTCCGGCGGCCCCCACGACGAAGCGCTTGCCGCTGCGATCACCGTCGCCGAGGCCGACGCGGCGCTCGCCGGGGTGGGTGGGGTCCAATTGGAGGGGGTGCAGGAGACGGCTGCCCACGACGACCTGTCGCTGCGCCGCGGCGGCGGCTTCGCCATGTGGGTGTCGGGGATCATGCTCTCCGAGCAGACGCTGCTGAACGCAGCGGTGCTGACCGTCGACGCGACCTCCGCAAACCGGGTGCTCGCGGGGATCGTCTTCAACGTGCTGTTGATCGCGCGCGCGCCGCTGCAGCTGTTTCAGGCGATTCAGACGTCGCTGTTGCCGCATCTCACGGGACTGGAGGCAACCGCCGGACACGAGGCGTTCGCGCGCGCGATCCGCACGACCGTGCTCGCGATCCTCGCGTTCGCAGCCGTGGTGACGCTCGCCCTGCTTCTCGCCGGCCCGTTCGCACTGCGTCACGTGTTCTTCGGCCAAAACTACACCTACAAAGGCACCGGCCTTGCGCTGATCGGCATCGGCATGGGCCTGCACCTCTGCTCTGGAGCGCTCAACCAGGCCGCCCTCGCGCGCGACCGGGCGCGCGCGGCCGCCGGCTGCTGGCTGTTGGCCGCGGTGCTGTTCGTCGCCTGGATGCTGCTGCCGGCGATCTCCGAACAGCTGCTGCGTGCGGAGGTCGGCTACGCGGGCGCGACCGCGGTGCTGGCGCTCGCGCTCACCGCCCTGTACCGGCAGGGCACACGCCAGCTGCAGGCGAGCGCGGCGCCCTAGCGTCAGCTCGCCTGGACGGCCTCGGCGATCGCCCTATAGGCCTCTCCAGGATCATCCGCGCCGAAGATCGCCGAGCCGGCGACGAACACGTTCGCACCGGCCGAGCGGCACGCCGGCGCGGTATCAGGCGCGATCCCGCCGTCGACCTCCACCGCGACGTGCTCGCCGACGATCGCCCGCACGCGTGGCAGCTTGTCGAGCGAGTGCTCGATGAAAGCCTGTCCGCCCCACCCGGGGTTGACCGTCATGCACAACGCCAGCTCGATCTCGCCCGCCACCTCCGCCAGCGCACCGACCGGCGTGCCGGGGTTGATCGCCACGCCCACGCAGGCGCCGTTCCCGTGCGCGATGTCCGCCGCGTAGGCGAGGTGCGGCGTGGCCTCCGCGTGGAAGGTCACCGAGTCCGCACCCGCCTTCACGAAGTCGGCGATCTGCCGCTCGGGCCGTTCGATCATCAGATGCACGTCGAGTATCGCCCCCGCCTCGTGCGCTTGCGAGGCGATGCCCTCGACGACGACCGGCCCCAGCGTGATCGGCGGCACAAAGTGCCCGTCCATCACGTCCACATGAATGATCCGCGCCCCGGCATCGAGCACCTCTCCTACCTGCTCGCGCAGCCGCGCGAAGTCGGCGGAGAGGATCGAAGGCGCCACACGCACGCTCCGCAGCAGGTCCTTCGAAGAGGCACTCATATTGGCTGAAGCATGCTGTCGCCGCAGTTGTTGCACTTGACGAGCGCCGTCGAGGACATGCGCACGATCGTCGAATGCTCGCCGCAGTTGGGACACACCGACGTCAGCTCGAAGCGGTGCAGGCAGTAGACGCAGCGATAGCGTCCCGCCAGGTTGGTGGCGCGCAGCCACGGCTCGCCGCAATTCGGGCACTTCGGCCCGAGGTCGACCTGCGCGCTGCCAGGGGTTCCCTCGTTAGCCATTGCACTCAACTCCGGCGCAGCCGGGCGATGAAGAAGCCGGCCGTCAGGTCGCGGTGAGGCAGCGTCTGCACGAGCTCCGTGTCGAGGCTGAAGTCGGCGTGGGAGTCCAGGAAGGCGGCGATCAGGCGCTCATTCTCTGTAGAGGAAATGGTGCACGTAGAGTAGACCAGCACGCCATCCGGACGGAGCGCGGCGGCGCCAGCCGCGAGGATCGCCGCTTGCATGCCCGTCATCTCCTGCACATGCTCCGGGGTCACCCGCCAGCGCAGGTCGGCGCGCGCCTGCAGCGTTCCCAGACCCGAACACGGCGGATCGACCAAGACCCGGTCGAACACCGCCCCCTCCGGACGTTCCCCGGCGCCGTCGGCGACCTCAACGCAAACGTTGGAGGCATGCAGCCGCTGCGCGGTCCGCGCCAGCGCGTCCGCCCGCCGTGGGTTGCGCTCGACTGCCACTACCTTTCCCTCGCCCTCCATCAGCGCTGCCAGATGGGTGCTCTTGCCACCGGGGGCCGCGCACAGGTCGAGCACCCGCTCACCCGGACGCGGATCGAGTGCCCGCGCCACTTTCATCGCTGCGCGCGACTGCGCCAGGAACGCCCCCGCCCGCCACGCGGCGCAGTCGTGGGCGTCGAATGGGCCCTCCAGCACCAGCGCTTCGGGAATGTCGGGGTCGGTGTGTGTGGCCACCGGTAATTCACTTGCCAGCATTGCCGTGCCGGTGACCAGCGTGTTGACACGCAGCGCCACCTCGCCCGGCTCGTTGTCATAGGCCATCAGTGCACGGGCGTCGCTGGCTCCCAGCTGCTCCCACCACAATCGCGCTATCCACTCCGGATGGGAGTGCTTCACCGCCGCCTGCGATGGCGTCTCATCGCTCAGCCCCTCCAGCAGTGCAGCGCCCTCGCGTGTGCCCCTGCGCAGCACAGCGTTGACCAGGCCATGACCGCCGCGAGCACCTCCCTTCGCCAGCTCCACCGCATCCGCCACAACAGCATGGTCGGGCGCGCCGCTCAGATAGAGCAGCTCATACAGTCCCAGCCGTAGCGCCGCCAGCAGCCGCGCGTCCAGCTGGTCCGGTGGGCGCTCGGCGAGGCGCTCGATCAAATAGTCGAGCGTGCCCTTGCGCTGCACTGCCCCATAGAGGAGGCGCATCGCCAGTGCCCGGTCGCGTGTGTCGAGCTCCTTCGCCTCCCCCTGTAGCGCGCGGTCGGCGTAGGCGCCGTCCTCGAAGACCCTGCGCAGTACAGCGTAGGCGCAGACTCGTGCCTTAGCAGGCATGTCCACGCACGTAGGCAGCCGCGTCCATTGGACGACCGCCCGGCGGTTGCACCTCCAGCAGCTCGAGCGCCCGATCGCAAGCGCCGTACAGCAGCCGTCCCGCGACGGTGCTCAGCGTTCCCACCGGCGTCCTCTCTGCCGCGTCACGCGCGCGGTGCACGCCCAGCAGCGTCCCGTCCGCAAGCGCGACCCGTGCGCCGATGTGTGGATGCAGGGCACGCACAATGCGCTCCAGTTCGCTCGCCGGTCTGCTCGGATCGAGCAGACGATCCTCTGGGCCGATCTTCTCGGCGTATGTAATGCCAGCCTCGTCCTGCTCGGCGAACGCCGGCGCCTCGCCCTCCGCGAAGCGCTCCAGCGTTCGTACGAGCAGCTCACCGCCGAGCTCCTGCAGGCGCGTCGCGAGCGATCCGTATGTGTCCTGCGGGTCTATCGGCTCAGCGCTGGTGAGGCACACAGGCCCGCTGTCGAGACCCGCAGTGAGGCGCATGATCGACACGCCGGTGTGCTCGTCGCCGGCCATTATCGCGCGCTCGACCGGCGCCGCCCCTCGCCAGCGCGGCAGTAGTGACGGGTGCACGTTCAGCAGCTCGTATTCAGACAGCAGCGGCTCCTTGATCAGCGCTCCAAAGGCGCACACCACTACCGCCTCTGGACGGGCCTGCGCGATCCGCTCCCTGGCCTGCGGCTCATTCACGCTCTCGGGCTGCTCCAACGCGACTGAAAGCGCGCGCGCCCGTTCGGCGACCGGAGGGGCAGCCACCCGTCGACCACGGCCCCGGGGGCGGTCGGGGCGGCTCAACACCAGTACTGGACGGTGATCGCTCGCAACCAACCGCTCGAGCACAGCGGCAGCGAACTCTGATGTGCCGAGGAAGACAGTGCGCAACGTGCGCGGCGGCGACCGCTAGGCGGCGCTCGCCGTCTCCTGCGCCTCGCGCATGGCGCGCATCGCCTCCTTGCGCGCCTCGCGCGAGATGCGATCGAGAATCAGGATCCCGTTGAGATGGTCGATCTCGTGCTGGATAACTCGCGCCTCGAAGCCCTCGGCCTCGATCTCCAGCTGCTGCCCACTCTCATCCTGCGCGCTGACCCTCACCTGTGCCGGGCGCTCGACCTCGACGTGCACCCCTGGCAGGCTCAGACACCCCTCTTCTGCCGTCTCCAGCTCATCGCTCTTCCACTCGAGGACGGGGTTGACCAGCGCCGTCAGCGGGTCCTCGGGGTAGGCCCGATAGACAAACACCCGGTGGAGCACGCCGAGCTGCGTGGCGGCGAGCCCGACACCGAGCGCATCCTCCATCAGCTCACCCATGCGTTCGATCTCCTGCCCCAGCACATCGTCGAAGCGCTCCACCGGTAGTGAGGTGGAGCGCAGGACGGGATCGCCCAGCTTGCGTACGTGGCGAAGCGCCGCGTCGCGGCGCGCGCGTGTCTCCGGGTCGAGCTCCTTGGGCGGCTCCTCAGCCTCCTGCTCGGACTCAATCAGCTCGTCTGTCTCGGCCATTACGAGGTAAGTTTATTGCGGGTCGACATCTACGCTGAAGCTCACGCTCGCGTGCTCGCGCGCGGCCGCTACGTGCCGGACGGCCTCCCCCACCGCGTGTACGGCTCCACGGCGCTCGGCCGCCTTCAGCACCAGCACCTGACGCTCGCGGCCTCGCAGGCGAAACAGCGCTGCGGGACCGAGAATGCTTGGGCCGTTCTCACCGAAGGTGTCGCTTAGGTGCTCGCGCAGCATCTGCGCCGCCGCTCGCGCCGGGCCGGGCTCCACTGCGGCACACACGATCCTGATCAGGTGCGAGAAAGGCGGATAGCGGAGCGCCTCACGCCGTTCCAGCTCGCCCGCGAGGAAACCGTCTGAGTCGTGGCGGGAGGCATGCACGATTGCACGCGCCTGCGGAGCGAGGCTCTGTACGAGCACGCGGCCCTCGCTACCGCGCCCGACGCGACCCGCGAGCTGGGCGATCAGCGCAAACGTGCGCTCCTCCGCGCGGAAGTCCGGGAAGCGCAAGGTGGCGTCGGCGTCGAGCACGACCCCGAGCGTCACGTCGCGGAAGTCGTGGCCCTTGGCGACCATCTGGGTGCCGATCAAGACCCCTGACGGTGCTGCCTCGAAGCGGCGCAGCAGCGCTCCCACACTACCCTCCTTCCCGTCCGCTACGTCCGCGTCCAAGCGAAACACGGGGAAGCTCCCGTCATCCAGCGCGGCCGTGAGGTCGTGCTGCACGCGCTCTGTGCCCGCGCCGTGGCGCGCCACCGCTGTGGAGGAGCAATCACCACAACTCGCCGGTACGCCTTCACGGTGCCCGCAGTGGTGACAGGCGATGTAGCCCTCGCTGCGGTGCAGCACGAGCGCCACGTCGCAGTCGGGGCAACTCCACACCCGCCCGCAGGAACGGCACGACAGGAAGTTTGACCAGCCGCGGCGGTTGAGCAGCACCATCGCCTTTCCACCCGTGCTGCGCACCCCGGCGAGCGCGCTGGCGGTCAATGGGTGCAGCCCGTTCACCTCTCCGCGCATGTCGAGTATCTGCACCTCCGGCAACGGGCGGCCGTCGACGCGGCGGGGCAGGCGCAGCGGGCGGGGCGCTGCAAGCACGCTCTCTGGCCGCGGGGTGGCGCTGCCCAGGATCAAGAGCGCCCCACAGCGCGCGGCACGCTGCACCGCGATATCGCGGGCGTCGTAGCGCGGGTCGCCCTCATGCTTGTAGGAGGCGTCGTGCTCCTCGTCGACGACGATCAAACCGAGGTCTTCGATCGGTGCGAACACCGCCGAGCGGGGGCCGACGCACACGCGTGCCTCCCCTGTGCGCAGGCGCCGCCACTCCTCGTAGCGCTCGGCTCCTCGCAGCCGTGAGTGAAGCACTGCGACGGTGTCACCGAAGCGTTCGGAGAAGCGCCCCACGATCTGTGGAGTCAGCGCGATCTCCGGGACGAGCACGATCGCGCCGCGTCCCTGCCCTAGCGCAGTCTCAGCGGCGCGCAGGTAGATCTCTGTCTTGCCAGATCCCGTGACCCCATGCAGCAGCCGCCGCGCGGCCGTGCGCGCCATGAGCGCCGCCGTGATCGGCTCGAGCACATCGCGCTGCTCATCAGTCAACTCCGGGGGCTCAGGACTGCGCGCGCCGACGGGGAGGTGTACGCACCGGGTGACAGCACGGCGCTTGCGCCCGCTCAAGCGTCGCGTGGCACCGGGCGGCAACACGAGGCCGAGCGCGCGTGAGATCGTCGAGCAGTACTCCGCGGCGATCCACTCGGCCAGTGCCACCAACTCGCCCGGCAGGGTGGGTGGGCCCTCATCCAGCGCGCGTAGCGGGCTGAGCAGCTTCTCCTCGGCGACCTCGCTGCGTTCGGCCAGCCCGACGACCACCCCCAGCACCTCGCGCCGGCCGAAGGGCACCACCAGCATCGAGCCGACCTCCACCGCCCCGCCGCGCAGCTCAGAGGGCAGCCGGTAATCAAACGGCCCGCGCATCGCGCGGGCCGTTGTCATCGGCTCGACCTGGGCGATAGCGGACACGCCGCCACCTTAGATGCGGCGCCGGTCAGAGGCCTGCGGCAGAACGCAGCGCGGGGGCCTTGTCGGTCCGCTCCCACGTGAAGTCGTGGTCATCGCGGCCGAAGTGCCCATAGGCGGCGGTCTTCTGATAGATCGGCCGGTGCAGTTTGAGCTCCTCGCGGAAGGCACCAGGGCGCAGGTCGAAGTGTTCGTCCACGAGGCCAGCGATCTGGCCACGGCCAATCTTCTCGGTGCCGAAGGTCTCGACCATCACCGATACCGGGTGAGCGACGCCGATCGCGTAAGCAACCTGCACTTCAGCGCGTTCGGCGAGACCGGCAGTGACGATGTTCTTGGCCACCCATCGCGCAGCGTAGGCAGCTGAGCGATCCACCTTCGAGGGGTCCTTGCCCGAGAAAGCACCACCGCCGTGACGGGCCATGCCTCCATAGGTGTCAACGATGATCTTGCGGCCGGTCAGTCCCGCGTCGCCAACCGGGCCACCGATCACGAAGCGGCCGGTCGGGTTGACAAGGAAGTTCTTGCGCAGCTTCCCAGCGTCGTAGAGCTCTTTCGGCAGAATCGGCTCCACCACGTGCTCCCAGAGGTCGTCCGGGATCAGTGACTCGGCGCCCTCGCCGTGTTGGGTGGAGATCAGAAGCTTCTCGATCTCGACGGGCTTGCCATCGAGATAACGCACGCTGACCTGTGTCTTGCCGTCGGGGCGCAGGTAGTTCAGCGTGCCTGCCTTGCGGACCGCCGCCAGGCGCTCGGCTAGGCGATGAGCCAGTGAGATCGGCAGCGGCATCAGCGTGTCGGTCTCGTTTGTCGCGTATCCGAACATCATTCCCTGGTCGCCGGCGCCGGCGACGTCGAGCTCGTCTTCATCGCTCGCATCCGTCCGCGCCTCATAGGCCTTGTCGACGCCCTGGGCGATGTCAGGTGACTGTTTGTCGATCGCGTTGAGCACCGCGCACGAGTCCGCCGAGAAGCCGAGGTCGGCGTCGGTGTAGCCGATCTTGCGGATTGTCTCGCGCGCGACCTCCTGGATATCCACGTAGGTGTCGGTCGAAATCTCCCCGGAGACGACCACCAAGCCCGTGTTGACGAGCGTCTCGCAGGCCACCCGGCCATAGGGATCGTCTCTCAGGACGGCGTCGAGCACTCCGTCAGAGATCTGATCGGCGACCTTGTCGGGGTGCCCCTCCGTGACCGACTCAGAGGTGAACAGGTACTCATTGTCTGCAAGCTGGCTCATGGGTTCGCGGTCTGCTCCAAGTGGTCGGCGTCAAAGTCCGGGAAGTCTACGCGGGGCGGGCGGGGCGGTACTTCTCGTCCACGCTGGCCACGCTCGACGAAGTCGATCACGAGCGGCACACCGTCCATCCCATAGCGAGCACGCAGGCGGTTCTCCAGGAAGTAGGCATAGTCGCGGGTCACTCGTGCCCGCGAGTTGACCTGGATCGCAAAGCGCGGCGGGCGCTCGCCGATCTGGGCCATGTAGAGGAGTTTCAGCCGGTGTTGGCCGGCGCTGCGCCGCGTCCCCACCGGCGGCTGGCGCGCCTGCACGGCCTCCGCCAGGAACCGGTTCAGCTCGGCGGTAGGGATCCGCCCAGCCATCCGGTCACCAAGCGCGAGCACCTCGGTCAGCAGGCGCGCGACGTGGCGACCGGTCAGCGCGCTCGCGGTCAAGACGCGCGGTCGCAGGCGCAGCTTTTGGGCCACCCGCGCGCGCTCGTGGTCGAGGTCATCCTCTGAGCCATCGTGTACGTCCCACTTGTTCAGCACGATCGCTGTCGCACATCCCGCCTTCATCGCGAGCTCCGCTACCCGTAGATCCTGGGCGGTGACGCCATCGCGAGCGTCACACACGACCAGCGCCACATCCGCGCGCTCGGCGGCACGCTGGGAGCGCAGCGCCGTGTAGTACTCGACCGAGTCCTCGACCTTCGACTGGCGGCGCATCCCGGCGGTGTCGACGAGAGTCAGTTTGCGCTCGCCGACCATCAGCGGCATGTCGATCGCGTCGCGCGTGGTGCCGGCTATGTCGGAGACGATCACCCGCTCCTCGCCGAGGAAGCGGTTCACCAAAGAGGACTTCCCCACGTTTGGCCGGCCGATGATCGCGAGGCGTACGGTGTCCGCGCCGGGCTCGTCGTTGATTTGATCCCGCCCACCCAGCAGCTCGACGATCCGGTCGAGCAGATCGCCCGTGCCAAGGCCCTGAGCCGCGGAGACGGGGACCGGCGTACCGAGGCCGAGGCGGTGGAACTCCGAGACCAGCGGGATATCGGCGACGCCGTCGCACTTGTTCGCCGCGACGATCAGCGGCAGCTCCGAGCGGCGCAACAGGTCCGCCATCTCCTCATCGCCAGGTCTGACCCCGGCGCGGGAATCGACCACGAGCACCGCCACCTGAGCATCGGCGAGCCCCGCGCGCGCTTGGTCGCGGATCGAACCGGCGAGCGGATCCTCGTCCTGGAAGTCCACCCCGCCGGTGTCGATCAGCATGAAGCGCCGCCCGTTCCACTCGCACTCGAGCTCCTTGCGGTCGCGCGTGATCCCGGGGCGCTCGTGCACAACCGCCTCACGCGTGCCCGTCAGGCGGTTGATCAGCGAGGACTTCCCTACGTTCGGATAGCCGACGACGGCGACCTTCAGCATTGAGCCAGTATGACCGGGGCGAGCCCCCAGGCCAGATCAATCAAACCAGCCGAGCCTGTTCACACCGAGGACGAGGCCGCTGCGGCAAGCCTCGCGATCCGCTCCACCACTTCCCCGGCCGACAGTCCGCTCGTGTCGAGCACCAAAGCTCCCGGGGCCGCTGCGAGCGGTGAGTGCTCGCGCGTTGAGTCGCGCTCGTCGCGCAGCGCCTGCTCGGCGAGCACCGTGTGAGGATCGGCGCCCAGCTCGGCAGCGCGGCGGCGTGCGCGCTCGGAAGGCGAGGCGGTGAGGAACACCTTCAGCTCAGCGTCCGGCGCGACCACAGTGCCGATGTCACGGCCCTCCGCCACCCAGTCCCCGCTGGCGATCAGCTCGCGCTGCTTTGCCACGAGCGCCTCCCGCACCCCCGGGTCGGCGGCCACGTGCGAGGCCTCCTCGGAGACCTCTGGCGAGCGAATCTCCTCGCTCACGTCGCGCCCGTCGAGCAGCACGCGTTCGCCAAGCTCGATGCGAGCTGCTCGAGCCAGCGCCGCCGGCTCTGAAGCGTGCGAGGCAAGCGACAGCAGCGCCACGCAGCGGTACATCGCGCCGCTGTCGAGGTAGGTGAAGCCGAGCCGGCCGGCCACCGCACGAGCCACCGTCGACTTGCCGGCGCCCGCCGGGCCATCGATCGCTACGAGCACAGGTGCGCCAGGTCCTCCACGAAGGATGGGTAAGAGACGTCTGCGGCCTCCATCCCGACCACCTCGACGCCCTCACGCGAGGCGAGACCCGCCACGGCGCCCAGCATCGCCAGGCGATGATCGCCGCGGGCGTCGATCGTGCCGCCTCGCAGACCGCCGCTGCCGCGCACCGCAAAGCCATCCTCGGTCGCCTCGATCTCACCGCCAAGCGCGCGTAGGCCTTCCACTACGTCGGTGATGCGATCTGACTCCTTCAGGCGCAACTCCTGCGCTCCGTGCACGACCGTATCGCCCTCGGCAAAGCAACCGAGCAGCGCCACCAGGGGTAGCTCGTCAATCGCCAGCGGCACCTCCTCGGCCTCGACGACCGTCCCCTCCAGCGCCCCGTGGGCAACGTCGAGATCACTGGTGGGCTCATGCGCGGACAGCTCGCCGGACTCGTCCTCGAGATCGCCGAGCACGATCCCACGCATCCGGCGCACGATCCGCAAAAAGCCGGTACGCGTCCAGTTGACCCCCACGTCCCCGAGCAGCAGGCGGGAGTGAGGGACGAGCACCCCCGCGGCCACCATGAACGCCGCCGAGCTGGGGTCGCCGGGCACACGCACACGCTCGAGCACCAGCTCGTCGGCGTTTACGACGGTCACGTGGCGGCCGTTGCGGTGGATGTTCACGCCGGCACGCAGCAACATCCGCTCGGTGTGGTCGCGGCTGCGCGCCGGCTCGCCGATCGTCGTGGCGCCGTCCGCGGCGAGCGCCGCTAGCAGCACGCACGACTTGACCTGTGCACTGGCGACCGGCAGCTCGTAGGAGATGCAGCGCAGGCGCGCACCGCGGACCTCAAACGGCGGGAAGCGCCCATCCGTGGCCGTCAGCTCCGCGCCCATCAGCCGCAGCGGCTCGGCCACGCGGTCGACCGGCCGGCGGCGAATCGAGTCGTCGCCGTCGAGCGTGAACGAACGCCCCTCCTGGGCCGCGAGCCAGCCCGGGAGCAGGCGCAGCAGCGTTCCCGCGTTGCCGGCGTCGATCGGGCCGTCCGGCTCGCGGGCCTCGCGCAGGCCGGTCCCGCGGATCACCACTTCGCCCTCGCGAATCTCCACGAGCGCACCGAGGGCGCGCACGGCCTCGAGCGTCGAGTTGGTATCGGCAGCATCCAGATAGTTCTCGATCCGCACCGGCTCGCAGGACATCGCCCCGAGCAGCGCCGCGCGGTGAGAGACCGACTTGTCCGCGGGAGCTCTCAGCTCTCCCTGCAGCCCACGCGAGGGCTCGAAGCGCATGTTCATCCGAGCAGTTCCTCGCGATCGGCCCGTGCGCGCTCGTTCCAAGCGGCGAGCGCGGCGGAATCGCCTCGCAGGAGCTTTGCGCGCACGTCATCGAGGCGCTGCTGAGCTTCCTCGATTGCCTCGATCAGTGCGTCGCGATTCGTGAGGTAGATGTCCGTCCAGATCGCGGTATTCGCACCGGCCACCCTGATTGCGTCGCGCAGGCTGGGGCCGGCCGCCGGCGGAGAGCCCTCGCGCTCGAACGCGCCTGTGGCCTGCGCGGCAAGCACGTTGGCAAGCACGTGCGGAAGATGGGAGATACACGCCATCAGCTGGTCGTGTGCGCCGGCGTCGACCACCTGGGGACGAGCGCCGAAACGCCCGATCAGATCTTGCAGGCGCTCGAACAGCTCAGGGTCGGTGGCCTCTGTCGGTGTGAGATACCAGGTGGCGCCATCGAACAGATCCTCGCTGGCGCCCGCGACGCCGGCCGTCTCAGCCCCGGCCAGAGGATGACCGCCAACGAAACGCCGGTCCCGGCGCACCTCATCTAGGGCCAGCTTGGTCGAGCCGACGTCGGTGACCACGGTGGCGGGCCCTGCGCTCCCGAGCGCCTGGCGCACGGTCGCCGCCAGCACACCCACCGGTGCGGCCGCGAACACGACATCCGCGCCGCTTACCGCGCCCGCGATGTCCGCTGCCTGCTCGTCGATTACGCCCAGCTCGAGCGCGAGGGCGAGCACGCGCTCGTCGGGGTCATACCCGCACACCTCTGCGCCTGCGCGCTTGCGTGCCACCAGGCCAATCGAGCCGCCGATCAGCCCCACACCGAGGATCGCGACCCTCAAGCGGCCCGTGGCCACGGCGCGGGACTTTGTCCTCGATCGCTCGTGTGCAGAGCACACCACGCGCTCTGCGTCCGTGTCCCGCTTGACCCACGGGCCGCTTCTGGCTGAGTACCCATCAGACGGCGCTGAGCGCCTTGCCTGCGAACTCGGCGGTGCGCTGCACGGCGGCTGCGAACTCGTCAAAGGTGTCTGCCAGGAGCGCCTGCGGGCCGTCGCAGACAGCCTCGTCCGGATTGGGGTGCACCTCTACGATGATGCCGTCGGCGCCCGCGGCGGCGGCTGCCAGCGACAGCGGCAGCACCAGATCACGCCGCCCGGCGGCGTGGCTGGGGTCGACGATCACCGGCAGGTGCGAGAGCTCCTTGAGGATGGGAACCGCCATGATGTCGAGCGTGACACGGCGGTGGTCGGTCTCGAACGTGCGAATGCCCCGCTCGCAGAGCATAACGTTGGGGTTGCCCTCCTTGAGGATGTACTCGGCGGCCATCAGCAGCTCGTCCAGCGTCGAGGACAGCCCGCGCTTGAGCAGCGCGGGAGCTCCGGAGCGTCCGATCTCGGTGAGCAGGGGAAAGTTGGCCATGTTCCGCGCGCCGATCTGGATCACGTCGGCGACCTGGAGCACGTCATCGATGTCGCGCAGATCCATCAGCTCCGTGACGACCGGCAGGCCAGTCTCGGCCTTGGCCTCGGCGAGCAGCTTCAGTCCCTCCTGACCCAGTCCCTGGAAGGCGTAGGGAGAGGTGCGCGGCTTGTAGGCGCCGCCGCGCAGCAGCGTCACTCCCGCGTCACGCACCACACGCGCGGTCTGCAGTGTCTGCTCACGCGATTCCACCGTGCACGGGCCGGCGATCAGTGCGAAGTGCTCGCCGCCGACCTTGCGCCCGGCAATGTCAAGGACTGTGCGCTCGCCGTGGGTGATCTGCGCGGAGGCGAGCTTGTAGGGCTTGAGGATCGGCACGACGCGGTCGACCCCAGGCTGTCCCTCCAACCCCAGGCTTTCGATGTTGACGTCCTGCTCGACATCTCCGATCGCCCCGATCACGGTCAGGCGGGCGCCCTTGATCGGGTGGGCGAGCGCCCCGGCTCGCTCGATCTTGGCGACGACCGCCTGCACCTCCTCGGGGGTCGCGGTCTCCTTCATGACGATCATCATCGGCTCATCCTTTCACTACTGCGCCTGGAAATGTTAGTTAGGTGCTACGGGCGTGAGCGATGGCGTTGTGCACGCCGGGAAGGCGCTCGGTCCAGAGACGGGACCCGGTGCGGCTGCGGCGCCCGCTCACGCGCGGGCACGGCCGAAGCGCCTAGATAAATCGCCAGGCGTAGGACGACCACGAATACGCGCGAGGATGAAGCGAAGATGCGGGCGCGGAAGTGACCATCTGAGCAATGTTGTAGCAGGTTTGAGAGTCGTTTTTGGGAGACTGTCTTGCACAGTGGGACCGCAGGAAGCTTCCTGTCGCCGGTCAGCCCGCACAGTTTCGCCAGAGGAACTAAAGCACCTCAGCGAGTGCCT
This sequence comes from Solirubrobacteraceae bacterium, assembly GCA_035940195.1. Classification (GTDB taxonomy): domain Bacteria; phylum Actinomycetota; class Thermoleophilia; order Solirubrobacterales; family Solirubrobacteraceae; genus Palsa-744. The sequence goes on from DASZFC010000030.1 coordinate 44,333, forward strand.
CCAGAAAGCGTTCGTTTTCCTCGGGGGTTCCGTAGGTGACGCGCAGCGAACCCTCGCGGCCGAGCGCGCCGCCGGCGCGCACGAGCACGCCGCGTTCTTCCAAGCCGCGCATCACCTCGGCCTCGTCGCGGGAGTCGCCGAGCGAGAACCAGCAGAAGTTGGCCTGGGAGATCGCCGGGTCGAGTCCGAGCGCGCGCAGCCGCTCGTCGACCGAGAGGCGCTCGGCGATCGTGCGGGTGACGCGTTCGGTGACGGCGTCCTGGTGGGCGAGCGCCTCGATCGCGGCAGCCTGGGCGAGGGCATTGCAGAAGAACGGCTGGCGCACCTGATCGACCGCGCGCGGGAGGTCCTCCGAGCCGCAGAGCGCGAAGCCGGCGCGAAGCCCGCAGAGGCCGTAGACCTTCGAGAAGGTGCGCAGCAGCACGAGGTTTGGATGGCGGTCGAGCAGCTCGAGCGAGGCGTCGGGGTCGTCGAGCAGGTTGAACTCGCAGTAGGCCTCGTCGATTACGACGCAGACGCGCGGGGGAACCTCGGCGACGAAGCTGGCGATGTCCGCCAGGGGGAGCGCAGTGGAGGTTGGGTTGTTGGGGTTACAGACGATCACGAGGCGGGTCGCGACCGTGATCTCGCGGAGCATCGCATCGAGGTCGTGGCGCTCGGAGGCGTCGAGCGGGACGGTGATCGCGCGCGCGCCGGAGGCGGCGGCGAGGTGGGGGTAGATCGAGAAGGACGGCCACGCGTAGACGAGCTCGGCCCCGGGCTCGAGCAGCGCCTCGCCGGCGGCGAGCAGGATGTCGCAGGAGCCGTTGCCGATCGCGATCCGCGCCGCTGGCACGCCGTAGCGATCGGACAGGCGGGCACGGAGGGTCGCGTTGGCCGGGTCGGGGTAGCGGTTGAGCGAGGAGAGCGCGTGCTCGATCGCTTCGCGCACCTCAGCCAGCGGCGGGTAGGGCGACTCGTTGGACGCCAGCCGCACCAGCGGCTCTTGCTGGGCGTAGCCGCCCGCGGCGGGGTAGACGGGGATGCGCGCGATGCGCTGTGTGAACTCGAGGGTCACGCGCCTATTGTGCCTCAGCGGAGCTACTGTGCCGCCTGCAGATCGGCGCGCAGCGCGCTCGCCTCGCCGAGGTAGACGTGCTGGGACTCGTGCCCGTCCTCAGCGTAGTAATGGATCAGCACCCTGATCACGTGTGGCAGCGCGCGGGGCACGGGGATCTCTCGCGCACACAGCAACGGCACGCGGTCGAAGCCCAGTGCCCTGGCGGCGACTGCGGGGAACTCCGCGTTGAGGTCGTTGGTGGCGGTGAAGATGCAGCTCACAACGCGCTCCGGCACGAGCGTGTTGCGCTCCATGATCGCCTTCATCAGCTCAGTCGTCGCATCGAGGATGTCCTGCGCGTCGTTGCGATTCACGCTGATGGCGCCCCGCAAGGCGAAGAGACGTTGCTGCATCGAGCGCGATTGTGTCAGAGCGCGCGTAAGCGCTCGATCTCCAGCCCACTCAGGCGCCGGTGCATACCGGGCGCGAGGCCTTCCAGACGCAGCGGGCCGAACGCGACGCGTTCCAGGGCGATGACCTGCCGGCCGGCCGCCTCGCACATGCGCCGCACCTGGCGGTTGCGGCCTTCGTGGATCGTCAGCTCGATCAGGTTCGCGCTCATCCGGCGCACGCGTGCAGGGGCGGTGGGGCCGTCGTCGAGCTCCACGCCGCGGCGCAGCGACCGTAGAGCGCCGTCTGTGACCGGCGCGCCGCCGAGCATTGCGCGGTAGGTCTTCTCGACTTCAAAGCGTGGGTGGGTCAGCCGGTTGGCCAGCTCGCCGTCGTTGGTCAGCAGGATCAGCCCGCTCGAATCGGCATCCAAGCGCCCGACTGGGTAGAGGCGTAATCCTTCCGCGGGAACGAGATCCACGACCGTGCGGCGGCCGTGGGGGTCGCTCGCGGTGGAGACCACGCCGAGCGGCTTGTGCAAGGCATATACAACGCGCGCCTCCGGCCCGCGCAGCGCGCGCCCGTCGACCGTCACGCGACTGTCCTCCCCCACGTCGCGAGCCGGGTCGAGCACGATCTCCCCGTCGACGCACACGCGCCCCCCGGCGATCACCGTCTCGGCCGCTCGCCGTGAGGCGACACCGGCGTGGGCGAGGTACTTGGCCAGGCGCATTGGCTGCCACCATAGGGACGATGGACCTCGCGCTCCTCGACCAGACGCTCGCCGCGCACGGCGAGCCGCGCTTTCGCGCCGGGCAGATCTGGGCGTGGGCGGCGAAGGGCGTGGACGGCTATGAGGAGATGACGAATATCCCTGCCGCATTGCGCAAGACGCTGCAGCGCGAGCTCCCGTTTAGCGCGCTGGAGCTCCGCGAGGAGGCACATTCGGACGACGGCACGGTGAAGGCGCTGTTCGCCACGCACGACGGGCGGCCGCTTGAGGCGGTGTTGATGCGCTTCCGCGATGGCCGACGCTCGATCTGCGTGTCTTCGCAGTCCGGTTGCCCGCTGACGTGCAGCTTCTGCGCGACGGGCAAGATGAAGTTCGCGCGCAACTTGAGCGCGTCGGAGATCCTCGAGCAGGCGCTGCACTTTCGTAGGACGGAAGCGATCGACCATTGCGTGTTCATGGGCATGGGCGAGCCGATGCTGAACCTGGATAACGTGCTGGAGGCGTGCGAGCGCCTGCCGGAGATCGGCGTGACGCACCGCCGCACGACGATCTCGACGGTCGGCTGGATACCGGGGATCGAGCGGCTGACGGAGTCAGCGATGCCGATCCGCCTGGCGCTGTCGCTGCACGCGGCTGAGGAAGCGCTGCGCTCGGAGCTGATGCCGGTGAACGACCGCTACCCGCTGGCGGACGTGATCGAGGCGTGCCGCGCGTTCTACGCGCGCAAGCACCGGCGGATTTTCATCGAGTACGTGATGCTGGCGGGCGTGAACGACCGCTATCAGCAGGCGCTCGCACTCGCCCGGGCGCTGTCGGGTCCCTCATCGAGCATGCCCGCCCAGCCATCGATCTTCAAGGTGAACCTGATCCCGTACAACCCCACCGGCTCGGAGTTCGAGGGGTCGAGCCGGGAGTCGATCGCGGCGTTCCGCGCGACGCTCGAATCCCGCGGCATCCCAGTGACCGTTCGTCTGACGCGCGGCCGCGACATCCGCGCCGCCTGCGGCCAGCTCGCGGCGCGGGTTTCCGGCTGAGCATTCGTGCTTGCTTGTGCTAGCGCCCGTGGTGGTCGTTGCCATCCCCACCATGGTGGTCGCCACCATCATCGCCATGCCTGTGACCGTGATCGCGGTTCGCTACCCACAGCAGGCCCTTGGCGGTACCGAAGCCGGTGGCGAAGGGACTGAGCATCCCGGTGGCCGGATCGAGCGTATCCACCTCGGTCGTGTTGGCGTTCGCGCCGAGCGTATCCAGTGAGGCGAACGCCTGGAATGCCGAGAAGGGACCGGTGATCTTGTAGACGATGTTGCTCGTGTCGTCGACGACAATCAGCGATCCGCGCGCGCCTGTGCTCCAGCGGATGTCGTCCACTCCGGCGCTGAGCGTGCCGCCGGGGTTGCTCGGGTCGTCGTGCTTCAGCGGCAGCTGGGTCAGATCGGCGGGGCCGAACGAGCTGGCGGTATCGATCCCGTTGACGAAGATCAGCTGCTGGTCGGCTTGGCCATCGAGCACGTAGTCGCCACCGTAGAACGGGGCAAAGAAGGGCACCTGGGCGTTCGAGTCGGGGTCGGTCAGGGCCAGCGTCACGGTCCCGGATCCTCCGCCGCCCACGCTCGCGGTGGCGTCGTCGGGAAATGTCGGGGTGAGCGTCGCTGTGTTGACCCCACCACTCTGGCTCAGCGTCACCTGGAAGGTGGCTGTGGCCTTCGGGTTGGGGTTACCGGCAGGGGTGAGGTCGTTGGGGTTTGACGCAGCCACGTAGATCTTGCCGTCGATCACCTGAACCGCGTCGGTGCCACCGCCGGTCTGCAGCGTGTTGTCGTTCACCGTGTCCGCGCTGGCGGAGGGGTTGGGCGAGTAGGTGTAGTCCACCACCGGGGTGGCAGCGGCCGGTTCGAGCGTATGAATCGTCGAGTTGCCGTCCTCGTTGGTGGTGACGATCAAGCGATCGTTGGCAGCATCCGCGCCGAGGCCATCTACGCGACCCCGTACCGAGAAGGTGTTGGCAATCGTGCCGTCGTCGTTGTACTCGACGATCGTGCTGTTCTGCGGACTAGTGGGCGTCGGGCCGGTCTTGGGGACACCGTTGTTAAAGCCGACGAAGTCGTGACCGTCGAGACGCGCGATGTCATCAGCGCCCACCGTGGCGGGGGAGGTGACGGGCGGTGGAGCAAAGCTCGTGATCGTGAAGCCATTCGGAACGCTTGGCGTCGCCGCGGCGACCCCAGCCGGTCCGAGCGCAGCAACACCTAGTACAGCCAGCAACAACGATCCTCGCCGGGCGCCACGTGGCGCAGGAGCGAAAGCTTGCGAGGATGAGGCGTGGGCGGCGGGCATTCAGACTCCTTTGTCGCGAACCGGACCAGGTGAAGACTGGGCCGAGTAAGGCTGCCTCGGCTCGTCTGCGAGCAAGCTAGTCAAGTCACGATGGCCACCCGTGAACAGGTGGTGAGCCACCGGTGAACAGGTGGTGAAATAGCCGCTGGGCGGCTCAGTCCGCCGGGGCGCCGCTGCCCGCCCGGGCCTCGCCCGCGCGGAGCAACCGCTCGCGCAGCTTCGCCTGCTCCTCCGGGGTCGGGTCCCAGCGGGCGGCATCGGGCAGCTCCTGGAGCGTTCGCAATCCGAACAGCTTCAGGAACTGTGTGCTCGTGCGGTACAGCACGGCGCCAAACTGGGAGCGACCGGCCTCCTCGATCAGGCCACGCTCCAGCAGCGTCGCGGCCGCCGAGTCGGCGCTGACCCCGCGGATGCGCGTGATCTCTGGGCGGGAAATCGGCTGCAGATAGGCGACGATCGCGAGCGTCTCCGCCTGGGCGGGGGTGAGCGTCGCCACGCGCCGGCGGCTGAACAGGCGCCGGGCCGCGTCCTCGGCGGCGGGGTCGCTCGCCAGCGTCCAGCCGCCTCCCAGCTCGCGCAGCCTGATCCCGCGCCGCCCCTCGGCGTACTGCCCGGCGAGCGCCTGGAGCGCCGCCTCGATCTCCGCCGCGCTGCACTCCGTTGCTTCGGCCAGCTCCTGCTCGCTCAGCGGATCTGATGCCAGGAACAGCAGCGCCTCCACTGTGCGCTGTAGCGACTCGCTCACCCCGCGACTGCCTCGGGGTACCCCGGCGCCTGCACCGCGGACGCATGGACCGCGATCTCACCGAAGCTCTCCTCCTGCTCCCAGGTGGCCTCGCCACGCTTGTAGAGCTCGAGCAGCGCGAACAACGTGACCGCGACCGTCATCCGGTCGGCGCCGCCGACGGCTTCGTCGAAGCTGAAGCGCCCGCGGCGCAGCAGTCCGCGCAGGTGCGCCAGGCGCTCGGAGACCGTGACCCTCGGTAGGCCGATGTGGCGCAGGCTGATCGCCGGCGGCATCGCCAGCAGCCGACCGAGCGCCTGGCCGAGGATCTCCGGGTTCTGTGAGCCGTCCGTCGGCTGGGCGATCGTTTTGCGCAGGTTCGCCGGCAGCGGCGCTTCGCGAAAGCGCACCCCTTCCTCGGCCTGCAACAGCTCGCCGAGGTGTCCTGCGGCCGCCCGGTAACGCCGGGCCTCGAGCATCCGCTCCAGCAGCTCCTCCGCCGCCTGGGCCGGCTCGATGTCCAGCAGCTCCTCCTCGTCCTCGGTGCTCAGCATCAACCGCGACTTGAGCTCCAAGAGCGCGGCGATCAGCACGATGAACTCTGTCGCGGTCTCGAGGTCGAGGTCGCCACGGGTCTCGAGGTAATCGAGGTACGCCAGCACCACGTCGGCAAGCTGGAGCTCCATCAGATCGACCTCTTCTCGCAGGATCAGCGTCAACAGCAGGTCAAACGGACCGCTGAACAAGTCCAAGTCGAGGTCGAGCGTGGCGATGCTCACCCGCTCACCGTACCGTCCGGGGCCGACGGCTAGGAGCTCCGACGCCCATCCGGTCGCGCACATCCGCGAGCGTGCCGGCCGCGATCTCCCGAGCCTTCTCAGCACCGTCAGCCAGGATCGCCTCGAGCGAACCCTCGTCCGCTCTCAGACCGGAGTAGCGCTCGCGCACGGGCTCCAGGTAAGCGATCACAGCGGCTGCCACCTCCGTCTTCAGTTCGCCGTACCGGGCGTCTTTCAGCTCCGTCTCGACCGCCGCAGGCTCGACCCCGCGCACGGCGGCGAGGATCTCGATCAGGTTGCTCACGCCCGGCTTCTCCGGCGCGCGGCGCACCTCGCTGCCAGAGTCGGTCACCGCGCTCTTGAACTTCTTCTCGATCACCTTCGGCTCGTCGAGCACGAGCACCGTGCCCTGCTCGCTGCCACCGGTCGTCGACATCTTGTTCTCGGGGTGCTGGAGGTCCATGATCCGCGCCCCCACCTGGGGGATCCGGGCCTCGGGCACGACGAGCGTGTCGCCGAAGCGGGCGTTGAAGCGCTCGGCGACGTCGCGCATCAGCTCCACGTGCTGGCGCTGGTCGTCTCCGACGGGCACCTCGTTCGCCCGGTAGGCGAGCACGTCGGCCGCCATCAGCACCGGGTAGAAGAACAGCCCGGCCGACACCAGTTCGCGCTGGTTGGCCGACTTCTCCTTGAACTGGTGCATGCGGTTGAGGTCGCCGAAGGAGGTGACGTTGGCGAGCAGCCAGGTCAGCTCGGTGTGCTCGGGGACGTCGGACTGGCGAAAGAGGATCGAGCGCTGCGGGTCCAGGCCAGCGGCCAGCAGCAAGGCGGTGAGGTCGTACAGGCCCTCGCGCAGCGCCGGCGGCTCGTAGGGCACCGTCAGCGCGTGCAGGTCGACGACGCAGAACAGCGCCTCACCGCGCTCCTGCCCGGCCACGTACTGCGTGATCGCCCCGATGTAATTGCCCAGGTGCTTTGACCCTGTGGGCTGGATGCCGGAGAAGATCCGCACTGGCTAGAGGGCCTGGCGGATCACTGGGTGCTTGGCTGCGGCAACCTCGTCCAAGCGGCGCACGGGAGTGGTGTAGGGGGCGCTCTGTGCGATCGCGGGGTCCTCGGCGGCCTCGCGCAGGATCGCGGCGATCGCATTGGCGAAAGCGTCGAGCGTCTCCTTGGTCTCGGTCTCGGTCGGCTCAACCATCAACGCCTCGTCCACGAGCAGCGGAAAGTAGACCGTCGGAGGATGAAAGCCGAAGTCGAGCAACCGCTTGGCCAGGTCGAGCGTCTTGAGCTTCAGAGCGCGCTTCATCGGGCCGCCGGAGAGGACGAACTCGTGCATGCACAGCTCACCGTAAGTCAGAGGGAGGTGCTCGGCAACCCCCTCCTGCTTGAGGCGAGCGAGCAGGTAGTTGGCGTTCAGCACGGCTACCTCAGACGCGTCGCGTAGGCCGTCCCCGCCGAGCGAGCAGATGTAGGCGTAGGAGCGCACGAAGCAGCCGTAGTTGCCGTGAAAGCCGCGCAAGCGCCCGATCGACTTCGCCCGGTCGTGGTCGAGCCGGAACGTCCCGTCCTCGCGCCGCGCGACGACCGGCACCGGCAGATATGGCGCGACCCGGTCTGACACGGCGATCGGCCCGGAGCCGGGGCCGCCGCCTCCGTGGGGTTGGGTGAAGGACTTGTGCAGGTTGAAGTGGACGATGTCGAAGCCCATGTCGCCGGGGCGCGAGAGGCCCATCACGGCGTTGAGGTTCGCGCCGTCGTAGTAGAGCGTCGCGCCGACGGCGTGCACGATCTCGGCGATCTCGGTGATGTTGGGGTCGAACAGGCCGAGCGTGTTGGGGTTAGTGAGCATCAGGCAGGCGACATCTGTGTCGGCCTTCGCGCGCAGATCGTCGATGTCGACGCCGCCGTCAGCGTTGGTCGCGACCTTGACGACCTCGAAGCCGGCCATCGTGACCGTCGCCGGGTTCGTGCCGTGGGCGGTGTCGGGCGTCAGCACCTTGTGGCGCGTCTCGCCGCGATCCTCGTGATAGGCGCGCGTTAGCAGCACGCCTGCGAGCTCGCCGTGGGAGCCGGCGGAGGGCTGCAGCGAGACGTGCGGCAGACCGGAGATCTCCGCGAGCGCGCCCTGCAGGTTCCACATCAGCTCGAGCGCCCCCTGCGCGCGCTCGGGGTCCTGCAGCGGGTGCAGCCGCGCGTGACCGGGCAGCGCCGCCACCCGCTCGTGCAGGCGCGGGTTGTGCTTCATCGTGCACGAGCCGAGCGGGTAGAAGCCCGAGTCCAGGTCGAAGTTGCGCTTGGAGATGCCCACGTAGTGGCGCACGATCTCCGGCTCAGAAACCTCCGGCAGCCGCGGCGGCTCGGCGCGACGCAAGCGCTCGGGCAGCAGCTCGCCGATCGCAACCGCGGGCACGTCGATCTCGGGGCACACGAATGCGCGACGCCCCGGCGCGCCCTTCTGGAAGATCGTCTTTGCCCGGTCGCGCTGCTGCGGGGTCCCCTCGATCGTGCTCATACGGGCACCGCCGCCCCACGCTCGGCCGCAACGGCCGCTCCAAGCACGTCCACGAGCCGGTCGATGTCCGCGCGTGAGCGTCGCTCGGTGATCGCTACGAGCAGCACACCGCGGTCCTCCTCGCGGCCGCTCAGCGTCTGAACGTCGACGCCTGGATTGACGCCGTGCTCGGCGCAGCGACGCCTGACGGCCGCGACGTCGGCGTCCAGGCGCAGCGCGAACTCGCGGATTACCGGCTGCTCGTGGAGCTTCTCGACACCCGCCAGGTCCGCCAGCTGCTCGCGCGCGTAATGCGTGCGAGTCAGCAGCAGCTCGCCTAGCTCGACGATTCCGCGGCGCCCGAGCCAGGTCAGATAGACGACCCCGGCGAGCGCGTTGAGAGCCTGCGAGGTGCAGATGTTCGAGGTCGCTTTCTCGCGGCGGATGTGCTGCTCGCGGGTCTGTAGCGTCAGCACAAACCCGCGCCGGCCATCCACGTCGACCGTTTCCCCCGCGATTCGCCCGGGCATGCGCCGCAGGTACTCCTCGCGAGCGGCGAAAAAGCCGAACGACGGCCCGCCGAAGTCGAGACGGTTGCCGAGCGGCTGACCCTCTCCCACTGTGACGTCAACTCCGCATTCACCTGGCGCCCTGAGCACGCCAAGCACGATCGGGTCGGCCTGGGCCACTACCACCGGCGAGCCGGCCTGCTTGGCGGCCGCGCTCAGGGCAGCGGCGTCCTCAACAGCTCCGTAGAAGTTGGGCTGCGCGAAGAACGCTGCGCTCGTCTCGGAATCGATCGCCTGCGCCCAGGCGCCGGTGTCGGTGACGCCGTCTGAGAGGGGCACCTCGACGAGCTCCATGCCATAGCCGTGCGCGCTGGTGCGCAGCGTCTCGATCGAGTGCGGGTGTAGCCCAGCGCTCACCACAAAGCGGCTCTTGCCGTTGTGCAGCTTGGCCAGGTAACCCGCGGCGGCGACCGCGCTCGGTCCCTCGTAAACCGACGCATTCGATACGGGCAGCGCGGTCAGCTCGCAGATAGCGGTCTGGTACTCGAACATCACCTGCAAGCCCCCCTGGGAGATCTCCGGCTGGTAGGGGGTATAGGGAGTGAGGAACTCAGAACGCTCCATCAGCATGTCGATCAGCGCGGGGACGTAGTGGTCGTACATGCCGGCCCCCAGGAATGACAGCTCGTCCTCGGCGCTCGTGTTGCGCGCGGCCCGCGCGCGCAAGTGCTCATAGACGTCCTGCTCCGCCAGCCCATCCGGAAGGTCGAGCGCCCGGTCCAGGCGCACGGCCTCGGGGATCTGGCGGTCGAAGATCTCCTGCACGGAGCCCACGCCTATCGCCGCGAGCATCGCGTCCAGATCCGCGGGGGTGATGGCGGTGTAGCGACTCAAGTATCTGAGCCTAGCCGCCCAGGCCAGCGGAATAGGCCTCAGCGTCCATCAGCGCGTCGCGCTCTGAAGGATCGGCGAGGCGCACCTTCACCAGCCAGCCCTCGCCGTAGGGATCCTCGTTGATCACATGCGGATTCTCCGCGAGGGCCTCATTGACCTCGACGATCTCCCCCGACAGTGGCGCGACCACGTCCGAGACGGCCTTCACCGACTCCACCTCGGTATAGGGCTCATCCTTCGTGACGGTCGTGCCGGCGGACGGTGGGTCGAAGTACACGACCTCTCCGAGCGCGTCTTGGGCATACCACGTGATCCCGAGCGTCGCGAGCGGCTGGGCGGGATCCGAATCATCGGGATCGATGCGCGCCCAGTCGTGCTCGGGGTGGTACAGCAGGTCCGCCGGATAGTTCGCCTCAGCCATGCACGAGCCCTTTCTTCGTTCAGTTCAGCGCGGAGGAATCAAGCTTTGCGGTAGAGCGGTTTCTCCCGCACGACGGCAGGGCGCATCTTGCCACGGACGTCTATCTCCAGGCGCGTGCCGACGGCGGCGCGCGCGGCGGGAAGGTAGGCCATGCCAATGCCAACCCCCAGGCAGGGGGAGAGCGTCCCGCTTGTAACGACACCCCCACCCACGACCGGATTGCCCTGGCGGGCGATCCCGGGGCCATCGATCGCGAACGCGATCAGCTTATCTGCCGGACCGGCTTCGCGCACCGCCAGCACGGCCTCTGAACCGATGAAGTGAGTCTCCTCCTTGCAGCACCATCCCAACCCCGCTTCGATCGGCCCACGCGCGGTCGAGAGGTCGTTCCCATACAGGTGAAAGCAGGCCTCCAGGCGCAGCGTGTCGCGGGCGGCCAGCCCCGCTGGTGCAGCGCCGCGCCGCACGATCTCATCCCACAGCGCGGGCGCGTCGGCGGGCGAGAGCAGTAGCTCGACGCCGTCCTCTCCCGTGTAGCCGGTGCCACACACGAGCATCTGCGCGCCCGCCAGCCGGCGCGTGGCGGCGCTCATCCGTGGGGGCAGCGGCGCGTCTGAGATCGCCTGGACGATCTCCCGCGCACGGGGACCCTGCACGGCGAGCATCGCGTAGTCGTCGATTCGATCCGTCACCTGCGCGTCGAAGGGGCCGACGTGCTCACGCCACCACTGAAGATCCTGCGCGTGGTTGGCGGCGTTCGTGACCGTCAGCCAGCGCTCTGCGTCCAGGCGGTAGGTGAACAGGTCATCGAGCACGCCCCCGTCCTCGCGGCACAGCAGCCCGTACTGCGCCCCGCCGATCGGAACCTTCGACAGGTCGTTGGAGATCAGCCGCTGCAGCAGCTCGAGCGCTTGCGGTCCCGACGTTTCGATCTCGCCCATGTGCGAGACGTCGAACACACCCACGCCCTCACGCACCGCCATGTGCTCTAAGCGCACTCCGGCCGGGTATTGGACCGGCATCTCCCAGCCGGCGAACTCGACCATCTTGGCCCCGGCGTCGACATGGCGGTCGAACAGGGCGGCGCGGAGCGGAGGCGTTGACGACACGGCGCGCAGGCTAGCGCTACGGCGTTCGAGCGTGCTCAGCGCAGGAACGGCGGAACGTCGATGTCGTCGTCGGAGATCTCGAGGTTCGAGCGCTGGCGATCGTCGATGCGCGGGCCGCGGTCGCGGCCGCGCGAGCGGCTGTCACGGCGGGCGCTGCGGCCGGGACGGTGGTCGAAGCCGGTGCCGATCACTGTCACACGCACTTCCTCGCCCATGCTCTCGTCGATGACCGCACCGAAGATGATGTTCGCGTTCGGGTCGGCCGCGTTCTGAATGATCTCTGCAGCGTCGTTGACCTCGAACAGGCCGAGATCCTTGCCACCGGTGATGTTCAGCAGGATGCCGGTGGCACCGTCGACGGACTCTTCCAAGAGCGGTGAGGAGATCGCGACTTTGGCGGCCTCGGCGGAGCGGTTCTCGCCACCGGCCGTGCCAATCCCCATCAAGGCCGAGCCGGCGTCCTGCATGATCGTGCGCACGTCAGCGAAGTCGAGGTTGATCAGGCCGGGAATCGTGATCAGGTCGGTGATGCCCTGCACGCCCTGGCGCAGCACGTTGTCGGCCTCACGGAACGCGTCGAGCATCGAGGTGCGCCGCTCGACCACGGCGAGCAGCTTCTCGTTGGGGATCACGATCAGCGTGTCCACGACCTCGCGCAAGCGCTCGATGCCCTCGGTCGCCTGGCGCGCCCGTTCGGAGCCCTCGAAGTCGAATGGCCGCGTGACAACGCCGACCGTCAGCGCGCCGATCTCGTTCTTCGCGATCTCGGCGATCACCGGCGCCGCGCCCGTGCCCGTGCCGCCGCCCTCGCCCGCCGTGACGAACACCATGTCCGCGCCCTTCAACGCCTCCTTGATGTCGTCGCGCGACTCCGAGGCCGCCGCCAGGCCGACGTCGGGGTTGGCGCCCGCGCCGAGGCCCTTCGTCGACTCGTGGCCGATGTTCAGCTTCGTGTCGGCGTCGCACATCGTGAGCGCCTGGGCGTCGGTGTTGGCCGCGATGAACTCCACACCGCGCAGCCCCGCGTCGACCATGCGGCTCACGGCGTTGGTGCCGCCGCCCCCGACCCCTACGACCTTGATGACCGCCAGATAGCTGCTGCTGCTCTCCATAATGGTTCTGTCCGAAGCCTTCAGTAGTTGTTTAGGGTTCGGTAGACCTGGTCTTCCGAACCGCCCAGATCGGCACGTTATGCAGGGATCTTCGCCCTGTCAACGACTGCCGCCAATCTCGCAAGATTCGTTGCAGATTAGCCAACTCTCAACCACCACCCGAGAATTGGCATTTATGGAGACTCAATCTTGAGTTGAGCTTTACTGTTGTGTACGGCGTATTTCAACCTCCCGGTGACGGGGTCGCCCCGGAGGTTTCTTCCGATCCGTTCGCCGGTGTTGATTCCGCTGCTCCAGGCGTGGTTGCGGCTTCTGTAGACGCGGGCGATGATGCTTCGCCAGACGGGGCAGATTCTGCTGGTGGCGTTGCTCCTGAGCCAGCCGCCGGTCCGCTGGGCGTATTGGCTCTCAAGCCCGCGGCCAGGCTCGCGATGGTCGATTCCGGTGTGCTCGCCTGCCCCGTCGTGGAGGTGGTGCCGCCCGCGGGCCCGCTACCGGATGGGAAGCCCGCGGCGGGGCGTTCGGGCAGGCGCACATCGATATAGGAGGCGCCGGTAGAGCTCGGGTCGGCGAGCACCCGCGCAAGCGAGAACCACTTTGCGTGGGGTCGCGCGGCGTCACCGAAGTAAGCGAGCAGGCCACCCTGCATCGCCACTGTCAGTCCCTCGGGGCCGTTGTACACGCGGGCAACGTGCTTTGCCAGCGGAGCCGGAGCGGCCCCGAGCACCGCGAGCGATGCGAGCAGGGTGGCATCGTGCAGGTGCTGTCCCACCGCGGGCTCGAAGGCTCCGTTGAGGGTTGGCAGCGAGCTCGAGAGCAGCGCGGGGCCAAGCACGACTCCGTCGGCCGCCACCGCGGTGCGCGTCCCTCCGGCCAGCAGCGCGGCAGCCGGCGGCTGCTCGCTCACCACGATCCGCAGGCCGTGGGGAAAGCTCGGGATCGCCCGGACGCTGCGCACGACGGGAAATGACGCGACCGCTGCGCGCAGTTCGGCGGTGCGTACCCCGAGGGTGCTCATATGACTTGCGGCGCCGGTCAAGGCTGTTTCGATCGCTCGCGCCTGCGGTCCGTGCAAACCGCTCACCCGCACCTGTTCCACGGAGGTGAGCGGCGAGCTTCGCAACAACAGCCAGCCGCCTGCCAGCAGCGGCAGGCTCACAAGCACGGCCAGGAGTGAAATCCGCAGGCGGCGGTGGCGAGAGATCAGCAACCAACAGGCTCGCGCCAGGCCACCGGCCGCTTCGAGTGGCCGCCACAGAAGATCCTGGGTCCGGATCGGGGAGCGGGCGGCGAGGGAGCGTTCCATTGCAGAGGTCTTTCGACCCCGGCGGGCGAACCCCTACCAGGGAAAGCGCACGTCCCCAAGCGTCTGCACCTCGGGCTCCAACGCGACGCCGAACCGCTCCAGCACGCGGCGGCGGCCCTCAGCCATCACGGCGATCACATCCGCGGTGCTCGCCGAGCCGGTGTTCTCGATGAAGTTGGCGTGCTTCTCGGCGAAACGCGCGCCACCGATGGCCAGGCCGTTGCACCCGGCCTCGGCCAGCAGCAGCCCCGCGCTGCGCCCCTGCGCGAGCGGATCGTCCGGGTTCGTGAACGTCGAGCCGAAGGTCTTGATTCCTTGTGGCTGGGCCGCGTGACGGCGCTCGCGCATCTCCACGAGCGTGGCCTTGACCGCCTCCGTCCTGGCCGGCTCGAGCACGAATGAGGCGCGTGCCACGATCTCCCCCGCGTCCAGGTTGGAGCGGCGATACTCGAATCCGAGCTCGGCTGGCGTGCGGCGCTCGGACCCGCCGGCCGTCACCACCTCCACCCACTCGAGCGCATGTGCGAGCTCGCCGCCGTAGGCGTTCGCGTTCATCCTCACAGCTCCCCCGACGGTGCCGGGGATATTCACGCCGAACTCCACCCCCGACAGTCCCGCCTGGGCGGCGCGCGCGGCGACCGACGGCAGCCGGGCCCCGCCCCCGCACACGATGCGCTCGCCTTCGTGTGCGATCAGCGCAAGCTTGCGATCCAGCTTCATCACCAAGCCCCTCACCCCCTCGTCGGCAATCAGCAGGTTCGAGCCAGACCCCACCACCGCGACCGGCGCGCCAGTCGCCTTTGCCCATCCGAGCAGCTCCCGCAGCTGGGCGCCCGACCCCGCCCTTGCGAAGTACTCCGCCTCACCGCCGGTCCTCACGGTCGCCATGCGACTGAGGGGGAAGTTCCGCTGCACGATCGACGGGACCGTCTGCGGTGAGTTCCTAGACGCCATCGATCTTCACCAGCTTCCTGCCAAGCTCGTCAACGTTCCCTGCGCCCATCACTAGGCATATATCGCCTTCAGCGAGCAGGCCTCCCAAGACCTTCTCGGCCTCGGCGAAGCCTGGCAGCCAGTACACCGGCCTGCCCTCGGCCGCATCCGCGGCGGTCTCGGCAACCAGCAGCCCGCTCACCCCCGGATGGTCCTCTCCCCGCTCGCGCGCGGGATAGACCTCGAGTACCACCACGACGTCAGACAGCGCTAGGGCGGCACCGAACTCGCGTGCGAGCAGCGCCGTACGCGAGTAGAGATGCGGCTGGAACACCGCCACCAATCGCATGTGGTCGAGCGTGCGGGCCGCCTCCAGCGTTGCGGCCACCTCGGTCGGGTGATGGGCGTAGTCGTCATACACAATTGCGCCTCGCTCGGTTTCGCCCAGCCGCTGAAAACGCCTGCCGGCACCCTGGAAGCCCGCGAGTCCCTCGATCGCGCCTTCGGAGCCCGCGCCGGCGAGCCGCGCGGCCTCCAGCGCAGCCATCGCGTTCAGCGCGTTGTGGGCGCCCGGCACACCTAGGCGCACCTCGTTCCCGCGCCACTGAAAGCGGGAGCCCCCCGTCTCGAGGGCCGGCTCGGGCATGTCGTAAGGAACGACCTCACCCTCGCGCAACTCCAGTAGGTCTGGGCGATCCCAGACGACCGCAAGGCGCGGCCCGGTCAGGAAGCCGCGGAAGGCGTCCCGCAGCTCGGCCAGCGAGGCGAAGGTCCCATGGTGGTCGAGCTCGACGTTCGTCAGCACCGCAATCTCGACATGCAGGCTGAGCATCGAGCGGTCGGACTCGTCGGCCTCGACCACCAGCCACTCGCCCGCTCCCCACTGCGCGTTTGCCAGCCCGCCTCCCACCGGGGCGCCCACCAGCCATCCCGGCTGAAGGCCCGCGGCGCGCAGCGCGTGCACCAGCATCGACGCGGTGGTTGTCTTCCCGTGCGTGCCCGCCACCGCGATCGTGCGCTTCAGCGCGGTGAATTCGCCCAGCAGCTCCGCCCGCGGGCGCTCGGGTAAACCCCGTTCGCGCGCAGCCACGCGCTCAGGATTGTCGGCTCCCACCGCGCTCGAATAGATCACCTGTACACCGTCACCTTCTGGCACGTTTCCAGCGTCGTGATCGCCGATCCGCACCTCCAGCACGTTCTCAGCCACCAGGCGCTCGGTGAAGGCGGACGCGGCCCGGTCGGAGCCGCTGACCTGTGCTCCGAGGGCATGCGCAGCACGCGCGTAGCCGCTCATCCCGGCGCCGCCCACACCGACGAAGTGCAGACGCCGCCCGCTCCACGGGCCGCTCATTGCGCTGCGGCCTCCAACAGCTCGTGGGCTATCTCCCCGGCGGCATCCGGCCGTGCCAATCCTTTAGAGGCGCGCGCCATCGCCGCCAAACGCTCTTGGTCGGCGAGCAGCCCGGCCACCTCGCGGGCGAGGCGCTTCCCATTCAGCTCGCGATCGGGGATCACGATCGCCGCGCCCGCGCCGGCCATCCAGCGCGCGTTCGCGCTCTGGTGATCGGCCGAGGCGTGCGGATAGGGCACGAGGATCGCCGGCAAGCCGTGCGCGGCGATCTCGAACAGCGAGCCTCCAGCGCGCGCGATCACGAGGTCGGCGGCCGCGAGCGCGTCGGCGAACTCCGCCTCCTCGAGATACTCGCGCAGGTCGTACCCCTGCGGCAACGGCCGTACGGTCAGCTCCGGGTAATCGCGCCGCCCGCTGATGTGAAGCACTCTGAATGGAGCCCGCCCGCCCGCATCGGCGAAGGCCTCGACCGCGGCCTCGTTGATCGAACGCGCGCCGAGCGAGCCGCCGAATACGAGCACGCACTCCTCTCCCGCCCCGATCCCCAACCGCTCGCGTGCACCGGCGCGATCCTCCTGGGCTGGAGGGATCGGGCGGCCCGTCACCCGGTAGCGAGAACCCTCACGCCCGGCCAGGGGAAAGGCCAGACACACCCGCCGTGCGGCGCGCGCCAGCAGGCGGTTGGTCAGGCCGAGGTGGCTGTCCGCCTCGCTCAGCACGAGCGGAATTCGCAGCGTCACCGCGGCGAGGCCGGCCGGCCCGGAGACATAGCCGCCTGCACCCAGCACGGCGTCGGGAGACAGCTCCTGCAGCAGCGAGCGTGCATGCCCGAACGCACGTGCCGCGCGGATCAGCGCACGGGCAGCACGCAACGGGTTTGTCCGGCTCATGCCTTCCACCGAGATCTTCCGCAGCGGATACCCAGCGGCGGGCACCAGCTCGGACTCGGCGCGCTCGCCGCCGATGAAAGTGACCTCGGCGCCCTCAGCCCGCAGCGCGCCGGCCACCGCCAGCGCCGGCACCACGTGCCCCGCGGTCCCGCCGGCGGCGATCACGATCCTCGTCTTCTGTGTGCTCACGAGCCAATCCTGCCGACTCGCGCCCCCGCGCGTCGGCTGAACGCCGTTTGCGGGTGGGCGCCACCGCCCGCACGTGCGCCGTTCCCCCGGCGGCGACGTTCATCAGCATGCCCATCGCGGCGAGCATCACGATCAGGCTGCTCGAGCCGTAGGAGACGAACGGCAGCGGCACTCCCGTGAGCGGCGCCAGCCCTAGCACCGCAAACACGTTCAAGCTTGCCTGCGAGACGATCAGAGCGGTCATGCCGACCGCAATCAGGGCGCTGTACAGGCTGCGCGCGCCCTTCGCCGCCCGCAAGCCCGCGTAGGCGATCAGGCCGTACAAAGACAGCAGTGCGAACACCCCCATCACGCCCAGCTCCTCGCCGATCACCGCGAGGATGAAGTCGGTGGGCGCCTCGGGCAGATAGAAGATCTTCTGCACCGACTGCCCCGGACCGGCCCCGAACAGCCCGCCCGAGCCGATCGCGATCTGCCCCTGCACCGCTTGGAAGCCGCTGCCGGAAGCGTGCGCCCAGGGGTCGATAAACGAGGTCAGCCGCGCCCGCGCGTACGGTTTCACCAGCGCGTACATGAACACCAGCGCCAGCGTCCCGCCGCCCAGGATCGCCAGGTTGCGCAGCGAGATCCCCGCGGCGACCAGCAGTGCGCAGGTCGTGAACGCGATCACCATCGCGGTGCCCAGATCGGGCTGGGTGACGACCAGCAGGCACGCGCCGCCCACAACCACCAGCAGCGGATTGGCCAGCTCGCGCAGGTCGAGCACGCGTCGCGGGCGCTTCGCCAGCAACGTGGCGCTGTACAGCACCAGCGCCAGCTTCATCAGCTCCGAAGGCTGGAACTGAAATGGTCCGGGGCCGATCCAGCGACGCGCTCCGTTCACGCTCACGCCGACGTGGGGAATGTGCACCGCCAGCACCAGTACGAACGAGACCACCAGTAGGGGCGCCGTGATGCTCTGGACTTTCGCCACGCCGTCGCTCGCAAGCACACGCATCAATACCAGCCCGATTGCCCCGTACATCACGTACTTGATTAGATAGCCGCTGCCGTTGCCTTGGCCCTTGAGCAGCGTTGTCGCCGAGGAGGCGCTGTAGACCATCACCGCACCGAACGCCAGCAAGCACAGCGTCGCGGTCAGCAGGATGCGGTGCTCCAGCGGCTGGCGCCGCTGCGCGACGCTGGCGCGCGCGCGGCTGGCACGCTTACCTCGAGCCCCAAACAGGGATGCGCGCTGTGCGGCTGCCGGCATTGCCACCCACTTCGACACGCGCGAGTGGAAGCCTCTATCCCTGGACTAGCTCCCGAAAGCGCTCGCCGCGGGCTTCGAAGTCGGCGAACTGGTCGAAGCTGGCGCAGGCCGGTGACAGCAGCACCACATCTCCGTCCCTCGCCGCCTCCCGCGCCCTGGCGATGGCCAGCTCGAGCTCACCGCATTCATGCACCGGGATGCTCACGCTGGCGAGCGCAGCGGCGATAAGCGGTGCGTCTTCGCCGATCAGGTACACCGCCTCACAGCGCCTTTCCACTGGGGCGCGCAACGCCGAGAAGTCCTGTCCCTTGCCCCGCCCGCCGAGGATCAGATGAACGGTGCCAGCGGGAAAGGCGTCGAGCGCAACAAGTGTGCTCGCCACATTTGTCGCCTTCGAGTCGTTCACCCACAGCACGCCGTCACTGCGCGCCACCTCCAGGCGATGCTTGACGCCCGCGAATGAGCGCAAGCCCTCGCGCACCGCGCCAGTGCTGAGGCCGCGCGCCAGGCATACCGCGGCGGCGGCCATCGCGTTCTGGACGTTGTGCGCGCCACGCAGGCCGATCTCGCCAACGGACATGAGCGGCTGCTCCTCCCACCACAACTCGCCCGCTCGTTCTGAGAGCGCGGCGCCCGGGCCGCTGCCAAAGCACACGCGCCGCCCGCAGCCACCAAGATCCTCAACCCCGAGCCCCAAGGGGGCCACCGCGATGTCCTCGTTGCCCTGCCGCGCGAAGATCTCGAGCTTGGCCTGCACGTACTCCTCGAACGTGCCGTGGCGATCGAGGTGGTCGGGGGCGATGTTCAACAGTACGGCGGCCTCGGCCGCGAACGCGTCCGTGTCCTGCAGCTGAAACGACGACGCCTCGCACACAACTGTCACGTCCTGCGCGGTCTTGCCGGCCAGCCCGCTCAGCGCCGTTCCGACGTTGCCGGCGACGGTCACGGGCAGGCCGGCCGTGCGGTGGATGTGCCCGACCCACTCGACCGTCGTCGTCTTGCCGTTCGTGCCCGTCACAGCGATCACTTCGTTCTCCAGCAGCCGCCACGCCATCTCCAGCTCGCCCAGTACTTCTATCCCCCTTGCGAGCGCCCCCGCGATCACGGGCGCCTCCCGCGGTACCCCCGGACTCTTGATCACCGTGCCTGCCCTCGCCACCAGCGCCGTCCCCTCCTCGCGCAGGTGTATCTCGACGCCTGCCTCCGTTAGCTCTCTCAGCCCCTCCGGAGAGCCAGCGTCAACGCCAATCACCTCCTCGCCCCGGTCACGCAGCGCCAGCGCGGCCCCCACACCTGAGCGGGCCAGCCCCACGACGAGATAGGGACCGCCCGGAAGGTCCGGTCGCGGCCTCACACGCCCCTGCTCTGCCGGTAGATCGTGAAGCCGATCGCGCAGCAGATCGAGGCGACGATCCAGAAGCGCAGGATGATCTTCGTCTCTGACCACCCCCTCAGCTCGAAGTGGTGGTGAATCGGCGCCATCAGGAAGATGCGTTTGCGCATCGTCTGAAACGCAACAACCTGAATCACTACGGACAGGACCTCGATCACAAAGATTCCGCCGAGCAGGATCAACAGCGCCTCTGTCTTGGTCATTACCGCGAGGCCCGCGATCGCGCCGCCCAGCCCGAGCGAGCCGGTGTCGCCCATGAAGATCGTCGCCGGGAACGCGTTGAACCACAAGAAGCCGATACACGCTCCCACGAGGCAGCCGGCGAGCATCGCCAGGTCGAAGTCTCCAGTGATAAAGGTGATCCCGATATAGGCGAGTAGCACGATAGCTGCGCAGCCCGCGGCCAGGCCATCGAGCCCATCTGTGAGATTCACCGCGCTGGTTGTGCCCGCCACGACGAAGTAGATCAGCAGCGGATACAGCGGGCCGAGGTCGATCTGATAGTCGACGAACCGCAGCCTGAGCGTCGGTGCGAGATGCGCCTCGTGCTGGGCGATCCACCACAGCCCGAGCGAGATCACGATCGTCACGATCAGCTTCGTACGCCCGCGCAGGCCGAGCGAGCGGCGCTTGACCAGTTTGGTGTAGTCGTCGGCGAAGCCCAGGAGCGCACACGCGATCATCGCCCCGAACACGCCCAGCGACCGCCAGTCGTAGTCGGTGAGGATCAGGAACGGCACGGAGATCGCGAGGAAGATGATCACGCCGCCCATCGTCGGCGTGCCGGCCTTCTGGTGGTGCCCCTCCGGGCCGTCCTCGCGGATGTGCTGGCCGAACTCGCGCTCGCGCAGGAACTCGATGAACTTAGGGCTCAGGAAGAGGCAGATGAGCAGCGCCGCGGTGCCCCCAAAAAGAATGCGACCCATTCAGCGCCTGCCCGCCGGCGGAGCGGCGATCAGCTGGTTCGCATTCGCTTCGGCCAGGAGCATCTGCGCCACTCGCTCCAGGCCCACACCGCGTGAGCCCTTCACGAGCACCGTGTCTCCACCCCTCAGCAAGCCCCCGAGCATCTCAGCAGCGGCCGTAGCGTCGCGCACGGAGTGCGCCTCCCCTGCGAACGCATCGCCAGCCATCGCCGCCGCCAGCGGACCCACGGTCACGAGCACCTCGACACCGCGTGCCGCCGCATACCCGGCCACCTCGCGGTGGAGGCCCGGACCTGCCTCCCGGCCGAGCTCGAGCATGTCGCCAAGCACGGCCAGCCGGCGCGCGGGGGCGGTTGCTGTGAGATCGTCGATCGCGGCGCGCATAGACATCGGGTTGGCGTTGTAGCAGTCGTTGATCAAAACAATCCCGCCTCCGAGCGCGATCCGCTCACCGCGCAGGGCGGAGAAGCGCACCTCCACGCTCCCCGCCGGGGTGACGCCGAGCGCTCTCGCGGCAGCCACCGCGGCGAGCAGGTTACTCAGGTTGTGGGGCTGGGAAAAGGATGGTCGCAGGCTGATTCGTTCACTCTCAGCGCGAACGACCACCTCACCGCCAGGACGGCGCTCAACCAGTTCGACATCGCCGCCCTCGCCGAAGGTGACGTTGTTCACATCGATCCGCCGGTGCGGCTCGAGCAGTGGCTCATCCGCGGGCACCACCACCGTCGTACCGGGCGCCATCCCGGCGATCAGCTCCCCCTTGGCGGCGGCGATCGCCTCCAGCGATCCCAGCAACTCGAGATGCACTGGGCCGACGTTCACGATCACGCCGACATCGGGCTCGGCGATCCTCACCAGCTCCGCTATCTGCCCGGGGCCACGCATCGCCATCTCCAGCACCAGCGCCTCGGTACCCGCAGGCGCAGCCAGCACCGCCAGCGGCAGGCCGATCTCCGTGTTGAGATTCTCTGGGCTCGCCACGGTAGGAATCTGAGCGCCCAGCACGGCCGCCAAAATATCCTTCGTAGAGGTCTTGCCGGTGGATCCCGTGACCGCGACGACTCTCGCCCCCCCGGCTCCCAATTCCCGCCGCCAGGCGAGCGCCAGCGCCTGCAAGCCCCGCAGCGGATCGGGATGCACGAGCACCGCCCCACTCGGCCCGGCAAGAGCGCCAGCTAGAGCCCGCTCAGCGTGCTCAGGCGCAACCAGCACGCCCCACGCGCCTGCGTGGAGCGCCTGCGCACCGTACTTGCCCCCGTCGTGATGCTCACCGCGCAAGCCGGCGAACAACTCGCCGGGCTTCAGCGCCCGCGAGTCGATCACCGCGCGCCGGGGCCCCAGCTGATCCACCGTGCGCGACGGCGCAGCGATCAGCCGGGCCCCGGCGGCATGCGCGACGCGCGATGCGTCCCATCCCCTCATTTGCCCGCTCCCACTGCCGCGAGATGGGCGCTCAGGATCTCGCGGGCGACCGCGATGTCATCAAACGGCAGCTTCCGCCCATTCTCGAACTCCTGGCCCTGCTCGTGACCCTTGCCGGCGATCACCACGACGTCGTCCGCCCCGGCCAGCGCGATTGCCCGCTCGATCGCCATGCGACGATCGACCTCGATCTGCAGCGCCAGCCGATCTCCGGCCGGTCCCTCGGACTCCACGATGGGCGCCACGATTTCGGCGACGATCGCCTCGGGCGCCTCCGAGCGCGGGTTATCAGACGTTACGATCGTGACATCCGCCAGCCGCGCCGCGATCTCCCCCATCAGCGGGCGCTTACCACGGTCGCGGTCGCCCCCGGCGCCGAACACGCAGATGATGCGCCCGCGTGCGATATCGCGCGCCGCAAGCAGGACATTCTCCAGCGAGTCGGGCGTATGGGCGTAGTCGACGATCACGGCGAACTCCTGGCCCGCCTGCACCGGCTCGAATCGCCCGGGGACGCGTACTCCCCGCTCCAGTGCGGCGATCAGCGTGTCGATGTTCCCCCTGAGCACGTGCACACTGGCCAGCGCACCCAGGGCATTGGCAACGTTGAAGCGCCCTGGCATCGGCAGCGAGACCTCGTGCCGACCCACGGGCGTGCGCAACTCAAAGCGGCACCCCGCGACATCACAGCGCAGATCCGTGGCGCTGTAGTCAGCATCGTCCTCGACCGCGAACGTGACCGCCCCATCGATCTCCTGCGCGAGCCGCCGCCCATAGGGGTCGGCGACGTTCACCACGCTCACATTGGGGGCTGAGGAGAACAGCCTGCGCTTGGCCTGGAAGTAGTCCTCCATCGTCTCGTGAAAGTCCAGGTGGTCCTGCGTTAGGTTCGTAAAGATCGCGGCGACGAAGCTGGTACCCTCGGCGCGACCCAGCTCCAGCGCGTGCGAGGAGACCTCCATCACGCAGGCGCGATCGCCGCCGGCCAGCATCGCCCGGAAGTCGCTCTGCAGGTCGACCGCCTCGGGGGTCGTGCGCTGCACGGGGCGTTCCTCCCCGCCCACGATCGACTTGACGGTCCCCAGCAAACCGGCTTGCTCGCCAGTCGCCTCCAGCAGAGCCCGGACGAGGAACGCAGTGGTCGTCTTGCCGTTCGTCCCGGTGACGCCCACGACGCGCAACTGCGACGTTGGGTCGCCGTAGAAGCGGGCGGCGATCGGTCCCATCGCCGCCCGCACCGACGGCACGATCACCTCGGGCACGCCAAGGCCGAGCGGCCGCTCGGCAACGAGCGCCGCCGCACCGTTCTGGACGGCCTGTGCGGCAAAGTCGTGCCCGTCGCTCTGAAAGCCCTTCACGCAGAAGAACAGCCCGTCCGGCCGGACCTCGCGGCTGTCATAGGCGAGGCTTGTGATCTCGACGGCTGTGGCCTGGCCGGCGTCACCGGCGGCGATCAACTCGTCGAGCCTCATGGGCTGATGCTATCCCGGCGGGATGCGTAAGTAGGGCAGCGCGAAGGACATGATCTGCCCGAAGGCGGGCGCGGCGACCGTGCCGCCGAAGATTGACCCCGATTGCGGTTCATCGACGATCACCGCGCACAGCAGCTTCGGGTCCGCCGCCGGTGCGAAGCCCAGGAACGATGCGATGTAGGCCGTCTTGGAGTACTGGCCAGTGGCCGGATCGATCTTGCTGGCGGTACCCGTCTTACCCGCAAGCTGGTATCCGGGGATCGACACCTCGCTGGCGGTGCCTCCCGGGGCAAGCACGCCTTCGAGCATCTTGCGCACCTCGGCGGCAGTCGTTTCCGAGATCACCCGGTGACCCGCCGGAACGGCCTGCGGATGGCCGCCCACCGCGCTGACGATATGCGGTGCCCGCAGGATGCCACCATTGGCGATCGCGGCGTAGGCGCTCACCATCTGCATCGGCGTCACCAGCTCCCCCTGTCCGATCGGCAGGTTGCCCATCGAGGAACCCGAGTATTCGCTCAGCGGCAGCGTCCGGCCCATTTCCTCGCTCGGCAGGTCGACCCCGGTCCGTGCCCCGAAGCCGAAGCGATGCACCCATTCATTGAAGCTCGTAGCACCCTCGAGTTTGCCGATCTTGATCGCGCCGACATTGCTCGACTGGGCCAGGATCTGCGCAGTGGTCAACGTCTCTTCGGCGTGTTCGGTGTCGTCGTGGATCGTGCGGTCGGCGACCTGGATCTGGTTGGGAATGCTGAAGGGTGTGCCCGGCGTGATCAACCCCCGTTGCAGCGCCCCGGAGACAGTGAAGGCCTTGAACGTCGAGCCAGGTTCGTAGTCGAACCCCACCGCCCGGTTATCCAGTGCCCCGGCGGGGGCGGCGCCTGGATCATTCGCGTTGACCTGTGGCCAGTTCGCGAGTGCCAGGATCGCGCCGCTGCGCGGGTCCATCACGATCGCCGTGGCGTCTTTCGGGGCGAACACCTTGCCGACGGCGCCGAGCACGTTTTCTGTGCGCCGTTGGATGTTCGCGTCGAGCGTCAGCGACAGCGAGGCGCCGGGTACCTCGGGGTGCACGTCGGTGATCGAGATCGGCTGCCCGATCGCGTCGCTGACCACTCGCCGTTCCCCAGAATGACCATGCAACAGGGCGTTGTGCGAGTACTCGAGCCCCATCAGCCCATTTCCTTCGGTGCCCACGATGCCCAGCACCTGTGCCGCCAGCGTGCCGCGCGGGTAGACGCGACGCATGACCGGCGCGCCGGCGATCCCGGGAATCTTCAGAGCCTGGACGGCTTGCGCCTGCTTGGCCGGGAGCGCGCGGGCCAGATAGACGAAGCCGCTGTGCTCAGAGAGCCTTTGCAGCACCGTTGCCTGCGACTGGCCCAACAGCGGGGCGAGCCGCTGCGCTGAGGTCAGGGGATCCTTGACCAGATACGGCGTCGCCGAGATGTCCTCCGCGGGCTCGGCCACGGCCAGATCGATACCGTTGCGGTCGGTGATCGTGCCGCGCTGGGCGGGCACGCTTTCATAGGTCAGCTGCTGGTTGCGCGCAGCCTTGCGCAGCGTCGCAGAGTGCAACGTGCCGAGGTAGGCCGCGCGCCCAGCTGCGAGCACCAGCAGCAGGAAGAAGAACCCAAAGATCAGTCCTATCCGGCGCTGGACGATGGCCACCCGCTAGCCCCCGGGAGTGGTGCCGCCACCGGTCGAGGTGGAGCCGCTCGCAGCGCCAGCTTCACCGGCGCCGCCAGAGGAGGCTTCCGTGTGCACGTCCGCTGGCGGGGCTTCTGGGGTCGTGCTCTTCGCGGGTGTGGCGGCTTGCGCAGTAGCTCCAGTCTGTGCAGTGGCTTCCGGCGTAGCGCTGGGCTGCGCGTTGGCTTGCGGTGGCGAGCCTGATTCAGTGCTCGCCGAAGTCGCCGCTTCAGAACCAGTGCCCGCCGGTGTGCTCACTTCAGGTGTGCTCGCTTCAGCCGTCGCGCTCGCCGGCGTGGTGGCTTGCGCCCTCGCAGTCGCCGCGGCCGGTGCTGACGTGCTCAGAAGTGCCGCGCCCTTGCTTGCGTCGAGCGAGGGATGAGCAGCGAGAAACCGCAGCGCGCCCGCTGGGATCAGTTCCATGCCCGCCTGCCCGGCCTGTGCTTCGATCCGTTCGCCCGCGGCCATTTCGGAGTTTTCGGTGCTCAGTGTGGCGTTCTCGCGCTGCAACAGCGCTTCACGCGCGAGCGAGCGGCCGATGCCCGCATTGAGCTTCAGCAGGCCGAGCTGCATCGTCACGATCCCGATCAGCGCGAATGCGATCACCCCGATCCAAATGCGTCCAGAGATCAGGCGGTCCAGCAGCCGGTTACTCGCCACAGCCTCCGCGAGGCGGGCGGGGTCATTGATCCGCCGCGCGGGGACGGGACCAGAGATTCGCCGCGGCCTGCGCGGCGCGGCCGGTGGGCGGGCGGGACTCGGCCGGCGGACGGTGCGTCGCGGGTTGATCGCCGGAGCTGCGGCGCTAGCGGCGGGCGGTGTCATGCCACACCCTCTGCATCCATTCTCAGCTTCCTGGCCGCACGCAGCCTGGCCGAGGCCGAGCGTGGGTTGTGCGCGACCTCGCCAGCAGAGGGCATGATCGCGCGGCGCGCCAGCAGCGCGGCCTCAGCCTCACGACCACAGCCGCACACCGGCATCTCGGGCGGACAGATGCACCCGCGTGCTCGATCGGTCAAGAAGCGCTTCACCCGCCGGTCCTCGAGCGAGTGGAAAGAGATCCCGGCCAGCACGCCGCCCTCGCACAGCAGGCTCCACGCGAGCGGCAGCGCGCGGTCGAGTTGCTCCAGCTCGTCGTTGACGGCGATGCGCAGCGCCTGAAACGAGCGCTTGGCCGGATGGCCGCCGCCGAACCGTGCGGGCGCGGGGATCGCCGAGTTGATCGTGTCCACCAGCTCCACCGTCGTCTCAATCGGCGCCTCTTCACGCCTGCGCACGATCATGCGAGCGATTGCTCCCGCGTGACGCTCCTCGCCGAAGTCGCGCAGCGCTCGCGCTAGGCGGCGCTCGTCCCAGCTGGCGACGATCTCGCGCGCGCTCAGCTCTTGCTCTGGGTCCATCCTCATATCCAGGGGTGCCTGGAAGGAGTAGGAGAAGCCACGCTCGCGCGTGTCGACTTGCATCGAGGACATGCCCAAATCGAAATAGACGATGTCGGCTTTCAACCGCTCGGAAGCGAGCAGTTCCAGCGCCTCGGCATAGCTCCCGCGGATGAAGCGCACCGAGCACGCAACCTCACCGGCGAGTTCTTCGAAGTGCTCTTCAGCGAGCGGGTCACGATCTATCGCGACCAGCGTGCCTTCTGGTCCGAGGCGCTCGGCGATCAGCTGCGCGTGCCCGCCCCCCCCGAACGTGCAATCGATCGCGGTCTGGGGCGGTGGGTCCCGATCGAAGTCGAGCAGGTCGATCAGCTCCCCGGCCAGCACCGGGATGTGAGTACTTTTCATGTCAAGCAGTGTCGTCGACATGCGCCGTGATCTCCGCGACGCCGCTCAGCAGCGCCGGTCGGTGGTTGTTCCAACCGTCCTTACTCCACAGCTCGAGACGGTCGCCGACACCCACGACGACGACCTCCTTCTCCAGATGCGCGTGCTCTGAGAGAAAGCCCGGGACCATGATCCGACCGGCCGCGTCGAGGTCGGCGTCCTGCGAGCTGCCATAGAAGAAGCGCTCGAGCTCGGCCAGACGCGGCGAGAGCGGCGGCAGCTCCGCCAGCGCGCGCTTGCTGTAGCGATCGTACTCCTCCGGGTGCCACACGCCGACGCACGGCTTCTGGTCTACGGGCATCGCCAGCACCACGCCCTCCGCGAGCGCGGCCCGGTAGCGAGCCGGCACCGTGAGGCGGTTCTTTGCGTCGAGCGTGTGGTCGAAGGTGCCGCGGAAGGGGACCAATGTGGGGCTCCAATTAATTACCGAGCCGGGGTGGAGGAGTGGGAGGAGCCCCTCCACCTCGGCTCGCTTCCGGCAACTTACCCCACTTTCCCCCACAACGCAACCCTAATTGCACATTTTTTCCCACCAATCCCCATAGCGTCCTTCGAAACACCGAAAATGCCCGCTCATAGGCCTTTTGCCGATCCATCCCAACAACCGCAACAAGCTGGCAATGGTGCAAGTCCTCCTGCACCGCGCGTGCCTGCAATGCCACTTGCACATCGCCCGTCGGATAGGGCGATCTGCTCACCTCGCCCCTGCTTGCGCCCACATGCGTGCGCGAATACGATCGTCCGATGCCACAGCGCCGGTTTCCTCGCTTAGACGCTTTCCCCGCCATCCTCCTCGCGTTCGCCGTCATCACGGCGCTCGCGGGCTGCGGCTCTTCCTCCTCGCCCGGCACATCCGCTGATCCCGCCGGCATCGTCCCGGCCGCCGCGCCGCTATACGCCAGCGCAGTGGTGCGCCCCAGCGGCACCCTGAAGACCAACGCAACTACCGCCGCACAGACGCTCACCCACCAGCCCAACATCTACAGCCGCTTGGCCGGAGTGCTCCAAACCCCCGGAAGCCCCCCGCTCGATTACGGCCACGACGTCGCACCCTGGCTGGGAGCCAACGCGGGCATCTTCATCGCATCGCTCTCCAGCACCCAGTCGGCGACCGCGCAGCAGTTGCTACAGCAGCTGCTGCCGCAGGTTCTCCAGAGGGGATCCTCCACGGCGAACGCGTGGCCATTCGGCTCAACGGGAGTACAGGGCGCGATCGTCCTCGACACGAGCGACGCTGCCAAGGCCCGCTCGTTCCTGAACACCCAGGCCGGTCACGCCGGCGCACACGCGGCTGCCTACCGGGGCGTCGCCTTCCAGGCAACCTCCGGCGGCATCGCCTTCGGCCTCGTGGACCGCTTCGCGGTGCTTGGCAGCGTCGCCGGGCTGCACAGCGTGATCGACACGAGCCTGGGCGGGCCCTCCCTCACGCACGCCGGGAACTACGCCAAGCTCCTTGCAAGCGCCCCGCCCGGTGCCCTCGCTCATGTCTACGCGGCGGGGTCCGCCGCGGGTCACGGCAGTGGGT
The DNA here is from genome assembly GCA_035940195.1 of Solirubrobacteraceae bacterium. Lineage (GTDB taxonomy): Bacteria > Actinomycetota > Thermoleophilia > Solirubrobacterales > Solirubrobacteraceae > Palsa-744. The sequence goes on from DASZFC010000030.1 coordinate 73,048, forward strand.
CGCCACAAACAAACAGCCTGCTCGGGCTGCTCGGCGGCACCCGTCCCCTGGACGTCTCGCTCGTGCCTTCCACCAGCTCGATCACGGTGGACGTCGACAGCCTCACCTCCGGCGCGGCGGCAGGTGATGGCGGGCTCCTGGCTTCCACTTCGGAAGGGGCCCGGGCGCTGAGCGAACTGCCGGGAGAATCCTGGCTTGCCGCGGGCCTCGGCAACGCAGGCGGCACCTTCGCGGGCGACGTGAAGGCACTCCAAGGACTTCCCTCTCTCCTGAGCACTCTGGGAGGCACCTCCTCCGCGGAAGGCTCCTCCAGCGGCTTCAACGTGAAGGGCGTGCTCGAAGGGATCCTCACGCCGCTATCGGCGCTCAGCTCTTCCGGGGCGCAGAGCCAGCACGACTTCCTCAGCTGGATGAGCTCCGCCGGGATCTTCGCCAGCGGCAACACCATCGTCAACCTGCGAGCGGGGATCGTGCTCTCTTCCAAGAACCCCTCCCTCTCCCGTGCCGCGGTCGCCAAGCTCGGCGCTGTCCTCAGCAAAACAGGCGGGACGGTGCAGCCGGTCTCGATTCCTGGCACCGACGCCGCGATCTCGGCCAGGGTGAACGGCCTTCCGGTCGAACTCGACATCGCCAACGGCCGCAGCGCGGGCGGTCAGACCAAGTTCGTGATCGGTCTCGGCGCGGCTTCCGTTCAGGACGCTCTGCAGCCCTCGAGCACGCTCTCTAGCGCCGCCTCGACGAGCGCTGCGGCCTCCGCTCTAGGCGAAGGCTCCCAACCGAGCGTCACGGTCGACTTCCCAACGCTCCTCAGCTTGCTCGAAGGGGTCGGCCTGAGCGAAGACGCCAGCATCTCTAAGGTCGTCCCCTACCTGCGATCGCTCACCACGCTCGCTGGTGGCGGACACAGCCTCGGCGGAGGGATCGAGCGCTTTCGGCTAGTCCTGGGGCTGCAGCAGTCAGCCGGCTGATCCGGCGGCGTTCACTTGCCCGGCCGGGCCGTGTCGAACGCGCGGTAGAACAGCGGGCGGCCGTTGACGATCCGGTCGGCCCCGTAACTCGACAGCGTAGTTTCGCCGTCTGCTTGCATCGAGTAGCGACCCAGCACGGATTCGCGGTCTCTGGTCGCGAAGAACCGGTCGATCACCGTCAGGCGGTCGTTACCGCGCGCGCCGGCCTCGCGGACCGCAAGCAGCGCCACGCTCATCGCCTCATACCCGTACAACGCATACGGCCCGCCTTCACCGCCGAAGTGCCGGCGATATGCCGCGAGCACCCGCGCCGCCGCACGCGGATAGGAGCGCGAAGGCAGGATTGGCGTGGTTAGGTACGTGCTGGCCGCCGACTGGCCGATCGAAGAGGTGAACGAGGGGTTGACCATGTCGCTCGAACCGAGCAGCAGCAACTTCGGGATGGCGCCGTGCAACGCTCGCCACAGGGCCACCGTGCCCGCTCCCGTACCCCCCGCAAAGAACACGCCCTGCGCACCGCTTTCCTGAACCTTGAGGACCTCGCCGCTGAAGCTCGTGCTCGCCGTCGCACCGGTCATGTTCAGGCCGTCGTTTCCCACCACCGCGATACCTGCCCGTTCAGCGTCGCTAGCGACGAGCGCAGAGAGCGGAACCTCGAACGGGCCCTGGTCGTTGAGCACATACAGCCGTTTCACGCCGAGCGAGCGCATCAGCGCCACCTGCGCTTGCGCCTGCGCCGGATCTCCCGGCTGCAGGCGCCCGAATGTGCGCCGCCCCGCCGGGTAGAAGCGTTCAGGCTCGTCCTGGCCAGCGTCAAGCGAGGAGGTCAACCCGACATACGGGCTCGCCGGGCTGACCTGCAGGATCCCCGCCGCGTTGATCAGCGGCAGCGACACCGCGCTCGCGCCCGAGTTGTAGTCGCCCAGGTAGGCGATCGTACTGGTGTCCTGGGCTGCCATCTTGGCATTTGTCGCTGTCACACCCGGGCTCCATTCTCCGGTTGTTGCATTCGAATCGTCCAGCGAGACGTAGCTGACCTTGAATGGGCCGATGTGCCCCCCCGCGCCGGCCAGTGCCAGCTTCTCCCCGCCTACGATCTCTTCAGAGATCCCAGCCGACGGTCCCTGCAGCGGCAAGCTCGAGTAGATCGTCAACTGGTTGCCCACCGCGCTCGATGCGCCAGATATCCCCACACTTCCGCAACCAGCCGATCCCACGACCGAGGCGGCGAGCACGGCCGCTAGTGGTACCAGCCAGCGCGCGCGCACTGGATGCTCAGCTACGGCGGCCGGGAAGGTAGCCGGAGAGGATCTTGATGGTCGCTCCCGCCAAAATGATCGCCGTAGCGAGCATGAACGCGTCGAAGCCCTTCGTGCCGAGCGCCCAAAGCACGACCCAGACGACCAGGCCAGCGGTGACGGTGAGGATCAGTCCCATGCCGCCGGCAATCCTAGCGAGCTATCGCCAGGCCCGCTGCCAGTTCATCCACGACCACACCGACGGCGCCTGCGGGATCTTCGGACTCACCCGCGGCGCGCACCAGTCTGGTGCCGACGATCACACCGTCGGCCCCTGCCTCCGCGGCCTGACGCGCATGTTCGGGCGTACTGATCCCGAAGCCCAGCGCGACAGGCACCTCGGTGCTTGCCTTCGCGCGCGCCACGACCTGCGCGAAGCGCTCCCCCAGTGCCTCCCGCTCCCCGGTCGTGCCCACGACCGAGACCGTGTAGAGAAACCCTCTCGCGCTCTTCCCGATCTCCGCCAAACGCTCCACCGTAGTCGTGGGCGCCACCAGCGGCACGAGCGCCAGCTCGTGCGCCGTGCACGCCTCTCCCACCTGCGGTGCCTCCCCGAGCGGCAGATCGGGCACGATCAACCCGCTCGCGCCGGTCTTCGCCAGCCGCTTCACAAACTCCTCCGCACCCCGGGCCAACACCATGTTCGCGTAACACATCAGCACCACCGGCACGCTCTGTGCGAGCGAGCGCGCCACCTCCAGGACACCGGCCATGTTCGCCCCCGCCGCAAGCGCCTCGGTACCCGCCGCATGAATCACCGGTCCGTCGGCGAGCGGGTCCGAATAGGGCATGCCCAGCTCGATGATGTCCGCGCCCGCCGCCACACACGCCTCGCCGATCCTTACGGAGTCCTCGAGCGTCGGATATCCGCCCATCAGATACGGCATCAGCGCCGCGCGCTTGCCGTGCTCAGCGAAGGCCGTGGCGATGCGCTCGATACCTGTCGCCGGCCTCAGCGCCGCATCGGTCATGTCAGCGCCAGGACCTCGGCCAGGTCCTTGTCGCCGCGGCCCGACAGGCACACCAGATCAAGCTCCCCCTCCGTCTGCGCGAGCGTCCACGCCAGCGCGTGCGCGGTCTCGAGCGCCGGAATAATGCCCTCCAGGCGAGTCACCTCGCGGAAGGCCGCGAGCGCCTGCGCATCGTCGACCGCCACGTAGCGCGCCCTACCGCTGTCGCGCAGAAACGCGTGCTGGGGACCCGCGCCGGGATAGTCAAGACCGGCGGACACCGAGTGAGCCTCCACGATCTGCCCCTCCTCGTCCTGCATCACCGCCGAGCGCGACCCGTGCAGCACTCCGGGGCGCCCGCCCACCGTCAACGGCGCGCCGTGGCGAGAGGTGTCGATTCCCTCGCCGCCCGCCTCCACCCCGACCAGCTGGACGTCCTCGTCCTTGAGAAACGCCGTGAATGTGCCGATCGCGTTCGATCCTCCTCCAACGCAGGCAATCACCCGTTCGGGCAGCCGCCCCTCGGCCTGCAGTATCTGCGCCCGCGCCTCGTCGCCGATCACCCGCTGCAGATCTCTGACCAGCGCCGGGTACGGCGCCGGCCCGACGGCCGAGCCGATCACGTAGTGGGTGCTCTCCACGTTTTCCACCCAGTCGCGGATCGCGGCCGAGGTCGCCTCCTTCAGTGTGCTCGCACCTGCGTCCACCGGCGTCACAGTCGCCCCCAGCAGCTCCATCCGCTGCACGTTCGGGCGCTGACGCCGGGTGTCTTCCACGCCCATATACACGACGCACTCCATCCCCAGCAGGGCACACACCGTCGCGATCGCCACCCCGTGCTGACCAGCCCCGGTCTCGGCGATGATCCTGCGCTTGCCCATCCGCTTGGCCAACAGCGCCTGACCGAGCGCGTTGTTGATCTTGTGCGAGCCGGTGTGGTTGAGGTCCTCACGCTTGAGATACACCGAGCGGCCCACATGCTCAGAGATCCGCCGCGCTCGGTAGAGCGGGCTCGGCCGTCCGGCGTAGTCGCGCAGCAGCCCATCCAGCTCCTCGCGGTACTCCGGATCCTCGCGCGCCTGAAGCCATGCCTGCTCGAGCTCGGCGAGCGCCGGCATCAGCGTCTCCGGAACGAACTGCCCGCCGTACTCCCCGAAGCGGTGCTCGGGCGGGTGGGACTCGATTCCCACTGCGCTCACGCCGAGACGCCTTCGATCGGTACATCCGGCGCGGCAGCTGTCTCAGCGGGTTGCAGTTGGTCGGATTTAAGATCCCTCTCAACTGAGCTGTTAACGGCGTCAAAGAACGCTTTCAGCTTCTCCGGATCCTTCTGTCCCGGAGCTCTCTCCGTGGCGCTTGCGCTGTCTACGGCGAACGGCCTCGTCATTCTGATCGCCTGCGCGACATTGTCCGGGCTCAAGCCGCCGCTCAGGATCAGCGGCACCTTCGAGCGTCGCTCAGTCAGCAGGTTCCAGTCGAACGTCTCCCCGGTGCCTCCCCTCAGCGCTTGCTTTCCGGGCGCCTTCGCGCGCGCATCGAGCAGGTGGAAGTCCACGTGGTAGCGCTCTAGGTCCTGCACGTCCCCCGGGCCGGCCACCTGGGCAGCCTTGATCACCCGCGCGCCTGTCCTCCGCGGCACCTCGCCACAGAAAGCGGGGCCCTCGTCCCCATGCAGCTGCACGATCGTCAGTCCCAGATCCTCACTGATCTGCACGACCCGCTCCAGGGAATCGTTCACGAACACCCCGCACAGCTCGACCTTCTTGTGTAGCGCTGCTGTGATCCGCTGCGCCTCCTGGACCGAGCACCTTCGCGGGCTGTTCTCGTAGAAGATCATGCCGACTGCCCATGCTCCCAGCCCAACCGCCAGCTCGGCGTCCGCCAAGCTGGTGATCCCGCAGATCTTCACGCGTGGGAACGTCTCGGACATGCCCCCACGGTAGCGGGGCGGTTATTACCCTTCCGGAGTGTTGGCGTTCGGCACCGAGTTGGGGCGGCTGCCGAGGGTCACGCTCACGGTCTTGTGTTCGTAGCCCCCCTTGCCGTTCGCTCGTTCCAGCCCAATGCTCACGGTCTCGCCCGGTTTCTTTGCACCGATGTCGTTCGCCAGGTCTTCCGAGCTCGCGATGGCCTTGCCGTCGATCGAGACGATGATGTCGCCACCAACCGCAATCTGGCCGTTTTCAGTGCCTCCGTGGATACCGGCCTTTTCGGCAGGCGTGCCTTTCTGCACGCTCTGCACCAGCGCACCCTGTTTCACTGGCAGGTTCAGCGCCGACAGGGAACCGTCGATCGTCAGCGATGTCAAGCCGAGGTAGGCACCACGCACGGTGCCGCCTTTCTCGAGCTGAGCGATCTCACCCTTTGCCGTGTTGATCGGAACGGCAAAACCGATGCCCACGCTGCCGCTGCTTGAGCCGCCGGTCTCGATCTGCGAGTTGATGCCGATCACCTTGCCTGAGGCGTCGAGCAGCGGACCACCGGAGTTGCCTGGGTTGATTGGCGCATCGGTTTGCAGGACGTTGTCGATGGTGAAGCCGTTCGGCGCGGTTATCTGACGTTGCAACGCCGAGATCACCCCGGTTGTGAGCGTCCGTTCCAGGTCGAACGGGTTGCCAATCGCCAGCACCGGGTCGCCCACCTGCGCAGCACTCGAGTTTCCGAGCGTGAGCGGGTGCAGCGTCAGGCCGTCTGGATGGATGCGCAACACGGCGAGGTCGTTCGAGGGATCCTTGCCGACGACCTGGGCTTCGACAGCCTGGCCTTTTTGGAAGCTGACGGTGACCTTCACGGCATTCTCGACGACGTGGTAGTTGGTCAGGATCGTGCCATTGCTATCGATCACGATTCCCGAGCCGGTCGCCTGCCCCTTCTGCTGAGTTTCCCCGCCACCAAACAGGTTGAACGGAGATTCCGTTTTCTGCACGATCGTCGAGGTCACGAAGGCGACGCCTGGCGCGTCACGCACATAGATGTCGTGGGGAGTCAGCCCCGTGCTCACCTGTGAGGCGTTCGAGGGCGCGATCGGGGTAGCCGACTGGATCGTCGTGACGGTCTTCTGATTTTTGCCCAGGCCGCCGAAAGCCGCGATTACGGCGACGACCACACCTCCGCCGATTAGGGCAGAGATGAAAGGAATGAAGAACGTGCGTTTCATCGGTTTACAGAATGACCGGCTGCCATCAAGGCGGTCTAAAGCAAAGCCTCGCGCCGCCTAAACTATTGGAACAGCGCCCGCAAAGCTGCCTCGGGGTCGGAAGCCCGCATCAGCGACTCCCCCACGAGCACTGCATCCACGCCGGCATCCTGGAGCTTGCGCAGCTGCTCTGCCTCCGCGATCCCCGACTCCGAGACCACCGTCACCCCTGCCGGAATCTCGCCCATCAGCCGCGCGGTGCGTCCCATGTCCACGCTGAAGTCTCTCAGGTCGCGATTGTTGATCCCAATCAGCCCGGCCCCGATTTTCAGCGCGCTCTGCAGCTCATCGCGGTCGTGCACCTCCACGAGCACATCCAGCCCCAGCGTGCGCGCAGCATCGTGCAGGGACTTCAGCTCCAGCTCGTCCAATGCCGCAACGATCAGCAGCACCGCGTCCGCGCCCCACACACGCGCCTCGTACAGCTGGTAGTCCTCGACGATGAAATCCTTGCGCAGGATCGGCAGCTCGCACGCGGCACGGGCGGCACGCAGATCCTCGAGCGACCCGTCGAAGTTCGTGCCCTCCGTCAGCACCGACAGGGCGCTCGCGCCGCCGCGCTCGTACGCTCCCACCTGATCGTGGACATCCGCCGCCTGCCGCAGCATTCCGGCTGAGGGCGAGCGGCGCTTGAACTCGGCGATCACCGCCATCCCCGGTCCTCTCAAAGAGCTACTGAAACGCAGCTCCCGTGCGCCAGGCTCCTCACTGAGAGCCAACGCCCGATGCTCGAGCTCCTCCGTGGGCAGCTCCCGCTTACGAGAACCCACCTCCTCGCGCGTGCTCTTCAGAATGCGCTCCAGCACCGTCGGTGTGTGGGTGCTCACCGCGCGGCCTCCGCCGGCGCGTACCGCCGGCTGGCCTGTAGATAGCGCTCCAAGGCGCTCTGTGCGCTCCCATCCTCGAGCGCCGCGCGCGCTGTGAGCACACCCTCCGCGATGCTCTCCGCAACGCCGGCGGCATACACCGCGACGCCCGCGTTGATCAGCGCGAGATCGGTGCGTACCCCCTGCTCTCCCGCCAGGATCGCGCGCGTCACCGCCGCGTTCTCCGCGGGGGTCCCCCCTTCATAGCCCCCGCCGGCCGCCAGCTCGATACCAACATCGCCCGGTGTCAGCGTGTAACGGCGCAGCTCCCCTCCGTTCACCTCCACCACATGCGTCGCGGCGCCGATCGAGACCTCATCCAGCCCATCCTCACCGGAGACGACCACCGCCCGGTCCACCCCCAGCCGCGCCAGCGCACCGGCGATCCTCTCCAGGTAGCTCGGATCCGACACGCCGATCAGCTGGCGGCGCGCGCCCGCCGGATTCGTCAGCGGCCCCAGCAGATTGAAGATCGTTTTCACCGCCAGCTCGCGCCGCACAGGCACTACGAACCGGGTGGCCTGGTGGTGCGCGGGCGCGAACATGAAGCCAAAGCCAGCCTCCTCGATACAGCGCGCCACACCCTCCGGCGCGAGATCGATACGAGCGCCCAGCGCCTCCAGCACATCCGCTGACCCCGACCGGCTCGTGGCGGAGCGATTGCCGTGCTTGGCCACTGCGCACCCTGCCCCGGCGGCAATCAACGCGGCGGTCGTGGAGACGTTGAAGGTGCTCCGTCCCCCACCCGTGCCGGAGGTATCGAGCAGATCCTCGCGCTCGCTCTGCACATGCACCGCCAGCGCCCGCATTGTCCGCGCCAGCCCGGCCAGCTCGTCCACGGTCTCACCCTTCGTCCTCAGCGCGATCAGAAAGCCCGCGATCTGGATCTCGGAGACATCCCCATGCATGATCTCCGCGAGCACCTCCGCGGTCTCATCCGCGCTCAGGTCCCGGCGGGTGCTGAGCGCGTCGATCGCTCGTGTCAGGGTCGCGTTAGGCATGTCCTCAACGCCGGTCCAGGAAGTTCGCGAGCAGCTCGTGGCCCTGCTCTGTCAGGACCGACTCGGGGTGGAACTGCACACCCTCGGCCGGCAGCTCGCGGTGGCGTATCCCCATCAGCACGCCGCCGCCGCGCGAGGTCTCCTCCAGGCAGGCAGGCAGCGCGTCGTCGACGATCAGCGAGTGGTAGCGGGCGACGGTCAGGCTCGGCTTCAGATCCGTGAAGATCGTACGGCCGTCGTGCTCGATCGTCGTCGCCTTGCCGTGGATCGGTTCGTGCACCCGCACGGTGCCGCCGAAGGCCTGCGCCAGAGACTGATGGCCAAGGCAGACCCCCAGCGTCGGCACGCCCGCTTCCGGCAGGCGGCGCACGACCTCCAGGGAGATGCCGGCCTCGTTGGGGGTGCAGGGTCCCGGCGAGACGACGCAGCGGTCATATGAGCGCTCCAGCAGCTCCTGCACGGTCGCCTGGTCGTTGCGGATCGCCTCCACCTCGGCACCCAGCTCGCCGAGGTACTGGACGAGGTTGTAGGCGAAGGAGTCGTAGTTGTCTAGGACAAGGACCTTCACGGCCACTCCGGCTGCTCGCAGGCTAGCGCCAGCGCCCTCGCCGAGGCCGTCATCTTGGCGACGGACTCTTTGTACTCGTAGTCGGGAGTCGCGTCAGCGACCGTGCCGCCGCCGGCCTGCACGTGGCAGTGGCCGTCCTTGACGATGACCGTGCGGATGTGGATCGCCGTGTCTAGGTCGCCGCCGTAGGAGAGGTAGCCGATCGCGCCGCCGTAGCCGCCGCGCTTGACCGGCTCCAGCTCGTCGATGATCTGCATCGAGCGGACCTTCGGCGCACCCGACAGGGTGCCGGCGGGCAGCACCGAGCGCAGCGCGTCCATCGCGCCGACGTCGGGCCTGAGCCTCCCCGACACGGTCGAGACGATGTGCATGACGTGGCTGTAGGTCTCGATCTCCATCAGCTCGTCGACCGTGACGCTGCCGTACTCGCAGACGCGACCGAGGTCGTTGCGGCCGAGGTCGACCATCATGACGTGCTCGGCGCGCTCCTTCTCGTCGGCCAGCAGCTCCTGGGCGATGCGACGGTCCTCCTCCGGGTTCGCTCCGCGCGGGCGGGTGCCGGCGATCGGCTTGGTCAGGACGTGGCTACCCGTGACCGTCAGCAGCGGCTCGGGGCTGGCTCCGGCGACCTGGAAGTCGCCGAAGTCCAGGAAGTACATATACGGGCTGGGGTTGACCGCCCGCAGACCACGGTAGATCGAGAAGGCTTGCACCGGGCTCGGCGCCGACCAGCGCTGGGACGGCACGACCTGGAAGGCGTCGCCAGCGTAGATGTAGCGCACGATCCTCGCCACCATCGCTTCGAAGCTCTCGCGGGTCATGTTCGAGCGAAGCTCCGGCATCTGCCGCGGCGCCAGCGGCTCGGGCGGACGCGGCACCGGCCCGGCCAGCGCCTCGCGGATCCGCCCGATCGTCTCGACGGCCGCGGCGTAGGCCCGCTCCACGTCGGGCTCGACCGTCAGGTTCGCGTTGGCGAGGATCGTGATCGTGTGCTTGAGGTGGTCGAAGATGACCAGCGTGTCGGTCAGCATCAGCGCCATGTCGGGCAGCCCCAGCGGGTCGGGGTTGGGCTCTCCCAGCGGCTCCACGGCACGCACCAGGTCGTAGCCGAAGACACCGACCGCGCCACCCGTGAAGGGCGGCCCTCCCGCCCGGGGCGACAGCGGCGCCTGGTCGAAGCGGGCGAGCTGCTGCGCGGCCAGCGCGTAGGGATCGCCGCCGTCGCCCAGCGACCACCGCAGGACCTCGTGGGGTTCCAGGCCGATGAACGACCAGCGTCCGACGCGCTGTCCCTGCTCGGCCGACTCGAGCAGGAAGGCGGGGTCGAGCGGGTCGAGCGCACGCAGCTTCAGAAACGCCGAGACGGGCGTCTCGCAGTCCTCCACGAAGCTCACGCTGAGGGGAACTAGGTTGTGCCTCTCTGCGAGCACTCGCGCGTCCGCGAGGCTTGGCTCGACGTACGGAGCGCCGGTTACCGTGTCAGCCGCGACGGTCATCGAGCACCCGCTCGGCGCCGGCCAGTGCGCGTCCCCGGCTGTGCAGGAGCACAAGCAGGTGATAGATCACGTCGGCCGCCTCTTCGTCCACGCGCTCACCGGGCTCCTCCCGCGCGGCGCGCGCGACCTCCTCGGCCTCCTCCATCACCTTCGCCCCGATCCGCTCCGGATCATCCAGCAGCTCGACCGTATATGAGCCCGCCGGGCGCTCCTTCGCGCGCGCGCGAAGCGTGCGCTCCAGGGCCGGCAACGTCTCGTGCGGTGCGGGTGGCTCGAGCTCACCCCGGTGAAAGCATGTCCGCTCGCCCGTGTGACAGGCCGGGCCAGCAGGTTCCACCAGCGCCAGCAGCGTGTCGCCGTCGCAATCCAGCCGCAGTGCCTTGATCGTCTGGGTATTGCCGCTCGTGGCGCCCTTGTGCCAAGGCTCTTCCCTCGAGCGGCTCCACAAATGCAGCTCGCCAGTGGCACGTGTGCGCTCCAGGGCCTCCTCGTTCATATAGGCGAGCGTCAGCACCTCTCCCGTGCTCCAGTCCTGTACGACGCACGGCACAAGCCCCCGCTCGTCATAGGAGATCTGCGCATCGATTGATTGATATTCATCTGAGAGCTCCTCAGAGTGCGTCCCGGTGCTTGCCGAGGTGGAGTCTCGGAGCTTTCGGATGTTTTCTTGATCTGAGGCTGATGAGCTCACCTGCGGGATTGTAGGTTGCATCTCCACGATGGCATCGCTACTGCACCGCAAGCTGCTCGTCCTCACCGGCAAGGGCGGCGTGGGCAAGACGACGGTATCGGCCGCGCTCGGGCTGCTCGCGGCAAATCGCGGGCTGCGCACGATCGTCGTAGAGGTAGGGAACCAGCGCAGGCTTCCAGAGCTATCCGGAGCAGCCACACAGGACACTGGCGGCGAGCTGGAGCTCCGCAAGAACCTCTGGAGCATCTCGATCGACCCCGACCAGGCGCTGCTCGAGTGGCTGCAGGCGCTTGGCGGGCGCATCTCGGGCCGCGTGCTCGCATCCAGCGGCACCTTCCAGTATTTCGCTGCCGCCGCTCCGGGTGCCAAGGAGCTCATCAGCATGGTGAAGATCTGGAAGCTCACCCAGGGCTCACGCAGGCGCTCCGGCGGCTATGACCTGGTGATCCTCGACGCCCCCGCCACAGGACACGCACTGGGGATGCTCCACTCGCCACAGACCTTCGGCGCGATCGCACGCGTCGGGCCAATCGCCTCGCAGACACAGCACGTGCGCGAGTTGCTCCAGGATCCCGCGCGCACGAGCTATCTCGCGATCGCCCAGCCAACGGAGATGGCCGTCACCGAGACACTCGAGCTACAGGACGGACTGCAGCAAAGGCTCGACCGCACACTGCACGCGGTTGTTCTCAACGGCACCCTGCCACGGCGCTTCTCCGCCGCGGAGCTCCTGCAAATCGACCGCCTAAAGGAAAGCAACCCCGTGATGCGCTCCGCCTCGCTGGCCGCACGCGCCGTGCACGACCGCGCACGCTCCCAGCACAACCAACTCGCACGCCTGCGCCGCCGGCGCTTCGAGGTGCTCCCGGTTCCCTTCATCTTCACGGCCGAGCTCGACCTCACAGCCATCGAGCTAATTGCCGGGCACCTGTCGAAGCGGCTCTGATATGGACCCACCCGCCCGACGCAGCCGGCCGAAGGCCTGCGAGCCGGGCCCCTCTTCTTCGGTCGGCCGAGCCCTTCTCTTTCCAGTTAGAGAGGCCGGCCAGCCAACTAGGTGATGCCGAGCCGGTCGAGCGATCCCTCATCCGTGCGCCAGTCGCGGCGGACGCGGACCGACAGGTCGAGGTGAACCTGAGCACCCAGCTCACGCTCAAGTTCACGGCGTGCCGCCACGCCGATCGACTTGATCATGCGCCCCCTCGCGCCGATCAGGATCCCCTTCTGGGAGTCGCTCTCCACCCAGATCAGCGCCCTCACCCGCGCCAGATCGCCCAGATTCCCGCCCACCCACTCGATCTCTTCGACAACCACCTCCACGGCGTGAGGCAGCTCGTGGAAAGTACGCCTGATGACCGCCTCCCGCACCAGCTCCGCCAGCAGCACCGCGCGCGGCTGATCGGAGCTCGCGCCATCTTCGAACATGAACGGGCTCTCCGGCATCGCCGCCTCCAGATGCGCCGCCAGCGCCTCCACGCCGGCCCCGGTACGCGCGGAGATCGGGAAAATATCGTCTGAGACCCCGAGCGCGGCGGCCTGCTCCAACGCCTCGATTGTCTGCGCTCGTGTCAAACGATCGGCCTTGTTCACCGCGATCGTCGCCACCGCGCTCGCACCCGTGAGCGCCTGAGCGATGAAACGGTCCCCGGGACCCACCCCCTGCTCGCCGTTCAGCACCAGCAGCATCGCGTCACAGCCATCGAGCTCCTGACGCACCGTCTGGGCCATGCGCTCGGTGAGCGCGTCGCGCGGGCGCTGCACGCCCGGCAGGTCCACAAGCACCATCTGGCAGTCGCCGCTGCTGCGCACGCCACGGATCGCTCTCCGCGTGGTTTGCGGGCGGTCGGAGACGATCGCCACCTTCTCTCCCACAAAAGCGTTCACCAGCGTCGACTTGCCCACGTTCGGGCGTCCGGCGAGCGCGACGAAGCCGCTGCGGGTCACCGGCTGGGTGGGTGGGGTCATTTCAAGAGCTCCGCCTGCAGCGCCAGCATCTCACCGCTATCGGTCTCGTGGTCCATGCCCACTAGGTGCAGAACACCATGGACGATCGCCTCGCGCAGGTCGATCGTATGCTCGGGACAGATCACCACGTCGCCCAGCTCCCTCTCGGCGCCATCGTGCGGCGCCGCGCCATCGACCGGAAAGGACAGCACGTCCGTCGGGCCCTCCTTGCCGCGGTGTTGGGCGTTCAACTGCGCGATCCGCTCAGCGCCGGCGTACTCGATCGCCAGATGACCATCCTCCACGCCAGCCGTGGCGGCCGCCAGAACGCACAGGTTCTCCACCGTGTCCCGCGGGGGGCCATCGGGAGCGAGATGCGTGCCAAAGACCTCCACCTCAAGCATCGCGCGCCGAATCTCAGGCGCGGCGGCGATCGGCGGCGCGTAGCTCCGGTGTCTCGCGCTGGGAGTGCTCGCCGTAGGCCGCCACGATCCGCTGCACGAGCTTGTGGCGAACCACGTCCTCCCCACCGAAGCGCAGGAACTCAATGCCCTCGATCCCGTCGAGCACCTCGCTCACAACGATCAGCCCCGACTGCTGCTCGCGGGGAAGGTCCACCTGCGTGATGTCGCCGGTCACGACCATGCGCGAACCGAAGCCCAGACGTGTGAGGAACATCTTCATCTGCTCGGGCGTGGTGTTCTGAGCCTCGTCGAGGATCACGAAAGAGTCGTTCAGCGTGCGGCCACGCATAAACGCAAGCGGAGCGATCTCGATCACGCCGCGCTCGATGTGTTGTGAGACCTTCTCCGGGTCGAGCATGTCGTGGAGCGCATCGAACAGCGGGCGCAGGTAGGGATCGACCTTCGCCATCAGGTCGCCCGGCAGGAAGCCCAATCGCTCGCCCGCCTCCACGGCCGGGCGCGTGAGGATGATGCGATTGACCTCGTGGCGCGCCAGCGCGGCGGCGGCCATCGCCACCGCGAGGAACGTCTTCCCGGTGCCCGCCGGGCCGATGCCGAAGGTGACTGTGTTGTGGCGCACGGAATCCACGTAGCGCTTCTGGTTGACCGTCTTCGGCGCCACCCGCAGGCCGCGGTGCTGCCAGACGACGTCCTCGAGCACCCGAGCCGGGGACTCGTGAGCGTCGAGCGCACCGGTCACGGCCGAGATCGTACCCGGCCCGATCTGATGCCCGCGCGCGATCAGCTCCGAGAGCTCGCGCACGACCCGCTCGCCGGCGTGCGTCTCTGACTCCTCTCCGTCGAAGGTGAGGACGTTCCCACGCAGGAAGATTTTGCAGTCGAGGTGTGTCTGCAGTGCGCGAAGCACCGCGTCCTGACTGCCCGCCAGCTCTACGGCAACGTCGTTCGGTAGCTCGACCTGCGTCCTCATCCCTGCAGCGACGCCCTCACCAGTCCGGAGACACGCTTGCCATCTGCGCGACCGTCGACGACCGCCATCGCCTGCTTCATCGCCTGCCCCATGTCCTTCACCGATTGGGCGCCGCTGTCGCGCACCGCCTGCGCGACGATCGATTCCAGCTCGGCCTCCGAGAGCTCGGCAGGCAAGTACGTGCTTATCAGCTCGGCCTCGGACTCCTCGCTGCCTGCGCGGTCCTGGAGCCCAGCCTCCCGGTATGCCTGGGCGGCCTCGAGCCGGCGCTTGCGCTCGCGCCGGAGCACGGCGAGCTCATCGTCCGAGCCCTCCTTCGCTGCCTTCTGCAGCTCGGAGAGCACGAGGCGCAGAGCGCCCACGCGCTCCTTCTCGCCCGCGCGCATTGCACCATGCAGGTCAGCTTTCACCTCGTCGAGTATCGCCATCTCAGATCAGGATACGCAGGGGCGAGGAGCTTGTGTGTGATCAACTGCCGGGATCCTCCCTGCGCTCCAGGGGAGTCGGGCTACCCAGGCGCCCGGGGGCGGAGGTGTCGCGCCCGAATAGCAGTGCGACATTCCAGTCGAGGAGCAAACGCAGCTTGCGTCCCATGCCGGGCATCAGCAGCAGGTGATAGGTACGTGCGATGAACCACGCGGGCAGGCCGCGCCAGCGCACGCCGAGCGTGAGCGCGACCGCCTCGCCCCGCCCAAGCTCGGCGACGACCCCTTTGGTGCGATACCGAAATCGCCGTATCCGTCCTGTACCGAGAGCCGCGGCTACATTCCGGGCCACCAGCCGCCCTTGGCGGATCGCGTGCTGTGCGGTCGGCGGGCACGGCTGTCCTTGCCTTGCGGGATCGGGAACCGCGGCGCAGTCGCCGATCGCCCATACGTGCTGGAAGCCCTCCACGCGCATCGTGCGGTCCACCATCACCCGTCCTGCACGGTCCAGCGGCAAGCCCAACCTGCCAACGGCGGGGCTCGGCGCCACGCCGGCCGTCCACACCACGGTGCGCGCCGGGATCCTCTCGCCGCTGGACAGCGTCACGTCGCACTCGGTGATCTCTTTCACCGAGGTCTCGGTAAGCACTTCTATGCCGCGCGCGCGCAGCTCACGCGCAGCGAACTCCGACAGGCCCTTCGGCACCTCCTGCATGATCCTGTCCTTTGCCTCCACCAGCGCCCATCGCATGCCCTCTGCGCGACAGCGCGGGTACAGCTCGATCGCCTGCGCGGCGAAGTCCTGCAGCTCGGCCAGTCCCTCCACGCCTGCATATCCCGCGCCGACGAATACGAAGCCAAGGTACTCAGCGCGCTTGACCGGATCCCGCAGTGACTCGGCGATGTCCATGCAGCTCAGCACGCGGTTGCGCAGGGCCGTGGCATCCTGCAGGCTCTTCAAGCCGGTCGCGTACTCGGCCAGGCCGGGGATCGGCAGCGTGCGCGAAACCGACCCGAGCGCAACCACCAGCTGGTCGTAGGCCAGCTCGATCTGCTCTCCGTCGATTCGCTTCACGCCGAGGGTCCTTCGTGCCGGATCCCCGCCGGTCACCTCTCCGATCACCAAATCGGTCCCTCGCAGCTGCGAGCGCAGCGGAACGACCACGTGACGCGGGTCGAGCGTGGCGCCAGCGGCGCCGGGAAGCAGCGGGGTGTACAGCATGAAGTTGGCGTCGTTCACCAGCGTCACCTTGGCGCTGTTTGCTCCCGGCAACCGCTCCAGCGCCCGGGCCGCATAGAAGCCACCAAAGCCGCCACCCGCGATCACGATCCGCCAGGCCATCCTCAGAGGCTAATCCGGATCCGGGGTCGAGACCAATGACACGATCCTGGCAACCAGCTAATAAGGTGGCGCCCGTGAGCGCCTTCTCCCTCTATGCCAGCGCCCTGGCTCCGTTCCTCGCCGAGGTGACGCACCTGCGCCCGTCCGATACGGAAGTGATCGACGCGCACACGCACCTGGGGCTCGACGAGGACGGGCGATCGTTGAGCCTCGAGCAGCTGCTCGAGCAGCTCGACGCAGCGCAGGCGCGACGGGCATGCGTATTCCCGCTGCACGATCCCGACCGCCACCCGTCCTATCGGGTCCCGAACGACCGTGTGCTCGCCTGGGCGCAGGAAAGCGACGGGCGGCTGGTGCCGTTCAGCCGGCTGGATCCTGCCGAAGATCCGCTGGAGGAGGCGAAGCGGTGCCTGGCGGCGGGCACCAGAGGGATCAAGCTGCATCCGCGCGCGCAGGGCTTCGTGTTCGACGGTGGCGAGATGGACGGCGTTTTCGCGCTGGCCGAAGACGCCGGCATACCGATCCTGATCCACGCGGGGCGCGGCCTGCCGCCGCTGGCGGACGGTCTCGCCGACCTCGCCCTGCGCCATCCCGGCGCGGTGCTGATCCTCGCGCACGGCGCGATCTGCGACCAGGGGATCCTCACGACACGCCTGGCCGGCCACCCGGGCGTGCTCTACGACATCTCCTGTTTCTTCCCGCTCGACGTGATCGAGCTGTTCGCGCGCGTCCCCGCCGAGCGGATCGTGTTCGCTTCGGACCCCCCCTACGGCATGCCCGCGACGACGCTCTATCTGGCGCTGCGCGTGGCGCGGCAGGCGGGGCTCGACGAGCAAACGACGCGGGCGGTGCTGGGCGGGACGATGGCCTCGCTGCTCGACGGCCATGGACTGCCCGCCGTCAGCGCACCGCGACGCGGAGCCTCGATCACGCTCTCGGGCCGTCTCGCGCGTGTATACGGTTATGCGAGCCTGGTCGGTCCGGCGCTGTTCACAGGCGCCACCGAACAGGCGCACGCGATGCTCGACATGGCCCTGGCAGCATGCCGCGATCCTGAGCCTGGGAGCGACGGTGAGGCCCTGGAGATGATCGGCGCGGCATTGAGCGCGGCCCGCGCCCTGGTGGTAGAGGAGAATGGCCCCCGGGCGGCGATCGACCTGGTCTACCGCGCGATCGTACGCGCAGCCACCGAGATCTCCGACCAGCCGTCCTGATCAGGGAGCGCTAAGAACGCCTAGGCGTTCGTAAGCCACACCGCGGCCCATTCGCCACTCACCCGCCGCTCACGCTCGCGCAGAGGAAGGCGCTCGCCGAAAGCTCCGACAACCTCATCCACTTGGTCTCTCAAGAGACCCCCTGCCAGCAGTTGTGAGGGCGCACAGGGCATCCCCCGGGCCAGGTCGAGTAGCAACGGACGCAGCAGGTTCGCCACCACCACGATCGGCTCCGTTGGCCCATCCGCGGCGCCCAGCCACGGCAGCGCCTGCGCGCGGAGGTCGAAGCGGCGCACCTCGATCGTCACCCCGTTCACCGTCGCGTTGTCCCTCGTGGCCGCAACGCTCTCGCGCTCGTGGTCGAGACCCAGCACCGGCGCGAACCCAAGTTGTGCAGCGGCGATCGCCAGAACCCCCGACCCAGTGCCGATATCCAGCAACGCCCCCGGAGCATCCTCTAGCCCTGTCAGCTCCAGCAGGAGCTCCAGGCACAGCCGGGTGGTGGCGTGGGCACCTGTACCAAACGCCTGCCCCGGGTCGATGACGATCTCCTTAACATCGTCGCGGTCGCTGGGAGCCTCCCACGGAGGTCGCACATACAAGGCTGGAACTCCGCGCGGCGCCTCGATCAGGACAGGACGATGGAAGCTCTTCCAGCGCTCGGACCAGTCCTCAGCGATCTCAGTGCTCGAGATCTCCACCGGCGTGGCGCCCACGACCGCCCTCAGGTCAGGAAGCCTCGGCAGCTCCCCTGGCGCGCCGTAAACGGCGTACTCGACCATCTCCTCGCCAACCCCCACCTCCTCCACACCGCTCGGTGCGAGCTCCAACAGCTCCGCCAGCACGATCTCCGCATTCTCGCGCCTGACGCGCACCGCGAGACGAATCACGCCGCTGGGCCGCGCAACGTGCGACGCAGCTTGGCGAACATCGACTCATCCGAGCGTAGGTTCTCCTCGGTGAGCGTTACGTTCAGCCGTTCCAGCAGCTCGCGCTGCTCCTCGCTCAGACGGCGCGGAACTACGACATTTACCACCACGCGCAGATCCCCTCGACGGCCGTGATGCAGCGCGGGCATCCCCTCGCCGCGGAGTGTGAGCACCTCGCCTGGCTGGGTACCGGGCGGTACCTGCACCGAGGCCGTGCCATCCAAGGTGGGGGTCTGGAGCGTCGCGCCGAGCGCCGCCAGGGGAGCCGCGACATCGAGCGCCGCGATCAGATCGTCGCCTTCGCGCACGAACCGCTCGTCCTCGCGAACTCTGACGAGTACATAGAGATCCCCCGCGGGGGCGTTTGCCTCGCCAGCGTGACCGCGCTCGGTAAGCCGGATGCGCTGACCGTCGGCAATCCCGGCTGGCACATCGACATCGAGCTCACGCCTAACCGCCCGGCGACCCCGGCCACGGCACTCGCGGCATGGCTGCTTGGGCACGCGGCCGTCACCGTGGCAATGCTCGCAAACGATCGTGCGTGCCATCTGTCCGAACGGCGTCCGGGTCACCGCCTGCAACTGTCCGTTCCCGCCGCAGCGCTCGCAGGTCTCGATCGGCGTACCCGGCTCAGCGCCATTGCCGCGGCAGTGCTCACAGCGCTCGACCGCCTCGTAGGCAACCTCCACCTTGACACCGTGGGCCGCCTCGAGGAGATCGATCTCGACCGCCACCGCCAAATCTCCGCCGGGAATAGGACCCCCCTGCCCCGCCCCTCCTGAGCGTCCACCGAACGCGCCCCCGCCTCCGCCCCCGAAGAACGCGTTGAACAGGTCCCCGACCGAACCAAACGCGTCGAAGTTGGGGGCGTATCCCCCTGAGCGCAGCCCCTCGTGGCCGTAGCGGTCATACGTGGCGCGCCGCTGCGGGTCGGAGAGGATCTCATTCGCCTCGGCGGCCTCCTTGAACTTCTCCTCGGCCTCGGGGTCGTGCGCATTGACATCCGGGTGCAGCTCCATCGCCAGCGCACGAAAGGCTTTCTTGATCTGCTGCTCGGAGGCGTCGCGCTGCACGCCGAGCACCTCATAGGGGTCGCGGGGGCTGGATGTACGGCTCATCGCGAGTCTCTTCTCTCAGGCTGCGGTCGCAGAGCCGCGTCAGTTCTCGGCGTAAGCATCTTCGACAAAGCGCGACAGCTCGTGCGCCACCTCGCGCACGGTGACGATCGCGCCGGCATAGTCCATGCGCACCGGTCCGATCACCGAAACAGTACCCAGCTTGCGCTGGGCCACCCCATAGCCCGTCGCCACCAGAGCGAGTGAGCGCATCGCGGGGATTTCGTTCTCGCGGCCGATCCGCACATAGATTCCCGACTCACCCAGTGCCGCCCGCAACATCGCCAGCAGCGCGACGCGACGCTCGAGCAGGCCCATCAGCTCATTGATCTGAGCGGTGTCCTGGATCTGCCCGGCGGAGAGGAGCCGCGCCGTGCCATCCAGATACAGAATGTCCTCTCCCTCGGAGGAGATCTCGCTGAAGGCCGCGGCCAAACGCGCGAGGAACGACAGCTCTGTGGCGGACAGGCTCGGGTCGGCCAAGCGCTGGTGGAGCATGCGCGCGCCCAGCCCAAGGCCGGTTAGCCGCTCGTTCAAATACTCCCCCGCCCATGCCACGAGCCCCGGATCGACCGTACCCTCGAAGGTCAGGAGCATCTTCGAAACGCCGCCTGTGGAGGTGATGATCACGACCATCACCACCTGCGGTTGCAGCGCCAGCACCTCGATGTGCCTGATCGTCGCGGTGTGCATCGCCGGAGCGGAGACCACCGCCAGCAGGTTCGTCACCTGCGAGAGGGTCTCGGTGGTCGCGCGCATCGCCTCCTCCACCTCACGCCGGATCAGCGACAGCTCCAATCGCCGCGCCGGCAGGGGATCCTGATCGCAGGCAAGCATGCGGTCGACTACATAGCGCTGGCCTGCATCCGTCGGAACGCGGCCTGCCGAGACATGCGGATGGGCCAGCAGGCCGTGCTCCTCGAGCAACGACAGCTCATTTCTGATGGTGGACGGCCCGCAGCCCAGCTCCATGCCGGCGGCGAGAGACTTCGATGCCACCGGCTGTCCGGTCTGAAGGTAATCGTCCACCACCTTGCACAGGATCAGCTCCTGTCTTGTACTCAGCACGGATTTGATTCTAGGCGCCGCGCAGATGCCCGGCGGGGTCAGAGCTGAAGCTCAGCCTGCGCGTTGCGGATGATCTGCTTGCCCGACTGCTCGGCCACGGTATCGACGATGGCCTTTCGCTCGCCGGACTCGCGCACGGTGCCACTCACCACGATCTCTTGCTCGGGCACGCCCATACCGCGGAACTGCACCGACAGGCGCTTCAGGTGCCCGGGGCCTCCCGCCGCCTCGGTCTGGGCGCGGGCCACCTGAGCCATCGTCCACAGGCCGTGCAGGATCCGGCCGGGCAGACCGACCGCTTTGGCGAAGTCCTCATCGATGTGGATCGGGTTGAAGTCGCCGGAGGCGCCGGCATAGCGAGCTGTGAGGTACTTGTCCGGCGTAACCCTCACCTCGGGAATCTGCGCTCCTACTGCTAGATCTGCCATTCCAATCACACTCCCCGCACGATGTTCGTCCATGTACCGCGGCACACCTGCTCGCCACGCTGGTTGGTCGAGATCGACTCGAACACGTAGTAGCCGCGACCGTCGCGCTCGGAGATGTCCTTGACGCTGGTGGTGGTCGTGATCTCATCGCCCGCCACCACGAGTGGCCCCCATTCGAACTCCTGGCCACCGTGCACCATCATCGCGAAGTTGAGCTCGATCTCGGGATCGAAGATCGGCGGTCCGACCGAGGGCGCGCTATAGACGACAGCGAACATCGGGGGTGCCACGACGTCTGCGTAACCAGCCGCGCGGGCGGCCTGTACGTCGAGATGAACAGGATTGGTCTCACCCACCGCCCGGGCGTACTCCTTGATCTTCTCCCGGCCCACTGCGTATAGCGCGGGCTCATAGGTCTTACCGACCGCTTGGCTGTTGACTGGCACCGGACTGGGCTCCTCGCGCACGGGGACGATTGCTTAGTTGCTCGTATGCTGCGGCGCGCCAGTTTACGCATACGGCACGCCGCGCGGGTGCCGGCTCGTTGCGCGCTCACGAGCGTGAGGCCCAGCGGTGGGGACACCGCCGGACGCCCCCACCGTTGTACGCGCTGCGATACAGCCTGGCCTGCCTAGAAGATGAGGTCGACATCCTCAGAACCCGCGCCGATGCCGACGAGCTCGCCGTCCGGTTGCTGATAGGTCTCGCCCGTATCGGCTTTCTCGCCTATGGCTATCTCGCCGGTAACGACCTGCTCGTCGCTCTCGATTTGTTCATCGCTGCCGCCAAGCTCGCGAGGCTCGCTGACCTCTCGCTCGCCGGGACCGTCCAGGAACAGGACCTTTTCGGCCACAACGTTCACCGCCTGGCGTTTCTGCTGCTCGGAGGACTCCCATTCGCGCCACTCAAGCCGGCCGTCGATGGCGACGCGCCTGCCTTTGCGCGTGTAGCGGCAAACGCTGTCCGCCGCGTTGCCGAAGACGCTCACGTTGAAGTAGTTGGGCTTGTCGTGGTAGTCACCCTCGGCGTCTTTGCGGGTCGAGCTGCACGCGACCCGCAGTTGGCAAACACTCAGGCCAGAGGGCAGCGCGCGCAGCTCGGGGTCACGGGTGAGGCGTCCTACCAGAACAACGCGATTGATGGTGAAGCTAGACATGGATGGTCTCCGTTCATCGATTGTTGACCCCCTCTGAGAAAAACCTACGCGGCACTTGGGACGGTTCTCTCGGCCGGGATCCCGGTGAGGGGCCGAAGGCTCACTTCAGCCGGTAGCCGACTCCCCGCACGTTGATCACCCAGCGCCCGGGCCGGTGGGCATCCGCTGCGGTGAGCTTGCGGCGCAGGCGGCTCGAGTGACTGTCAACCGTGCGTGTGGCGGTGCCCGGCCCGTATCCCCAAACCGAGCGCAGCAGCTCCTGCTTGGCGAATACCCGGTCCGGGGCACTGGCAAGCTGGACGAGCAGCTCGTATTCGAGCGGACGCAGGTCGAGGTGTTCTGTGTGCAGGCTCACGGCGTGAGCGTGGAGATCGATCGCAAGGGGCCCTACCTGGAGAAGCCGGCCACGTCCGGTGGCACTCTCGCTGCGGCGCAGAACCGCCCGCAAGCGCGCCCGCAGCTCGAGATATCTCGCTGGGCGAGCGAGGAAGTCATCGGCCCCAGCCTCGAAGGCCCGGAGCACGTCCAGCTCCTGCGCCCGCGAGGAGACCAAAATGACCGGTAGCTCTCCCGGCCAGGGACCCTCCCCGGAATCTTCTCGAATCTCCCCCAGCAGTTCCAGGGCACCGCGCGGCTCCTCGAGGTCCCCAATCACCGCCAGCTTCGGTACGCGCAGTGCGGCCAAGGCCCGGGCGTGGGAGGCGGTGATCGCCAGCTCGGCCAGATAGCCGTCCGCGGCGAGCTGCTCGGCGATCGCTTCTCCCAGCACGGCATCGGACTCGACTATGAGGACGGTCGCTGCAAGAGCGCCAGGATCTGGCTGAATGCGTGCAAACGGCGCCCCGGGAGGATTGAGCAGCGCGGTGAGAGCGCTCATCCGAGCTCCACCTCGCGCGGGCTGATCCCCAGGCCGCGGCGCGCGATCAGCGCCAGCACATCGCTGTGGATCCAGGGTGTAGGGGTGCTCTCGCCACCCTCTGGAGCGATCCCCAGGCGCCGGGCCAGCCAGCTCGTCTCGCCGCTTTCCTTGCCCTTGGAGTCGTGTTTGACTCTCCCGCAGCGCACCGCGATCTCGCTCATGCTCAGACCCTGCGCCGCGGCGGCGGCGAGCACTGCCTGTCGCAGTCCCCGGTTCAGGACGATCTTGCTCACATCCATCCGCGCCCGCTCGGCACGAAGCACCGCAACCGAGACCGTCGGGTCGTCGCGGTGCAACGCGAGCGCCCTGCGGGTGAGGGTACGCACGGGCTCATAGCTCTCGAGGCTCGCGATCGCCTCGCGCATGCTGATCGGCTCCGCTGAGCACTGCTCTGCTGCAGAGCAGCGGCACCAGCGCAGCTCGGGGATCGACATCCCGGCGGCGTGGAGCTCCAGAGAGTAGGCGCGTCCGTGGGTGTCGGTGAGCTCCGCCGCGCAAGGCACGGTCTCTCCGGCAGGCGCGGTCTCTGCCTCCTCGGGGAAAGGCTCGACCTCGAGGTCTTCCTGAATCACGTTCCTGCACCAGCGGCCTGCGGGGTCTCGCAGGTAGTGCTCGCATACCAGGGCCGCGTTGCACCGCGGCTCATCGGCCGCGAGATGTGCCACCAGACGGCGGTCGCCGAGGGTGCTGGCGTCGCGGTCCACGACGAGCACGCTTCCCCAGGCTCCGGGCAGGGCCACCACCTGGCGCAGGCGATCTTCGCGGTCGGTGTAGCGACCCAGCAGGCCGGGCTCGCTGCCGCCCGCGCCGCGCTCGGCTCGTGCCGAGGGAGCGGTCTTGGGCCGTACGCCGGCTGGCCGGGTTCGTGATGTAACACGTGCCTTGGGCCGGGTCACTTGGCGTGGGCTTGTTGGCGAGGCGGTGCGAGTCATTGCTGGTCTCCTACTGGTCTGCTCGGGAGCACTGCCCGAGGGAGTTGTTGGGAGGCCTTGTAGGAGCCGGCCGGGACGCCGTCAAGTGGCGGCATTTGAGCGTGGGCGTCGTAACGAAGCTCTCCGAGATCCCCCTTTAGGGGATCTCGGATATCTCTGCCAGGTTGCTTCTGCCAGCATCAAAGTTGGCGCGAAAACGCTCATGGCCGGTACATATCTCCTCCAAGGGCCTCCTCGTGAGCCGGTGCCCTCAGGAGGTCTCGTGGCTCGGCCACCGGCTCGCGTGCTCGCGGGTCACCGCGCGCCGTGGACACGCGCACATCCGGCGGCAGGCGGGGCACTCCGTAGGAACGCAGGCGTCCTTCGTGCGCGTCACGCTCAGCGACAAACAGAATCCCTTCCCGTCCCGGGTACTCCCAGTCGGCCGGATACTCCCCGGCGTAAGCGCGGCAGGCGGTCAGCACCGCATCAGCCTTCCGGGCGCACTCCCGTGCACGAGTGCGATCGCGGCACACGAACACGACAATTGGGGGCGCCCCGAGCCGGTGCCCGTAGCGCGTGGTGTGCACCGACCAGCCCGCCAGGAGGTGGTCGTAGCGCTCGAGCTTCCCCGCTGCCCGGCCGGACGGCAGGCGATCGTCGAGCTCGACGAGCAAATCGATCGTGCCCACCTGCGCGGCCGCGCCTGGAGCTCCCGCGCCCCTTTCCGTGACCATCTCCCCGGCGTTAGTGCCCTCGGCGATACCCATCTCAGCGGCGCGAGCTTCCGCGCCGATGCGCTCGCGCAGCCGCCCCGATAGCTCGATCGTCACGTCGGGACGCACCGTCTCAAAACGCTCCACCGCAACCCGCTCGCCCGTCGGGCCGGTGCGCAGGAATTCGTGCGGCGTGCGCCCGCCAGGCAGGCTCAAATCGCCCGGCCCGATCGCCGTACGCCCCTCCGTGCCCGGCCGCAACGGTGGCGAGCGCACCGATTCCCTTGCTCCGCGCAGCTGTAGCGGGGCGCCGTCCAGGGCATGCTCCAGCGCCAGCGTCCAGCCGGCCACGTGCACGTCGTGGCGCGCTTGTGCCAACAATCGCTCACCCCCAACCGGCGCGGCCGGTGACGGCGGTCCCGACAGCCCATCGAGGTCCTCCCCGGCCAGCTCCGTCACGCGGTCGTGCGCATGCAACAGCTCGAGTCCGGCGGCTGTGACCGTGTAACACATCGGCACCCCGCCGCCGTCACGGCGATGGAACTGAAAGCGCCGCACCAAGCCGGCGTCGGAGATCCGCTTCAGGCGGCGCTGGGTCGTGGTGGCCGCCCGCCCTGGATTGAAACGGCGATGTATTTGGCTGCCCAGCACGTGGCGCATACACGCCACAAGCGCGAGGATCTCCAGGTCGAGCGGCTCGGGATCCAGCGATCGCGCCTGGAGCACTTGCTTGGCGAAGCGCACGCTATGGGCACCGTCGAGCTCGACCAGCTCGCGGTAGCTGTCCGGCGGAACCCCCGGGCTCACCGGCTCTTGCACCCGCTTCTGCGGCTCGGGCACATTCCCGTTAGGCGCGAGGAGCCCGGCCGGAGCCCGCAGATGGCCATCGCGCGCGGGGATGGCTTGCCCGGCTGGGGCCAGACCGGCTCGCTGCTCTGTGGTTGCGGCTGGCCAGGCTGCATCTCCATTCGGCGCATTGCCATCCTCGACGGCCGGCTCGGGAAGGCCGTGCTCTTCCCGCCCGTTCAGGCTAGCGCCGGGCTCACGATCCCAATGGGGCTGGCGCAGGTCGGTGCGGTAGCGCCCGCCGCGCTCTTCCTGGCGCGCGGCATGCATCGCGACCCGCTCAGCGTCCACGTGCAAGGGAATCGTTTCGGCGACAAACGGGGCTTGCCGTCCCTCGGGGGTGCTCCAGCTGGCGATCGCGTGATGCCTGGGCAGGTGCAGGCGAGCATCGGGGTGGCCGAGCGTGGAGAGATCCCCAATGCCCGAGCGCACCGTGTCGGAGAACTTCGCCATCGTCAGTCCGGCCGCTTCGCGAGCATCCCTGACGGAGGCCGTCGCGAAGTACACGCGGTGCGCAAACAGCGCATCGAGCTGGTCGCGCACCTCGCGTTCGGTCCATTGCGCGTCGGCCTGCCAGCACGCCACCGTCTCCAAGCCCGCGGAGCGCTTCAGCGCCATCGTTTCCGCAAAGCCGCGGTTGAGCACCAGCGGCGCCTCGTCCACCTTCAGCGCAACCGCCACCCGCTGGGACTCTGGCACGAGATCCTGCTGGCGGGCCAGCGCAGCGTCGAGCATGCCGACGAGCAGCTGCATCAGCACCGAGGTATTCCCCCCGCCCATCGCCCCCAGCGCGCCCTTCACGACGAGCACCTCTTGGGAGGCGATCACCCGATCGAAGTCGACCGGCAGCGAATCGTTCAACAGCACCCGCTTGATTGACTGCGAGTTCAGCAGCCGCGCCAGCTTGTTCACCGGTGCATCCAGCTTGGCGGTCGTCATGCTGCGCGAATCCGCCAGCTGGGCCGTGAGCTCGGCGGTGAAGAACTCGGAGATCTCCTTGAACTCCGGCAGCGCCCTCACGCGTGCCCCCACACGGCCCCGGTAGGAGTAGCCCTCCTCGCCGACCGACAGCAGCCGCGCCGCGTCCCACAGCGTCGAGGAACGGTCATTTGCGAGCACGGCGATGATCGCGTTGCGCAGGTACCGGTCCGATGACGCCCTGATGTCGCCGTCGTCAAAAAGATTCTTTAGCGCGGCCACCACATAGTCAGCGATCACGTCTGCCGGCGCGTCGACCGCGAGCGGGTTGAACCCGCACGTGGGATGGGCCAGGTCCAACAGCGTGCATACCCGCCCTTCCGGCACGAGGCTCACCGCCGCCTCGGCGGCGTCGCCCTTGGGGTCGAGCACGATCACACAGCAGCGCTCCCTGCGCAGGTCCTCGGCCACTGTGGCAACGAGGTAGCTGGACTTCCCTTGCTCCACTGTTCCGGGAACGGCGGTGTTCTGCTTGCGCATCTGCGGATGGATCGACACCACCCCCAGCGCGTCGCGCAGCGTGCCCACCCCGTCCGCGGGGCGCAGGATCGCGGGTGGCGCCGGTGCCACGGGCAGGACGCCGCGCTCGAAGGGGACGGTCAGATAGTCGATCGACGGCAGGTGCCAGATGGCCGCAAGCTCGGTGGAGGCAAACACGCCCTTGTGGAAGGAGGGCAGCGGGTTGCCCTCCCCGCGCTGCACACGGCGGTCGTATAAACCGAAGAGGCCTTGGCGCACGGTTGTTCCCCGCTCGATGAGGCGGTTCTCCCCCTCCCCGGCGCGCAACTCGGAGGCGATCCGCTCGCACTTCTCCCGGTCGGGAGCGATCACGCGCAGATCGAGGAAGAACAATGGGCGGTGCTGGATGTCGAGCCCGCCCTTCAGCTCTGAGTCCTCGACCATCGAGCGGTCGCGTATCTCGAAGTGGTCTCTGCGCTCACGCGACAGGTGCGCCTCGTGGCGCTTGTACAGCCGCTTGGCGTGGCGCTCGAACAGCACCGGCGTGGGCGTTATCGCCACCTGCACGAATGCCTCACATGCGCAAGCGCCCATCACGGTCATCAGGCGGTTCATCAGGGGTTCGCGATCGTGCTCGAAGCGGTCGAGCACCTGCGCCCGCTTGATGAACTCGGCGTGCTTCTTCAATCGCAACACCGCCGGGGGCGACCCGGGCAGATGATGCTCTGCCACCAGGCGACAGTTCGGATAGGCCGTCCGCAACGCCGCCTGCACCATCCCTTCCAGTCCCGCGGGGCACGTCAAGGCCAGCCAGGCCTCCCCACCCGCGTGGTGAACCTCCAGCGCCACCGACGGCTGGCCATGCAAGAGGCGCCGCCACCAGCGGCACAGCAACCGCTTGTGCAGCGCCTCGAACATCCCCACCACAGCCTCCGCGGTCGCCTTATCGGAGCGATACGCATCCACTCGCATCCGCACATACCGCCGGCGGCGCCGGGCATACCAGCGTGCGGCCGCCACCAGGGCTCCCACGACCAGCAGCGATAAGGCAAATAGCCTCGTCACAAAAACCCCGCCGGGAGCCCAGCCCCAGACCGCGCGCGCCTCTGCTTCCAGGACGCCCGGCAGCGAGCCGATCGCATGCTGCGCAGTGACAGGCGCCGTGGGCCCTTTCAAGGAGCCGCCCGGGACCACTCCCCTTCGCGCCGGCGCCGTGAGCCTCCCCAGCGTGGCTTCAGGCGTCGTTGATACCCCCGGCAGGGCGCCCGGTACCGCGGATCCCCGCAGCGCCGCTCCGAGGCCGCCGTCCAGCAGCCATCCGGTCAGGGCGAAGGTCGTAAGGACGGCGAGCAGGCCCAAGGCTCGCCACAGCAAAAAGCGGAGCACTGCATTCCTGCTCCGACCGCCGGGCCCAAACGGGACGGCTTACCCGTAGCGGGTTTCTATATACCGCTACCGGGATTCGAACCCGGGTTTCCGCCATGAGAGGGCGGCGTCCTAGTCCCCTGGACGATAGCGGCGCGCTTGCGAGACCCGAGGCTAGCAAACCGGCACGGCCGGTTTCCGATCCGTGGGCGCGGCGCGTGCTTGCAGCGGCCGGCACGGCCCGGTTGCGATATCTTCGCTTGCCCAGCGGCACGCGGATGTGGCGGAACTGGTAGACGCGCACGGTTCAGGTCCGTGTCTGAGAAATCAGGTGGAGGTTCGAGTCCTCTCATCCGCATCACGGCTGGCCTTGCTGAAGGCAGCACGCCAGGGCAAAGCACGCCCGCCGGCTCTCACCGGCGGGCGTGTTCGCGGTTGCTCAGTTCAATCTGTGGCTTACAGCCCGGTGTCGCGGCGCCTGCGCTGCATCACCATGATCGAGCCACCCGCGCATACCAGGAGCAACCCGCCGCCCACCGTCCAGCGAAGATCGAAGCCGGTGAACGGCAACGTGCTTGCTTTCGCGGGTTTCGTGGCTGTGCTCGTAGTCGCGGGCGAGACTGTTTTGGCCGGCGTTTTGGTTGCTTTCGACGGCGAGGTCCCGCTATTGGGCGTCGGAGCGTTCGGTTCCGGTTTGCTGTAGCCCGTCGTCGGCGTCGTGCTGGTCGCCGCAAAGGCCGGCGCCGCGGTCACCAGTGCCAGCGCAAGCACGACCGGCAGGATCATGAGCCTGCGCCGCGCGCGAGACGATCCGCTCCTCGTCATTGATGTAACTGCTGCCTGTGGCCTGCCCGAGGCCATGACATTGGTCCGAGTCATGCCAACCTCCCATTCGTGGTCTGGTGAGCGCTGCGACCCTGCTTCAGGGCCTTCTGGCGATTTGTCCGTTGATTCTATTGACAATGCGCCCTTTCTGGCTAGTGGTTCGTCATTTTCACGCGGCTCCCTCCCCCCGGAAGCCTTCCTCCGGGCAGAAGGTCTACCACCAGTGACGGTCGTCAACGCCCCTCGAGGGATCCGCACACGCCCCTCGAGCGTCCCCTCCGCCAGCATCGCGCGCAGCACCATCAATCAACGGGAAGGGGGCAGGCCCCCCTCCCGACCACCCCCCG
>DASZFC010000031.1:0-56081 GCA_035940195.1 Solirubrobacteraceae bacterium
TCCCGGAGATCGCCAAGCGTGCGAACGTCTCTCACCACACCTTCTATGAAATGTACCCCAGCAAGCACGATGCCTTCCTCGGCGCCCTGAAGGTCGGCATGCACCAGGCGCTGCTCGTGGTGGGGCAGGCCTATGACACCCACAAGGACGACTGGCCCCAGGGTGTCGCGGCCGGCCTGCGCGCGCTACTGCACTACCTCGCTTCCGAGCCCGCTCACTCTCACCTGATCCTCGTAGACACCTTCGCCGCCAGCCCCGAGGCGACCGCGACCCGTGAGGAGAGCCTGCAGGCATTCGCCTTCTACCTGCAACCGGGCTACCAATACGCCGCCAAGGAGCGCGCGGTGCCCGCCATCGCGCCCGAGGCGATCGCCGGCGGGATCTGGCAGGTCCTGCACCACTACGCAGGGGACGAGCGCACCGGCGAGCTGCCGATTCTCGCCCCGCAGTTGATCTACGCGGCACTCACCCCGTTCCTGGGAGCAAAGGACGCGGCCGAGGTGGCGCAGCAGTGACGCTCAGGAACTCAGGACGGGGCTCAGCGCACGTCGAGGACGATCTTGCCGGTCGCACGGCGCTCGTCGAGCACCCGCAGCGCGTCGGCGGCGCGCTCCAGGGGAAAGCGCTCGCCGACGATCGGGCGCACGAACCCCTGCCCGATCAGCTGGTTGACGGCGGCGCCGATCTCTTCACATACCTGCGGGCGGCTCATCACGTAGCCACCCCAGCCGGCCCCGATGACCTCGGTGTTGCCCAGCAGCAGCCGGTTGACCTTGACCTCGGGGATCGATCCGCCGGCGAACCCCACGACGACGAGACGGCCGCCCTCGCGCAGCGAGCGCAGGCTGTCGGTGAAGCGCTCCCCGCCGACGGGATCGAACACGAGCTCCACACCGCCTCCGGATAGCTCCTTCGCTTCGTCCTTCCAAGGGCCGTCGGAGCGCACCACCTGATCGGCGCCGGCCTGCAGCGCGACCTGTTGCTTGGCCTCACTCGAGACGACCGCGATCGTGCGCGCGCCCAGGCCCTTGGCGACCTGCAGCGCGGCGGTGCCCACCCCGCCAGCGGCCCCATGGATCAGCACCGTCTCGCCCTTGCGCAAGCGCCCGCGCATAACGAGCGAGAAGTACGCGGTGTGGTAGTTGAGGATCAGGCTGGCGCCCTGGGCGAAGTCCAGCTCCTCTGGAAGCGCAAAGGTGAGGAAGCCGGGCGCCACCGCTGTCTCGGCGAAACCGCCGAGCACACAGAACGCGGCCACGCGCTCGCCAGCCCTTACCGCGCTCTGGGGCGGGGCGCTGCGAACAACACCGGAGACCTCGCTGCCGGGCACGAACGGCAGCTGCGGTTTGACCTGATAGGAGCCGCGGGTCTGCAGCAGCTCGGGGAAAGCAACCCCGGCACAGTGCACGTCGACCACGACGCCTGCGCCTTGACTCAGCATGTGCGTGGGCTCGGGCTCGGGGAGATCGACGAGCTCTAGTGCGCTGTCGGGGCCGGTGAGATCGACTATCTGGATCGCTTTCATAAACGGGATCCTACGGCTCGCGCGGGCGGGGTCCAGTTTCGCCGCCGAGCTGCCGATGGAAGAACCATGAGTCCGATCTCTGGGCCCTCCGTGCGGGCGAGTCGCCACATGAGGCCGTTCGTGGCCGTGACGGTACTGGCGTGGGCCATTGTGCCCGTCGGCTCCTCCATGCACTGGGGGACATACGCGCTGGCCGGTGGACTGGCGGTGCTCGCGGGCGTGTGGTGCATCGCGCCGTTGCCGGGCGCTCTGGCGAAAGCGCGAGAGGCGATCCCAGGGCTGGTCTTTATGGTCGCGGTCGCGCTGCTGCGCGACTCGGCGGGAGGGATCAACTCTGCTGTGGGTGCGCTGGCGCTGCTCCCGGTGTTCTATGCGGCTCTCTACAGCAATCGTGCTCAGCTATACACGGTAGTGACCGGGATGGCGGTGCTGTTCCTGGCACAGAGCCTGCTCGTGGGTCCCCCCGCTTACCCCCACACCCAGTATCGCGCCGGGCTGCTGTTCGTTCTCGTGAGCACGATCGTCGGCCTGACCACCCAGCGGCTGGTCGGGCAGGCGCGCCTTCAAGCCAGCGATGCCCAATACCGCGAGCACATGCTGGAGCAGATCGCCGAGGTCATACGCGGTCTCTCCAGCAGCCCGCGCGCCCGCGAGGAGGTATGCGACGCAGCCAGGACGATCAGCAACGCCAGCATGGCGATCCTGTACGAGCCAGCCGGTGCTTCACACCAGCTGCGCGCAGCCTCGATGGCGGGCATCGAGACCGATCCGCTCGAGATCAGTCCCGACGAGCACTCTGGCGTGCACGAGGCGTTTCGTTCAGGACGCTCGCTGATGTTTGCAGAGAACTGTGGATCGCCGCTCTTCAACAACGAGATATGGGAGCTCTCCGGCCGGCCCGCATCCGTCCTGTTCGAGCCCGTGCTCAGGGCAGGAGAGACGGTCGGCGTGCTCGTCGTGGGCTGGCCCCAGACGGTCAGGGTGGGCGAGTCGCGCGCAACCGCGATCGCGCTGCTGGCGCATGAGGTCGCCACCGTGATCGAACGCGCCGACATGCTCAGCCAACTGACCGACATGGCGAGCACCGATGCGCTGACGGGCCTGCCCAACCGCCGCGCGTGGGAGATGAGCCTCGAGCGGGCGCTTGCCGAAGATCAGAAGATCACACTCGCGATGCTCGATTTCGACCACTTCAAGGAGTTCAACGACACGCTGGGACACCCGGCCGGAGACCGCCTGCTGAGGGAGACGGCCGCCGCCTGGCGCGAGGAGCTCCGCGCCGGAGATTTCATAGCGCGCCTCGGCGGAGACGAGTTCGCCCTGCTGCTCCCCGACTGCAACGAGGCGAACGCGCTGGAGGTTGTCGAACGCCTGCGCCGTCGCATCCCCGGCGAGGAGACCTGCTCAGCTGGGATCGCCACCCACGGCCCCGGAATGCCCACCGAGACGCTGATGAGCCGTGCCGACACCGCGCTTTATGAAGCCAAGACCGC
The DNA here is from genome assembly GCA_035940195.1 of Solirubrobacteraceae bacterium. Lineage (GTDB taxonomy): Bacteria > Actinomycetota > Thermoleophilia > Solirubrobacterales > Solirubrobacteraceae > Palsa-744. The sequence continues at coordinate 3,019 of DASZFC010000031.1, forward strand.
GGGACGCAACCGCACCTGCCTGACCGCCTGACTGGCTGGCGGTGAGCTCAGCGCGAGACGCGCAGGTAGGCAAGCACGGCGAGCACGCGCCGGTGATCGTCGTCACAGACAGGCAACTCGAGCTTTCCAAAGATGTTCGTGATGTGCTTCTCCACCGCGCCGGGTGTGACCACGAGGCTCTCGGCGATCGCCGTGTTCGAGCGGCCCTCAGCCATCAGCTCGAGCACCGCGCGCTCGCGGACGGTCAGTCGCTCGAGTAGGGCCGGCGTGCCCTCGGGCAGCCCGGGCAAGGCCTGCAACTGTCCCGCGTCCGGCGCCTGCGCCTGCGCGTCGGCGCCCGGCGCGAGCAGCCGCGTCACGGCCTCCCGGTCGAGCACCACACCGTGAGAGGCGAGATGGCGCTGCGCGCTCAGGAAAGCGCGCAGAGCGCCAACGCGAGCCTTCCCCGCGGCCGTCCGCCGGCGCAGCGCACGCCCCCCGTTTGCGATCAGCACACGGTCGTGCAGCGCGATCAGCGAGTAGGCGCTGCCGGCGGTCGCGAGGCCGAGCAGCGCCCACGCCGGCCAGAATGTGTGCACCCCCGCGAGCAGCCACGTGAGCAGCCAAGTCATCACCAGGATCACCGCCGCGACGCCGATCACCGCCCACAGGAACGCGACCCGGCGCGGCGCGCCTGGACGGCGCCGCCAGACCCAGCCCGCCGAGTAGTCGCACAGCACGACCACGACGAGCCCCAGCCAGGCCCACGCGGGCCAGAAGTACCCCTGCCCGGTCAGCGCCCAGATCGCGACCAGCAGGATCGCTGTGAGGGCCGCCAGGCGGCGCAGGAGCGAGCGGGCGTACTGACCCCACGACAGCCCCGCGGCCGGCCTCGGCATCCAGCGGCGCCGCGGGGCGCTCGCGGGTGGGGGCGGATCGTCAAGTGGGTAAGACGCCGGTGGAGCTGGTTGCTGGCTCACCCGGCAATGGTCTCACTTCGGGCCGGCGGCAGCGACTAAGTATCTATCCGAAAACTCCTCAGCTCGCGTCCCAGTACCGCTTGAGAGGAATCTTGGAGTTTTCGGATAGTTCTTAAGCTCGGCCGGTCAAAGACTTCGCGGCCTGGCGGTCCGGGCTGATCCGCTGGACGTCCCACACGAGGCCAAGCCGCTCCAGGCCCGAGATCGTCAGGCCCGACAGGTCGACCTCGCTCCTGGCCATGCCGTGAAAGGCCGACGTGGGGAACGCGTGGTGGTTGTTGTGCCACGCCTCACCGAAGGAGAACGGCGCCAGCCATGACAGGTTGTGCGATTCGTCATCGGTCGCGAAGCGCCGGCGGCCGAAGAAGTGGCAGAGCGAGTTGATCGAGTAGGTGACGTGGTGCAGGATGAAGATCCGCACGGCGCCGGCCCACAGCATCGCCTCGAGCCCTGCCGCCACGGTCCCGGCGATCAGCCAGCCGAGCCCGAAGGGGATCGCCAGGCCGAGCAGCGACCAGAAGATGAACGTCTTGTCGACGAAGTTGACGACCGGGTCGGCGATCAGGTCCGGAGCGAAGCGCTCGCGGGCGCCGCGCTGCTGGTGATCGAACAGCCAGCCGACGTGCGCGTGGGCGAGTCCGCGCAGCGCGCCCTTCCAGCCGCCGCCGTGATCGACGTGGGGGCTGTGCGGATCGCCGAGGCGGTCGGAGTAGGCGTGGTGCTTGCGGTGGTCGGCCACCCACGAGATCACAGGGCCCTCGATCGACATCGTGCCGAGGACCGCGAGCAGCCCGCGCAGCGCCGGCGAGGTCTTGAAGCTGCGGTGGGTGAGCAGCCGGTGAAAGCCGACGGTCACGCCGAGGCCGATCGGTATGTAGAGGACGATGAACAGCACGATGTCGCGCAGGTGCAGCTCGCTGTTCCACAGCTGCCAGCCGGCGAGCACCACCAGCGCCGGCGGCACCACCGTGATCAGGCCGGTGACGAACCGGTCGAGGTTCTCGAGCACCGGCTCCTGGATCTCCTCCGGAGTGGGGCCCTGCGCGTTGGGTACCGGATCCTGCCCGGGGATCCCGTCCTGCGGGCTGGGGTTCTGCTCGATTGGTCCGGCGGTGGCGCTCATACGTGGATTTTGACGGAGCGAGAGGCCGTTGTCGCTGCAGCCGGCCACCGGCGGCCACTGGCCTGCCCCCTGATCTGGGCCCTCCCACCCTGGGGATAACCCCCCTATGCGACCAGCACGCGATCGGGCTCGGGGGCGAGCACTCCAGTGCTGCGCGGCCTGCTGCGCACGAGCGTTCCGTTGCGTGGCGAGAGCGTGACGTTGCGGCGGGTGACCCGTTCCGCGCGCGGGCTGACCGCCTCCAAAACACTGCGGCGCAAGACTGTCTCGAGCACCACCCGCATCTCCATTTCGGCGAAGCTCGCCCCCAGGCAGCGCCTGATGCCACCGCCGAAGGGGATCCATCCGTAGCCACTGGGCGCGGAGTCCAGGAAGCGCTCGGGTCTGAACGCGAACGGCTCTGGGTAGAGATCGGCGCGGGTGTGCGTGAGCCAGATCGCAGGCGTTACGTCGGTGCCGGCGGGAAGGTGCAGATCACCGGCATCGAGGTCGGATGCAAGGCGCCGTCCCGCGAGCGGCACGACTGGGCGCAGCCGCAGCGACTCGCAGACCACCGCGCGCAGATATGCGTCCTCGCCCGCATCGACCTCGGCGGTCAGGCGCGCGAGCGTGGCGGGATGGCGGAGCAGCAGATCGAACGTCCAAGCCAGTCCTGTCGCCGTCGTCTCGTGACCGGCGAGCAGCAGCGTGACGAGCTGATCGCGCAGATCCCGGTCGCTCATCTCACCGCCGTCCTGGAAGCGCGCCGCGATCAGCAGCGAGAGGATGTCCTCGCGCTCCCCTAGCGCTGGATCTGAGCGACGGTGGGCGATCTCGGCGAACAGGAGCTCATCGACGCTCGCCGTGATCTCGCGCAGGCGGGCCAACGGATCCCCGAGGTGCAGGCGGCGGGAGAGCATGAAGCGAAACTGGAGCGCCGCCGAGGCGCTCTCGCCGAGCAGCAGCGGCAGGCGCTCGCGCAACTGCCCGGCGCGCTCGGTGTCGCTAACCCCGAAGACCGCCCTGAGGATCACCTCGAGCGTGATCGCCTGCATGTGGGGATGCATCGCAAACGGCTGTCCTTCAGGCCAGCTGCCGATCGCCTGCTCGGTGGCCTCGCGCATGATCGACTCATACGAGCGCATCCGCTCGCCGTGAAACTGGGGCAGCATCAGCTTGCGCCGGTCCAGATGCTCGCTGCCCTCGACCAGCAGCACCGAGTTGGGGCCCATCACCGGCAACAGTGTGAGCTTGCGCCCCGCGGGCAGCTCATGCTCGTGCGCGGTGTACAGCGCCCTGATCGCCTCGGGATCGGACAGCAACACCATCGGCCGCTCAAACCCCGGGAAGCTCACGCTGAACGTGTCGCCGTAGCGACGCCTGCAGGACTCCATGAAGGCAATCGGACGCACCATCCAGCGCAGCATTTGCACCGTCTGGGGCGTGGCCGGACCGGGAGGGAGCGCGCTCATGGACACAGCGTGACACACCGCGCCGGGAGTGGGCATGCGGGAGATAGGATCGCTCTTCTGACCATGGCCCACACTCCCAAGCTGCGCTATGTGGATCCGTATAAGCGGCGAGGTCACCTATATCTAGCGGTGTGCCGGTTCTCTGCCACCAAGGCAGGCGCCTGGCTCGCCGTCAACATCGCCTGGAAGGTGGACCCATATCTGCTGAAGCTCACGGGCGGCCGGTTCAGCACCGCGGGGCCGCTTGCCAGCGCGCTGCTCGAGTCGCGCGGCGCGCGGACGGGCCGTCCGCGCGCCAATGCCACGCTCTACTTCCACGACGGCGGCCGGGTGATAATCATCGCATCGAAGCGGGGACTGCCGACGAATCCAGCCTGGTACTACAACCTCCGTAAGCATCCCGACATCGTCTTCGGCGGCCTGCCGTTCCGCGCCGAGATCGTGGAGGACGAAGCCGAGCTAAAGCGGCTTTGGGATCTCGCCGATCGCGTCTTCCCCGAGTACGCCGATTACCGTGAGCAGGCCGGGAAGGCTGGACGGGTGATCCCAATCTTTCAGCTGATCGCACGCTAGCGCACGGAGGAGCAATACAGCGAGCTTCTGCTGGATTTCCGAGCCGTTTTGGGCTTTCAACAGACTCGGCATGGACAAAAACCCCATCTCCACGCCCCCACAACCGCTCATTTGCAGGCAAGACGAGAGCAGCCGTGGCGGGGGAAACGGGAGCGACGGGACTCGAACCCGCGACCTCTGCCGTGACAGGGCAGCGCTCTAACCAACTGAGCTACGCCCCCGCGATGTTGCACCAGAGCACTCTCCAGCACTCCATGCCTCCCCAGTATGCCAAGGCTCCCCGCACGGCGGGGGCAGGCGGGACTTCGGCGCCAAAACTGGCTATCTGGCCAGTTTCGTCTAGGCTTCCACCCATGCCGCTCGCCAGCCCTCCTCCGCTTCGCTCCTACAACCCGTTCGTCGTGCTCGTTCAGGATCTGTTGGACGAGCGCGCCGCCACCGTTCCGTTCCCGCCTGGGGAAACCCGCTTCTCGATGGCCCGCACCAAGCGCTTCGCCGACGAACCCCTTCCTCTGCTGCTCGAGTCCTATGAGCGTTTCGGGCCGGTCTTCACGCTGCGGCTCTTCCACTCCAACGCCGTGTTCGCACTCGGACCCGACGCCAACCACTACATCACCGTCTCCCATGCCTCCAACTTCCTCTACCGCACCTCCTATTTCCGCGACCTGATGGGCTTTGCCGGCGACGGCCTGCTCACCACCGACGGCGATTTTCACCGCCGCTCACGCTTGGCCATGCTCCCCGGCTTTCACCGCGAGCGGATCGCCGCATCGGTTGACGTGATGGTCGCAGAGACCAACCGCGCACTGGAGATGCTCGTTCCAGGCGAGCGCATCGACCTGTACGCGTGGACCCGTCGCCTCGCCCTGCGTATCGCGATGCGGGCGCTTTTCGGCCTCGACCCCGATGGCTCCGCCGCACGCGCGGTCGACGCCGCCGCCCTGTTCGAGCAGACCCTCTCCTTCTACGCCCGCGACTACTCCCTGCGCATGCTTCGCGGACCTTTCACGCCCTGGGACCGTCAGCAGAAAGCCACCCGCTCACTGAACGGCCTCATCTACTCCGAGATCACACGCCGGCGCTCCACCGGCGAGCGTGGCGAGGACATCCTCTCGCTGCTCATCGACGCCTCCGACGAGGACGGCGGCGCCCTCACCGACACCCAGATCCGCGACGAGGTGATGACGCTCCTATTCGCCGGCCACGACACGACCACCTCGACCGTCGCCTTCATGTTCTACGAGCTCGCCCGCCATCCCGGCGTCGTCGCCCGCCTGCTCGCCGAGCAGGACGCCCACCTCTGGGGTGCCCGGGCGGGTGGGTTTCCCAATCCATCCCAGCTGATGGGCGACGGCCTTCCCTGCCTGGAGACGGTCCTCGACGAGACCCTCCGCCTCTACCCGCCCGCCTGGATCGGCCCTCGCCGCTCCGTCGAGCCGTTCGAGCTCGCCGGCCAGTCAGTCCCCGGCGGCGTCTTTGTCAACTACTGCTCCTGGGCTTCGCACCACCTGTCTGACGTCTTTTCAGAACCCCACTCCTTCCGTCCCGGGCGTTTTACTGCAGAGGCCAAGGCCGCCCTCCCTAAAGGCGCCTACGTCCCCTTCGGCGGGGGCTCGCGCACCTGCATCGGCATGCGCTTCGGCCAGCTCGAGATCCGCACGATCGCCACGCTCCTGCTCGCCCGCTTCACGCTCTCGCTTCCTGAGGACTTCCAGCTCGCCATTCGCCAGATGCCGACGATCAGCCCCAAGGACGGTCTGCCGATGAACGTTTCACCCAGGGCAACCACACCTCGATCAGATCTTGCAGCGGTGGCATAAAGCCACCCCCGTCACACCACTCAGCGCAAGCTCGCCCGCATCGTCAGCTCATAGCCCGCCACTCCGCTGGGGCCCACAGCGGCGCTTGCTCCCACGCCTTCGACGCGCACGTGTGGATTTGCGAACAGCGTCAGCTGCAGCGAGCCCAGTAAAAAGCCCAGCGGGTGCACCACCAGCTTGCCTTCCTGCGCGCGTGCCACCGCGTCGACGGAGGCGCCCACTCCAAACAGCCCGCCGCTTAGGCGCACCTCCACCTGGCCACCGCCGCTGCTCAGAAGCTGCACTTCGAACCCTTTCCCCAGTGCCGCCTTCACGTCCGTCTGTGCGGCCCATGCCTGGGCCTGCAGCGTGTTGCCGTGCTTCTGGAAGCGCGCGTCGTGCAGCTGCAGCGAACCCTCTCTCACGCTGGCGGCTTCCGTTGTCATCCTCTCCACCCCGCGCGCTTGCAACAGCAGCTTCGCCGCCTGCTGCGGGCTCATCCGCAGACTCTTCGCGCGCACGGTCACCGAGTCCGCCCTGCCCCACAGCAGCTTCACAGCCGGCCACGCCTTCACGCTCACGCTCTCCACCGTTCCGTACTTGCCGACGCGCGCGCGTACCCGTTCGGCCGCGATCCCAGGCAGCAGGAGCTGGGCCAGAACCAGCACCAGCACGATCGCAACCAGCGCGCCAAGCGCGATCCGCACGGCCCTCCTGCCTCTGCCCGCGCGCGCTTGCTTCACGGCGCAAGCTTCGCAGGCGAGGCGCCAACAAGCGGCGCCTCGCCCGCAAAAGCGTTAGCCCAGGCCGTTCGCTCTGAGGAACTGCGCGGCGACGCTGCTCGCCGGCTGCTTGTCGATGCTGACGGCCTTGTTCATCTGCTGGATCGCGGGGATCGTCAACAGCGACGAAACCTTGTCGATCGTTTCGGCGAACGCGGGCCCCTCAGCGCTGAGCACGCTCTTCTTGACGACCGGCGCGACGTTCTGGAAGCCGAACACGTGCTTCGGGTCGGTGAGGATCTTGAACTTGCCGCCGAGCAATTGCCCGTCGGTCGAGAACACGTCCTGCACGTCGACCTGTTTGCTTTCGAGCGCCTTGTAGGAGAGTTCGATCGCGATCGGCTTGAACGCCGGCTTGACGCCGTATTCCTGTTCGAGGCCCTTCAGCCCCTCGAAGCGCGTCGCGAATTCGGGCGCCGCGCCAAGCGTCACCTTCTTGCCGAGCGCCTTCAAGTCGCCGGCGCTCGCGAGCTTGTGAACGCTCGCGTATGCCGGCAGCGTCGCAAGCGCGTCGGAGTCATAAAACGGTGTGAAGTTCAGCAGGGTATAGCCCTTCGGTTCCAGGAACGCCTTCGCCTGGCTGTAAGCCGCGGCGGCGCTCTTGGGCAGCTTCGTCTGGCCAGCGACGGCCGACAGCAGCGTGCCGGTGTACTCGGGGTACATGTCGATCTGGCCCGAGGTCAGGGCCTTGTAGATCAGCTCCGAGGAGCCGACGTTGTCCTTCAGCGTGACCTTGAAGCCCTTCGCCTGCAGCGCTTGCGCGTAGAGCGAGCCGAGGATGTTCTCCTCGGCGAAGTTCTTGTCGCCGATCGTCACGGCCTGCCTGCCGGCGCCGGGACCGCTCGCAGCTGAGGACGCCGTGGAGCTGCTCGACGAAGACGAGCTGCCGCCGCACGCCGCGAGTCCGGCAACGAGTGCGCTCGTCGCGAACAGCGCCGCGACGCTCCGACCGACCGAACTGCCCCATCGCCTCTTCGTCATTAGCCGACTCCTCATCTGCTTCCTCCTGGTTAGTTTGTCCCCATATTTAGAATTTATTCGATCAAGACCGGTATGAGCTGGCGCTGGCCGCTATGTGAGACCCGGCGCCGGAGCGCCGGGCGCGATGCGCGCTTGCGCCTGCACGCGCAGGCCGCGTGGCGTGAGCGCGCGCTGCACGAGCGCGAGCGCGCCGTCGACGAGCAGCGCGAGCGCGGCAACGCAGATCGCGGCGCCGAGCACGCCGTAGAAGTGATAGCTCGTCTCGTTTGCGATCGGGTCGCCGAGCGTGCCGCTGAAGCCGGCGAGCGAGGCGATCGTCGTCGTCGAGATCACGAACACCGAGGCCGTGCGCAGGCCGGCGAAGATCAGGGGCACGGCGAGCGGCAGCTCGACGCGCGCGACGATCTCGCGCTCGGACATGCCCATCCCGCGCGCCGCGTCGATGAGGTCGCGGTCGACGCCGTCGACCGCGAGGTAGGAGTTCGTGACGATCGGCGGCACGGCGAGGATCACGAGCGCGAGCTCGACGACGGTCAGTCCGAGCCCGAGGAACGCGTCGCCGATCGCGAGCACAGCGATGCTCGGTAGCGCGCGCCCGACGTTGCCGAGGTTGATCGCGAAGAATGAGCCCTTGTGGACGTGACCGAGCCAGACACCGAGCGGCACGCCGGTCACGGCCGAGATCGCGACGCCGATCGCACCGACCTTGAGCGTCTGCAGCGCGAGATGGGTCAGCGCCGGCAGCCCTGAGGTGCCGTGAATGGAGCCGTTGCGGCCGATGAATTCGGCCGCTTGCACGAACGCGTGCATCAGCTCACCCTCGTGCGCGTCCACGGCGTCAGCGCGCGCTGCGCCAGCACGAGCAGCGCGTCGGCGGCGAGCGCGAGCAGCACCGTCAGTGCGCCGGCCGCGAGCAGCTCGGTCTTGAACGGCCCCTCGCCGAGCGCCGTGTGGATCGGCACGCCGAGCCCCTTGTCGTAGATCGTGTAGACGATCGTCGCGAGCGCGATGATCGTGACGACGGCGATCCGCAGCCCAGCGACGATCGCCGGCAGCGCGAGCGGCAGCTCGACGCGCCAGAGCGCCTGGCGGCGCGTCATTCCCATCCCTTCAGCCGCGTCGAGCACCTCCGCCGGGACCTCGCGCAGGCCGGTCAGGATGTTGCGGAAGAGGATCAGCAAGGTGTACGAGACAAGCGCGATCTCGGCCGCGTAGATGTTCGCGCCGACCGGCGCCACGAGCAGCTCGAACAGCGCGAGCGAGGGAATCGTGTAGAGGAACGTCGTCACGAGCAGCGTCGGGCGCTCGAGCACGCGGTACCGATGCGCCGCGAGCGCGAGCGCAAGCGAGATCGCGAAGCCGATCGCGACTGCGATCAGCGTCAAGAAGACGTGCTGGCGCAGCGCCGGCCACAGCACGCTGCCCCAGTTGTGGCTGACCCAGCCGGTGCAGAAGAAGTGGTTGTGCACAACGCACTGCGAGCTGTGCGCGCTGTAGTTCGGGATCACCGGACCCGCTGGCACAAGCGCCGGCGCGACGAATGTCATTGGCCGCTCCCCTTGCCGTTGGCTGCGGCCTCCTCGGCGAGCAGCCGCTCGATCAGCGTCAGCGTCAGCAACCCTTGCACGCGATCGTTGCCATCGATGACCGCCAACGGCTCGCCGTTGGCGGTGAGGATCATCGACAGCGCGTCGCGCACGCTCGTGCTCGCCGGCGCGCGCAGCGCGCCCGGCTTCGTCCCGTTCGGCTCGAGCAGCTTCATCTCGGCGAGCGTCGTCAGCGACAGCCGCTTGATGCCGCGGTCGGCACCGACGAACTCGGCCACGAAGCCGTCGGCCGGGTGGGTCAGGATCTCGCGCGGCGTGTCGTATTGCGCGAGGTGGCCGCCCTCGCGCAGGATCGCGATGCGGTCGCCCATCTTGATCGCCTCGTCGATGTCGTGCGTAACGAACACGACCGTCTTTTTGACTTTCGCCTGCAGCCCGAGGAACTCGTCCTGCAGGCGCGTGCGGTTGATCGGATCGATCGCACCGAACGGCTCGTCCATCAGCATCAACGGTGGGTCGGCGGCGAGGGCGCGCGCCACGCCGACACGCTGGCGCTGCCCACCGGAGAGCTGCGACGGGTAGCGCCCTGCCATCTCCTGCTCGAGGCCGATCAGCTCGAGCAGCTCCCGCAGGCGAACGGCGATCCGCTGCTTCGGCCAGCCGAGCAGGCCGGGCACGGTGGCGATGTTTTCGCCAACCGTCTGGTGCGGGAACAGTCCGATCTGCTGGATCACGTAGCCAATCTCTCTGCGCAGCTCGCGCGCGTCACGCGCCAGCACGCTGCGCCCGCCGAGCAGGATGTCGCCGCCCGAGATCGAGATCATCCGGTTGATCAGGCGCATCGCCGTCGTCTTGCCCGAGCCCGACGGCCCGACGAGCACGCACACCTCGCCGGCGGGCACCGTGAACGAGAGACCGGCGATCGCCGGCTCGCGCTGCCCGGGGTAGCGCTTGCTCACGCCCAGCAACTCCAGCTCGGCCGCTTTCGACTCCTGCTCGCCTGGCTTCGCGAACGCCGATGACCCCTCGCTATGGGCGGTGTGTGCGGTCTTCAAGAAAGAGTTCCCGGCCGGGGTGCGGCCCATGCTAGCCCACTCGCACAAACCTTTCACACGACCGCGGGCCGGTCGCCACCGCGGCAATCAGGATCGCGGCCGCTAGCCTTGAGGTTCCCTCAGCAGGGGCGCGTAGCTCAGTTGGTCAGAGCACCTCGCTTACAACGAGGGGGTCGCCCGTTCGAGTCGGGCCGCGCCCATCAGACAGCCAATGACCGACCAACCCATCCGCATCGCCGTCATCGGCTCCGGCCCGGCCGGCTTCTACGCCGCGGGGCACCTGCTCAAGGACGGGGCGGGCGGGCATTCCATCAATTTCGAGGTGGACATGTTCGAGCGCCTGCCCACACCCTGGGGGCTCGTGCGCTCCGGCGTGGCTCCCGACCACCCGAAGATCAAGTCCGTCACGCGGGTCTACGAGAAGACCGCCACCCACCCGCGCTTTCGCTTCTTCGGCAACGTCGCCTTCGGCGAGCACATCTCGCGCGATGACCTGCTCGCCCACTATCACGCGATCGTCTACGCCACTGGATCGCCCGCGGACCGTCCTCTGGGCATCCCCGGCGAAGACCTCCCCGGCTCGCACGCCGCCACCGAGTTCGTCGGCTGGTACAACGGCCATCCCGACCACACCGACCTCGAGGTCGATCTGCTCTCGGCAGAGCGCGCCGTCGTGATCGGTAACGGCAACGTGGCGATCGATGTCGCCCGCATGCTCGTGCTCGCTCCGGCCGAGCTCGCCCCGACCGATACAGCCGACCACGCCCTGGAGGTTCTCGCTCGCAGCCGCGTATCAGAGGTCGTGATCCTCGGCCGCCGCGGACCCGCGCAAGCGGCCTTCACCAACCCCGAGCTCCTGGAGCTCGGCGAGCTCTCCGGCGCCGATGTCATCGTCGAGAACGCAGAACTCGACCGTGCGCTCGCGGTCGCCGATCCTGGCGCCGAGGAAAACATCACGAGCCGGCGCAACGTCGAGATCCTGCGCTCCTACGCCGGGCGAGCTCCAGCCGGGCATCCCAAGCGCATCGTCCTGCGCTTCCTGCTCTCACCGGCCGCCTTCCTCCCCGGTGAGCATGGTCGCCTGGGCTCTGTCGAGCTCGTGCGCAACGAGCTGGTGGACGCCGGCGGCCGGCTGCGTGCCCAGGCAACCGGCGAGCGTGAGACGATTCACGCGGGCCTCGCCTTCCGCGCGATCGGCTACCGGGGCATCCCCCTCCCCGGCGTCCCCTACGACGAGCGTTCGGGCACCATTCCCAACGATGGCGGGCGCATCCTCGATCCCGCAAGCGGATCTCCGCAGTGCGGCGAGTACGTCGTCGGGTGGATCAAGCGCGGGCCCTCCGGCGTGATCGGGACCAACAAGAAGGACGCCCAGGAGACCGTCGACGCGATCCTCGCCGACCTCGCCGGCAACGGCGACGGAGGGGCCCATCACGAGCCCACCGAGCCAGACGCTGCCGCGGTGGAGGAGCTACTGCGTGAGCGCCAGCCCCAGATCGTCACCTACGAGGGCTGGGAAGCCATCGACCGGCACGAGAAGGCGCTCGGCGAGGCGGCAAGACGACCGCGCGTCAAGCTCACGACGATCGAGGACATGCTCCGCGTCGCGGCCGCAGAAGAGCCGTAGACTGTCGCCCCGCTAGCCCCGTTAGCTCATCTGGTAGAGCGCCGGACTTTTAATCCGGTGGGGCGGGTTCGAGTCCCGCACGGGGCATCTTTGCGCTACCGCATTGCAATGACCACACCATTTGACGTCAACGGACGCACCGTCTTCATCACCGGCGCCGCCCGCGGGATCGGCAAGGCGACGGCCGAGCGCCTGCATGCAAAAGGCGCCAACGTCGCGCTCGCCGGGCTGGAGCCGGAGCGCCTGGAGGAGAACGCGGCGAAGCTGGGCGATCGCGCGGCGAGCTTTGAGGTGGACGTGACCGACTTCGACGCGCTTGCGCGTGTGGTCAAAGCCACAGTGGCGCGCTTCGGCGGGATCGACGTGGCGATCGCCAACGCCGGCATCGCCTTCACCGGCCCGCTGGCGACTGCGCCAATCGAGCAGGTGGAGCGCACGCTCGCCGTCAACCTGCTCGGCGTGTGGCGTACGGACCGTGCCGTGATCGAGCAGATCCAGCAGCGCCGCGGCTATCTGCTGAACATCTCCTCGATGACGGCCATCCTGCACGGGGCGATGCTCGGTCCCTACACGACGGCCAAGGCCGGCGTGGAGGCGCTGTCGGACTCGTTGCGCATGGAGAGCAGGCCGAGCGGTGCCGCCGTGGGTTGCGCCTACTTCGGTTTTCTAGACACCGATCTCGTGCGCGCGGCCTTCGCCGAGCCTTCAGCGGAAGCGATAACTGGCAGCATGCCCGGCTTCATCCGCAATCCCGCCCCGCTGAGCAAGGCGATCGACGCGATCGAGCGCGGCATCGAACGGCGCTCCGCGCGCGTATGGGCGCCGCGCTGGCTGGGGCCGATGCTGGCGCTGCGCGGCATCCTGCAGCCACTCCTCGAACGTGGCGCGCGGCGCGAGGAGGCGACCCTGGCGCAGGCCATGAAGCTCGCCACCGACACAAACGAGTCAGCCGGCCAGGATGCCATCCTCGGGGTCTCCGCCCGGGCCCACGAACCAAAGCCCTAGCTTTCTACTGCGCCTCTGGGCCGGAGGCGGTCTCCGGATCTCCGTCGGCGAGGATCCGGTACAGGTCTTTCCTCGCGGCCACGAGAATCTTGCGGGCCTCGCCCATCTGCGCCTCGCTGCCCGTCTTCATCACCTGCACGAAGGCAGACGCGACCTCGCGCATGAGCTTGCCGAGCTCGTGCGCCTGATTACTCACGTCGCCGCTCATCTGCTCCCACGGGGCCGGCTTCTCGGTGCCGCGCTCCTGCACGAAGGCGCGGCCCTCGTCGGTGAGCGCGAACAGCTTGCGGCCGTCGAGCTCCTGTGAGCGGATCAATCCCTCGTCCTCGAGCTGCGCCAGCGCCGGATACACCGAACCGGGGCTAGGACGCCACACGCCGTCGCTGCGCTCCTCTACCTCCTGCATGATTTCGTAGCCGTTGCGCGGCTCCTCGTTCAGCAACAGCAGCGCCGCCGTACGGATGTCCCCGCGCCGCGCCTTACGACCGCGTCCTCGCGGGCCGCCGCCCGAGCCGAACGGGCCTGACCCGAAGCCGTGATGGCGGTGGCGGTGGTGGCCGTGACGGCCCTGTCCTGGTTGGTTTTCTTCTGAACATCTATGCATAACTAGCTCCTATCGTGAACTATCAAAGTACGCTCACGATATATCGTTATCTATTACGTGTCAAGACCTTTCAGAAAGAAGAAAGAAGACCGGGCTAGTGGCGGAAGTGGCGTTTGTCTGTCGCCACCATCGCGACACCGGCCGCGTCCGCGGCGGCCACAACCTCGTCATCGCGCACCGATCCCCCCGGCTGGATGATCGCGCTCACGCCCGCGCCGGTCGCCATCTGCGGACCGTCGGCGAAGGGGAAGAACGCGTCTGACGCGAGCACCGAGCCCACCAGGAGGTCCGGCTGGGTGGCGCGAGCTTTCTCTACAGCGAGGCGGACGGCGTCGACCCGGCTCGTCTGCCCCGCGCCGATCCCGATGCTCGCCCCGCCCGCGGCGATCACGATCGCGTTGGAGCGCACGTGCCGGCACACCTTCCAGGCGAAGAGAAGGTCGTCCCACTGCTCCTCGCCTGGCTCCTTCTCGCTGATCACGCGCATCTGCTCGCGGGTCTCTGTCACGACGTCCTTACTCTGCACGAGCTCACCGCCGATGACCGGCTTGGCTTCGACCTCGTGGCTCGGAGCCGGCCAGTTGGCCATCTCCAGCAACCGCACGTTCTTCTTCTGCTTCAGCACCTCGACCGCTTCGGCGTCATACCCAGGGGCGAGCAGCACCTCGATGAACTGCTTGCCGAGCTCCTCGGCGCAATCCCGATCGACCCTCCGGTTGACTACGATCACGCCGCCATACGCGCTCTGCGGATCGCACGCAAAAGCGCGTTCGTAGGCCTGCTGGATCGTCTCGCCCACCGCGCAGCCACACGGGTTGTTGTGCTTGACGATCGCACACGCCGGCTGCTCGCCTGTACCCGAATGGGTGAACTCCTCCACCAGCTCGCGAGCGGAGCTCAAATCGAGCAGGTTGTTGAACGACAGCTCCTTCCCGTGCAGCTGCTCCACCCCGTCGAGCAAATGCGCCGGCGCTCCCACACGCGCGTAAAAGGCTGCCCGCTGGTGCGGGTTCTCGCCGTAGCGCAGGTCCATCACCTTCTCGTACGCCTCGTTCCACGTGGGAGGGAAGCCCTCGTACGTACGACTCGCGAACCATGTCGAGATCGCCGCGTCGTAACGGGCAGTGCACGCGAACGCCTTGGCCGCGAGCTCCTTGCGGGTCGGCAGCGACAGCCTCCCCTCGGACTCGCGCAGCTCGCCCAGCACGCCCTCGTAGTCCGCAGGATCGACCACCACCGCGGCGAACGCGCTGTTCTTCGCAGCCGCCCTGATCATCGTCGGCCCGCCGATATCGATGTTCTCGATCACCTCCTCATCGCTCGCATCGCCGCGTGCGACCGTCTGCTCGAACGGATACAGGTTCACGCACACCAGGTCGACCTGCTCGATCCCTTGCTCCTCTGCCGCGCGCAAATGCTCCTCGTCGTCGCGCCTGGCCAGCAACCCCGCATACAGCCGCGGGTGCAACGTCTTCACGCGCCCATCCATCATCTCCGGAAAGCCGGTGAAATCCTCGATCTCCCGGGCTTTGATCCCAGCCTCCATCAGCTCGCGCGCCGTGCCTCCGGTGGAGACAATCTCCACCCCCAGCCCGCTCAATCCGCGCGCGAAGTCCACGATCCCCTGCTTCTCGGACACCGACAGCAGCGCCCTCTTCACGCGCACCTCACCGGGCGCAGCTCTTTCGACCGCCATGCTCGCCACCCTATCTATCGATGACGACCCGGCGCGGGTTCTCTGGATCCATGCTCAGGGCTCCCCGCGCGAACAGACGGACGGCCTCCGGCAATAGCGAATGCTCGAGCGGACGCAGGGCCTTCAGCACCTCACCGGGATCACTCACGCCCGGCAGCTGCACCGCCTCCTGCAGGATGACTGGGCCGGTGTCGATGCCCTTATCGACGAAGTGCACTGTCACGCCGAATGTCCCGGCTCCATGCTCGATCGCCTGCTCGATCGCATGCAGGCCAGGAAAGTCGGGCAGCAGCGAGGGGTGCACGTTGATCACCGCCCCAGGCCAGCGCTCCAGGAACACCTCGCCCAGCAGCTCCATGTATCCGGCAAGCACGACCAAACGCACACGGCGCTCCTCCAGCCAGTCCGCCATCGCCCCGTCGCGAGCTGCGCGGTCGGGATAGCCGGCGCGGGGGAACACCTCCGTAGGCACCCTTCGCTCGGCGGCGCGCTGCAGCGCAGGCGCGCCAGCGACACTCGACGCCACACCCACGATCCGCGCCTCTTTCCCGTGCACGGTGTCGAGCAGCGCCTGCAGGTTCGTGCCCGTCCCGGACACGAGCACGGCGATCTCCAGCGGCTCCTCTCCCACGAACCGCACGATAGTCCAGCGGATTGCAGTTCCTCGGATTAAAGATCAATCGCTGTGACTCAACTCACAGAGGAATAAACCGGCCGGCGGTTCAATAGATCTCGAGGGTGGAGAACAACAAACCGAATCGAGGTTCTCCCATGCTTGCATCCATCATCGTCGCCCTCGTCATCCTCGCCGCTTTGGCGAACGCCTTCCGGCCGGGACGCCGAGACATCATCACCAGCCGTCCCTACAACAACCGATACAGCGACGCCTCAGGCGCCAGAGATCTGAGCTAGGCGCCCACTGGGGAGGGGGGCCTCCGGCTCCTACTCCTCCAAGGCGTACTTGCCGTTTGCCCCATCACTGCCGGCCAGCGGGTACTCACCGGTGAAGCACGCGTCGCAGTGGGTCTCGCGGGTACCGCGGATCGCCTCATACACGCCCTCCAGCGACAAGTAGTGCAGCGAGTCGCACCCCAGCTCCTGTGCGACCTCCCCGGTGCTGCGGCCGTGGGCAATCATCTCCTCGCGTGTTGACATGTCGATCCCGTAGTGGCACGGGTGCTTGATCGGCGGCGCGGAGATCCTCAGGTGGATCTCCTTCGCGCCCGAGTCGCGCAACATCTGCACGATCTGCCTGGTCGTGTTTCCCCTCACGATCGAATCGTCGACGACCACCAGCCGCTTGCCCTCAACAACCGCGGGCAGTGGGTTGAACTTCAGCCGCAGCCCGTGCTTGCGCAGCTCCTGTCCGGGCTGGATGAAAGTCCGCGCGACGTAGCGGTTCTTCACGAAGCCGTCGTCCTGGGGAATCCCACTCGCCCGCGCCAGGCCGCGCGCCGCCGGATTGCCCGAGTCCGGCACCGCGATCACCACGTCGGCCTCCACCGGCGCCTCGCGCCACAGGATCTCGCCCATTCGCCCCCGCGCCACCTGCAGCACCTGGTCGTTCATGCGCGAGTCCGGGCGCGCGAAGTAGATGTACTCGAACACACAGAACGCCTTGCGCGCACCCTTCACCACCTGTTTGCTCGAACAGCCCTCCTCGCTCAGCGTCACCACCTCGCCCGGCTGCACGTCGCGCAGGAACGTCGCGCCGATGATGTCCAACGCGCACGACTCGCTCGCTACGCAATAACGAACCGAGTCGTCCTGCGCTTTCGTCGTGGGCTCCAAAGTACCCAGCGCGAGCGGGCGCAGGCCATGCGGGTCGCGGAAGGCGACCACGCGGTCCTTCGTCATCACCACCGTCGAGAACGCGCCCTTCAGCCGCGGCAGCACCTCGGCGATCGCGTCCTCCACGCGCTCGGCCGGATGCGTCGCGATCAGCGCCGCGATGATCTCCGAGTCCGAAGTCGAGCTGAACGTGACCCCTTTCGCCAGCAGCTCGTTGTGCAGCTCCACCGCGTTGATCAGGTTGCCGTTGTGGGCCAGCGCCACCTCGCGCTGAGAGCCGCGCGTGCCCACCGAGCGCTGCACGGGCTGCGAGTTCTCCCAGGCGTTCGAGCCCGTCGTGGAGTAGCGCACGTGTCCGATTGCCAGCTCGCCCGCGAGCGTGCTCAGATCGTTTTCGGTGAACACCTGGTTGACCAAGCCGAGCTCGCGGCGCGTGATGATGTGACCGCCGCGATCGGCCGCGGCGATCCCAGCCGACTCCTGCCCGCGGTGCTGCAGCGCATACAGCGCAAAAAACGACAACCGCGAGACCTCATGGCCCGGTGCGTATATGCCAAACACCCCGCACTCGTCGCGCGGTCCATCGCGGTCATCGGACTCGGGGCCCGTGGGATGGGCGGACCCTCCCATACAAGCCATCGCTGTTTTCACGCTAGCAGGCCCCCTCACCCGAACAGCTCCGCGAGCGCGCTGTGAGCCTCCGCCAGCTCCGTAAGCGTCGCGGAGAGCGTCAAATCGCCGAGCGTGAGGAGAAGCGAGGAGCCGCCGACCGTGCCGATGACACGCGTGGGGGTGCGCCGGCCCAGCGAGCTGACACCGTTGGGCGTACCGCTGACCAGGAAGCCACCAGGCCCCTCGCCGAAGAGAGCAACGAATGGATCGCCCCCGGCGGCTTGCTCTAGCCGCACGTCCGCCCCCATGCCACCCGCGAGGCAACACTCGGCCAGCGCCGTGGCGAGACCCCCCTCGGCGATGTCGTGGGCGCTGGACAGCGCGCCAACGCGCACGGCGCCGCGGATGGCGAACTGTGCGGCGTGAACCGCCCCGATGTCGATCTCCGGCAGACCGTCCGGCAGCTCGTGGCCGCGCAGCTTGGCCAGCTCACTCGCGGCCAGCGACGGGGCGAAAGGGCCGATGAGCGCGACCGTGTCTCCATCCCTTGAAAACCCGAGCCGGCCGGCATGAGAGGCGTCGGGCAGGCGGCCGACCATGCCGATCACCGGCGTTGGGTAGATCGGCCCGCCGGAGGCGCGGGTGGGTGGGCTCTCGTTATAAAGCGACACGTTCCCACCCACGATCGGGGCTCCCAGCGCCCGGCAGGCATCACCCAGGCCACGCACCGACTCGGTCAGCTGCCAGGCGATGTGTCCCTTCTCGGGGTTTCCGAAGTTGAGGTTGTTCGTCGTCCCCAGCGGCTCTGCCCCCGCGCACGCCAGGTTCGCCGCACACTCCAGCACGGCCTCCACCGTGCCCGTATACGGATCGGCCGCGACCCGCCGGCCGTTGCAGTCGACGCTCACCGCCAGCGCGCTTCCGTCTCCCAGCGCCAGCACCGCGGCATCGGCCTGCTCGGGCCTGCGCACCGTCCGCGACTGCACGATCGCGTCGTACTGCTCGAACAGCGGCCTGCGCGAGGCGATGTTCGGCGACGCCAGCAGCGCCAGCAGCGCCTCACGCGGTGAGGCTTCGGCGGCGAGCGTTGCCTCTGGCGGCGCATAGACCGGCTCGGTGGGCTTCACGGGCTGCAGGTCATACAGCGGGCACTCGTCGACGAGTGCCCTCACTGGCATGTCCCCGGCGAGCTCCTCCCCAGCGAACACCCGCATCCGGTTCGTATCGGTGACCGTCCCGATCGCCGCGCTGTTGACCTCCCACTTCTCGCACAACGCCTCCACGGCGGCCACGTTCGCAGGCTCCACCACACACAGCATCCGCTCCTGAGACTCGCTCACCATGATCTCAAAGGGCTCCATCCCGTCCTCACGCAAAGGGACCTTCGCGACGTCGAGGTCGATCCCCACGTCCCCCTTCGAGGCCATCTCCGCGGCCGAGGAGGTGAGGCCGGCCGCGCCGAGATCCTGCAACGCGACAAGCAACCCCCGCTCGAGCAGCTCGAGCGAGCACTCCAGCAGCTTCTTCTCCTCGAACGGGTCGCCCACCTGTACGGTCGGGCGCTTGTCCTGCACGCCTTCGCCCAGCTCGGCCGAAGCGAGCACCGAGGCGCCGCCGATCCCGTCACGGCCGGTGCGCGCGCCGAACAGCACGAGCGCGTTGCCCACCCCCGCGGCCGCGCTGCGCACCAGCTTCTCGCGCTCAGCGAGCCCCAGAGCCATCGCGTTGACCAGACAGTTCTGCTCATACGGCCTCTCGAAATACACCTCCCCGCCGACGGTCGGCACGCCGATCGAATTGCCGTAGTGCCCGATGCCGCGCACGGCGCCGTCGAGCAGATAGCGCGAGCGCGGGGGTGGGTGGGTTCCGGTCATTTCGCCCACCTCGCCGAAGCGCAGCGAGTCGAGCACCGCGATCGGACGCGCCCCGATCGCGAAGATGTCGCGCAGTATGCCCCCCACGCCTGTGGCCGCGCCCTGAAATGGCTCGACCGCGCTCGGGTGGTTGTGCGACTCGACCTTGAACGCGCACACCAGCCCACCGCCCACGTCGACAGCGCCCGCGTTCTCGCCAGGACCCATCACGACATGCGGACCCTCTGTCGGCAGCGTCCGCAGCAACTTCTTCGAGTGCTTGTATGCACAGTGCTCGCTCCACAGCAGCGAGTACATCGCCAGCTCGACCTGGTTCGGCGAGCCCTCCTGGTGCTCACACACGAGCTCGTACTCGGCCGCCGTCAACCCCAGGGCAAGCGCATCCTGCAGGCCCGGCCGGTCCGGGCGCTCCGCGCTCTCAGACATAAGCACCTTCCACCGACAGGCGCATCGACTCGAAGATCTGAAGTCCATCGGCCGAACCACCGACCAGCTCGTCAACGGCGTGCTCGGGGTGGGGCATCAGGCCGAACACGTTGCCAGCCTCGTTGCGCACTCCCGCGATGTCTGCAACCGAACCGTTGAAGTTCTGCCCTTGCGCATAGCGCAGCACTACCTGGCCGTTCTCCTCGATTCCCTTCAGCGTCTCCTCGCTCGAGTAATAGCGCCCCCAGGAGTGCTTTGCGGGGATGCTCAGCCGCTCGTCGGCTCCTTCCCTCCCAGCCGCCCCGCACGCGCGGGTGAAATGAGTGTTGTGATCGGCCACCTCCAGCTCCACCTGGCGGAAGGTAAAACGCCGGTTGGCGTTTCCCAGTAGCGCACCTGGCAGCAACCGTGCCTCGCACAGCACCTGGAACCCGTTGCAGATCCCGAGCACCAGCCCGCCGCCGTTCGCGAAGGAGATCACGGACTCCATGGCCGGCGCAAACCGCGCGATCGCCCCCGCGCGCAGATAGTCGCCATAGGAGAAGCCACCCGGCACGACGATCGCATCGGCGCCCTTCAGGTCGCGATCGCCATGCCAGATCAGCTCCGCGTCGCCCACCTTGCGGGCGGCCTGAAGCGCGTCAACCTCGTCGCAACTTCCCGGAAATTGAAGGACGCCAAACTTCACGTTGCGCGCGGTCAGCTGCCGCCGTCGAGCAGTTGCACCTCGTAGTCCTCGACCAACGGGTTCGCCAGCAGCTTCTCGCACATCTCTTTGATCTGGCTGGGGTCCTCGACATCGAGTTCGACCAGCCTGCCGATATGAACATTTGCCACACCCGCAAAGCCCAGCGCGGGCAACGCGCGCTCGACGGCCTCTCCCTGCGGGTCGAGAATGCCCGCCTTCGGGCGGATCAGTACGCGAGCTCTCATGCCGATCGCTCGAGCCATGCGGAGAACGGCTCGCCTGTGATCAGCTCATACGCCTGCACGTACCGTGCGCGTGTGCCGGCCACGACCTCATCCGGGATCTCCGGAGCTGGCGGGCGCTTGTCCCAGCCGCTCGCCGAGGCCCAATCTCTCACGTACTGCTTGTCGAAGCTCGGCTGACCCCTCCCGATCTCATAGGAGTCCGCCGGCCAGTAGCGGCTCGAGTCTGGCGTCAGCACCTCGTCACCCACGACCAGCTCATCGTTCTCATCGAGCCCGAACTCAAACTTCGTGTCGGCCAGGATCACTCCGCGCTCACGCGCGTGCTCTGCGGCGAACGAGTACAGCTCGATCGACACATCGCGTACCCTTTGCATCAGCGCGCTGTCGCCCACCAGCTCAGCTGCTGTGCCGAGGTCGATCGTCTCGTCATGGCCAATATCGGCCTTCGTGCTCGGCGTGAAGATCGGCTCTCGCAGTTGCTCTGACTCGCGCAATCCCGTCGGCAACTCGATGCCCGAGACCTTGCCACTCGCCTGATAATCCTTCCAGCCCGACCCGGTGATGTAGCCGCGCACGACACACTCGACCGGGAGCATCGCGAGCTTGCGCACGGCCAGCGCACGGCCACGCACTTCCTCGGGAACGCCGTCTGTCACCGAGATCAGGTGATTGGCGACGATCTGGCTGGTTATCTGAAACCAGAAAGCCGACAGCCCTGTGAGCACCTTGCCCTTGTCCGGGATCCGCGTGGGATGGACCGCGTCGTACGTCGAGATCCTGTCGCTCGCGACCATCAGCAGCCGCTCGCCGCCATCGTCGTCGTCGGAGAGGCCGTACATCTCGCGGACCTTCCCTTTGGCGATGAGAGGCAGGCCGGCGAGCGTCGTCACGAGGCGGAAGATATCCCGTCGAGACGCCGGATGATCTCATCCGCGTAGCGCACGTAATGCCCGTAGTCGAAAATGGCCTCCAGGTCCAGCCCCTTCGCACGATCGTCCTGCGCGAGCAACTCGCGCAGGGAAGTGCCGTCATCCCAGGCGCGCTGCGCCAGCTCCTGCACGATCCGATAGGCCTCGTCGCGGCCCATGGGGTGGGCGGGATTCCCTTCCGCGGGATTCCCTTCTATTAGCGCGAGCAGCACCCGCTGAGAGAACAGCGCGCCATGGGTGAGCTCGAGGTTCTCGCGCATCCGCTCGCCATCAACGGTCATGTCCCGCACCAGCGCGATCGTCCGGTGCTGGAGGTAATCGAGCAGGATCGTCGAGTCGGGCAGGATCACCCGCTCGACCGAGGAGTGCGAGATGTCGCGCTCGTGCCACAGCGCGACGTTCTCGAGCGCCGCCTGGGCATTTCCGCGCAGCACACGCGCCAGCCCGGAGATCTGCTCGCTCTTGATCGGGTTGCGCTTGTGGGGCATCGCGCTCGAGCCCTTCTGGCCGGCGCGAAAAGGCTCCTGCACCTCGCGCACCTCGGTGCGCTGCAACTGTCTGATCTCGGTCGCAAATCGCTCCAGGCCCGCACCCGCCAGCGCGATCGCTCCAAGCAGCTCGGCGTGACGGTCGCGCGCCACCACCTGCGTGGAGACGTTCTCGCGCTTGATATCCAAACGCTCCAGCACGCGCGCCTCGAACTCGGGGCTCGTCGCCGCGTACGTGCCCACCGCGCCGGAGATCGCCCCGACGGCCACCTGCGCAAACGCGCGCTCCAGGCGCACTGCGTTGCGATGCGCCTCGAACGCGAAGCCCGCGAGCTTCACCCCGAAGGTCGTCGGCTCGGCGTGTACCCCGTGCGTGCGACCCACACACAGCGTTCCCGCGTGCTCACGCGCGCGCGTAGCCAAGGCGCCGGCAAGCTCGCGGGCGCCGGGCACGATCACCTCCCCGACGGCGCGCAGCTGCAACGCGAGCGCGGTGTCGAGGACGTCCGAGGAGGTCAACCCGAAGTGGATCCAGCGTCCCGCCTCGCCCGCCGAGGAGGCGAGCACGTCGACAAACGCGGCCATGTCGTGGTCGGTCACCAGCTCGCGCTCGTTCACCGCTGCGACGGTGAACGTGGCCGCGCGAATCGCCTCCAGCTCCTTTTGATTGGGTCCCCCAACCCCACCCTCTCGCCCGGGCTGGGATCCGCTCAACGTGCCCAGCAGGCCGGGAAGCTCCTCACACGCCGCGACCTCCACCCGGCGCCAGCTCTCCATGCGCGCCTCGTCGGTCCACAACCGGCCAAGCTCTGGGCGGGTGTAGCGCGTGATCATCTCCTAGGCGCCGAGGATCTGCGCGGCGAGGATCGCCGCGTTGCGCGGGTTGTCCAACCCGACACACGCAACGGGCACACCCGGGGGCATCTGCACGATCGAGAGGATCGCGTCGAGACCCCCGGCGGCCGTCAGGCGACCGGACAGCGGCACACCGATCACGGGCAGGTCGGTATGTGCGGCGACGGCCCCGGGCAGCGCCGCGGAGATACCCGCCCCGGCGATGATCACGCGCAGGCCACGCATGCGCGCGTTCTTGGCGTAGTCGGCAACCACATCTGCTTCGCGGTGCGCGGACATCACCCGCAGCTCGTGCAGGATGCCGCGCTCTTGCAGCTCGTGGGCCGCCTTCTCCATCGTCTCCATGTCGCTCTTGGAGCCCATCACGATGCCGACTTGCGGTGAGTCGACATCGATGTCGTCGAGCTGCGCCTGCACTTCAGCCTCCTGCATCGGCTCCGGCGCCAGCGAGAGACCCGTTCCAGGCTCCGGGCGGCTCATGGTGCCAGCACCGCGGCGCCCGCGGCGATGTCGCGCCTGAGCTGCATGCCGTCAAAGGAGATCATCCCGGCCGCAGCATACGCCGCGTCACGGGCGGAGCCAGGGTCGGCGCCGAGCGCGGTCACGTTCAACACACGCCCGCCCGCCGTGACCACGCCCTCAGGGTTACGCACCGTGCCGGCGTGCGTCACCTCGATCGCCCCCTTCACCCGCTCCAGCCCGGTGATCAGATCGCCTTCCGAGGAGGATTCGGGATAGCCGGCGCTCGCGAGGACGACGGTGACCGCCCAGTTGGGGGACCACTCGAGCCCGGCCCCGGCCAGGCCGCCCGGGCGGGCGGCCGCGAGCAGCAACTCGAGCAGGTCCGAGCGCAGCCGCGGGAGCACCGCCTGCGTCTCGGGGTCTCCGAAGCGCACGTTGAACTCCAGCACCCGCAAACCCTCAGGCGTGAGCATCAGGCCCGCGTAGAGGACGCCGTGAAAGGGCGTGCCGCGCTCGCGCATCAAATCGACGACCGGCTGATGGACAGCAGCGGCGATCTCATGCACGCGCTCCTCATCGAAGCCGGTTACCGGCGAGTAGGAGCCCATACCACCGGTGTTTGGACCACTGTCTCCGTCGCCGATGCGCTTGAAGTCGCGCGCGGGCGCAAGCGGCACGGCGCGCTCGCCGTCGCACAGCGCCAGCAGCGAGCACTCCTCCCCTGCCAGCCGTTCCTCGACCACCGCGTGCGCGCCGGTGCCGAAGCGGTCATTCAGGAAAATCTCGGCCAAGGCGACCTCGGCCTGCCAGGCGGAGTCGGCCACGACCACACCCTTTCCGCCGGCAAGGCCGTCCGCCTTCACGACGACACCCTCTCCCGGGCCCAGTGCGAGATCACAGACCGCCGCGAGGCCCTCGTCCAGCGTGCCGACCATGCGCCAGCGCGCCGTGGGCACACCGGCCTGCATCATGATCTGCTTGGCGAATGCCTTCGACCCCTCCAGCCTGGCCGCGGCTGCGCTCGGGCCGAACGCAGCGTGACCGCGTACGGCAAGCGCGTCGACGAGTCCCGCCACGAGCGGCGCCTCGGGCCCCACGACGGTGAAGTCGACTCCCTCGCGCTCGACTGCGGCGAGGAGACCCTCGATGTCCTGCGCGCCGACATCGAGCGTGCGTGCATCCTGCGCGATGCCCGCGTTGCCCGGCGTGCACAACAGCTCCGGTTGCTGCGGCGAGCGCTTCAGCGCACGCACGATCGCGTGCTCACGGCCTCCGGCGCCTACTACAAGGACCTTCACGTCAGAGTGAAGCTATGAACTCATCGATGGGGATAGCCGAGAGCGTCTCGTAGCGGCCCGTGCCGCGCGACCCGAGCTCCAGTGACACGCGCGCCATCGTGCCCTCGTCGGGCGCCTCGATGACCGAGATGAAGTCAACGTGACCTAGCGTCGCCCACTGCGCCTTGACGGTGGCGCCGAGCTGCTCGACCTCCTTGTTGACCTCCTGGATCCGCTTGGGGTTGTTCTTGACGGTCTGCACGCCCTCCGGGGTGAGCGTTGAGAGCATGATGTACGTGGGCATTGTGGCTCCTCCGTTTGCCGATGGTGCTCCCGGCCGGCCCGACCGGAAGCGCGCTCAGGGTTGTTTGTAGCGGATCGGGGCCCAGCGGCGCTGCTCAGGCCGCGGCGCTCGCCCCGGTACCGGCCTTCTTCAGCTCTAACTCCCCATCAACCGCGTCCACTGCTACCGAATCACCTTCATGAATCTCCCCCTGCAGCAGCGCAAGCGCAAGCCGGTCGGTCAGCTGCTTCTGGATGACCCGGCGCAGCGGGCGGGCGCCGTAAGTCGGGTCATAGCCCATGTTCGCAAGCAGCTGCTTGGCCTCGTCGGTGAGCGTTACATCCACGCCGCGCTCGGCCACGCGGGCTATCACGAGTGAGACCTGCAGGTCGACGATCTCTGAAATCTGCTCGCGGGTGAGCGCCTTGAAGCGCACGATGTCATCTAGCCGGTTGATGAACTCGGGCTTGAAGTACTCGAGCAGTTCGCTGCGCAGGCGGGCGTCCGCCGCGATGGCGCTCGCGGCGTCCGGGCTCGAGCCGTTCTCGCTCGCGTCCCGCCCGATTGGGATGTTCGAGGTCATGATCAGGACGGTGTTCTTGAAGTCCACGGTGCGGCCCTGGCCGTCGGTGAGGCGCCCGTCGTCCATCACCTGCAGGAGCGTGTTGAAGACGTCGGAGTGCGCCTTCTCGATCTCGTCGAGCAGCACGACCGCATAGGGACGGCGGCGCACTGCCTCGGTCAGCTGGCCGCCCTCTTCGTAGCCGACGTAGCCGGGAGGCGCGCCGACGAGGCGCGAGACGGAGTGTTTCTCCATGTACTCGGACATGTCGATGCGGATCATCGCCTCCTGCGAGTCGAACATGAACTCGGCCAGAGCGCGAGCGAGCTCGGTCTTGCCGACGCCGGTCGGGCCGAGGAACAGGAAGCTGCCGATCGGCCGGTTGGGATCCTGCAACCCGGCGCGTGAGCGGCGCAGCGCGGTGGCAACGGCCTCGATCGCCTCGTCCTGGCCGACGACCCGTTCATGCAGACGGTCCTCCATGTGCACAAGCTTCTCGGTTTCGCCCTCCAGCAGGCGGCTGACGGGAATGCCGGTCCAGCGCGCGACGACCTCGGCGATGTCGTCGGCGTCGACCTCCTCTTTGAGAAAGATCGGCGCATCGCCGGCGCGCTCGCGCTCTTGGGATTCGTATTCGGCCACGGCGCGTTCCAGCTCGGGGATCTCTCCGTAGCGCAGCTCGGCGGCGCGCTGAAGATCGGCGTCGCGTTCAGCGCGCTCCATCTCCACGCGCGCGGCGTCGAGGCGCTCCTTGGTCTCCGAGATACCGGCGATCGCCTGCTTCTCGGCTTCCCACTGCTCGGTCATCTCACGCTCGCGCGCTTGCAGCTCGGCGACCTCCGCCTCGATCGTCTTGCGCCGCTCCTTGGTGGCGGCGTCTTTCTCCTTGCGCAGCGACTCGAGCTCGATCTTGAGCTGCATAACCCGCCGTTTGACCTCGTCGATCTCGGTCGGCAGGGAGTCGATCTCGATGCGGATCTTGGACGCGGCCTCATCGACCAGGTCGATTGCCTTGTCGGGCAGGAAGCGGTCGGCGATGTAGCGATTGGAAAGCGTCGCGGCGGCGATCAGCGCGCTGTCTTGGATCGACACGCCGTGGTGGACCTCGTAGCGCTCCTTCAGCCCGCGCAGGATCGCGATCGTGTCCTGGACCGTCGGCTCACCGATCGTCACCGGCTGGAAGCGGCGCTCCAGCGCGGCGTCCTTCTCTATGTATTTCGTGTACTCGTCGAGCGTCGTCGCGCCGACCGCGCGCAGTTCGCCGCGGGCGAGCATCGGCTTGAGCAGGTTCGAGGCGTCGACTGAGCCCTGCGCCGCACCGGCGCCGACGATCGTGTGCAGCTCGTCGAGGAACAAGATGATCGTGCCCTGCGCCTCGGAGACCTCCTTGAGCACGCCCTTCAGTCGTTCCTCGAACTCGCCGCGGTAGGCGGCGCCGGCGATCAGCGCGCCCATGTCGAGCGCGATCACGCGCCGGTCGCGCAGCGACTCGGGGATGTCCTTGGAGACGATCCGCTGGGCGAGGCCCTCGACGATCGCCGTCTTGCCGACGCCCGGCTCGCCGATCAGCACCGGGTTGTTCTTGGTGCGCCGGCTGAGCACCTGGATCACGCGGCGGATCTCCTCGTCGCGGCCGATCACCGGGTCGAGCTTGCCAAGCTCTGCCATCTCGGTCAGGTCGCGCCCGAAGCGCTGCAGCGGGCTCTGCTCCTCTTCGGGGGCTTGTGCGGCCGGGTTGGCTCCGTTAGGAGACATCGGTTCTCCTGTCAGACGGCGGTGGGAATGCAGATAGGACGTCGGCGGCGCGCACCAACTCCTGGCCACCGCGATAGGGGACCACGAGCTCAGCGCGGAAGGAGCGGCGCACCTCCTCGAGCTCCTCCGCCAGCTGCACCTGCGCGTGCAGCGCCTGCAGCTCGAGCTCCTCGATGCGCGCATGCATCCGCTCGATCTCCGCCTCCTGCGCGAGCACGCGCTCGACGCCAGCGAGGTTCAGCCCGAGGTCTGCCGTCAGCTCCTGGATGCGGCGCAGCTGCTCGACATCCTCCTGGGAGTACAGCCGCGTGCCCTTGGGCGAGCGCTTGGGCTCGATCAGGCCGCGTGCCTCGTAGGTGCGCAGCGTCTGCGGGTGCATCCTCGCCAGCTCGGCGGCGACGGAGATCATGAACACGCCGCGGTCGGTCTCGACTTCAATGCGTCCCGCTCCAGAAGTTATCGCCATCCGTTTGATCTCACGCGGCGCCATCACGAGTCCTCCGGGTTGCCGTGTCCCGCCTGCGCGTCCTGGAATAGCCGCGCACGAGGATTGCCGTCCAGCGTCTTCGCGAGCGCCTCCACGGCGCCCTGCTGCTCCTCGTTCAGCTGCTCCGGCACGTCGATTAGGAAGCGGTAGTGAATGTCGCCTTTTTCGGCTCCCCGCCCACCCGGTCTTCCGCCGCTCCCAGGCTTAGGCGGCCCCTCGCCGCGCAATCGCTGCACCGTGCCGTGCTTGGTGCCTGCCGGTACGCGCAGCGTCTTTGCGCCGTTCAGCGTCGGCACCTGCACCTCAGCGCCGCGCAACGCCTCAGGGATGCTGAGGGGCACCTCTACCTCAAGGTTGTTGCCCTTGCGCGCGAACACTGGGGAGGGGGTGACGTGCATGATCAGATACAGGTCGCCCGCAGGCCCGCCGGCCGGACCAGGCTCGCCCTTGCCAGGCAGTCTGATGCGGCTGCCGTCGCGCACGCCGGCGGGGATGTTCACGCGCATCCGCTTGACGGTGCGCACTGCGCCTGTGCCCTTGCAGGTCGGGCACGGGTCTTCGATCACCGTTCCCGAGCCGCCACAGCGCGAGCACGGCTGGGAGATCGAGAACATGCCCTGTCCCTGAGTCTCGATCCCGCGGCCTTCACAGCGGGGACAGACCGTGGGGGTCGTGCCGGGCTTGGCGCCTGTGCCGTGACAGGTGTCGCAGGTCGTGCGCATCGGCACCTGAAGCGGGATCTGAACGCCCGTAATCGCCTGGTCGAAAGTGATCGAGGCCTGCGCCTCCAGGTCGGCGCCGCGCTGCTGACGCGCGCTGCGCCCGGCACGGCCACCGCCGGGGCGGGCGGGGCCCGATCCCCCGAACAAGTTGGAGAGGATGTCCCCCATCGAGGAGGCATCGAAGTCGAAATTGCCGAAGCCGCCGAAGCCTCCTCCTGGCCCGCCGCCAGTGGCGAAGGGTCCTGAGCCTGAGTCGTATTGCTTTCGCTTCTCGGGATCGCCGAGTACATCATTGGCCTGGGAGATCTCCTTGAAGCGCTCCTCGGCCTGCTTGTCCCCGGGGTTGGTATCGGGGTGGTACTTACGCGCGAGCTTGCGGTAGGCCTTCTTGATCTCCTCGGGGGTCGCTTTGCGGTCAACCCCGAGTGTCTTGTAGTAGTCGGGACGCGATGCCATGTCGGGCTCCTGGGCTATGCGGCGACGAGCACCCGAGCGGGGCGGATCACGTTCGCGCCAAGCCGGTAGCCGGGCTGGTAGACCTCGACGACCGTGCCACTCGCGGCGCCGTCGACGGGCCGGTGCGCCATCGCCTCGTGCAAGGCCGGGTCGAAGCACTCACCGGCGGGTGAGAAGGACTCGACGCCGGCGCGCGCGAGCGCGGCGCTCAGCTCTGAGCGCACGAGACGTACACCATCGAGCAGGGGGTCATCCTGGGCGGCCGCCTCCAGCGCGCGGTCGAGATTGTCCAGCGCTGGCAGCAGCTCCTTGCAGAGCTTCGCCACACCACGCTCCAGCGCGGCGGCGGACTCGCGCGCGACGCGCTTGCGGTAGTTCTCGAAGTCCGCCTGCGTGCGCTGGGCGAGCGCCAGGTACTCGTCGCGCTGCGCGCCGACCGCGACCAGCTCGTCGAGGTCGCCCTCGATCGCCGACGCGTCGCCGTCGGAGTGGGAGGCCTCCACGCGCTCGCACGCCTGAGCCCCCGGCGCGGCGCCGGGGGACTCGGGCTGTTGCTCCTCGGATTGCTGGTCCTCGACCTGCTCGTCGATCGTCTGCTTGGAATCGGCCATCACCGTTACGCCTTCGGCTCGTCTACGACCTCGGCATCGACGACATCCTCCTCCTCAGAGGACGTGCCGGCGCCGTCGGGTGGGTGGGATCCCATTCCATCCGCGGCGCCATCGCCGGCGGCAGCCGCCTGCTCCTGGGCGCGCTGGTACATCGCCTCGGAAACCGCGTGGAACGCGGTCTGGAGCGTCTCGGTCTTGGCGTTGATCGCCGCGGGGTCCTCGGACTCGAGCGTCTCGCGCACCTCCTTGATCGCCTCCTCGATACGGCCCTTGGAGTCGGCGTCGACCTGGTCGCCCAGCTCTGCGAGCTGGCGCTCGGCCTGGTAGGCGGCGTTCTCGCCGTTGTTGCGCGCCTCGGCCAGCTCACGCGCGCGGGCGTCCTCCTCGGCGTGGGACTCGGCGTCGGAGACCATGTTCTTGATCTCCTCGTCCGACAGGCCGGAGCCGGACTTGATCTCGATCTTCTGCTCCTTGCCCGTGCCGAGATCCTTCGCGGAGACGTTGAGGATGCCGTTCGCGTCGATGTCGAACGCGACCTCGATCTGGGGTATACCTCTCGGGGCGGGTGGGATTCCTGTCAGCTGGAACTTGCCGAGCGACTTGTTGTACTGAGCCATCTCGCGCTCGCCCTGGAGCACGTGGATTTCAACCGAGGGCTGATTGTCCTCGGCGGTCGAGAAGACCTCGCCCTTGCGCGTCGGGATCGTCGTGTTGCGCTCGATCAGCTTCGTCATCACGCCACCCTTCGTCTCGATCCCGAGCGTCAGAGGAGTCACGTCCAGCAACAGCACGTCCTTGACGTCACCGGCGAGCACGCCCGCCTGGATCGCTGCACCGACGGCCACGACCTCATCGGGGTTGACCCCGCGGTGAGGCTCCTTGCCCGTCAGCTCCTTGACCTTCTCCTGCACGGCCGGCATGCGCGTCATGCCGCCGACCAAAACGACGTGCTCGATCTCCTTGACGCCCTTGTCTTTCGCGTCGTCGATCGCCTGGCGCACCGGCGCGACGATCTTCGCCAGCAGGTCCGCCGTCAGCTCGGACAGCTTCGCGCGGGTCAAACGCGTGTCGAGGTGCTTGGGTCCTGAGGAGTCAGCGGTAATGAACGGCAGGTTGATCTGCGTCTCCTGCGTGGTGGACAGCTCGATCTTTGCCTTCTCGGCCGCCTCATACAGACGCTGCAGGGCCATCGGGTCGGTGGACAGGTCGATGCCTTGGGACTTCTTGAACTCGCTGACGAGCCAGTCGACGATCGCCTTGTCGAAGTTGTCGCCGCCGAGGTGGTTGTCGCCGGACGTGGACTTGACCTCAAACACACCGTCGCCGATCTCGAGCACCGACACGTCGAAGGTGCCGCCACCGAGGTCGAACACGAGGATCGTCTGGTCAGACTCCTTGTCCAAGCCATAGGCCAGCGATGCCGCGGTCGGCTCGTTGATGATCCGCTTGACGTCGAGGCCGGCGATCTTGCCGGCGTCCTTGGTCGCCTGGCGCTGATCGTCATTGAAGTAGGCGGGCACGGTGATCACCGCGCCGTCGACCGGCTCGCCCAAATACGCTTCGGCGTCGGTCTTCAGCTTCTGCAGGATCATCGCTGAGATCTCCGGCGGGGAATGCTGCTCGCCACCGGCTTCGACGCGGGCGTCGCCATTGGGGCCGGAGACGACCTTGTAGGGGACGATCGACTCCTCCTCGCGCACCTCGGCCTCCTTGCGGCCCATGAAGCGCTTGATCGAGAAGATCGTGTTCTGCGGGTTGGTGACGGCCTGGCGCTTGGCCACGGTGCCGACGAGACGCTCGCCGGAGGCCGTAAAGGCCACGACGGAGGGGGTCGTGCGACCACCCTCGGAGTTCTCGATGACGGTGGGCTCACCGCCCTCGAGCACGGCCATACACGAGTTTGTCGTGCCGAGGTCGATGCCTATTGTCTTGCCCATGTGATGCTCCTTCAAAGACGGGGATGAGTATCTGCCCGAAACTCCCAAATCGCGCCCCAAAATGCAGATCCCAGGGAATCTAGGGGTTCGGACTGCTGTCTAAATCTGAGTCCTAGTGTGGCAGATTTTCTATTGGCTGTCAAATCTTCTGGCTCAATCCAACAAATTGCAACTGCCTGCAACGCACGCGGTAGCATTTGCTGCATGAGCCGGGGTTCGATACACACGGCGCTCGGCAGTGTGATGGCGCCGGTCAAGCCCCGATTGAGGGGGGTATCGCACCAGTACGCGTTCTTCGTTTCGCTGGCCTGCGGCGTGGGCTTGATCCTGGCGGCATCTGACGGGCGCGCGCGCTTGGCGGCCGTGATCTACGCGGTCGCGGTCTCCGGCCTGCTCGGCACGAGCGCGCTGTATCACCGGGTGACCTGGCGCCCGGGGCCGCGGCGCTGGATGAGGCGGCTGGACCACTCGATGATCTTCGTGCTGATCGCGGGCACGTACACGCCGGTAGCGCTGCTCGCGCTGAAGGGGACGCTCGCGGACGTGGTCTTGATCGTCCTATGGGCCGGGGCGCTCGGCGGCGTGATCTTCAAGCTCGCCTGGATCGACGCGCCGAAGTGGCTTCTCGCGGCCGTCTACGTGCTGCTCGGCCTGGTCTCCGCCGCGGTCTTCGGCGAGCTGCCCGCGGCGATCGGCTGGCTCGGCGTCGCGGGCCTGGCGACCGGCGGCGCGCTGTACCTCGCGGGCGCAGTGATCTATGCGAGCGGCAAACCAAACCCCTGGCCGAAGGTGTTCGGATACCACGAGGTGTTCCACGCGCTGGTGCTCGCAGCCGCCGCACTGCAGTATGCGGTGATCGCCTTCGCGGTGCTGCCGCGAGGTTAGGACTCCGGAAAGTCCTTGCGGCTCGGGCACATCCTTGCCAGGGCACAGTCTTTGCAGGCCGGTTTGCGCGCGTGGCAGGTCCGCCGGCCGTGGCGCAGCAAGTTCACATGCAGCTCCAGCTCCTCACCCGGCGGAGTGAGTGCGAGCATTTGATCGTGCAGCTCCTCGAACGGCGCCCCTGCCCGCAGCAGGCCCAGGCGGGTCCCCACCCGGGAGACGTGCGTGTCGACCGGCACGTCGTGCAGGCCGTAGGCAAACAGCAGCACGCACGCCGCGGTCTTCCTCCCAACTCCCGGCAGAGCAGTCAGGTAGTCGCGAGCTTCGTCCAACGGGACATCTGGCAACCAGTCAAGTGAGAGATCGTGCTCCGGGTGATTTGCCGGCCGCCCGTCCCCGGCGGCAATCGCCTGGAGGATCGCCTTGATCCGCACCGACTTCACCTTTGAGATCCCCCCTGGCCTGATCGCCTCCTCGAGGACCCCTACATCCGCCTCCATCACCGCCTCCCATGCCGGCAGCCTTTCGCGCAACCGCAGGTAGGCGACATCGCGGTTGCGATCGTTCGTGTTCTGTGACAGCACCGTCAGCACCAGCTCGGCGATCGGGTCGCCGTGTGGGCGCATCAGCGGAATCCCGTACACCTCCCGCAGGCGGTCACGGATAGCGCGTACGCGCCTGCGGGCCGGCGGGGTCCAAGGGGGCACTGCGCCACGGTAGCCGGATATCCTCGCCCGGTGCCCGAGGTGAGCGACCACACCGGCGAGCTCGCCGGGCTCCCGGTCTTCTGGCGGAGCGCTCCGCCAGCCTCGGCAGGCGGAGCGACGCCGCTCTATCTGCACGGCGTGCCCACCAACTCGGATGACTGGGTCGGGCTCCCCGAGCGCTACATGACCCAGCCATGGTGGAGGCGGTGGTGGAGGCCGATGCGGCGCTCCGAGGAATGGATGGAGCTCCCCCAGTACAGCGTCGGATTTTTGGAGCGCAGCGGTGGGCTGGCCGTCGACCTGCCGGGCTTTGGACGCTCGGGCAAGCCCGGCAACCTGCAGTACACGATCGCGGAGTACGCGGAATTCCTCGAGGAATTCCTGGATCTCCTAGAGATTGAGCGGGTCAGCCTCGTCGTGCACGACTGGGGCGCCGTCGGGCTCGCGTTCGCACAGCGCCATCCCGAGCGGATCGCGCGTTTGGTCGTCATCAACGCCATACCGTTCCTGCCCGGCTACCGCTGGCACCGCACCGCACGCCTGTGGCGCGCTCCTCTGCTCGGTGAGCTCGTGATGGGCGCCACCGTGCGCCCGGTCATGCGCTTCTCCACGCGCGAGGCGCGGCCGTCACGCAAGCCGATGCCCGATGGGTGGCTGGATACGGTCTTCGGTCACTTCGACCAGGGGACCCAGCGAGCGATCCTGCGCCTGTACCGAAGCTCGCCGCCAGACGTGCTCGCCGCGGCCGGCGCGCAACTGGGCGAGTTGTCGATGCCCGCGCTCGTGGTGTGGGGAATGGCCGACCCGTACATACCCGCCCGCTTTGGCCGCGCATACGCCGAGGCGATCGGAGGCCCGGCCCACCCATCCGAGCTGATCGAGCTGCCGGACGCCGGCCACTGGCCGTGGTTTGACCGGCCAGACGTGATCGACCGCGTGGTCAACTTCCTGACTGCAGCTGCCCCACCCCGAGCTGACCCACCTCGATAACGGTGCACCTGGGACGGTCGAGGGTCGAGCGGGGCGATCGGATGGGGGCCCACCCACCCCGCGACGTGTGCTCTGCACACGAGCGACCGAGGACAAAGAATCCGCGAAGACCGTCGGCCGTGCCAGGGCGTCCATGGGTGATTGCGCTCGCTATCGCGGTGGCGCTGACGATCGTCTACCTGGTCTGGGCCCCCCCCGCCGCGGACCTCTCCGCGGCCATCTACCGCAGCGACCTGTTCGCCCGCGTGGGCTTCGCGCTGCGCGACAACGGCTGGTATGCCGTCCACGGCCATTATCTGCTCGGCTACTCACTGCTCTCCCCCGGACTGGGGGCGCTGCTCGGGGTGCGCGTCGTGCTCGCGGCCTCGGCGCTCGCAGCGAGCGTCCTGTTCGGCCTGATCGCAGAGCGCGCCTTCGGCCTCATTGCCGGGCGCGTAGCTGCGGTGGTGTTCGCCTTCGGCATCTGCGCCGAGCTGCTCTCTGGGCGCGTCCCCTATGACCTCGGCTTTGCAATAGGTCTCGGCTCGGTGCTCGCGCTGATGCGCGGGCGGTTCGCGCTCGCGCTCGTCCTGGCGGTGTTCACGAGCATCGCCAGTCCGATCGCCGGACTGTTCCTCGCGCTCGCCTTCCTCGCCTGGACACTTACGGACGGTCCGCGCACCCGGGCGTTCGCGCTGATCCTCGCCGCGCTCGCGCCGGTCCTCGCGCTCACCCTCGCCTTTCCTGAGGGCGGATACGAGCCGTTTGCGCCATCCGCCTTCTGGCCGACGCTAGGCGGCGTCGTTGGGATCGCGCTGCTGCTGCCCCAGGGGCCGCTCACCCCACGGGCGCGCCGCGTCGTGCGGGTGGGAGCGGCGCTGTATGCACTCGCACTGATCGGCTCGTTCGCGATCACGACCCCGGTAGGCGGCAACGCCGCCCGCCTCGGGCCGCCGCTCGCCGCCCCACTGCTGGCCGGGGTGCTGTGGGAGCGCCGCCGCGGGGCGCTGTGCCTGCTCGCTCCGGTGCTCCTGTACTGGCAGCTGAACACTCCGATCGGCGACCTGTCGCTGATCGCCGGTGATCGCTCGGCGAACGCCTCCTACTTCGCCCCTCTGCTGTCCGAACTGAGCCACCTGGACCACGGCACCCCGGCAATCGTCGAGGTACCCCTGACCGCCACCCACGCGGAGGCCGCCTACGTGGCGGGCCACGATCGCATCTCACTCGCGCGCGGCTGGGAGCGCCAGCTCGACACGCGCTACGGCGCCCTGTTCTACCGGCCGGGGCTCACCGCATCCGCTTACCGTGCATGGCTTTCAGAAAACCGCGTCGCCTACATCGCGCTGCCCGATGCGCGTCTGGATTACGCCGCCCGGGCCGAGGGAGCACTCGTGGCCCACGGCCTGCCCTACTTGCGTGAAGTCTGGCACTCGCGACACTGGCGGCTGTATCGAGTCATCCGGTAGGGGCCATCGACTAGGCTTCCCGGCGTGGTCGCTCGCGCTCGTCTCCTGCAGGCGCGCGTCCTGCCCAGTGGGTGGTTGGACGTGCTGCGCCAAGTTTCGCTGTTCGCGGCGGCCTACCTTGCCTATCGCCTCGTGCGGGGCTTGGTCGAGGGCAGAGGCGCGGCGGCTTTCCAGCACGCGCGTGAATTGATCTCAGCCGAGCGCGCACTGCACCTGTTCGTGGAGCCCAGCGTGCAGGCGTGGGCGTCGGGTTCGCATCTGCTCATGGAGTGCTCGAGCTGGCTGTACGTCAACGCGCAAGTAACGGTCACGCTGGGGGCGCTCGTCTACCTCTATGTGTGCCACAACCGCTCCTTCTACTTTGTCCGCAACATGTTCATGATCGCGATGGCGATCGCCCTCGTCGGCTACGTAGTGTTCCCGACAGCGCCACCGCGGTTCATGCCCGAGTGGGGCTTCATCGACTCCGTCTCGGACCTCACCGGCGTGCGCGTATCGCACGCGAGCGCCTCGATGACCGCGCTATTCAACCCGTACGCCGCCGTGCCCTCGATGCACGTTGCGTTCGCACTGATGGTCGGCTGGCCACTGGCACGGCTCGTGCGCCGGCGGGCACTGCGCGTGGTGTGGTTCCTCTATCCCTTCCTGATGGCCTTCGTGATCGTTGTGACAGCCAACCACTTCATCGTCGACGCGCTGCTTGGGGCGTTCACCGCCGGTGTCGCCGCCTACGGCGCTCGCTGTCTCGCTCGAGCTCGCCCGGGCGTGTGGCGCTTCTCCGCCGCCGTTCCCTCACGCCTGCAAGCGAGCTAGAGGATGGCACCGCGACATCAAGCTCATCCCCGCCGCACGCGGCGCGGCACATACCGCTCCGGCCGGCCGCGGGTGCGCGCTCCGATCGGTGCGGGCGAACGGCGCGAGCTCGTGCGCAACCGGCTGATCGAGTCCCGGCTGACCCCAAACGCGATCTCGCTCACCGGCTTCGCGCTGAACCTGCTCGCCGCGGTGCTCGTCTGGGAACGCCTCTTCTTCCTCGGTGGCGTCGCCTTCATCACCGGCTCGGTCATGGATACGCTCGATGGCCGCTACTCGCGCATGTCCGGCAAGGGCACGCCGTTCGGCGCCTTCCTGGACTCGACGCTCGACCGCATCGAGGAGGGAATCGTGCTGAGCGCGGTCGCGGGCTACTTCGCGATGCACGGCAACCGGGTCGCGGCGGCCGCAGTAGTCGTCGCCGTGCTGGCGTCGCTGATGGTCAGCTACACCCGCGCCCGCGCGGAGGCGCTCGGCGTCGAGTGCAAGGTCGGCATCGCCACACGGCCGGTGCGCGTGGTGATCCTCTCGATTGGGCTCATCTTCGCGCGCGGCGCATCGCTGGGCGACTTTCAGCTGCTGGAGCCAGCCGTCTACGTACTGGCGGCGCTCAGCCTGATCACGGTCGCACAGCGCATCTCACACGTGCGGCGCGAGCTCGCCGGTGTGACATAGCGCGAGCGGCGGGGTAGTCTCCGCAAAAGCTCACAAGCTCCCCGAACCGCGCCTCCAGCGCCGAGCCCTGAGGAAGGAAATTCTCTCGTGATCAAGCAGCACTCAAACGGCCGCGCCTCCCGCAACGGCGCCGCAAGCAACGGCGCCGCGCGCTACCAGCGCGACAAGGTCCGCGTCGCGATCGTCGGCGTCGGCAACTGCGCCTCGGCGTTCGTCCAGGGCGTCAACTACTACCGCGAGGCGAACCCCGGTGAGGATGTCCCCGGCCTGATGCACGTCGACCTCGGCGGCTATCACGTGGGCGACATCGAATTCACGGCCGCCTTCGACATCGACTCCAAGAAGGTAGGCAAGGACCTGGGCGAAGCGATCTGGGCCGGCCAGAACAACACGATGAAGTTCGCGAAGGTGCCGAAGAAGCTCGGCGTGCCCGTCTACCGTGGCATGACCCACGACGGCCTCGGCAAGTACCTCAAAGAGAAGATCACCAAGGCTCCTGGCGAGACCGCCGACATCATCAAGATCCTGAAGGACACCCACACCGACGTGGTCGTCTCCTACCTGCCGGTCGGCTCCGAGCAAGCGACCAAGTGGTACGTCGAGCAGGTGCTGGAGGCCGGCTGTGGCTTCGTCAACTGCATCCCGGTGTTTATCGCGCGCGAGAACTACTGGGACAAGCGCTTCAAAGCGGCCAAACTGCCGATCGTGGGCGATGACATCAAGTCACAGGTCGGGGCGACGATCGTGCACCGCACCCTCGCGCGCCTGTTCGAGGAGCGCGGCGTGCGCATCCAGCGCACCTCCCAGCTGAACGTCGGCGGCAACATGGACTTCTACAACATGCTCGAGCGTGAGCGGCTGGAGTCCAAGAAGATCTCAAAGACGAACGCTGTCACCTCGATCATCGACCACGAGATGGCCCCCGAGAACGTGCATGTCGGTCCCTCGGACTACGTGCCATGGCTGACCGACCGCAAGTGGGCACACATCCGCCTCGAGGGTCAGGCCTTTGGCGATGTGCCGCTGAATCTCGAGATGAAGCTCGAGGTGTGGGACTCCCCGAACTCAGCTGGGATCGTGATCGACGCCGTGCGCTGCTGCAAGCTCGCGCTCAACCACGGCGTTGGCGGCCAGCTCGACGGGCCATCCTCCTACCTGATGAAGTCGCCGCAGCACCAGCGCCCCGACAACCAGGCCCGGCTGGACACCGAGAAGTTCATCGCGAAGTACTCGAGCCTGCCCGGAGCGTCCGGCAAACGGGCGGCTACACCCGCAGCGAAGGTCAAGGCCAAGTAGCAGCGACATAATGGCGGAGCCGATGGCATCCGCGCGGTTCTCAATCGCCCACGTCACCCCGTATCCGTGGGAGGATCAGGAGAACGACGTCAACGCGCACGTGCTGCGCGTCTGCACGGAGCTGTCGCGCCGCGGGCACCGTGTGATCGTGCTCGCACCATCACACTCGCAGGAGCGCGTGCGCGAGTCACGCAGGACGCTGCGTGCCGGACGATCAGATCCCCAATCCCTGCTCGACGGAACCGATCAGGGCACCCCGGGCGTCTTCGCCG
Organism: Solirubrobacteraceae bacterium; assembly: GCA_035940195.1. Lineage (GTDB taxonomy): Bacteria > Actinomycetota > Thermoleophilia > Solirubrobacterales > Solirubrobacteraceae > Palsa-744. The sequence goes on from DASZFC010000031.1 coordinate 41,764, forward strand.
TCGGCGAGGTGCTCGATCTTCAGGCGCGGGCGGGCTCCGACCGGTCTCGCCGCCGGATTCCGGCGCCGCAAAGCGGCGTGGCGCGGACACTGGAGGAACTGCTGAGCACGGTGCCCCTCGACTTCGTCCACGTGCACGAGCCGTTCGCGCCGAGCACTTCCAACGCCGCGCTGCGTCACTCGCGCTCGCTCAACGTGGGCTCCTTCCACGCCCCCACCGAACGATTGCTCTCGACGCTCGTGGCCCGGCGCTTCGTCGAGACCTTCCTCGGGCGGCTGGACGCGCGCACAGCGAGCTTCTCCGCCACCGCCGAGCTGATGGCCCGCCACTTCCCGGGCGACTACCGCCTCGTGCCCGACGACGAGCACGCCACCACGGAGCTCGAGGACATCTACCACAGCCTTGCGGCGCGCAGGCACAGCCTGGATGGCGATGCGGCGTTGCACCGGCGACTGGCCCGCAGGAAGCTGATCGACGTCGACCTGCACATGCACACCGATCACTCGCACGACTGCGCCACGCCCGTGGAGGTGCTGTTGGCCACCGCTCGCGAACGAGGGCTGGGTGCGATCGCCGTGACAGACCACAACGAGATCTCCGGTGCCCTGGAAGCCAGCAAGCAAGCCGGGGCAGCCGATGTGAAGGTGATCGTCGCCGAGGAGGTCAAGACCGCCGGCCAGGGCGAGGTGATCGGGCTGTTCATCGAGGAGAAGATCCCCCGCGGCCTGAGCCTCCAGGAGACCGTCGCCGAGATCAAGCGCCAGGGAGGCCTCGTATACGTGCCCCACCCGTTCGACCGCATGCACTCGGTCCCCGACTACGAGCATCTCCTCACGATCCTCGATGACCTCGACGCAATCGAGGTCTTCAACCCACGCGTGGCGATCGGGGCGTTCAACGAGGAGGCCGCACGGTTCGCCGCCAAGTACCGGATCCTTGCGGGCGCGGGCTCGGATTCGCACGTCGCCCAGGGTCTGGGCTCAGTGCGAATCCGGATGCGGGACTTCGACGGGCCGCAGGAGTTCCTGCAGTCGCTCAGAGACGCCGACATCCTCACACGCCCCACCAGCCTGCTGTATGTACAGGCGCTGAAGTTTCTGCAGACCAGGGCCACGCCTGCTTCCGCGCAGCGAGCGCGGGCGGCCCGGCGGGTGAAGCGGGTGACGGGCACCAGACGCAAGTAGTGATGCAGCCCCAAGGACAAGTCCCGCGGCCGTCTAATCCCTCGGGGTCGATGCCGATTACCGATGACGAGATCCGCGAGAAGTACCTGGAGCGCGCCATCCGTGAGCTGAACTCGCTCACGCGCGAGCTGCAGGCGTGCCCGCACTGCCCGCGCGGCAACCTGATGCCGGTACTCGGTTCGGGGCACCCCCAGGCGGACATCATGATGCTCAAGCACGCCCCGCTGCCCTCTGAGATCGAGGAGGGCGTTGCTTTTTACGGGCGCGCCGGAAGCGCGCTGATGAAGTCGCTCAAGCGGCTGTCGATCGACCCGCTCGCGGTATATGGCACGCTCTGCGTGAAGTGTCCCCTGAGCGACTCTTCGCTGGCTGACTTCGCATGCGTGGCGCGAGTGGTCGAGGAGCTCGCGATCGTGCAGCCGAAGATCGTCGTCGTGATGGGCCCAGATGCACTCAACATGCTCGGCGATATGGAGATTCCGCTCGCTCGGCCACTACAGCCCAAATTGGGCGAGATCCAGCGGCTGACGCCGACGATCGACGCGCTGTACGTGCCGAACATCGATGATTCACTGGACGAGCAAGAAGCCAAGCGCGCGTTCTGGGCGGCGTTCCGCACACTCGGCGATTGGTACGCCGCACAGCCGCCCTACTAGGGCGCGATCACGAGCTTGCCGAGCTTACCGCCAGCGGCGAAGTGCTCGTAAGCGCCAGCGGCCTGATCGAGCGGGAAGGTCTCGGCGACCTGCACGCGCAGGGCGCCCGTGTCGAACAGGGGAAGCACCTCGTGCTCGAGCAGGCGCGCGGTGATCGCTTTCTCCTCCAGCGGCCGTGCGCGCAGCGTGGAGCCGTGGATGCGGGCGCGCTTACCCATCAGCGCGAGCAGGTTGACCTCTGCCATCACCCCGGCTGAGACGCCGATCACGGAGATACGCCCGCCCGTCCCGAGCGCGTTCATGTTCTCGGCCATGTTTGGCGCGCCAACGAGCTCGAGGATCACGTCGAAGGGGCCGTGCCCGGCAAAGCCCTCCGGCGCAATCACGCTCGCGCCGAGTGCGCTGACCTGCTCGCGCAGCGCCTCGTTGCGGACGCTGGCGGTGACGCTCGCGCCGGTGGCCCGTGCCAGTTGGATCGCGGCGGTGCCGACACCACCGGCGCCGCCGTGCACGAGCAGCCGCTCGCCGGGGCGCAACTGTGCCTGGGTGAAGAGCGCGTCGTGCGCCGTGGTGAAGACCTCCGGCAACCCGCCAGCCGCGGGCCAGTCCAGCGACTCCGGGACGGGCATCAGCAGGCGCTCGTGCACCGTCATCAACTCTGCCTGCGCGCCGCCGCCGACGATCGCCATCACACGGTCACCCACCGCGAAGCGCTCGGCTCCCGCGGGGTGCGCGCCGAGCGCGACCACCTCGCCGGCGAGCTCCATGCCGGGTATGTCCTGCGGGTAACCGGGGGGCGCCGGGTACAGGCCGCGGAGCTGCATCATGTCGCCACCGTTCAGCCCGGCCGCGCGGACGCGCACGAGCACCTCGCTGGCGGCAGGCTCTGGATCGGGGTGCTCCTCGATCACGATCTGCTGGTCGCGGATGGTGGCGGCGCGCATTGCCGGAACCCTACCCGCGTTCCAGCAACGCGACGCACTCGATGTGGTGGGTCTGAGGGAACATGTCGACTGGGCGCACGCGGCGCAGAGCCCACCCGGCCTGCACCAGTTCGGCGGCGTTGGGGGCGAGGGTGGTGGGGTTGCAGGAGACGTAGACGATGCGCTTGGGCGAGACCTCGATGATGCGGCGTACGACTTTCTTGGATAGCCCTGCCCGCGGCGGATCGACGACGAGCACGTCGGGGCGGCCGGCGCGCTCGAGCAACTCCGGCAAGGCCAGGCGGGTGTCGCCGGCGAAGAAGTGGACGTTCGTAATCTCGTTGCGCCGCGCGCCCGCGATCGCGTCGGCCACGGCTTGCTCGATCAGCTCGATCCCCCACAGCTCGCCGGCTCGCGGGGCAAGCGTCAAGGCGATCGTGCCGATGCCCGAGTAGAGGTCATAGACCCGCTCCCAGCCTTCCAGAGCGGCGTACTCGATGACGATCTCATACAGCAGCTCGGCCATCTCGGTGTTGGTCTGGAAGAACGCCTCCGAGGAGATCCGCAGGTCGAGCTCGCCGAGGCGCTCGGGTAGCTCCGCCTGACCCCAAACGAGCTCCGTCTCTCCCCCCGCTGTGGTCTCGGCGAGACTGCGCGTGCGTGTCCACAGCACCCCCGACAGGCTCTCGCCGAGCGCCTCACTGAGCGCACCCGCGAGCCCCCCGGCCTCTAGCTCGCCGTCGGTCGTCACGATCCGCACCTGCAGCAGGCCCGTGCGTCGGCCTTCGCGCACGACCAGGTTGCGCAGGCGCGCACGCCCATCGGGGGCGGCGCCCACCCGCTCCTCGCGCCCCTGCCCGCCGCGGCCGTTCTGATCGGAGCCCACCCGCCCGGCGCGCTCCCAGGCGGTTAGTCCCTGCTCACAGCACCACTCCAGCGCGACGCGGCGGGCGAGGTTGCCGCGCTCGGAGGCGAGCAGGCAGTCCTCCATCGAGGTCACCCGGTTGCCGCCCGCGGGCGCGTGAAAGCCGCAGACGAGCTCCGGGTGGGTGGGATCTCCATTTCCGAATGAGTACTCGAGCTTGTTGCGATAGCGCCACTGTTCCAGGGCGGGCACGATGTCCTCCAGCTCGAAGCCGTCGAGGTGGCCGATCCGTCGCAGCGCCTCGTCGACCTGTCCGGCCTTGACCTGCAGCTGGCGCTCATAGGGCATGACCTGCCAGGCAACCCCAGGGTGATCGGCCGTTGGCGCGATTCGCTCAGGACTGGGCTCGAGCACCTCGAGCGTGCGCGCGTGGGCATAGGAGCGCTTGCGCTTGTGCACGACCGCGCGCACACGGTCGCCGGGAATCGCCCCCGCAACGAACACCACGTAGCCGCCGTCGCCCAGCCGCGCCACGCCCTCCCCGCCGAAGGCGAGCGAATCGACCGTCAGCTCCAGCTCATCTCCTCGTTGGAGACGCGGCTCGGTGTTCGCAAGGCTCATGCAGGTGCCACGAGTAGCTCGAGCAGCGCCTTTTGCGCATGCCGGCGGTTCTCAGCCTGGTCCCAGATGCGCTGGCGGGATCCGTAGAGCAGCTCGGCGGTGATCTCCTCGCCCGGGTGCGCCGGCAGGTCGTGCATTGCAAAGGCGCCAGGCGCAGCCAGGTCGAGCAGGGCGTCGTCGACGCGATAGCCGGCGAGGGCGCGCCGGCGGTGCTCCTCCGCGTGCTCGTCGCCCATACTCACCCACACATCGGTGTAAACCGCCTGGGCCCCCTCCACGGCCTCGCGCGGATCGGTGTGCAGGCTGAGCGAGCCGCTGGCGCCTGCCGGGAGCTGCAGACCGGCCTCCAACTGGTAGCCCTCGGGAGCGGCGACGGCTACGTTGAGCCCCGCGAGCGTTCCGAGGATCGCGAGCGAGCGTGCGACGTTGTTGCCGTCACCTACGTAGGCCAACCGCAGCCCGTCGAGCGAGCTGTATGCCTCGCGCAGGGTGAGCAGATCGGCCAGCGCCTGGCAGGGATGGTGAAGGCTCGTAAGCATGTTGATCACCGGGATCGAGCTGTGCTCAGCCAGCTCCTCGAGCATCTCATGCGGTCCCGTGCGCACACCCACGGCGCAGACATGCCGGGAGAGGACGAGCGCCGTATCGCGCACCGCCTCACCGCGTGAGAGCTGCAGCTCGTCTGCGCGGAGGATCACCGGATGGCCGCCCAGCTCGTCGATACCCACCTCGAAGGACAGCCGGGTACGGGTCGAGGGCTTCTCAAAGACCAACGCAACGCTCCGTCCGGCTAGCGCGCCCGATGAGCGCGGCGCGGCTTTCAGCTCCACGGCGCGATCGAGCAGCGTATTGAGCTCGCCAGCCGTGAGCTCAGCCCCCGTAAGAAAATGGCGTGTCATGGACCGGCCAGTCTAGGTTAGGCTGGCCGCAACGTCCGCCGAGAAAGGATCGTCCCGATGAGAAGAGGCCTACCCGTCGTCGTGATCGCCTGCTCTGCGCTCGTGTTCGCGGCGGGTTGCGGATCGAGTGAATCGAGCAGCAGCACGAGTACTGCGACGACCACCTCGAGCACATCGCCCTCCGGCGGGCTAAAACCAGCCACGACGCCCAAGTACGCCGCTCCGGCGGCCTCAGCGCCGGTGCAGAGCGGGACTGTCAAGATCGCCTACCGCAACATCGCGATCGCCCCGGACACGCTCAAGGTCAAGGTGGGAAGCACGATCGAGTGGACAAACTACGACTCGGTCGAACACAACGTCACGAGCAGGGGCGGGCCGGTCAAGTTCGCCTCCAAGAACTTCGGCGAAGGGGCCACCTACACAGTGAAGGCGACCAAGCCAGGGATCATCCACTACCTGTGCACGATCCACCCGACCACGATGAACGGGACGATCGAAGTCGTGAAGTAGTTTCGGGAGGGGTTTGAGAGCCCACCCTCCCGGGCCTGCCCTCCCCCAGATTTATTGCGGGACGATCGAAGTCGTCAAGTAGATAGGTCGGGTAGGCCCTCGTCAGAGGTGGAGGCTGTGGCGTAGAGGCGACGGGGGATACGCCCCGCCGTCCGCGCGATGCGCCCCGCCTCCACGGCATGGCGCATCGCGCTGGCCATCCTCACGGGATCCTGCGCCCGGGAGATGGCTGACGCCGCCATCACCGCGTCGCAGCCCAGCTCCATCGCGATCGCTGCGTCGGAGGCCGTGCCGATTCCCGCGTCGAGCACCACTGGCACATCGACGGCTTCGCGAATCAGGCTGATGTTGTACGGGTTGCGGATGCCCATACCACTGCCGATCGGCGAGCCCAGCGGCATCACCGCGGCACAACCCACGCCGGCCAAACGCCGCGCGAGGATCGGATCATCGGTCGTGTAGGGCAACACGACGAAGCCCTCGTCCACCAGCTCCTCGGCGGCGCGCAGCAGCTCGGTGGCGTCGGGCAACAGCGTGTCCTCGTCACCGATCACCTCCAACTTCACCCAGTCGGTCGCAAACGCCTCTCGCGCGAGCCTCGCGGTCAGGACCGCATCGCGCGCCGTGTAGCAGCCAGCGGTGTTCGGCAGCAGCTCGACCTTTGCGGCCGTGAGCACATCGATCAGCGAGCCGCGCGCGGCTGGATCGATCCGGCGCAGGGCGACCGTCACGAGCTCGCTCCCGCTCGCTTCGATCGCCTCGCCCAACAGCTCGAGGGATGGGAATCCCCCCGTCCCTAGCAGCAAACGCGAGCGCAGCGTCCTGCCCGCGATCACCAGCGGGTCAGTGTCTGTCTGGGCGATAGCCACGCCTCGAATCATCCTCCCTGCATCGCCGTCAGCACCTCCACGCGTGCATCCTCGGCAAGCGCGAACATCTCCCAGCACACCCGCGGCACGACCTCGCCGTCGACGGCCACGGCGACCCCACGCGCATCGAGGTCGAGGCCCAGGCTGTTCAGCACGGCGGCGATGGTCTCGCCCGCCCGGATCTCTGAGCTCTCCCCGTTGACGATCATCGCTGAGCTCCGATGGAGGATTGCAATTCGTTGGATTGAAGATCCCAACCAGAGACCCCCATGAAACGCCCAGGGTCACAGGCACAGAGCAGCGGATCCTCAGTCTTTCCGAGCAGCGTCTCCACGACCAGCCCGGCGGTGAGCGGGGCAAGCAGGATCCCGTTGCGGTGGTGGCCCGTCGCCCACGTCAACCCCCCGGCGGCGCCAGGGCCGATCACGGGCGCGTTGTCGGGCGTGCCCGGACGCAGCCCAACACACAGCTCCTCGATCTGCAGCTCGCTCACTCCCGGCACGAGCTCGCTCGCATCGCGCAGCAGTTCGTAGGTGGCGCCCGCGGTCGGGCTCAGCTCGAATCCCTTCTCCTCGACCGTTGCCCCGAGCACGTATCTGCCGTCAGCGCGCGGCACCAGATAACCGCCCTCGAAGCGCACCACCCGGCCGAGCAGTCCCGCGCCAGCCGGATCGCGCAAGCGCAATATCTGGCCCTTCACAGGGCGCACCGGAACCTGCGCGTCGCGGGGCAGTCCCGCGATCTGCCCAGTCCATGCTCCGGCAGCCATGACTACCTGCCCGGCGAGCACGCCCTCCCCGCCCGCCAGCGCCACCCCAGTGACGCGCTCCCCCGGCGCGTCCAGCTGCACGTGGGCAACGGCCGCGTGCTCGCGCAGCTGCACTCCGGCCGAGACACACGCGGATCGCAGCGCCGTGAGCACCAGGCGCGGATCGACTGAATGATCCTCGGGCGCTTCCAGAGCCAGTCGCACGGCCGGCGCGAGCCCTGGCTCCCGCTCGCGCGCCTCACTGGGACGCAGCCGCTCAGCGCGCAACCCCAGCGACTCCCTGAAGGCCAGCTGGCGCTCTAGCTCGCGGGCCTCGTCCTCATCGCGCGCCACCATGAGCGTACCGGTCGGCAGCAGGTCCACGTCCATGTCCGTCGCCTCCTCCAGTTCCGCCGCAAACCCGGGCCACATCTCCGCAGAGCACAACCCCAGCTCCAACAGACGTCTGCCGGCCGGCCCAAACTCCACCTCGGCCACGGGCGCAAGCATCCCCGCCGCCACATACGACGTTCCCCGTCCGGTCACATCGCGCTCGAGCACGGTCACCGACATCCCTCGCTCACGCACGCGCCATGCAATGGCCAGGCCGATGATGCCGCCGCCGACGACCACCACGTCGGCGGATGGAATGCCATTGGACATGAGGTTGATGCTAGTCCGGAGGTTGATGCTAGTCCGGTGTCAGACTTGGGCGATGCCCACCCAAGAGTCCGGCACAGAACGATGCACGCGATTGGCTGCCGCGCGGCTGTATCTCGTATGCGACGCCCGCGAGCTGGCGGAGGTGCTGCCGGCCGCGATCGCCGGGGGGGTGGAGATCGTGCAGCTGCGCGAGAAGAACCTTCCTGACGATGAGCTGCTCGTCCTCGCATGCGCCGCGCAGGCCCTGTGCGAGCGGCTTGGCGCGCTGCTGATCGTCAACGACCGTCCACTCATCGCGCGCGATGCCGGCGCGGACGGAGTGCACGTGGGCCAGGACGACATGGCGGTCGCCGAGGTACGCGAGCTGGTTGGTCCGGAGATGCTGGTCGGGCTCTCCACCCACGCGCCGCAGGAGATCGACTCGGTGGACTCGGACTTGGTCGACTACATCGGTGTTGGACCCGTGCACGAGACGCCCACCAAGCTTGGTCGCCCGGCCGTGGGCACTGAGCTCGTCCGCTACGCCGCCGCCCATGCGCCCGTGCCGTTCTTCGCGATTGGTGGGCTAAACGCACAGAATGTCGGGGACGTGCTCGAGGCTGGCGCCTCGCGCATCGTGGTGCTCAGGGCGATCGCCGGCGCAGAGGACCCTGAGCTCGCGGCACATGAGCTGCGTGATCTGCTCGATGCACATCCTCTGGGGGCTTGAAGTTGTCCTCGCCCGGCCGTCCGGACCGCGCTCAGCGCGAGGAGGTGCTCCGAGCGGAGCTTCAGCCACTGCGCGAGGACGAGCGCCCACGCGCGCTGCTAGTCGCAATCGCCGTCTGTGTCCTGCTGGCCCTGGCAGTGATCGCCGGCGCCGCGACCGTCCATAACCTCAGCCGCCACGGCGGCTCACTGCCCGGCGGGGTCTTCCTGGCGTTCATCCTGCTGCTCCTCGCCCAGGGCATGTACAAAAGGCGCTACTGGGCGGTGCTCTCCTTCGAGGCGCTCCTCGCGTTCCAGATCATCGTCACCTCGCTCGCGCTCGTCGTGGCGTCCACGATCGTCGGCGCGGCCATCTGCGCGCTCAGCGTCGGGCTCGGGGGCTGGCTGTTCTGGAAGCTCATCAGGGTGATGGGGCGGATCCAGGCCGGAGAACACCAGGCGCTTCGATAGGCTCAGCCCTCCATGGCAGAGACCTCGTATGACTGCATCGTGATCGGCTCCGGCCCCGGCGGATATGTCGCCGCGATCCGCGCTGCGCAACTCGGGAAAAAGACCGCGGTGATCGAGCGCGACAAGGTGGGCGGGCGCTGCCTCAACTACGCGTGCATTCCGGCCAAGGCCGTTTTGCGCTCGGCCGATCTGCTCGCCGAGATCAACGATTCCGAGGAGTATGGCCTGAAGGTCTCCGGCGTCGAGGTCGACTTCGCCGGCGTGATGGCGCGCCGCGAGAAAGTCGTGAGCACGCTCACCTCCGGCGTCGGCGGTCTGTTCAAGAAAAACAAGATCGACGTCATCGAGGGCGACGCCGCCCTGAACGCCGAGGGGCAGGTCGTCGTGGGCGAGACGACCTACGCCGCCGCCACCGTGATCCTGGCCACGGGCTCGACCCCGCGTTCGATTCCCGGCATCGACTTCAGCACGCGCGTGATCGGCACCGAGGAGGCCTGGGCGCTGGCGGAGCTCCCCGCGCGGCTGGCCGTCGTCGGCGCCGGCGCCTCGGGCGCCGAGATCGCCTCCGGCTATGCGCGGCTCGGTTCGGAGGTGCGACTGATCGAGGCGCTCGATCGCCTGCTGCCGACCGAGGATGTCGACGTCTCCCGCCGCGTCGAGCGCGGCTTCAAGCGCCAGGGGATCACCGTGCAGCTGGGCGAGCCGATCAGCGACGTGCAGGCGAGCGAGACGAGCGTGACGTTCACGCATGGCGCCGAGGCTGGGATCGAAGTCGACTATCTCGTGATCTGCGCCGGGCGCGGCGCAGATGTCACCGGACTCGGCCTCGAGGAGGCCGGGGTGGTACTCGACGAGCGTGGGCTGATCCAGGTCGACGGGGCGCTGCGCACGAGCCGCGAGGGTGTCTACGCGATCGGCGATCTCGTCGCCGGCCCAGCGCTCGCTCACAAGGCCTCCGACGAGGGCATCATCGCCGCCGAGGACTCAGCCGGCCTCCAGACGCATCCGATCGCCTACGTCGACATCCCTCGTGCCACGTTCTGCACGCCGAACGTCGGCTCCTTTGGGCTGACCGAGGAGCAGGCGCGCGAGCAGGGCCACGACGTCGTCGTCGGCAAAGTTCAATACGGCGCGGTGGGCGGCGGAGTCGTCTACGGCGACACCGGCGGCATGATCAAGGTCGTCGGCGAGTCGAAGTACGGCGAGCTGCTCGGCGGGCACATCGTCGGCACGCGCGCGACCGAGCTGATCCAGGAGCTCGTCAATGTGCGCGCGCTGGAGGGCGGCTTCGCCGAGGTTGGCCGCATCATCCACGGCCATCCCACACTGTCAGAGGCCGTGATGGAAGCCGGACGAGCCGCCGACGGCTGGCTTATCCACGGCTGAGGCGAGAGCAATTAACCTCGGCGAGATGCCCGCGCCGGACGCCGCCTTCTACTTTGACCTCGCAAGCCCCTTCGCCTACCTCGCGGCCGAGCGCATCCTCCACGTGCTCGGCGCGCCAGCCGAGTGGCAGCCGGTGCTCGCCCGCGAGCTCCGGGCACCGGCGACGGAGTCGTTGGCCGGGGAGGGCTCGGAGGTGTGGCGCTGCGAACACGAGCGAGATGCCTTCTGCGAGGACGTCGCCCGCCGCGCCCATGCGCAGGACCTGCAGCCACTGAGGTGGCCAAGCCCCTTTCCGTTCGACAGCGCGCTGGCGATGCGCATCGCGACGTACGCCAAGTCGATCGGGCGCACCGTCCCCTTTGCCCAGGCGGCCTTCCGTCAGGCGTTCGCCGGTGGGCGCAACCTCGCTGAGATGGACAATGTGCTGATCGCCGCCGCGGCTTGTGAGATGCACCCGGCCGCAGTGAGTAATGCAGCAGAGCTGCGCTCAGTTGCAGAGCAGCTGGCCACCACCACCGCGCTCGCGGCACAGGCCGGGGTGACCGGCGTGCCCGCCGTGCGTGTGGGGGAGCGCGTGTGGACCGGCGAGCGCGCCGTCGAGGAGGCGGCTGCCCACATGAATGTGGCAGCCCCCGGGGCCGAGTTACTATGAAGGCCAACCGCGCCTACCGGCTGATCCTCACGCGCAGCGGGCGCGCACCCGCGCTGCTGGCGGACACGACGCGGGTCGACCACATCGAGGTGGTCGAGATCGACGCTGGGGAAGTCGTCCTCTTCTGGGACCTGCCGCCCCACGCCGCCTCGCGGCTCGCCCGCGCGCTGCGCGCCGACCTATCTCAGCTAGAGGCGCAGGAGTTCCTCGCGCGCTGGACTACCGTTGACGGCGATGCCAACTCTGCCTGAGCCAGAGATCGCACGCGAGTGGCTCGCCACGATGACGCTGATCCGCCGCTTCGAGGAGCGCGCGGGCGAGATGTACGCGCGAGCCAAGGTCGGGGGCTTCCTGCACCTCTCGATCGGCGAGGAGGCGACGATCGTGGGCAGCACGCGAGCGCTGAAAGAGACCGACTATCTCGTCTCCACCTACCGCTCGCACGGTTACGCGCTGGCGCGTGGCACCTCACCCGAGCAGGTGATGGCCGAGCTGTTCGGGCGCACCGGCGGCTGCTGCGGCGGTCACGGCGGCTCGATGCACATGTTCGACTCCTCACGCCGCTTCATGGGCGGCTACGGGATCGTCGGCGGCAACCTGCCGATCGCGACCGGAATTGGGCTGGCTAGTGACTACACGAAGACCGACGACGTGACCCTGTGCACGTTCGGCGACGGCGCGTCCAACCAGGGCACGTTCGGCGAAACGCTGAACCTCGCGGCGCTGTGGCGGCTGCCGATTGTGTTCGTCGTGATCAATAACCAGTTCGGCATGGGCACCTCGCTCGAGCGCCATTCGGCCGTGACCGACCTACAGCGCAAGGGTGAGTCGCTCGGCGTGCCCGGGACGCGCTGCGACGGGATGGACGTGCTCGACACGCACGCGGTGCTCGCAGAGGCGGTCGAGCGCGTCAGAAGAGACCGCCGGCCGGTGCTCGTCGAGGCGATCACCTACCGCTTTCGCGGCCATTCGATGGCCGACCCGGAGGAGTACCGCACCAAGGAGGAGGTCGCCCATTGGCGCGAGCGCGACCCGCTCCTCGTATTTGGCGCGCTGCTCGAAGGCGAGGGAATCCTGGACTCCCAGGAACGCGAGGAGCTCGACCGAGCGGCGATCGCCCAGGTCGATGCGGCGGTGGAGTTCGCGGACGCATCGCCGTTCCCAGCGCCGGAGTCGCTGTACGAGGACGTGTACGTGATCGACGAGCAGGTCCGGGGGGCCTACCACTGATGGCTGAGCTGCGCTACCGCGAAGCGCTGAACGCGGCGCTGCGCGAGGAGCTGAAGCGCGACGAGCGCGTGCTGTTGATGGGCGAGGACATCGGCGTGTTCGGCGGCGCGTTCAAGGTCACCGCGGGTCTGCTCGAGGAGTTCGGCGAGCGGCGGGTGCGCGACACGCCGATCTCGGAGAACACGATCGTCGGAGTCGGCGTGGGTGCGGCGATGAGCGGGCTGCGGCCGGTGGTCGAGCTGATGACGGTCAACTTCGCGCTGCTGGCGTTCGACCAGATCGTCAACAGCGCGGCGCACATTCGCTACATGTTCGGCGGCCAGGTGACGGTGCCGCTGGTGATCCGCATGCCCCAGGGCGCAGGCCATCAGCTCGGCCCAACTCATTCGCACTGCCTGGAGGCGATGTTCCTGCACGTCCCCGGCCTGCTCGTCGCCGTTCCCGCCACGCCCGCCGACGCCAAGGGCCTGTTGAAGACCGCGATCCGCGACGAGAACCCCGTCATCTTCATCGAGCACGAGTCGCTGTACGGGATCCGTGGCGAGGTGCCCGAGGACGATGAGGTGACAGTCGACTTCGGCCATGCGCGGATCGCGCGGGCGGGCGCGGACGTGACGATCGTCGGCATCTCCCGCATGGCGCTGACGGCCGAACGGGCCGCGAAGACGCTCGCGACCGAGCACGGCGTGGAGGCTGAGGTGATCGATCCCCGCACGCTGCGCCCGCTCGACCTCGACACGATCCTCGAGTCCGTGCACAAGACCAACCGCTGTGTTGTTGTCGAGGAGGGATGGCCCCATGGCGGGGTGGGCGCGAACTTCGCCGCGCTGATTTCAGAGCACGCCTTCGACGATCTCGACGCGCCCGTCGCGCGCGTGTCCGGCGCCGACGTGCCGATGCCCTACTCAAAGCCGCTAGAGGACATCGCCTTCCCGCACGAGCCGCAGATCGTACAGGCCGCGCTCGCGGCCATCGGCCAGCGCCCTGCGACGATCACGGGGGCACGCTAGATGGCCGAGATCGTCATGCCCAGACTGTCGGACACGATGGAGGAGGGCACGATCCTCAGCTGGCTGATCGCCGACGGGGAGCTCGTGAAACGCGGCCAGGAGCTGGTCGAGATCGAGACCGACAAGGCGAACATGACCTACGAGTCCGATCAGGAAGGCGTACTTCAAAGGATCGCCGCCGAGGGCGACACGCTGCCGGTCGGGGCCGTGATCGCGCATATCGGCAGCAGCGATGATGCCGGTGCACGTGCGGTGGAAGAGGCCCCGGAGCGCAAGGTAAACAACGGCGCCGCGTCTTCGCGTGAGGTCCCCCTGGCGAAGGACTCCGCGGGCGAGCGCGTCAAGGCCTCGCCGCTGGCCAGAAGGATCGCGAGCGAGCGCGGGGTGGACCTGCAAGCGGTGAGGGGCAGCGGTCCCGGCGGACGCATCGTCAAGGACGATGTACTCCAGAGCACCACCGGCCAACAGCCCGCACATCCGCCCGCGGGCGTGACGACGGCGAAGGGCGAGAGCACGGTGGTGGAGCTCTCGCGCACACAGCAGACGATCGCGCGGCGAATGGCCGAGTCGAAGGCCACGATTCCCCATTTCGCACTCCAGTCCGACGTCGACATGGAGGCGTGCGTAGCGCTGCGCTCCGAGCTGAAGGATGCGATCCCCACCCACCCAGCGCCCACCTATAACGACATGGTCGTCAAGGCATGCGCGCTGGCGCTGCGTGAGCACCCGAAGGCCAACGGCAGCTACCGCGACGGGCAACTGCAGCTGTACTCGCGGATCAACGTCGGCGTGGCGGTCGCTGCCCAGGACGCGCTCGTCGTGCCGACCGTGTTCGACGCGGACTCCAAGTCGCTCGGCGAGATCGCCCGCGAGACGCGCGCGCTGGCCGAGCGCGTGCGCGCTGGAACGATCACGCCACCGGAGCTCGGCGGCGGCACGTTCAC
>DASZFC010000032.1:0-6053 GCA_035940195.1 Solirubrobacteraceae bacterium
ACGCTGCTGTTCAGCGCGATCAGCCTCGTCGCGGGCATCATCCTCGCTTACAACGCGCTGCTCCTGGCAGGCGACGAGCGCCGGCGCTTCATCGTCCACCTGATCAAGAGGGGAGCGCCGGACTCGATGATCGTCGCCTCGCTCGCGCTCGACGCGCTGATCCTCGGTCTCGCCGGCTGCGTCCTCGGGCTGCTCGCGGGGGATGCCCTCTCGCTGCTCGCCTACCACAGTGTCCCTGGGTACATCGCGGCCGCGTTCCCGATCGGCGGCCAGCGTGTGCTCGCGGCGCAGACGATCCTGATCGCCATCGCGGGCGGCATCGTCGCGGCGTTCGCGGCGGCGGCACTGCCGGCGCTCGCGTCCCTGCGCGCCGGCGTCGCCAGCGAGCCCGGAGCGGTCGGCGGCACCCTGTCGCTCGCCGGCAGGCTGCGTGTCTCGGATGCAAGCGTCTTTGCCTGCGGTCTTTTGCTGGTATGCCTGTCGGTCGCGGTAGCCGCGCTGGCGCCCGGGACGACCGTCTTCGCGCTCGTCGGCCTGGCGATCGGCCTGGTCATATGCCTGCCAATGATCCTGCGCCGGCTGCTCGAGGTGGCCCGCGTGGGCTCGCGGCGCTCAGACGATCCCGCCACGCGCCTGTCGGTCGCCGAGCTGCGCGGTGGCTCAAACAGGCCGGTCGCCCTCCTCGCCACAGGCACGATCGCGGCTTTCCTGATGATCGTGATCGGTGGCTCCGTGGCGAACGTGCAAAGCGCCGTTCGCATGGGCGCGACGGACCTGTTGTCGAGCGCCAGCATCTGGGTCAAGCCCGGCGGGGCCGAGAACGTCTACACCACACAACCCTTCGCCTACGCCGAAACGCAGCGGCGCCTCGAGAGCCTCGGCGTCGTTACCTCCGTGCTGCCATGGCAAGACTCGTTTCTCGACCTGCCGGGACGGCGCGTGTGGGTCCTCGGTGTGCCGCCTGCGCAAGCGGCGCAGATCGCTCCAAGCCAGCTGCTCGAAGGATCGCTGAGCACCGCCGATGCACACCTGCGCGAAGGCGGCTGGGTGGCGATCAGCCAGACGATCGCCCGCGAAGATCACCTGCGCCTGGGCGAGCGCTTCACGCTGCCCACCCCCGCGGGCAACACGAGCTTTCGCCTCGCGGCCACGACCGCGAACTACGGCTGGCTGTCGGGCGCCATTGTCATGAACGGCGCCGAACACGCAAAATTGTGGGCAAGCCATACGGCGACCGAGCTCGCCGTCACACTGCAACCGGGCGTCACCCTGGCCCGTGGCAAGCAACTCATTCAAAGAGTGCTTGCGCCCTCCTCGGCGCTCACGGTCCAGACCGCCGGCGAACGCCGGGCGGAAGTCAGTGCCGTGCTGGGCAGCACCCTGCAGAGATTGAACGACATCACGATCGTCGTGCTGGTGACTACGATCGCGTCGGTGATCGCCCTGATGATGGCCGCGGTCTGGCAGGGCCGTCGCAGGTTTACCTCGCTGATATCGATCGGCATGGGCTTTGGCCAGTTCTGCAGGCTCATCTTCTACGAGAGCGGCGCGGTGCTGCTCAGCGGATGCCTGATCGGCACCGGGGCGGGCCTGACCGGGCAGTACCTGATCGATGGCTGGCTGGCGCACACCACTGGCTCGCCAGTCCAGTTCACGCCCGCGTGGAAGCTCGCACTGGCTACGCTGGCGATCGCGCTCGCAATCTCGCTCCTGGCCTCGCTGATCGCGGTGCTGCGCATCTCCGGGGTCCAGCCCAAGACCACGTTCGCCACAGAACGAGCGAGCGCGTGAGCAAGCATGAGATGGCGGCCGACCGCAGCACGTTCGCGCCCGCGCTGGCGCTGCTGCCCGGGGCGCTGAAAGCAGATGTCGGTTGCCTGTACCGCGTGCTGCGGACGCTCGACGACCTCGTCGACGAGGACGACCCGCGGGCGCCAGACAGGGTGGCGGCGGTCGAGTGCTGGGCGCGCGGGGAGGACGCGGACACTCCAGAGACGCGCGCCCTCGAAGGCCTCGCGCGGCGGTATCCCCTGCCCCGCGAGTCATTGATGGAGTTCTGTCAGGGGATGCGCCACGACATCGCGCGCGCGAGCGTCGAGGACGAGAACGACTTCGCGCGCTACTGCCAGCAGGCGGGCGGTTCGGTGGGAATCGTGCTAGCGAGCATGCTCGGGACAAACCACCCCGCCGGCGAGAGCAAGATGGCCACGCTCGGCAGAGCGATGCAGGTGACCAACATCCTGCGCGACATCGACGAGGACCTGGCGCAGGGACGGCTGTACATCTCCGCCACCACGATCGAGCGCTTCGGCTTCCCCACGCCCGGGGCACGCGAAGCGCTGCTACGCGACCACATCGCTCGCGCGGACACGCTGTTCGAAGAAGGCGCAGGCGCCATCCCGCTGCTTCGCGAAGGCCGCCGGGCGATGGCCCTCGCGGCGAGCCTCTACCGCGAGATCCTGCGCCAGCTCGAACGCGACGGCTTCGGAGCGCAGCCGGGTCGCGTCACCGTGCCCACCTGGCGCATGCGCGTGCTCACCGCCAAACACCGTTTCACGATCACATGACCTCACCCAGCACAAGCCCGCCGAACCCGCGCATCGGCAGCCTGCCCGTGTCAAAATATTCTGAGAGCGCTCAGCGAACGGAGAGGAGAGTCAGCACGATGAGGCTCACGATCGTGGCCTTCCTGGCGCTGCTGACCAGCGCGGCCAGCCAAGCTTCCGGCGCCGTCCGTCAGAGCAGCGCGCATGCCGCCCGCACGCTCAATGGCACCGACACCGCCCACCTGCACCTGATCCATCAGCAAGAAACCGTCCTGTCCGAGGAAGGCCCAGCGACCGGGGCGCTGCCCGGCCACATGCGAGCCCGCCTGAACATCGGTGCCGTCTATACCGGCCGCTGCACCATCTACACCTCCGGCGGAACGGTCACGGGCCGCGGAACCGCCATTCCACATGGCGCCGGGCGCTACCAAAGCTTTCACGGCTCACTGCTCATAACCGGCGGCACCGGCCGCTACGCGCACGTCCACGGCCACACCCAACTGTACGGGACGTTTGACCGCAGAACGTTCGCCGTGGTCATACAGACGACGGGGAACCTCTCATATTGAGAACCCTGACTCCGATCGCGCGGTGAATCCGTGCGCCGGTCCCCCCTCCCGCTGAGGACACTGCTGGCCGCCAGCGTATGCCTGGCGGCAGTCAGCCTACCCCCGCGAGCGCTCGCCACGCCGGCCGTGAGCCTCCACGCCGCTTTCGTGCCCGAGATCCTCGGGCACGCAGCGACCGTGCACTTCCGCGTTCAGATTGCGCCCACCACCGAACTGCTGCCCCCGCCCCTTACCGAAGCGAGCATACGCTACCCCGCGGGCCTGGCCATCTCACTCAGCGGCCTCGGCATCGAAGCCTGCTCACCCCAGACCCTCGAACTATCCGGACCGCAGGGCTGCCCCCCCGACTCGCTGATGGGCGAAGGACGTGCAATCGCCGAGTTCCCCGTCAAACACCAGGTCTTTCGCGAAACCGCTCAGATCGCGATCCTGCGAGGAGCCGAACAGGAAGGGCACCTCGCGATGCTCCTCTACGTCTATGAAGAGACGGCTGTGAACGCCGAGCTCATTCTCCCGACCCAGCTGTTCCCCGGCTCGAGGCCATTCGGGGGCCGGCTGCAGATCCAGGTCCCCCTGGTTACGACGCTGCCCGAAGCCCCGGACCTGGCCGTCGCCGAAATTCAGCTCGTGCTCGGCCCCAAAGACCTCGTCTACTACGAACGCGTACACGGCAAGCAGATCCGCTACAAACCCGCCGGCATCAAGCTGCCCGGGCACTGTCCCCGCGGCGGCTTTCCCTTCACCATCGAACTCGGGTTCCTCGGAGGCACTCACTCAAGCGCTAGCACGGCCGTATCCTGCCCACCGCACTCTAGGCGGAGGGGATGATTGATTGAGCCAGCTTTCTCGCACTCCCCGGCCAAGGAGACCGCCAGCAGCTGCCAGTGCTCTCGGAGCAGCTGATCGTCCGGGGTTGGGGCGACCGCGCCTGCCTCGGTGCTTGGCGATGACTGGTCTGACCCAGCCTCCCTGGTTCGCTCTCGAGCACCGGCCACGCGGCCGTCCCTGCGCGGGGACCCCTCTTCCTGTCCCAATTGTATCTGGCACGATTGGGATAAGTCAAGGATCGTGCAGCGATGCGCGATCCGCTGGACGTCTTCTCCGCCAACCTGAAGCGGCTCCGCAAGCAGCGGGGATGGAGCCAAGAACGAGTGGCCCACGAGTCCGGTCTGAACCCCAGCTATGTGCCGAAGATCGAGCGCTCAGAGCGCGAGCCGGGAGTGCGTACCGTGTCCAAGCTCGCAACGGCACTCGGCGTCTCAGCGGCAGACCTGTTCGAGGGAATCGACGGGCGATAGACGCGACCGGCACTAGCGTGCACGCCCGCCTGTCGCACGATGTGTGACAGGACTGTGCCAAGTTTGCATCAATTCTGCGCAGGACCCCAGATCTAGGCCGATCCGTCGTATCCTGGCTGGGCATGATGAATACAGTTGTCATACCTGCTGAGATGGCCGATCTGGTGCGGGACGGGCTGCGCAGCCAGATCGCACTGAGCGCACAACACATCTCGAGCGCTGAGGAGACACCCGGCCTGCGCGGCCACCCGGAGCGCTACCAAGAGCCCCTGCGAGCCCTGGATGCCCTACGCGCACTCCTCGAGCAGACCGGCTGGAGCGCCACTCCCAGCGACCTCAAGATCGACCTCGACACCCACGCATGGGCGCTCACCCAAGCACTGCAAGACCAACTCACCGATCACGCCCATGCGCACCGCGAGCACAGCCCAGACGACGAGCAGGATGACAACCGGCGTGCAGCCATCCCGCGCGACACGAACGCACTGAGCACCCTCGCGCTGATCGTGCTGCTAAAGACACAACCCAGCCAGACAAGCCCCGTATACCGGCGTAAGCTGGTTGTGTCTTCGTCCCGGCTCTGAAAGACGAAGGAGACACGATGGCCGGACGCACGCAAGCGGCCGAGGAAGGAAACGTGATGATCGAGCGAATCGATGACATGCCTGCAGGGACGATCGGCTTCCGGGCCTCCGGCAAGCTCACCCGCTACGACTACCGCGAGATCCTCGAGCCGACCCTGCGTGAAGCAGCGGAGTCCGGAGAGATCCGGATGCTCTTCACACTCACCGCTTTCGAGGGACTCGAGCCCACAGCCTGGTTCGACGACATCAAGACCGGACTCGAGCTCGGCATCGGACACCACTCCGCATGGAAGCGCTCAGCGATCGTCACCGACGTGGATTGGGTCGCAAAAGCATTCCAGCTGTTCGCCTGGATGACCCCAGGCGAAGTCAAGGTCTACGGACTGGACCAGCTCGAAGAAGCCAAGAGCTGGATCGCCGCCTGATGACTAGCGAAACCCGGGCGCCAGCAGCGTCGTCCCCAGCGTTCGTTCCCGGCCGTACCAGATCGCTTGCACGGTGCCCTTCTGGCCGTCAGCGGCGCGCACCGAGCACGTCCAATGGCCTGGTGATGTTTGGTTGCATTTCGAGGTGATCACCTGCACCCTTTGCACTCCATCCTCGCGGAGTTCATTCGCCACTTCGGCCGTGTCCGGCTCTCTCAAGGAACGCGGCGGATGCTTGGTCGGCTGAATAACGCTGTTTACCGTTAGGCCGGCGACGACGTAGGCGGCGACAAAGATCGCGAGAACCGCTCCGGCCAGCACGACAAGCCGCCGTTGTTGTTTAGGCATGCTGGGGGGACCGTATCTGTCCGGACCGCAGGGCTGCCACCCCGACTCGCTGATGGGCGAAGGACGCGCCATCGCTGAGTTCCCCGTCAAACACGAGGTCTTCGCGAAACGGTGCAGATCGCGATCGTGCGAGGAGCCGAACAGGAAGGGCACCTCGCGATGCTGCTACACGTCTATAACGACACGGGCGTGAGCGCACCGCTCATTCCGCTCACTCCCCGAAGTTCGGCGGCACATGATCAGCGCCCAGTCGTAAGCTTCTGACGGTGTTGCGGCTCATCAC
>DASZFC010000033.1:0-12273 GCA_035940195.1 Solirubrobacteraceae bacterium
CCACGGAGGACCTACCTCCATCTCCTGCACAGCGAGGAATCAAGAACACTCCGGTCATTTCTTACGGACCACCTTCTTACGAACCGGTCCATACCTGGCCCGAGCCTCCTTTTCGCACTTCTTCCTCTTTGCATGGCGCACGTCCTTCTTGCATTGCTTCAGTGCTTTGGCCAGCAACTGACCGCGCGTGGGCGGCTTTGATTTGTGTTTTTCTGCTTCTTGCTGCTTTTTCTTCGCGGCAGCTTCTTCTTCGGCTTTCTTCTTGGCGGCTTCTTCTTCCTGACGTTTCTTTGCCGCAGCTGCAGCGGCTTCTTCTTCCTGTTTCTTCTTGGCAGCTTCTTCTTGGTGTTTTTTCGCCGCGGCTTCTTCTTGCTGCTTGGCTTCGACTTCGGCAGCCGTGATGGCCCTTACCTCGATCGGCACGCTCGTATGGACGGCGACCGTCATTTCCACACTGGTATCGAGCCGCTGGCCATTTTTTTCCTTTTCGCCAGTGGGGACGGCTTGAAGTTTTTCGCCTTTTTCGCCTTCGTATTCGGTGACGGTCTGCGTGCTCCCAGACCGCTTCAGCGTCATCGTGAATTCTGGGACGTTCTGATTGATCGGACTCCCCGGGGAGACGAAGGGCCCAAAGCCTGCGGCTTCCACTCCTCCGCACTTGAAGGAGATGTACGGCTGCGTGGGGCCGCCGTTCGGGTTGAGCAGCATGCCGACTTCGTCTTTGGCCTGATCGATCCACACGAGATCGGCTTCGATCGGCCCTGTGGTGATTTCTTCTTCTACGTTTGAGGACTTGCACTTGTGCGGCGTGAGGTTGCCCAGTTCGTGCGCCGTGCACCCGGTGAACTGGTATTTCGCCACGACTGAGCGTGGCCCCGTGATTTCGCCTTGTCCGTGAGATTCCGCGCATTCCAAGACGAGTTCGGAGCCGGCCATTTCCGCGGTCACCCGTCCGCTTGCGGTGGTCAAGCTGACCGGGAAGGTGTTGCCCGGGACCACGAATTCGAGCACCGGCGAGGCGGCGCTCGCGCCAGCGGGCACAAGCAGCAGCGCCAAGGCCGCGATCAACGCGACAGCTGCAGCACGATGACCCTGCAGACACTGACCGACTCGCGGCTTCACGTTAGGACCTCCCCGATCGCCCCAGATTCAACTTCCCTCCGGCTTTGCGGCGGAGATTCTAGCGAACGAGGAGCGGCTCAGGGAGCCCGCTCAGCTTCGGGAGCCGCCGGCTCGCCGGCCGGGGCGACCGGCGGCTCGCCAGTCGCCGGGTCGAGCGCCTCGCCCAGCCAGTCCTCGGAAGGGGCGCTCTTACGCGCCTGCCTCCGGGCCTGTTTGTCCATGCGCCGCTCGCGGAGACGGGTCTCGCGCATGAGCTTCGCCATCGTGGTCTTCTTCTTGCCGCTCGAGGCCATGGCTGCCCGTCTAGACCGGCTGGATGTTGATGGCCTTGGGCCCCTTGTCGCCGGCCTCGGACTCGTAGGAGACCTTCGCACCCTCGGCGAGCGAGCGATAGCCCTCGCCGATGATCGCCGAATGATGGGCGAACAGGTCCTTTGATTCGTCGTCGGGCGTGATGAACCCAAAGCCCTTGTCGTCGCTAAACCACTTCACTGTGCCAGTAGGCATTGTCTTTTCCTCCACGTTGGTAGTGCTGCGAACGCGGAGATTGCTGAGCAAAGGCTACGAGCGCTGGCACTGCGTTGTTGGGCGGATGGCCCAACTTGAGCCACCAACGGTAGCACTCTCCAGCGTCCCCGCACCGGGCCCTAAGAAAGCGTCTGAGGACTCCGAGATTTTCCCTCAGGGTGTGCCGTAGCGCGATCTGAGGAGTTTCGGACGGTTTCTAAGTCCAGCCTGCCGCCTCGCGGAGGGCTAGGACAGCGCGCCGGCTGGCAACACGAAGCGCTGCGGAGCCCGCGGCCCGGTCCCGCCCGAGAGGCTCAGGCGCGGGCCGTGCAAGCCTCGCCGGGGAGCTTCGGCGACCATCGCCTCGGCCGCGCCGCCGTGGTCGGCGATCCACGCCGTCACCGCCGCGAAATCACAGCCCGAAGCGAGTAGCGCCGCGCGCTCGACGACATCCCCCCCGGAGGAATGCGGGCGTGCGAGCCGCTTCACGAGGGCCTGGATCTCGGCGGCGCCGGCTGCATCCTCGGCGCTCACGAGAACTCAGTCACCGAGTAGACGGGATGACTGACACGCGCCGGCGCGCTCTTGCCACCATCGTCGGTATATACACAGAACGCCTCGAAGCGCCCGTGGTCGAGAATCGCGACCACCACATCGCCACCCTCCGAGAGCGGCCTGCCGACCTCGATCTCCCGGTCCTCTCCCTCGAAGCGACAGCCCAGCTTGAAGATCCGCCGCGACCGCGCAGGGCAACCGACGGCGAGCAGCGAACGCTCGCGCAACTCGCTGTAGGCCTGCTCGGCGCGAGATCCCTCTGATTCGATACCGGCGACGAAGAAGCTCGTCACAGCGTCACGCGGCGGCGCCCGGCTCCGCGATCTGCGTGGGTGTGCATTACTCCAGGCTAGCGCGCCCGCGCGCCGTTGCACGAGGACGGGCCCACCTCAAGCGGCACGGCGCGCTCGCGTTGCCCGTCCCGGTAGCGCCTGCCGGCGTGCCGGCGCGCGAACGGGCTCCTGCGCGAGCCGCATGAACTCCTGGCGCACGTACTGCACCCAGGCGAGCTTTGCCGAAACCCTCAGCTGTGTCTCCTCACGGGTGAGGCGTGCGACGAGCCGGATCACACCGGGCCCCTGCTCCTCCTTGCCTGCGATGGGCGCGGCGGCCATCTCTGCCAGGCACGCCTGCTCGTATTCGTCGAGCACCGCGATTGCCCGCTCCGGGTACCGGGCGAGCGCGCCGAGCTGCACGATCAGGACCTGCTGGTGGCAGCGGTCCTCACCCACCGACCCGATCAGCCATCGCGCGTGTTCCTCAAAACCCCGGCCGCTTGCCCGGTAGCGGTGCTTGGAGCGCGTACCGCGGCCCTCGAGCGGGACGTCCTCGACGAACCCCCGCTCGCGGAGGACTCCCAGCGCCGTGTAGATGTGCGAGACGCTCGACAGCGTGATCGCCCCGTCATAGGTCCGCTCGAAGCGTTTCGCCAACTCGTAGGCGTAACTGGGCCGTTCGATGATCAGGCCCAACAGCGCCCAGTTCACCACCGAGCGCATCGGCGGTCCCGCCGGTACCCGCTGGTCCGTGCTTCTCCCCTTTTCAACAGCCACGCTTCTCCCCTCCTCCATAGCCACTCCCTTTTCCTTTCCTCTCCTCAAGCGGCGCGGCGCACTCGTGCAGCTCCTCGCAGCGGGGCTTTCAGGCGTGCCCGCGCTGGCTCATCGCCAGCCCGGCCGTTCGCGAGCGCCTCGAGCTCTTCGCGCACGTACTGCAGCCACTGGCGTTTTGCGGCCATCGCCAGCCGGTTCTCCTCGGACAGGAGCCGCCCGGTGAGTTCAGAGACATCGTGGCCCGGCGCGCCGTTCCCATTACGCTTGGGGTTTGGAATGGGTATCGGGACCCAGCCAGCCGGCTCCAAGCACGCCTCACAGCCGGCGAGGACCTCGAGCGCCGATTGGAGGTCGCGTGTCAGGGCCGCCAGCTGCACTGCGAACAGACGCTGGCGGCGGCGGTCCTCGCTGACCTTCCCAACGAGCCACGCCCGGTACTGTTCGCTTCCCGTCTCGGTAGCCCGGTAATGGGGCTTGGGCTGGCGCGACGTCCCGCTTCCCGGGATTTCTTCGACCAGTGATCTGCCCTTCAGTGCGTTGAGCGCAATATAGACGTGTGAGGTGCCTGCCAGCGACAGCACGTCGTCGTATATGCGCTCGAAGCGCTGCGCGAGCTCGTATGCATAGCTCGGGCGTTCGATGATCAGACCAAGCAGAGCCCAGTTCACCGCCGAGGTCATCGGCGCCTGCGCGCGGCGCTCCGGCGCGCTCCCCTGTTTCACAGCCACGTCGCTCCCCTCTCCCATAGCTACAACCCCTTCCCCACTCCTAGCTACGCCCTCCACTCTCCAGCTACCACGTAGCGTAACCGAAGCGCGAACCCAATGCGCCGCATGCTCAAGGCATAGAACACTGGGCGCATTCAACCAGCCGCGGTATCCGTCCGGGGTGGGGCGTCTATCCGGCTGTAGGCTCGAACGGCGCACCCGGCGGTGAGCCGGCCGGGACCTTGATATAGGTGTCGAGAAGCGTGGTGATTTGCGCCTGGGTTTTAGCCTGTTTGGTCGAGGGCTTGCAGGATCGAGTTGCAGTGCGCTTCGGCGGACTTGTACGTAGCGCTGTGAGTGTCGATATGCGTGCCGGTCATGTCGAAGGTCGCGCCCTTGGGCTGCGGGAATGTCCCGACGCCGTGGGCGCGCATGCAGGTCGTGAAGCGGGTCAAGGTGGCGGTGACCGAGGCCGGGACCTTGACGGTCAAGGCGGCGTGCGGGGCGGGTGCGGCCGGCGCCGGGGATGACTTGGCTGCGGTCTTGAGCTCCGCGGTCAGCGCCGGTATGCAGGCCGTGCGCGCCCGTCGGTAGCTCGCGGTGCTGGTGTTCACGCCGTTCAGGCTCTGCTCAGGCCCGGTATGGGCGGGGAGCTTGACGCCATTGCTGGCGAGGCACGCTGTGTAGCTCTCGAGGGCCCGCTTGAATGCGGCGCTCGCGCCGTTCGAGTTGGAGTGTGAGCGCGCAGGCTTGGCCCTTCCGGCAGCCGAGGTGCTCGCTGTAGTCGAGCTCGCCGCCTTCGCAACCGTACTCGTGCCGGTGGAGGAGGAGCTTTTAGAGGAACCCCCGCATGCTGCCATCACAACAGCCGCAAGGACGGCGAGAAGCAGACAGCTACCCAGCCGCAGAATCCTCATCCGAAAAAGATACAAATCGTGCACCTGTCTAACCCTCCCTCTCACGTCCAGTCCCGGATCCTCAATCCGGGTTGGCGGGACGCTAACCACGAGGGATAAAGCACATCTAAGGATCCGCAGCACCTGTCATTTGCGGTGCCACTCTCGCCTTCCATTTTGTGCTTTGAATATTGTTGACACACGAAAAACGTCTTTTACCTGTATTCTCGGCTACGTACCCGGTCACTCAGTAACTTGACCGTTTCACGGCAAACGCTAACCGCCCGAACATTCAAAAGCTAAGCCTCAGCCTTAACCTGACCTGAACCTTGATCTGAGCCTTACTCTTTCACTTTGACTCTGTTACAAAAACCTGCACAGCGTCTGTTTCACACTCAAACCAGTGGTGTGTATCTCAGCAATGGCCACGGTTGGTGAACTGCATCGCCGCCCTGCGAGGGTGAACTTTCCTCACGTGTGCCGGCCGGCGCCTGACGCTAGTCAGTCCACCAACCCGGGATCACCTCGCCGTCACCGTCGTGGCGCGCTCCAACCGCGAGTAGCTCGAGCCCGTCCGGACCCGCCTCGAACGCACGGATCACACCGGGCGCGACCCGAATCGCGTCGAGCTTCTCGATCTCGACGATCTCGTCATCGAGCTTGACGGCGCCCGAGCCAGACAGTACGACATACACCTCCTCGGCCTGCTCGTGCTTGTGCGCGAACGGCTGGCGCTTGTTCGGCTTGAGGCGATGGTGGCTCACTCCCGTGTGCTCGCCCTCGAGATCGCCCTTGGCAAAGCGCGCCTCCTGGAACTCCCCAAAGCCGGACTTGGGTGCCGAGTCCTCGACGTCGGTGAGCTTCTTGTGCGTGTATGAAGCGGGCACGATTGCCTCCTCCTCGGTTGGTCTAAGAAACCGTCTGAGGACTCCTCAGATCGCGCTACAGCACACCCTGGGGGAAATCTCGGAGTCCTCATACGCTTTTCAAAACAGTGGACCAGGCAGACGGTAGTGCCTGCACGAGAGTTTCGTCGCAAGCGCGAAGTAGCTTCCCGGCATGGTCCGCACCAGCAGCAATGACGGGACTCAGCAGCGCCTGACCCTGAGCGAACATGGGCGAGGATCGCCCGCGGGTCTGCCTCGCAGGCAGAGTCTCGCCGACCAGCTGATCGCCGAGCGCCATGCCGAAGAGCGAGCGAGGAGCAAGCCGCAGCCATTCGGCACCCCGTTCCCGAGCGCTGAGACGGCGCCTGGCTGCGGCGACGACCTGGTCTAGGCCTTTCCTGGCCGAAAAGGCATACCCGCCAGCCGCCAGGTAAAGCTGTTCCTCGCGGCGCCGATGAGATCTCGTGGTCCTACTTCTGCCGCTCATCGTAGTTGCCTGCATTGTGATCACCGGCTGCCTGAAGGGACGTTATGCCATGAGCATCGTCGGCCTCTTTGGGCTGCTCGGGATTCCCGCAATCCTCGCGGCCGTGCGCCTCGCCCGCGAGGATTCCTGGTGGGCCGCTCATTTCTACGATCGCCGCAAGCTGCGCCGCGCCGCTCGCCGCTACCCCGGAGACAGCCGCTTCAATGACGCGCT
Organism: Solirubrobacteraceae bacterium; assembly: GCA_035940195.1. Lineage (GTDB taxonomy): Bacteria > Actinomycetota > Thermoleophilia > Solirubrobacterales > Solirubrobacteraceae > Palsa-744. Next base: position 6,427 of record DASZFC010000033.1, read on the forward strand.
GACGCTCTGAGGAGCCCAGGGGCGACGAGCGGTCCGGCGGTGGCGATCACGGCGTCGAGCAACTCCTCTCCGCTTGGCGTGGCGCCGGGATCGATCAGCCACCCGAGCATCAACCCGTCGACGAGCGCGAGTACGAGTACCGAGACGGCATGGATCTCGGCATCTGGGAGCTGGTCTCCGAGCTCGAGCCCGTCTCGCACGAGCCCAGCGATCCGCTCCACGGCCGCGCGGCGGTTGGCGGCTACGCGCTCACGCAGAGGCTGCGAATGGATGGCCTTGACGTGCGCCTCCATCAGGGAGATCAACAGGGGCCGGGCCTCCTCGAAGGAGTCGATAGTCGCGATCAGCGATTTGGCGAGTGCCTGCAGCGGCGAAGCGTCTCCGGCGAACGCTTGGCGCGCGACATGCCCGCGCTCGCCGTCGGCTGGGCTGAGCATCCGGGCGAAGTCAAGTACACCGAAACCGGCGTGCGCGACAAGGAGAACGGAACGTTTGCCCAGCACGGCCCCGTTTGCGAGATAGCCGTCAACAAAGCCTGGCTGGCAGCACAGCCGCAGCCCACGGCCGAGAGCGAGGTGCTGATCCACGAGGTCTTCCATTGCTACGAGCACCAGATCGACCCGGACATGGCGACCCCCGACAACAGGCCGAACGAGCACGAATGGATCATCGAGGGGCTCGCGCGCTGGGTCGACCTGACGTTCTACCCGGCCACCCCCATCGCCTACGCGTTTGAAGCGATCAGCACCTACATCCCGACCCCCGCCACTGCCCTGTTCACTCGAAAATACGACGCCGTAGGCTTCTGGGGACACCTGCAGGACGTGACCGGGACATTGTGGACGCACATCCCGGCGATCCTGCGCGCCGGCGCGAGCTTCCACGACCAGACCGCCTTCAACACCGCGATCGGCAGCGACGAGACCAACATCCTCGACAGCTGGGGCTCGAGCATGCTCAACATCTCCGGCGCGCCTGCGCCGTGGAGGGCCGACAGCCCGCTCAGCGGCGGCCTCGGCTCGAGCTATCCGCCCGGGACGGCGAGGAAGGTCAGCGCAAATGCCGGCGTGGTGCTCAAGCCGTACACGACAGCCCAGCTCGAGATCGAGCCGAACGCGCTGGAGCCGCTGATCGAGATCCATCTCGGCCCCGGCGTGTTCGGCCGCTTCGGCGTGCACGAGAACTACACCAACGCGGCGCTGAAGGGAAAGGTATTCTGCGCCGGCACGGGCTGCAGCTCGCCCGCGGCGAACTGCGGAGGGGGTGCCCGCAGTACGCTGCCGCCGCTTACGCGGCTGCCCTCAGAACCGATGCTCGGCCTGGCCACCGCGCTCTCTGCAGGCGCCGCCGACGTGAGCTACTTCGCCGCCCAAAACAGCTCATTCTGCCCGGAATCCAAAGGGACCCCGGGCGGTGGGACGACGGGCACGACCGGCGGCGACCCACATCTGTTCTCGTTCGGCAACCAGGCCTTCGACTTCCAGGCCGCCGGCGAGTTCACGCTCGTGAAGTCGACCAGCAGCCATGACCTCGAGGTGCAGGTGCGCCAGCAGCCGATCCCGCACTCCCGCTCGCTCGCCTACGACAGCGCCGCGGCGATGCGCGTGGGGAGCGCGATCTTCGAGGTCGAGCTCACCAACGGGCTGAGCCTGAACCTGTACGTGAACCACCACACGACGCACTCCAAGAGCGGCAAGCTCAGCGGCGGCGGCTCGTTCTCGAGCACCGAGCAGACGGTCAAGGGCGGCTACCACATAGTGACCCTCACCGTCCGTTGGAAGGACGGCACGACCGCCACGGCAAAGACGCTGCTCGGGCTGCGCGCACAAGGCCGCTACACGCCGTGGCTATGGGTGTCGGTGAAGCTCGCGCGCGCCCGGCTCGGACACATCACCGGCCTGCTCGGCAACGCGGGCGCGTCGCAGGCCAGCGAGTTCGAGAGCCGCAAGGGCACCCGCTACAGCGCCCGGACGATCGAAGACGGACCCTTCGACCCGACCGACAGCAAGATCCTCTACCAGGACTTCGGGGGCAGCTGGCGCATCAGCCAGAAGGAATCGCTGTTCACATACGCGCGCCACAAGAGCACGAGCTCCTACACGATCGCCGGCTACCCCGAGCAGAGCTTCTTCCTCGGCTCTGCGTCTCCCACGGCCGCCCAGCAGGCAGCGGCGACGTGCATCGAACAGGGGATCACCAACCGCGCACTGCTGAACGACTGCGAGTACGACGTAGCCGCCACAGGCCAGAGCACCTACGCCAGCGGCGATGCGCAGTTGCAAGAAGTGGCCGGAGCTGGACCACCGCTGAGTGAACCCCAGAACGAACCGGCCCCGCCGGGACCCTCCGGAGGGCCGGCGCCCACGCCCACGCCCACGCCCGCGCCCGCTCCGCCACCGAACCCGGGGATCGACCTCGGCCCCGGCTCGGCGCACCCGTCGATCGCGTATGACCCGGTCAGCGGCGAGACATACGTGGCCTGGCAGGACCCGGCCAGCGTCGACGTCGTCGACCTGTGCGTCGTGCCAGCCGGTGCGGCCACCTGCAACGGCGGCGCCGGCCCGTACAAGCTGACCGATCCGCTGGCCTCCAAAGCTCCGGCCGAACCCGCCTACTTCGCCGCCAAGGTGCTCGTGCAGCCCTCGGGCACGGTGGTCGTGCTCACCAACGTCGACGGAGCCAACAAAGCGGTGCTCGGCGGCTACGCGTTCGCCAACGGCGTCATCGCCTGGAGCTCACCAGCCGGCGGCGCCATGTTCGGCACGCCCGGCCAGGGGCTCGCAAACGGCGGCAAACTGCTCGCCGAGAGCCAGGAAGCCGGTGACATGCCGGCCGCCGGTGCGGTCGCGCTCGACGAAACAGACATCCTCACCTACGGCGACAGCTACCCGTTCGGCAAAGGCGCGACGGACTTCACGCTCGCGGCGCCGGCGCCAGGCCCCACGCCCAAGATCGAACCGAAAGGCGAATTCGCCGAACAGTTCGCCGATGGCGCCCAACTCGCCTCGGCCCCTGCCGGCGCAGGCAAATACGTCGCCGTGGCCGTCGGCGGTGCGGCGAAAGGCTGCGGGGGGATGGAAGAGACCGGTTTCAGCTTCGTCATCGGCACACCCGCGGCGCTCCAGACCGCGGCCTGGCCGGCCTTCAAAGGTATCGCCTGCCAGGCCAACTCGCCGGTGCTGGCCGGCGGCGGTCCGGGCGGCGGCGCGATCGGTGTGATCGACGCGGAGGGCGCGGGATTGGAAGGCGCGGGACCGGACGGCGTCTACTGGCGAGCCTTCGACGGCACGACCCACACCTTCACCGCGCCCGTTCTGCTCAGCGACGAGACCGCCGTCACGCTCACCGGCCCGTCCGGGCTGAGCGCCTGCACCGACGCTGGCGGCGGCCTCTACGCCGCGTGGTCGGACAGCCGCGGCGTGGTGCTCGACTACAGCAACACCGGTGGCTCCAGCTGGCAGCCGCCGCTGGCGACAGGCATCCAGGGCAGCGGGGCGGTCGTCGCGGGCGCGGGCGGCGGGAGCGCGCTCCTCGCCTACAGCTACGAATCCCAGGAGTACCTGGACCCGTCGGCGTGAGGCGCAAATGCTGCTGAGGCGACGCACACGCCGCGCCTGTCGCGTGGTCGCGGCCGCCGCGCTCTTCACGATCTCGCTCGCGGGCTTCACGGCCCCGGCTGGCGCGGCGGCTCCAGCTGTGCTCGATCCAAACGGTTTATCGGTGGCGGCATACGGCGGCTGGGCCGCGTGGAGCCGCGCGGACGCGACGACGAAGTACTACGCGCTCGCCCTGCGCTCCCCCCAGGGCGCGATCTCGCTCGCGCCGGTAGCAGAGAGCGCCACGCCGTTCGACGTCGAGCTCGGCCCCAGCGGCTCGAGAGTGGCGGCGGTCTATTCGCGTTGCGCGAACGCCGCGGCCGCGAAGGGATGCCACATCGCGGAGCTCGAGCTGGGGGTGGCCGGGGCGATCGAGCGCACGCTCACTCCCCCGGGTGGCGGTTCGCTGCACGAGCCGGCGATCTGGAAGAACGAGCTCGTGTTCCTGCGCCAGGACCCCGCGGGCGGGAATCACCGGCCCGACAACCTCTTCGCCTGGAGCATCGGCAGCCGCAAGCTCCAATCGCAGACGCTCCCCGTCTCCAGGGGAGGCGGTCCAGAAGCCTGGCCGCGAGGCTTGACCGGGCTGATCACCGGTCTGACGTTCAACGGCAAGCAACTCGGCTATGCCACCACAAACGTAGTCGGGAGCTTCGGTGAGACGACACTCTGGTTCGAGCCGCTTGGCGGACGCCCTGAGCTGATCGACCAGGAGACAAGCGGCGCCGGGAACGTCTGCCAGCCTCAGTTCGTCTCGCCGGTGCTCTCCGGGCCCTGGCTGTATGCATATCTGCACGCGTGTGACCCGTCGGCCAACGCCGGCCTTGACCGCCTGACGCGCTATCGCCATGGAGAAGTGCAAAGCGCCCGATACAGGTTCATCAGTTCGGGTGACGAATCGATCACCTCGGCCGTCCCCGATGGCACAGGCGTCGACTGGGACGCCAACGGGGTGCGGCGGCTCGTAACGGTGAGCTGGCGCAAGATCGCAGCGCCCATCGCACAAACCTTCTGCAGCCGAACCGACCCGTTCTGCTGAGCGTGCCCACAAGCATCGTGCGATGATCGTTTCGGCGAGTGAGGAGCCCATCATGGTCATGTTTGTCAGATACATAGGACGAGTGCTCGGGCTCGGGGGCCTCATGCACTCCACTTCACGATCGCCGGCTGAGCGAGCGTTGCCGTGAGGTTTCCTGCCCAACGCCAGAAGCCGATGCTGATGCTTGCCTTGGCGCTCGCCGCACTCGCGCTCAGCCTTTCACGAGCGCCGGTGGCATCCGCGGACGTCTGCACAGGCGGTGCGCCCTATCAGGCGTCCGGGTCGCCGCCGTCCTCGCTGCTCGCGGCGGCGCCGTTCTTGAAGAACCCGCGCTGGCCGGAGGAGGCCCTGCCGCAGTGGGCCGAAACCCGCGCCTCGGGCGAATGGGGCAACCAGGTCGCCTACGCCTGGTATCAGCACAGCGTCCTGTGGGACGCGACCAGCACAGCCGCCTGGTGGGTGATACCCGGACAGGGGTGCGGCCTGGCCCCCGGCGGCCAGCTCTACGATCCGCAGGACTGCGTCCTCCTCTACGCGCAGCTCGCGCTCGAGAGCTTCGACTGTCTGGACCCGCAAAAGCTTCAGGGCTCAAACCCGCCGAGGACCGTGAAGCGGGGCGGTCAGCTGCTCGTGTCCGGCTTCGCCCCGCCGGGCACGGGGTCGGTGCAGGTCAGCTTCCAGCACGGCAGCGCCACCTTCCCGGCGCTCGGCGGCGTCTACGGCGGCAGCGTGAGCGCAAGCCTGGGCGCGGCCGGCCAGGCCACGAACCTGCCCGCGGCGATGACGCGCCCGCTCGCGTCAGTCGTGCTCGTCGACCAAACCGGCCTGTACTCCTCCAGCCAGGGTCCGCTCGCCAGCACACCGCGCCTGAAGAGCGTCGCGGCCAGGCTGCACGCGCATTCCTCGCCGGTGAGCGCGACGATCCTCGGCACCGCGGTCACCGGCCACCGAGCACACGACGACGTGCTCTACGGCCCCGGCGCGCGCGCACTCGCAGCGCGTGTGAGCAGAGCGCTGCACGCACCCGCACCGGCCGCGCTTAGCGGCGGCGCGCTGTCGATGTTCGGGTCTGTCGCGCGCGTGGTCGTGCTGGTCGGGCGCAACGACTGAAGGGCTACCCGACGACGTTGACCTGCAGCGGCTGCGCCGGGCCGGGCGAGAGTTTCATCCCAAGCGCTGGATAGCGTGCCCGGCATGAACCCAACGAGCCAT
>DASZFC010000034.1:0-50614 GCA_035940195.1 Solirubrobacteraceae bacterium
CGCTGCAGGGGCGGGCGCAGCCAGCTGCGGATCGCCAAGCGCCTCCTCCAGGCGCCTCAGCGGATCGCGCAGCTCGTACTCGCGGAAGACCTCGCGCACGCGCGAGCGATCGGGTTCGCGGATGGACTCGGCGGCGATATCGAAGTCGACGGCGACATCGCGCTGTACGGTCGCAAGCTGCTTTGAGATGCGCGCGTTCTCGGCGTGCTCGATCAGGTTCTCTTTGCGCTTAGCACCTTTGATCTCGTCTATGCGGGCGAGCACCTGCTCGAGCGTGCCGTAGCTTTGGATCAGCTCGCTGGCGGTCTTGTCGCCGATCCCGGGGACACCGGGGATGTTGTCCGAGGTGTCCCCCTTCAGCCCGTAGAAGTCGGGGATCAGCTCCGGCGCGATGCCATAACGATCAATCACCGCCTGGCGGTCGTAGACCTTCGTATCGGTGATCCCCCGTGAGGTCGCCATCACCTTGACGACGCCGTCGCGATCTATCAGCTGGAAGGCGTCGCGGTCGCCGGTGACGATCATCACGGGCACCGGCGGCTCAGCCAGCAGCGCGTGCTCGGCGATCGAGGCGATCACGTCGTCAGCCTCGTAGCCCTCGATTTTGACGTTGCTGTAGCCAAAGGCCTCGACGAGAGGTTCCATTGCGGGCCACTGCTGCTTGAGCAAGTCCGGGCGCGAGCGGCGCCCCGACTTGTATTCGGAGTAGACCTCGGTGCGCCCGGAGCTGCCGGCGTCCCAGGCGACGACCGTCGGGCCGACGCCATACTCGGTGATGATCTTGACGAGCATCGAAGCGAACCCGAAGATCGCATTGGTGGGTACGCCAGTGGAGGTCGCGATCGACTCGGGCAGCGCGAAGAAGGCCCGGTAGACGAGGCTGGGCCCGTCGATCAGAAACAGGCGTCGCTCCTGGTGCTCGGCGCTAGGCGCGGCGGGGCTCATCCTCACCCGGTCCTTCGTCGTCGCTCGAGTTCGGGCACATCGATCACCTTATTGGTCGGAAGGCAGGCCACGGAGGGCAAGTAAATAAGATGCCGAGCCGCCCCGTCCACGTCGCCTTCGACCCAGGAGTCAACCTCCGTGAGCAGCGTCACCCCAAGCGCGCAGTACCGCCTGACGATTCGCGTCGAGATCGACGACACCGCAGGCACGCTCGCGCAACTGACCAGCGCAATCGGCGAGTCCGGGGGGATGGTGGTGGCCGTTGACCCGATCGAGATGGACTCCGACCACAGCGTGCGCGACATCGTCGTGGACGCTTCAGATCAGGAGCACTGGGAACAGATCCTCGCCGCGATCGCGGCGGTGGATGGCGCACGCGTGATCGACACGATCGACCGCACGTTTCTGCTGCACGTCGGCGGCAAGATCGAACAGCACAACAAGCATCCGCTGAAGACACGCGATGACCTCTCGATGGCCTACACCCCCGGCGTGGCGCGCGTGTGCTTGGCGATCGCCGAGGATGAAGACAGGGCATTCCAGTACACGATCAAGCGCAATACCGTCGCGGTCGTCTCAGACGGCACCGCGGTGCTTGGCCTGGGCGATATCGGCCCGCGGGCGGCGATGCCGGTGATGGAGGGGAAGTGCTGCTTATTCAAGGAGTTCGCGGGCGTCGACGCCTTCCCGGTGTGCTTGGACACGAAGGACACCGATGAGATCGTCCGCGCCGTCACACTGATCGCGCCCGCCTTTGGGGGGATCAACCTGGAGGACATCTCCGCCCCGCGCTGCTTTGAGATCGAGGAGCGATTGAAGGCGGCCCTCGACATCCCGATCTTCCACGACGACCAGCATGGGACCGCCGTGGTCGTGATGGCGGCCCTGCTGAACGCCGTGAAGCTCACCGGCCGCCGCTTGGAGGATCTTTCGGTGCTGGTCATCGGACTTGGCGCCGCTGGGATCGCCGTGACCAAGATCCTGCTCAAGGCGGGCGTGCGTCAAATCATCGGCGCAGACTCTCAAGGCGCTCTTCATGTCCAGCGTGAGGACTACAAGCAGGGATCGCTCAACGAGATAAAGCGCTGGTATGCCGAGGTGACCAACCCCGAGTGCCGATCCGGTGCGCCGGCGGACGTAATCGACGGAGCTGACTTGGTGATCGGTGTATCCGGCGCCCGGGTACTGCCTGCTCAAGCGCTATCGCGGATGAACAAGGACGCGATGGTGTTCGCGATGGCCAACCCCAATCCCGAGGTCATCCCCGAGGAGGCTGCTCAGTACGTGCGGATCATGGCAACAGGCCGCTCGGACTACCCCAACCAGATCAACAACGTGCTGTGCTTCCCGGGGATCTTTCGCGGAGCGCTGGACGTGCGCGCGCCAGCGATCACCGAGGCGATGAAGATGGCTGGCGCCCGTGCGATAGCCGCGATCGTCACCGACGACGAACTGCGCGAGGACTACATCATCCCGTCGGTGTTCAACCGCGATGTCGCGCCCGCTGTCGCCGCCGCCGTAGCCGACGAGGCCCGTGCGGCCGGCACCGCGCAAGCCGGCCAGGAGGTCGGGTTCGCCCAAGGCGACACGATGGGTGTACAACAACAAGGGTGACGATGCCCTTGCGTGTGACCATCACAGGAGCCACTGGACTAATCGGCACGGCACTCGTCGCCGAGCTGTGTGAGCACGACGTAGAGGTCACGGTCCTGTCGCGCAACCCCGACCGCGCAAGGGAGATGTTCAGCGCGAGCGGGTCATCCCCGGCGGAGACGGTCAAGTGGGATCTGCTGAACGAACCGGCGCCGGTGGAGACCCTGGAAGGACGCGACGCTGTGGTGCATCTCGCCGGGGAGAATGTCGCCCAGCGCTGGACCGCCCGCGCGAAGGAGGCGATCCGTGCAAGCCGTGTTACGGGCACCCGCCATCTGCTTGACGGTCTCACAAACGCCGAGCCGCGCCCGCGGACGCTGATCGCCAGCTCGGCGATTGGCTATTACGGCGCGCGCGGCGAAGAGCCGCTCGACGAGGATGCGCCAGCAGGAAGCGGCTTCCTGGCGGAGGCGTGTGTGGCATGGGAGGCCGAGGAGATGAAGGCCTCGGCGCTGGGGATGCGCGTGGTGCGGGTGCGCACAGGCGTGGTGCTCGATCGTGGAGGCGGAGCGCTTGCGAAGATGCTGCCCCCGTTCAAGCTCGGCTTGGGCGGGCCGGTGGCGGGGGGAAGCCAGTACATGTCCTGGATCCACCGCGAGGACCTGATCGGCATGATGAGCGCCGCCCTGGAGGACGAGCGCTGGTCGGGACCGGTCAACGGCACCGCGCCCGAACCGGTCTGTAGTCGCGACTTCTCCCGCGCCCTCGGTCGTGCGCTGCACCGGCCCTCGCTGCTGCCGGTGCCCGGCGTCGTCTTGGGACTGCTCTACGGCGAGATGGCCGGGATCGTGACCACCGGCGCGCGCGTGATGCCCGCCAAGCCACTCGTGCTCGGCTACAGCTTCCGCCACCCCGAGCTGGATGAGGCGTTGCGCTCCGCGCTCAGCTAGGCCGGCGCCGGCGCGGGAATGGGTGTGCGCGTGCGGCGGTTCTCGGTCTCGATGATGATCCGGCAAGGGCGCTTTGAGAGCAGGTAGGCGGCGGTTGGGCCGATCCGCTGCTCACCGGTGGGGGCGTGGATCGCGGACCAGTAGATCACGTCCGCACCCACGCGCTGAGCCTCCTCAACGATCGCTGCTCCGGGGTTGCGTGTCCGGATCAGTCCGGTGTGGATCTTGATCCCCCTCCGCCGAGCCTGTATCCGCGCGCTCTCCAACACCGAGCGGCCCTGAGCCTCCTCGTCTTCCAAGCCCGCCTCCAGCGAGAGCTGGCTGGGCACGGGCAGCACGAAGATCGCGTACACGACGCCGTCCTCGCCGATCAGCTTGGCAGCGCTCGAGAGGGCGGTGGCGCTGATGTCCTCGCCGAAGATCGGCACGAGCGCGGTCTTGTACTCGAGCTCCTCGAAGTCCGCTGGTCGCTCGGCGCGCTCGATCTGGTAGTGCTTGCGTGGGTCGAGCCCCTGACGATGGCGATAGTAGAAATAGCCGGCCATCCCCACGATCATCCACGGGATGCCCACGACCCTCGCCTCGCTGTGGAAGACGACCACCGCGACCCACGCGGCGGCGGTGCCGAGGCCGCCGACGACAGCGGTCATCGGGATCTCAGCGCCGCGGATGCGCACGCTCCAGGGCATCCGGTAAGGACGCTCACGGTCGGGGTCCTTGATGCGCAGCGCAATGACCGCGACATGAGCGGTCGTGAACGACAGCATCGCCCCGAACGAGTAGAGGTTGCCGAGCACGTTGGTGTTGCCGTAGAGGATCAGCACGCCCGCGAGCGCCGAGAAGAACATCAGCGTGAACCAGGGCGTGCGGAATTTCGGGTGCAGCTGTGAGAACAAGCTGGGCAGTTGCCGGTGCTCGGCCAGCGACCACGATAGGCGCGAGATCCCGATCATTCCCGCATTGGTGGCGATGAACAGGATCGTCGCGGCGAGCAGGCCGACGTAGTACTGAGCGAAGTGCAGGACCGTGCCGTGCAGGCCGAGCCGGGAGATGATCCCGAGCACCGGGTCGTTCTGGAACAGGCCACCCAGCCCCGTCGCATAGCCGGGATGGCTGAAGTGTTCGCCCAGGGCGGCGCTATAGCCGACGCCGTGGTGGACGACGGGCAAAGCCGACAGGGCGACCACCGAGATGCCGGCGTAGACGCCGAGCACTGCCAGCACTACGAGGTTGACCGCCTTGGGGACCTGGCGGCCGGGGTCCCGCGACTCCTCCGCCATGTTCGCCACCGTCTCGATGCCGGTGTAGGCGAGCATCGCCAGCGAGAGGGCGAAAATCAGTTCGTGCCAGCTCGGCACGCTGCCCAGGTGCACCTGGTGGATCAAAAGCGTTGGGTTGAAGACGAGCACGAGCCCGACGCCGACGAGCAGGATCTGCGTGCTCAGGTCGAGGATCGCGAGTATGAAGTTGAGCTTGGCCGACTCGCCGAGGCCGCGGACGTTCAGCGCGGTCAGCAGGACAACGACGATCAACCCTCCGACGATGTCGCCGGGGTTGTGATTGAGCGCATGCAGGCCGGGGAACGCACTCAGGTAGTGGGGGACGAAGAACGCCGAGATGGCGATCGTGAGGATGTAGTCCAGGCTCAGCGCCCAGCCAGCGAAGAACGAGACGACGTCGTCGAACGCGTGGCGCGCGAACGAAGAGGAGCCGCCCGCTTCGGGAAACATCGCGGCGCCCTCGGCATAGGTTTTCGCCGTAAGCGCGAATAACCCACCCGCAAACACGAACACCAGCGGAGTGAGTCCCAGCGCGTGGGCGGCAACAAGGCCAAGCGCGTAGTAGATCGAGGAGCCGACATTGCCGTAGGCAGTGGCGAACAGCCCAGGGACGCCCACGGAGCGGCGCAGTCCATGCTCGGTCAGGCGTGCCATCGGCGGGGAGCGTATCGGGGCCCACCTCCGCCCATCACCGTCACCTGCTCAGCGAGGGGTGTGATGCAGGCGCGGGGTGCGCGGGGGCTCAAACTGCGATGCAAAATCCCATTCACAACAGTCAGCAATGCAGGAGCCCGGCTTATGATCCCGACGCTGGGTGAGTGGGTTCCGATCAAAACCAATTCCCGGCCTTATGACATGGAAACGTCACGCCGCGGAAATTACGACTCGGGAGAGGACTTCGTCCTCGAATACGGCGAGCTGCGCTTTACCTTCAACGAGGAGGACTTCTCGGAGCGCTGCGAGCAGGCGGCGCTGAAGCTCGGTTTCGTCGGCGGGCGCCTTGGTGATGGCGAGCTCGAAGACCTCGTCAACCTGGCGGTCAACGGTGAGATCCTCGATCCCGCCTCGGCTTTGGGCGAGCACGTAAACGACTGCTGGCCCGAGTTGGTCGGCCCGGCCGAGCGCTCGCTGGTCCACTGGATGCGCCGTCTGGTGTTCCGCGGCGCCTGGCTCGACCAGCGCGTCAACGAGGGCGAGCTGAGCGTCGCTTTCAACGAAGAGACCGGCAGCTTCGCCTACGTACAGATCGATCGCAGCGGTCAGCCGATCGAGCTTGCGCCGGAGCCCTCGTGGGGCCGGGTCGCCTACAGGCGATAGCTGGCCCGGCGCGCTGCGGCGTCCTCGATCGCTCGTGTGCAAAGCACACTTCGCTCACTGCGTCCTTGCATCACTTGACCAGCTATCGCCTGCCGCTTAGCTCGCCGCCTCGGCGGCCGCCGCACGCGCCTGGGTTATGGCCTTGGCGCCATCCTCGCCCACTAGCAGCTCGGCCTTGAGCGTGCCGCTGCCCGCGAGATCCAGGATCGGCTGGCGCCCGGTGGAGGTAAGAGCCACATCGAGCGCGATGACCGTCGTCTCGCCTCCGAACGGACGTGTGGCAGTGGCGATCACGGTGAGCGAGCCACTGTCGCGCAGGTTGCGGGCGGCCGCAAGCGCCTTGCGTGCAGCCTGCGGCTGCAAGCCGTCAAGGCTGTCGATCAGCACCAGCGCGTGTCCCCCGCGTGCCGCCACGCGCTTGGCAGCATCCACCGCACGCTCGACTGCCTGTCCCTGCGAATCCGCCGAGGCGGCGAAGCTGAGTGCGGCGACGGGAGATGGAATCCCCGCCCGCCCGGAGCCCTCCTGCCACTCCGCGATCTCCTCCGGTCTCGCGCCGGCCAGGACTAGCGTCACCTCGAGATCCTCGCGACCGGAGAGCGCCTCCAGCAGACGGCGCACGGTTTCGGTCTTGCCGGCGTGCGCAGCGCCGGTGATCACCGCGCGCGAGCCGCGGCCCAGCGGGGCGAGCCACTCGATGGCCTCGAGCGTGGGGTCCTTCGAGCCCAGTGCGAGCCGCTCGCTTGGGTAGGAAACCGGGAGGTCCTCGTAACGGGCGCCATCCGAGACGGCGTCGGCGGATGCCCCATTGATGTTGTCGATGCGTACCAGCGAGGGGTAGCGCTCCGAGCGGCGGGGCGTCCGTACCGGCCCGCTCACCCTGTCTCCGGAGACGAGCTCGCAGCGGCGCACCTGCGCAGCGGAGATGTAAACGTCCTCGTCGGAGGGCTCGGGCGGATTGACACGCAGAAATGCCGAGCCGTTGCCCAACAGCTCGACCACGCCCTCCGCGCTGCGCTCGTCAGCCATGCCGTCGCGGCGAGAGGAAGCCGCGGACGATGACGCCGGGGACTCACGCCCAGCTGAGGATGCGTCCTGCGCCTCATCTTTCACAGCGCGCCGCAAGCGAGGTGCGCGACGTTTGCGAGCACCGCTCCCGGCTGCGTTGCTCGGAGTATCCGACCGGCCAGAGGAGCCATCCCCGGGCGCGTCCTTGGCCGGATCCTCAGCGGGCGAACCGGAGTCCTGCCGCTTATCGGAGCCCGCCCCCGACTCGCCGAGGATCGCGTCGATCAACTCGGCCTTGCGCAGTCTCCTGAAACCATCGAGGCCGACCTGGTCGGCGATTGCATGCAGGTCGGCGAGAGGGCTTTCCTGTAGCTCGGAGCGGTCGAGTACTGACATGTGCTTCTCCTTCATTTCGGATTGGGCGGTTGGCGCCCGGTCGCGTTGAGCAGCGACCGGCACCCGTTTAGAAACCGTCCGAATCTCCTCAGATCGCGCTACAACTCCGTCTGAGGGGAGATTCAGGAGCTTTCGGACGTTTCTTAGTGATCTTGCAGCCTAGCGCTCGTAGCGGATTTCCTCACCCAGAGCCAGATCCCTGCCCGGCTCGAACTCGCCCGCAAGTGCCGCGCGAACCGTGATGAAATCCGCGCAGGCGGCGACGTCGTGCACACGGAAGATGTGCGCGCCATGGTCGAGCCCGTAGCCGAGCGCGGCGAGCGTGCCCGCGAGGCGATCGCGCGGGGAGCGCCCGGTGAGCGCACCGATGAAGTCCTTGCGCGAGATCGCGAGCAGCAGCGGGCGACCCAGCTCGTGCAGGCGCTCGAGGCCGCGTAGCAGCTGGATCGTCTGCGCGGGCGTCTTGGCGAAGTCGGGGCCGGGGTCGAGCACGAGCTGCTCCTGGCGCATGCCGGCCGCCAGCGCCATCTCGATACGCCCGGCGAGGAAGGCGAGCACCTCACCGACGATCTCGCCGTAGAGCTCTGGGTCCTGCAGCCGTTCGCGCGGCGCGGCGCGGGTATGCATCAGCACGAGCCCAGCGCCGTGCTCGGCGCAGACGGTGGCCAGTTCCGGGTCGCGCAAGCCGCTGACGTCGTTGACGATCCGCGCGCCTGCGGCGATCGCGGCGCGGGCGACGGCAGGCTTGTAAGTGTCCACCGAGACGATCGCGTCGAGCTCGCTCGCGACACGCTCGATCAGCGGCGCAACCAGCTCGATCTCCTCCACCGCGTCAACGGGCGGGCGACCGGTCGAGGCTGACTCACCGCCGACATCGATGATCTGCGCCCCGGCGCCGTGTAGCTCACGGGCCAGCGCGAGCTGGGCATCGAGACCCACGTGGCGGCCGCCGTCGCTGAAAGAGTCAGGTGAGGCGTTCACGACCCCCATGATTAGAGGCCCACCCGCCCCGCCGAGCTCGATTCCCAGCTCGCCTGCCTGGAAGCTGCGCGCGGGTGCGCTCATGGCATTGCCGGCGGCGCCTTCGTGCCCGCGGAGGCACGGGCGGTCTCGGCGACGATACCCTCGGCGGCGGCCTCGGCCGCGAAGGCCTGCAGCTCGGCTGCCAGGCGGGCCTCGTCCCAGCCGAGCTCGCGCGCCAGCACGCCGGCAACTCGATTGATCGGATTGCCCACCACCCCATCCCCGGTGCTCAGCTCGCGTGCGGCCAGCAGCCCCAAGCGCGTACGGCGCAGGAGCACGTCGCCGACGCTGCGTGCCTGCTCGTTGCGAGCCGCGAGCGCGACCTCGGCCAGCAGGTCGGGCAGGCCTTTAACGATCGGCTGGACAAGCTCGGGGTGGGCGGGACTCTGCTCGGTTGCAATCGCCAGCACCTGATGGGCGGCGTCGCCGTAGCGCGCTGCCAACGCAGCGTAGGACTCCACCGGCACGCCCTCCACACGGGGTAGCTCATCGGCGGATATCGCCTGGCCCAGCGGGATCTCGTGCGTTCGGCATGGAGCGTCGCGCGCGTCGCGCTCGACGAGGCGGTCAACTGTCATCTTCGCCATCCGCCGCCAGGTCGTCAGCTTGCCCCCGGTGATCGTGATCATTCCGCTCGAGGTCTCATACAGCTCCGCCTTGCGCGAGATGTCGACCGACTTCTTCGGGTCGCCAGTCGAGATCAGAGGACGCACCCCAGCGAAGGCTCCCGCCAGATGTCCGGTGTTCAGAGCGGCGCCGAAGAAGTCGTTCACCGCCTCCAGGAGGTAGTCGATGTCCTCAGCGGAGGGCTGCACGTGCTCGAGGTCCCCCTCGTAGTCGTTATCGGTGGTACCGACGAGCGTTCGTCCTAGCCAGGGAAGCGCGAAGATCGTGCGCCCGTTGCCTGCAGGGACAATCGCGCCACCCACCAGCGGCAGGTCCTCGTGGCGCAGGATCAGGTGCGTGCCACGACTGGGCCTTATGCGCGGCAGCTCGGCCTCGTCGTGGAGCTCGTCCGGGCGTAGCTGATCGGCCCACACGCCAGTCGCGTTGATCACGTTCGCGGCACGCACCTCGAGCTCGGCGCCGCTCTCGGTGTCCAGCGCCCGCACGCCCCGCGTGCGTCCGTCCTTCTCCAACAATCCCGAGACGTTGAGGCGGTTGGCGCAGACCGCGCCGAAGCGCTCGGCCTCGCCAAGCACCGTGAGCACGAGGCGGACATCATCGGTCTGGCAGTCATAGAACAGGTAGCCGCTCGTCGGCTCGCGCGCTGCGAGGGCAGGCAGCAGCTCGAGGACCTCATCGCCTGAGATCACGCGGTGGCGCTCGGGACTCCAGGAGGCGCCCTCAACAGTCTGGGGTGGTTGATTGCCCTGCTCGCGCTCGCTGCGCGCGCGTTTGCTCCGTCGCGAGCGCAGGCGGTCGCGGTCGACCGACATAACGTCGTAGAGGTTCAGCCCCACCCCCACGAGACGATCCGGACGCGCACCCTCGAAGGCGGCCACCACGAGCGGCAACGGATGCACGAGATGCGGCGCGAGCGCGACCATCAGCTGGCGCTCGAGCAGCGCCTCGCGCACGAGCCCGAGATCGAAGTTCTGCAAGTAGCGCAGCCCGCCGTGGACGAGCTTGCTCGAGCGGCTCGAGGTCCCCGACGCGTAGTCCGCGCGCTCCAGCAGCGCGACGCTGTAGCCGCGCGCGGCGGCGTCGAGGGCGACGCCCGCGCCGGTGATGCCGCCGCCGACGACGACCACGTCGAACTCGTCCTGCGACAGCGCCGCGAGGGCCTGGCTGCGCTCGATCACGCCCGTGAGTCTGGCAGAGGGCGGGCGGGGGTCGGGTGGGCGGGTCTAAATCAAATCTGGCCGAGCTCGGCGGTGATCTCGCTGACCGCCGACTTCGCGTCGCCGAAGAGCATCGTGGTCTTGGGGTCGTAGTAGAGCTCGTTTTCGATGCCCGCGAAGCCGGGGTTCATCGAGCGCTTGATCACGATCACCGAGTTGCTGTCTGAGACCTCGAGGATCGGCATGCCATAGATCGGCGAGGAGGGCGTGTTCTTGGCGGCGGGGTTGGTGACGTCGTTGGCGCCGATCACCAGCGAGACGTCGGTGCGGCCGAACTCGGGATTGGCCTCCTCCATCTCCTTGAGCTGGTCGTAGGGGACGTCGGCCTCGGCGAGCAGCACGTTCATATGGCCCGGCATGCGCCCCGCGACCGGGTGGATCGCGTAGCTCACCTCCACCTGGCGTTTCTCGAGCTCCTTGGTCAGCTCGCGCACCGCGTGCTGGGCCTGCGCGACCGCCATGCCGTAGCCGGGCACGATCACCACACGGTTGGCGTACGCAAGCTGGATCGCCGCGTCCGCCGCGCTCGTCGAGCGCACCGTACCCGCGTGCTCGCCCGCGCCGCTCGCGCCCTCCACCGCTCCCCCGCCGCCGAAGCCGCCCGCCACGATCGCCGGGATCGAGCGGTTCATCGCGGTTGCCATCAGGTTCGTCAAGATCGAGCCCGACGCGCCCACGATCATCCCCGCCACGATCAGCGCTGGGTTGTTCAGAGCGATCCCCGTCGCCGCCGCGGACAGGCCGGTGAACGCGTTCAACAGCGAGATCACGACCGGCATGTCGGCACCGCCGATCGGCAACACGACTGCGTTTCCGAGCAGCGCCGCAGCCAGCAGCATCACGATGAACAGGATTTCCGAGTGTTCCCCGGCGGCGATCGCCACGCCGCACGCCACCGCGATCAAGAGCAGAAGCAGGTTCACGAACTGCTGTCCGGAGCCGAGCGTGATCGGCTTGCCGGGGATGATTTCCTGGAGCTTGCCGAACGCGATGTTCGAGCCCCAAAACGACACCGAGCCGACGATCGCCGCGAACAGCGAGAAGATCGCTATGTACGTGGGGGTAGCAGTGAAGCCGTCTGAGAGACGGAACTCAGACCACGAGATCAGGAACACCGCACCGCCGCCCACGCCGTTGAACAGCGCCACCATCTGCGGCATCGCGGTCATCTTCACCTGACGCGCAGCGGGCACGCCGACCGCGGTGCCGAGTGCCATGCCGATCACGATCAGCGCCCAGTTGCCCTCGTTTACGTTGAGTAGCGTCGCGATCACCGCGATCGCCATGCCAACCGCCGCGATGCGGTTACCGCGGACCGCCGTCGTCGGCCCGGAGAGCCCGCGCAGGCCCTGGATGAAGAGCGCGAAGGCGAGGATGTAGAGGATGTCGAGGAAGCTCTGGTCCTGCAGGAATGACGTCGCGAGCACGGCGCTCATGAGCCCTTCCCTTTCTGCTCCTCATCACCCGGTGCCTTGGGCTTTGACTTGAACATCTCGAGCATCCGGTCGGTGACGAGAAAGCCGCCGACGACGTTGATCGTGCCGAAGGCGATCGCAATCACGAGGATGATCTTGTTAAAGGCGCCGTTGCCCGAGAGCCCGACGACGAGCAGGCCGCCGAGCAGCACGATGCCGTGGATAGCGTTCGTGCCGGACATCAGCGGCGTGTGCAGCGTGTTGGGCACCTTGGAGATCACCACGAAGCCGATGAAGCCAGCGAGGATCAGGATCGCGAGGTTCGTGGTGAGCGTGCTTGCGATGATCATTGCGCTGCCTCCACTGCCGCCTTGGCGCCGGGGTTGACGATCTCACCGTCGCGCACCACGCAGGCGCCAGCGATTATCTCGTCATCAAAATCAAGATTGAGCGCGCCGTCCTCGCCGGTAAGGAGCTCGAGCAGCGCGAGCACGTTGCGCGCGAACAGCTGCGAAGAGTGCTCGGGCATGCTCGCGGGCAAGTTCAGCGGCGAGACGATCTTCACGTCGTGCTTGACCACTGTCTGGCCTGGCTCGGTCAGCTCGCAGTTCCCGCCCGTCTCACCGGCCATGTCGATGATCACCGACCCCGGCTTCATCCCTTCGACGGCCTCCGCCGTGACGAGTTTCGGCGCTGGGCGCCCGGGCACGAGCGCCGTCGTGATCACCACGTCGAAGCCCTTGATCGCGTCGGTCAGCGCCTGCTGCTGTTGCGCGCGCTCCTCCTCGGTCAGCTCACGCGCGTAGCCACCCTCGCCGCTGGCCTGCAGGCCGAGGTCGAGCCATTGGGCGCCGAGCGACTGCACCTGCTCGGCGACCTCTGGGCGTACGTCATAGCCAGTCGTGCGCGCGCCCAGGCGCTTGGCGGTCGCGAGCGCCTGCAGGCCCGCCACGCCGACGCCCAGGACCAGGACCTTCGCCGGCGGGATCGTGCCCGCGGCGGTCATCAGCATCGGGTAGAAGCGGCCCATCTCCTCCGCTCCCAGGAGGGCCGCCTTGTAGCCGCCCACATTCGCCTGCGAAGACAGCGCGTCCATCGACTGTGCGCGCGAGATGCGCGGAATCGACTCCATCGCGAATGCCGTCGCGCCCGCGTCCGCGAGCGCCTTCGTCGTCTGCGGGCTCGACAGCGGCGCGAGGAAGCCGATCAGGATCGACCCCTGGCCAAGCGAGCGGATCTGCTCCGGATCTGGAGGCGCGATCGTCAGCACCACGTCTGAGCGCCACACCTCCCCCACGTCCTGCGTCAGCTCCGCGCCCGCCTTTGCAAAGGCGTCATCCGGCACAAGCGCGTCCGTACCGGCGCCACTCTGCACGAGCACGTCGAGGCCCTTGTCCTTGAGCTTGCCCACGACCTCGGGCACGAGCGCAACCCGGTGCTCGCCCGCAGCCGTCTCCTTCGGAACGCCAATGCGCATGAAGGGCGGGAACGTATCCCATCCGGTCCATAAGCGGCGGTCTGGGTATGCCAAACTCGATGTTCATGACCGTGAATCTGACCCGCATCTACACCAAGCTCGGCGATGGCGGTGAGACACACCTCGGCGACATGAGCCGGGTCTCGAAGCTCGATCCGCGGGTGGAGGCCTATGGCACCGTCGATGAGCTCAACGCCGTCCTGGGCGTGACGCTCGCCCAGGACGGGCTGCCGGCGCGTTTGCGCCAGTGGCTGGAGCGTATACAGAACGATCTGCTCGATCTCGGCGCCGATCTCTCGGTACCTCCGAGCGACGGCCGCGAGCGACTGCGTATCGGTGAGCAATACACAGAGTGGCTGGAGGGCGCGTGCGACGAGGTCAACTCCAAGCTCGCGCCGCTGCACTCATTTGTGATCCCCGGCGGGAATCCCGCCGCTGCGCATCTGCATCTGGCACGTACCGTCTGCCGCCGCGCCGAGCGCCGCGCGCTGGCTGTGAGAGACGGCAATCCCGAGGTGGTGCGCTACCTGAACAGACTGTCTGACCTGCTGTTCATCCTCAGCCGCGCCGTGGGATCCGAGTCCGGGACGGGATCCGAGTCTCTATGGGACCCCGGCGCGCACGGCTCGGACACCCCTTCCCAGCCTGCGTGAGGACCGGGAACGCGCCTCGGTGGCGCGCAGTCCGGCCACGGCCAGCGCAGTCCACAACGTGCCTAGGAGATAGCCGCCCGCGACATCGCTCGGCAGATGCCAGGCGAGCAGCAGCAGCGAGAATCCAACGCCTGCCGCAAATATCGCACCCAGCATGGCGACGGTGGGACGCAGGCGCTGAGGGACCACGAGCACCGCGCACAGAGCAAGGGCCGTCGCCGCGGTTGCGTGGCCGCTCGGCCACGATGCTGCGGTGATCTCACTGCCGCCGATCCGTGCATGAGGATGCGCAAGCAATGGCTTGAGCGTCTCCGCGGTCAGGGGCGCGAGGCCCAACACGAGTCCGACGGCGAGGGCGAGCCGCGGCCTGCGGCGCCTGAACGCGATGGCCATGAGCAAGATCCCCCAGAGCGTGTACAGCAGGGGGTCCAGTAAGTGCAGCAGGGCGTTGGCCAGATCGTCTAACCGCGGGCCACCGAGCAGCGTGAAGTCGTACAGCGCAACCGCGTCCTTCACGTGCGTTGCCGGCACCAGCGCCGCCACGACCCATGTCAGGATAAGCGCCGCCGCGCACAGCCCGGCAGCGACGAGCGCCCCCGCTGCGCTGGGCGGCTCTGTAAGCCTCGTCCTGGGTCTCACATCCATGGTCTCTACAGGGTAGAGACGCTGCTAAATGAGGGCTGAAGCGTTGCTGGGCGGATCACAGCCCGACGGGGAACGTCTTGCCCGCCAGCGCGATCAGCGCCTGAGCCGTCACCCACACGGGCGTCTGGGCCCCGGTACGGGAATAGCGGATGCTGCCACCGGGCGCGAGCAGGCTTTCCAAGTAGCCGGCCGGTGAGCGGCTGCTGCCGCGTCGCACCGCGTTGAGGTTTCGCCCGGCCGCGATCAGACCCTGGACCGCCCAGGCGGTCGACTGGGCGTTGGATTCGCCGCCGTACTGCTGCGGAAAGCCACCGTCCAAGTTCTGGGAGCGGATCAGGTAGCCGGCCGCGGCACCCAGCGAACGCCCGTTGCGAGCGCCCGCGTCCGCGAGCGCCTGAAGCGCCGCGCCGGTGTCATCGACGTCGCTGGATGAACCGTGGCCGCCGAAGCCGAAGCCGCCGTCTCCGTTCTGCTGGAGCTCGATCCAGCCCGCCGCGTCGCGGATTGCGCGAAACCCGGGCGAATGACCGGCCGCGCGCAGCGCGAAGATGGCGAACGCGGTGAGGTTGACCATGTGGTTGAACGAGTTGTCGCTCGCGCGCGCGCGCAGCACTTCGGCGACTAGGTTGCGCCCGGCGAATGAATAAGACGAGGCTCCGCACGCGTGCGCCGCGAGGATCGTGCGCTCGGCGTCACCGAGGCCGCTCAGCGTCGAGACTTCGCCATGCAGCGAGTCGAGCACCGAGTGCCCGCCGCGGCGCACGCTCGCCGGGTTGCGTCCCGCGGCGGCCAGGCCCATCGCCGCCCACGCGGTGTAGAGCTCGCTCGAGCTCTGGCCCTTCGCGGCGCCGAAGCCGCCGCCAGCGTTCTGGGCGGAGGTCAGATAGGAAAGCTCCGGGGACAGGGAAGCGGCAGATGCATGTCCGGCCATACCGCCCAAGGCGAGCACCGTTACGACTGCGAGGAACGCGGGCCACCCCGGGATTGGATCCCATTGAATATTCATCCGTGCGCGCATCCGTGCCAGCAGCCGTGCCAGCTCGGGGCCGAAAGCCATGCCGAACAAGAAGCTCGCGACCATGTCGGTCAGATCGAACGGCAACCCCGTACCCGCCACCGCCAGCAGCGCGGCCGGTGTGTGACTGGCGCCGATCGTCCACGTGTACACGTTCATGATCTCCTTCGCGCCAAGCGCTGCCAGCGCACAGGCGAGCGCGAGCGGCAAGCGCCCCATGCGCCGTCCGCTCAGCCGGCCGAGCGCCGCGCCGAACAGGCCAACGCTGCCCCAGGCCGCCATCTGCCAGGGCGTGTATGGACCCTGGCCGAGCAGGAAATTCGACATCAGCATGCCCAGCGCGCCGACGGTGAAGCCTGGAAGCGGACCTAGGGCGTAGCCAACGACGAGCGCCATCGCGGTGATCGGCTTGACATCGGGCAGCGCCACGAACGCGTCCCTACCCAATGCGGCGACGGCCGCCAGCGTCCCCACCACCGCCACCATCCGCGCCGGCGGTCGCCGGCGCTCATAAGCCAGCCAGCCGAGTACCAGCACCACGCCGACGAGCAGGAACGATGCCAGCGGCCAGCTCACGCCACGACCTCCAAGACCCTTTTTGTACGCAACAGCTCCGCGCCGTCCTCAGGCAACAGCGCGCCGCCGGCGCCGCCGAGGATGCGGGCAGTCTCGGTCGCGAAGTACCAACCACCCGCCAGTAGTTCCGCCGCGGGTCCGTCGGCGATCACCCTCCCGTCCGCGAGCAGCACTGCGCGCCGCGCGCAGGCCGCGGCGAACTCCGGGTCGTGCGTGGCGACGATCACAGCCTGGCCCTCCTCCGCGCGACGCCGCAGATCCCGCGCCAGCTCGGCCTTCGCCTCGCGGTCCATCCCACGCGTGGGCTCGTCGAGCGCCAGCAACGCCGGTGCCTCACCGTCACCGGTGACGATCGCGAGCGCCAGACGCTGACGCTCTCCGCCGGAGAGATCCTTCGGGTTGCGCCCGGCCATCTCCGCCAGCCCGGCTGCCTCAAGCGCCTCCGCAGTCGCCTCTTCGGAGACGCGCTCGTGGATCAGGTAGTCGCCGGGGTTCTGCAGCAGCAGTGCAACGCGTCCGGCACGCTCCACGCGACCTCTCGTGGGCTCCATCAGACCGGCGGCGTGGCGCAGCAACGTCGACTTGCCCGCCCCGTTGCGGCCCATCAGCGCGACGCTCTCGCCGGGTTCCAGCGTCAGGTCGACGCCGCGCAGGATCGCCGGCCCATCGTGCAGCTCATGCCACACGCCACGCATCCGCAACGCTTTCGGCGCCTTGCGTGGACGACGTGCTTTCGCCTTGGTTACACCGGCTGGCTCGGGATGGCCATCCTCTCCCAACAAACCACGTGCGCGCAGACTCGCCCGTGCCTGCTTCACACCCACCGGCGCCGGCTGCAGCCCCGCCAAGGCAAACAGCTTCGCGCCGGGCGTCTGCAGCGTAGGCTCGTGTTGGGCCGACCATTCCAAGAACGATCTCGGATCGCCATCGTGAGCCACACGGCCTGCTGCAAGCGTTATGACACGATCAGCCGCACCGAGGCAGCGCTCCAAGCGGTGCTCCGCCAGCACGATCGTCGTCTCCCACTCCTCGTTCAGCCGCCGCAGCAAACCGATCAGCTCGTCCCCGGCGACGGGGTCCAGTTGCGAGGTGGGCTCGTCCAGCAGCACCACCTTCGGCCTGCCCGCCAGCGCCGCGCCGAGCGCCACGCGCTGCTTCTCGCCACCTGAGAGATCGTGCGTCGAGCGATCCAGCAGCACGTCGATTCCCAGCGCGAGCGCCACCTCCTCCACCCCACGCGCCACCGCCGCCGCGCCGTGACCGCGGCTCTCCAGCGCCAGCGCCAGCTCGGCGCGCACCGAGCTCATCACGAGCTGCGTCTCGGGGTCCTGGAACAGCACCCCCGCATGCCCTCCCAGATCCGCGGGACCGTGCTCTCTCGTATCCAGGCCGGCGAGCGTAACCGTGCCCGCGAAGCGCCCCCCGTGAAAGTGCGGCACCAGTCCGCACGCCGCGTGCAACAGCGTCGACTTGCCGCTCCCCGACAGCCCCGCCAGCAGGCAGAACTCCCCTGCCTCCAGCTCGAAGCTCACGTCCTCCAGCGCCGGCATCTCCGCGTCCGGGTAGTGGTAGGTGACGCTCTCGAAGGACAGGATCACCGGCCGGTCCCCCTGCGGTCCGCAAACGGCAACAGCACCGCCGCGATCAGGGCCGCACACAGCACCCACGTGCCCCCGCCGGTCTGCATCCTCAGCAGCGGATAGGCCGCGAACGACGCCGCTCCGCTCAACCGTCCCACCAAGGCCAGCGCGATCACGGCAAACGCCGAGCAGCCAAACGCGAGGTCGTGCCGCGACCACGGCCGCCTCAGGCGTGTTTGCGAGCGCCGCCAGCGTGATCGGCGCGAGCGAGCACGACTTTCGGCGGCAACAGCAAAGCCGCGCAGCTCGAGCGTGGCCGCCACCTCTATCGCCCGCTCCAGTGACCCGCCGACGATCGCGCTGAGCAAGGCGACCCGCCCGCGCACGCCGCGCGAAGGATCCTCCGGCCGGGTTCTCTGTGCCTCTGCCAGACGTTGCGCGTCGGCGCCCAGCACCGGAATCATCCGCGTGGCAAGCGAAGCGGTCAGCGCCGAGCGAAACGACAACCGCCGAAAGCCCCGCAACAGCTCGTCGGGATCGACCGCCAGGCTCGCGAGCGTGGTGATCAGCATCAGCAGCGTCAGCTTCAATGCGATCACCGCGCCGTACACCACGGCCTCCACCGTCAAGTTACCTTGCCCGAACGGCCCGAGGTTGCCGAGGCGTGCGAACACAGTCAATCCTTGCCGGGAGGCCAGCACGTTGATCACCACGATCGGGAGCCCCACGATCACAGCGATACGCAGAGTCCTCACCAGCTGCCGGCCCACACCAGCCCCCGCAGCGGCGCCCAGCACAGCGATGGCGAGTGCCCCCAGCGGGAGCGGGTTGTAGAGGATCAGCGCGGCCGCGGTCAGCGCGGCCGCCCACAGGGCGCCCACTCCCGCGCGCGCCGCGTGCAGCGGGCTGGCCAGGCGGCGGTAGAAGAGCAGGCCTGCGCCCCTCATCCGCTCTCCTGCGGCACTGACACCTGCGTGCCAGCGGCGGTCAGCGCCAACGCGAAGCGATCGTGCAGCGCGCTTGTGTCGAAGGCCCGCGCCGCGCTTTCGAGGCCAGCTTCATCTGTCCCGCTAACCACCCACACGATCGCGCCTTCGCTGTCCTTCATCGCCGCGATCAGTCCCGCTCCAGCGCCGAGCGTGCTCATCGGGTGTCCCTTCCCGTCGAGCAGCGTCAGCGCCTGTCCGTTCGTCCCAAAACGCGCGTACACCCCGCTCGCCCTGGGGCCGCGCTCGATGCTCTGCACGCTGGGGTCGCCGTGCACCGCCGTCCATTGCCCCACCACGACCTGTAGCGCGTTCGGCTCAGCCCCGCTCCCGATCGCCGCCACGGCGGCCGGAACCCCGAGCCCGCGCAATCGTGCGAGCACCGTGCGACATGGGTGGCTTTGCGCATCGGCGCATTCCACCCGCACAGGCAGCCGCTTGCCTTCAATCCCGTTCAAGAACGGCTCGGGAAACGACCCCACCACAGCCGGGATGTCGTCGGTCTGGCTCCAGTCGTGCAGATCCCACCACACGTGATCTCCAGGGTGGACGTTTGTCGCGGCTGCACCCTTCGCAGCCTCGACTCCGTTGACGTAATAGAACCAGTCGATCGGGTCTCCGCCCGCTTCATGTCCTCCGGAGATCCCATCGATGCTCTGCACGAAGCCGCCGCCGTACTTGGTCGTGACCTTGTCATTGCGCAGCAGCAAGCTCATCACCGTCTCCTGCCCCTTCACCTGCGGAGCGGAGCGGGAGCCGATCGAGCGCCCGCCGAAGTCGCTCGTGACCGTGAGCTTCACAGCGGTCGGGGTCTTCCCCGCACCGAGACCGCAGCCGGTGCTAGTGGCGGCCACCGCAGCCGCCACTAGCACCGCTACCCCGGTTGCACTACCTGACTTGAAAAGCAACGTGGCTGACTCCGCTCACGAGCTTCGTGACATGGCCGGCGCTGTCCACACCCTCGATGTCGAACACATACCGTCCCTTCGGGAGCCGTGCCGGGAGTAGATAGCTGAAGGACTCGCTTCCCCCCACCGAGAAAAACGACGCCGTATCGCACTTCCTAGCGCGCACAAACCTCACCTTAGACCCGCTGAAATTCCAGCAGCGGCCGCGATAACGACGTTCGAGACGGATGCGCACCTGCCTGAGAGTGCCCCCCGCTGGAACCTTGACGATCCCCGCCAACACCCGAGGGGCACGCCGGCGGGAATACACATGACCGTTCTCGATGCCCGCGATTTTCGCCACGTCAGACACAGTCGGTTGCGGCGTCTGAGTTGTAGGCGATTTACCCGATCCGCTCCCATTGGGGACGGTCGTGCCACACGTTCCGTCGTTTCCGTTGTGGACACAGATCGAGTAGCTGTCCGACGGCACCGAGTCCGGGGCGTGCGCCTGCACGAGGTAGGTCCCAGGAGCCGAGAACGTGATCGTCGCAACACCGCCAACGCCAGGGACGACGTTGAGCGGACCGGCCGACAGCAGAGTTCCTTCGGGTAGCGTCGGTTCCGGGTTGCCCGTTTCGCTTGCCGTGCTGATCGAGGCGAGCTTGACCTGCACTGGCTGACCGATGTTCACACTCGCCGGTTCCGGCGCGGCAACGGTCAGGAAGTGATCGGGCGCCGTTTTCGACGCGCACATCGGGCCTGTTTCATAGCACTGAGGGAACATCACGATGTGATCTCCGCCTGCGATCGACTGGCCGCACACGCCGTTGGATGCGGCTTTGCCGTTGAGCCAGAACCCCCAGAAGATTCCGGGATTCTTGGAGAATTCTGGAAAGTTGAGGCCCTCGAGGCCGAGGAGTTCGACCCCCAAAGACGATTCTTTGGCAACCCAGTGGCCTTTGGTTGCGTCGAAAAGGGCGCCGCCTGCGGACGTGCCTTCGCAGGTGAGTTTTTCAACCGCGATCGGCGTCGCGTTGGTGGTCACTTCGGTCTGTGGGAGTAGCGTTTCATTCAGTCCCTGGATCCGAACCGTCACCGTCGCCGGCCCGGCAGCTCGCGCCGAGTCCGCACCTATCAGGGCATAAGTCAGGACGAACAACGAGAGGAGCGTGCCGGCGAGCGCCGGCAGCATACGACGAGATATACGCATTCAGGCCAACCCCTTTCCACGAGGGCTATCTGGGCTTTCGGCCTCGGGCAGGTTTCCTGGCTCCCGGGCCTTCCTTCCGCGCCTTCCCGTTCCGCTCTTCGCGTCACAGTGGCTGCGCGTTCTCACGCGCTACGGTTGGCATCCCCGGTCACAGTGGCGGGTCCGCGCCGGAATCTCACCGGCTTCCCTTCACCTCCGACCGTCTTGTTCTGAGATCCTACTCGCTGCCGCCCACCCATGCTCTTCGCCATCTCGAGCTCGCACTCCCGCCTACGGCTCGTGCCGCCGCCGCTCTGACCGGCGATACAGGCCTTCCTGCGGATACGACGCACGACAGTCTCCCGAAAGTCTTTTCTTTCTTTCGCGTGCGGGACCTACCCGACGTCGCTCAGATCGCTGTCTGCGTCTGCCAGCGCCCCACGCTGCCCCTCGTCGAGGGTCCCGGCACCCGCGAGCAGGCGCCGCGCGTGGTCCAGATCGTCTGAGCGCCCGAACGTCAGCGCCGCCTTCACCTGCCCGTCCTTCAGGTACCAGGTCGTGAACTCGCCATCGTCGTAGCTCCCCCTCAGGATCTCCTCGTCCCAGTCCTTCGCCGGGCCGACGTACTCGAGCTCGCCCCAGTCGCCCAGCACCGAGTAGAAGTACGGCACCACTTCGTGCGGCACCTCGCGGCCGAGCATGTTCAGCGCCGCCGTCTTCCCGTGGTTGAACGCCACGTCCCAGTGCTCGATCCTCACATGCCCGCCGTGCAGGGGCGAGTCGTATTCGCACATGTCGCCCGCCGCCCACACGCCCTCCGCCGAGCTCTCCAGGCGCGATGAGCAGCGCACGCCGCCGCGTTCCCCGATCTCGAGCCCGGCCTTCTGCGCGAGCTGTATATCGGGGCTCACCCCAGCGCCGATCACGACCGCTTCGGCCTCCAGCTCCAGTCCCCCGCGCGTGATCACCTTCGCCACGTTCCCCTCCCCCTCGAAGCGCTCCAGCTCGTCCTCGCCGTGAATGCTCACGCCGTGATCCTTCAACAGCTCTTCCACAAAACGCCCCGCCTCTTTCCCGAACCCCCGTTCCAGCGTCCGCTCCTCCTGCATCACGATCGTCGCTTTCTTCCCGAGCATCGTCATGCTCGCCGCCACCTCGCAGCCGATGTATGAGCCGCCGATCAGCACGACCTCCTCAGCGTCTTTGACACCCTCGCGAATTGCATCGGCGTTGCCGAGCGTTCGCAGGTAGTGGATCTGCTCGAGATGACACCCGTCGACGTTCAGCCGCCTCACGTTCGCCCCCGTCGCGATCAGCGCCTTCCCGAACTCGACCTCCTCCTTGCTCGACAGCTTCGCCGTGCGTGCCTCGATGTCGAGGCCCGTCACGCTCGTCCTGGTCAGCAGCTCGATCCCCTGCTCGGTCCACCACTCGGCCGGCCTGAACAACGGCTCCTCGCGGCTCTCCTCGCCCCTCAGATATCCCTTCGAGCACTCCGGGCGGTTATACGGCGCATCCGGCTCGCGGCCGACGAGCAGGATCTCTCCCTCCGCGCCTTCCTCGCGCAGCCATCGCGCGCAGTTCGCGCTCGCCAAGCCGCCGCCGGTCAGCAGATAATCGACCTTCCGAATGGCCATTTCGTCACCTTAGTGCAGATGCGGTTCGCAGTTGGCCGGGGGGAACCCCAAAATCACAACCCCGGCGGGTGCCTGACCGACCAGTGCGCCCATGTCGGGATGTGGTCGAGGATCCGCCAGCGAGGACCGTCTTCATTCCGGTTTGGCCCAACGTCGGTGCCGTTGTGGCTCGTATCCAGCCGCAGCCCCGCGATCACGATGAACACGTGGTCGCTCCCTTCTGCCGTGGCGTAGATCGTCACCCACCTGCCCGGCCCCGCCTCACCCCAACTGGGGTAGGACTGCGCAAGCGGGTTATCGCGCAGGATTTCCGAGATTGGCCGCACACCACTGCGATAGAGCACATAGTTGACGGTGCTCGAGCAATCCTCCTCGCTCGCCCCCCGCGGGTCGGGGTGGCCACCGGGACCATATGGCAGTTCCTGCAACTCGTTGCCCGCCACGACCATCGCTTGCACGGCCGCTGGGACCCCTTCGGGGACCAGCGCCTCATGACCGTCGCCCGGCGACAGCATCGCCCGTTCGCCCGCGATGAATCGCACCGCTGTCGGGCTCCCTGCACCCAAGCGGCCGCCAGCGCCTGCCCCTTCTGCCGGCTGAGCGGGCGAGGTGGGTGGGCCGCGGTAAATGGCCGCCCAGTGCTCCACCTCTTCGACGTACCAGTTCGCGTGGTTGTACGCAAAGATCGCCCTTTTATAGTCACCTGGCGCGCCCGAGGCGCGCAGGTAGTTCGCCGCGCCGAAGATCGCATCGACCGGGTTCCAGCGGTCTGGCGCACCGCCATCGGGGGCCACCCCATACCGCGCCCACGTCCCCGCGAGAAACTGCATCGGGCCGCCGGCGCCCGCCGGGTTGACTGCCCCCTCTTTAGTGCATGACGGGTCGGGGTCACGCCCGTGGTCACACTCCACCCTGCCGATCCCCGCCAGGATCGTCCAGTCAAGGCCATAGCGCTGCGCCGCCTGCTGATATGAGCGCAGGTATTCCGGCGGTATTTCCGCTAGCGCCCGCGGCGAGGCACCAGATCCTGGCGCACCCGCGCTCGCGTGTCCCGCGCCCACCGCGGTAAGCGCCGCGCCCATCATCAGCATCACCATCAACATGCCGGCGGCCGCCACCGCCATACCGGCCAGCCCCGCCGGCCAGCGATAGATGCGAACGCCCGTGCTCACCAAGTCCGCGGCGCTCACTGCCGTCGCTCCCGGCCCAGCTGGCGCCTGCGGTGCGCCTGCACCTCGCGGGCATCACGCACCACGCTGGATTCTTTCGCGCGCGAACGGGCGCGCGACTCCTGCAGGTGAGAATCGATCGAGGAGGGCTTCGGTCTCGCCGAGGAGGGCAGCTCGTGGCCACTGGCGCCCACCTGCCGCTCAACCCCGCTGTCGAAACCTCTATTCAGTTTGCGCTGCTCGCCGCGGCGCAGCGACCCCGTCCCGCCCGCCGCCACGTCCCCTGCGGTCGTATTCGCCGCCTTGTGCACCGCGAGCTCCCGGTCGATCTCCAGGCGCGCAGCCCGCTGGGAGCCGGCATCGAGCCCTTCGTACTCCCTGCGCCCATACCCCGCAAGGCCCGCCATTCCCGCGTAGTCGCGCTCTCGCCCAGCCGGCAGCGCAGCCTGGGCGGCGAGGAAGCGCGCTCGCTCCTCGCTTTGCTCCCGTGTGTATACGTTGCCCGACGCGCGCTTTGCCCGCTCCCCGCCCGACACCGTCTGCCGCGCGGCGGTCAGTGAGCTCTGCTCAGTTGTGATCTCGCCCTGGAGGCGACCCATGCGGTCCTGCAACTTCGCGGCACGCTTCTTGTGGGACGCCTCCTCGGCGCCAAAACCCGCCGCCGCACGATCACGCTCGAGGGGTGAGGAGAGGCTCTCATCGGTCAACGCAGCTTGACCTGCATTTTTGGCTTCTTCTGCCTTGGCCTGCGCGGCGGCGTGCTCACGCTGCATACGAGCCAGCCGGGCCTCCTTGCCGCTGATACGCGCTTGAAGTGCCGGCGCGTCCCCCATATGAGCCTGCGCCTCGCGGTAGTCGTGTTCGAGACTCCTCCCCGCCTGCTTGTCTTCGATTTCTTTGGCCCTCCCGCGTGCGGCGGCGGCGACCCGCGCTCGCTTCTCAGCGCTGGGTGCAGGCGGTGAAAGCTTGCGGCGAACCATTCCCCCCATGCGTCCCAGCTCACGTGCGGCCATCAACCTCGACGCCAGCCGCAAACCGCCGATGCCGTGCTCGCCCGAGGAAGACTCGCCGTGGTGCAGGGCGCCTAGACCAAGCACGTCGCGGCGGTGGCGGAACGCTCCCCACCAGAGCACCGACAGCAGCAGCCACTGGGTCCACCAGCCGAACCCAGGCAGCCTCATCAGTGTCCGCTCCAGCAGCAGGACGATGCCGAGCATGAAGGAGTAGAGAAGCTTTGCCGTCACCGCGCCGAGCAGGCGTCTCACCCATCCGCGGAAAGCCGCCCGGCCGCCATCGCCCAATGCCGGTGCGATCACCGCCGCCGGCGCCAGCAGCAGATAGAACAAGCTGATGATCGCCGCGCTGAGCAGGTGCAGCGCGATGAAGCCGATCAGCAGGACCATACCCAGCGCTCCGATCACGATCAGGAACAGGCCCCCGAGGCGAGACTGGGTCCCGCTGCGGGTGCGGAACTCCGCTTGCGCGGCCGTCGGTCCCTTGCACGGTTCTTCATCGCCGCCGCACAGCACGTGGAACAACGAACTGGATTCGTTGATCGAGTTACGTGCCGGTCCATTTGCCGGCAGCGCTAGGAACAGTTCCCCGTTGGTGCGCGCGCCGCGCAGGAGTTCCGCACTCTGGTCCAGCACTTTCGCCTGCGCGCTCCCGGGCGCCACGCAAACCGGCAGCCCCAGTTCTTTGGCCAAAGACGGCGGGAGTGAGGCCGAGCTCGATTTGCAACCAACCTTCGCGAGTTCAGTGGAGGCGATTTTCAGCCCCGCCGTGTGCAGCCGCGGGTCCAGCTGGGTCGGGTTGGTGCACCATTCGACGTCGCCGAACTCCATGTAGCACCAGGGCGCGGCGACCACGCCGTTGAAGAGACCCCTCATGCTGTCGCCCAGCGTGCGAGCCGGATGGGCGGGCGTGCCACCCGCCACGGCGCCCAGCGTGCCCAGGCTGGCCTGGTTTGCCAACTGCCCCAGCGCCCCCACGGTGCCCGTGGGATTCGCGATCACCCACAGGCCCCCCACCATCATCGCCACCATCAGCAACGCTTGGCCAAGCGTCTCCGCGACACGGCGGCGAATCAGGCCGTTATAGAGAGCCAGCACCGCCGCTATCGCGAGCGCCATCACGAGCCACGGCTGGGTGAAGACGGCCTGGGCCGAGCGCAGGGCGCTGGCCACACCGCTCATCGCGGAGCTGTTCAGCAGGTCGATCGTGAAGCACCACTCGAGCGCCACGATCAACGCGTGGACTATCCACACCAGGGCCATCCACACGGGTGAGATCAGGTAGTCCTGCTCGAGCGAGTCGCTGTTTGCCCCGAGCAACCCTGTGTTGATGTGCACATCGAACGCGTAGTTGCCAGTTGGCGCCTGTGCCGCCTCGAACCCCGAGGTGCGGCAGTTGCGTGTGCTGGGCGTGGACAGTTCGGCTCCCGCCCGGTCTTCGCACATAGGGCTGCCCAGCCCATTGCCCACCAGCGGATCGCCGCCGCTGGGCGCTGCCGAGCTCGAGGCTTCTTCCACGGCGCCGGAGCCGGAGCCCGAGGTCAGTGGCGGTCCGCTGGGCGCCCGCGCCGGTGCGGGGGTGTGAGTGCCCGGCTGGTCTCGTGCGGGCCGGGCATTGGCCTGCGAGGAGCTGAACGCCCACGCGAGGAGGACCAGAGCGGCCGCTGCGGTGCGCGTCGCAGGCACGGTCAGGCAGTCCCGGGGGTCGTGGAGAAGGCGCGCAGCAGCGACGGCAGCACCACCTCGACCTGGATCGCCTCCACTCTTCCGGAGTGGTCACGAAATAGACAGCGTCCCGCCTCGAACTCGAGCAGGCACTGGCGCATCCTGCGATTCTCCGGATCGAGCCCGAGCAGCTGGAGCGCGCGCCCCGCCTCCGCCTCCGAGCGCATGCCGAACACGAACGTCGCCCCAAGCAGGTTCTCCAGCGACTCGCGCTCTCCGATCAGCGTGTCGGTCACGAGCTGCGTCGAGATGATCGGCACCGCCAGCTCCGAGCGGCCCATGCGTTGCAGAGAGGCCAGCAGCGTGCGGCCTACAGGGTCTCCCAAGAGCCGCCAGCCCTCATCGAAGCTGAATAGCTTTAGCCGCTCACGCTCGGCGCTCATCAGCTGCATCGCAAACATCGCGATCAGCCGCACGATCTGCTCCCCCACGCGCTCGGCCTGCGAGTACTCAGAACGGCGTGTCCCGGGCTCAGGTCCCGGCAGGTCGCGAATCGGCAGGTAGGTCACCTGGCTCTGCCCGACGGGCGGCAGCTTCACCGCGCAGTCCGCGAAGCCGAGCTGGGTCAGTCCCGAACGGGCATAAACCTCGAGCGTCTTTGCCACCTGCGCGTCGGTCTCATCGCCCTCGCCCAGCGCGCGCACGACCTCCAGGCAGGTCGGTTCGCGCGCTCGCCGCAGCACGCGGTCGACGGCGCCCACCACCGCGGTCTCCCACGCGGGCTCTGCCCTCCCCGGCAGCAGGTCACGCAGGAATGACACGGTCGCGTCCTGGCGCAGGTGCTCCGGCGCGACGCGCAGCGGGTCGAGCACGCCGCGCAGCGCCGGGTCGGGCTTCAGCGTCACGCACTCCGTGTGGGGCGCCACCTCCTCCAGCAGGTGAAAGCGGTGGTCTCCCTTGGGATCACAGTCGATCACGCGCGCGCCCAGCAGAAAACCCTCGTACTTGAGCTTCTGGTCGAGCGTCGTCTTACCCGAGCCGAGCGCGCCGACGCTGAGGATCGTCGTGTTGCGGTTGCTGTCCGATCCCTCTCTGAGGTTGAAGCGAACCGGCTGGCGGGATCCCGACAGCGTGTGCCCGAGGTAGAAGCCCGCGCGCGAGCCCGCCACGTGGGCGGCCGTCGGCATCATCGCCGCCACCTGCTCCGGCGTGAGCGTGTCGTCGTAGCCCGCCACCTTCGTGCGTTGTGCGGGCAGGTGCTGCACGAACAGCGACAGCTGATCGCCGAGCGGGCGGTGCAGGCGAATCTCCCCATAGGCGCGCCTTGCCATCTCAACGCGCTCCTCCAGCTCCTCCTCACTCGGCGCCCCGACCGCGATGGCCAGCGTCGCGCGCAGCAGCGGCGGGCGGCTCGACGACTGCAGGTAGGCGAGCAGGTCACGTGCCTCCTGCGTGCGCTGATACCCGAGGTCGGTGACTCCCTGCTCCCCGTCGGACTCCGCCCGCACGATCTGGTCGGCGTCCTGAATCCGCCGCCGCGCGATCCTCAGCGCCAGACCGTTGGGCAAAAAATGCGCGTTCAGCGACAGGTCGATGCCGAACGGCAGGCTCTCCGGCGGCGCGAACATGAGCTCCACGCGCGCGCCCGGAAACTGCGCCCGCTCGGGCAACGCGCCAGCGACCAGTTGCGCCTGCCAGCTCGTGCCGGCCTCCGACTCGATCCGCAGCGCCCGGCCGCGATGTTCGACGTAACCGTCCATCCAGCGCATCACGTCGCCCTCGAGCGGCGCCAGCACAGCCTCGCCGTTGCGCTCGAACAACAACGCCCGCGGCTCGTGCAGACCATCGACGAGCGGCTCTCCCAGCCCCCGGCAGAAGGCCCTGCGCACGAGCCACTGCAGCTCCGCCCCGCGCGCTTGGCTGACCGGCAGGAAGTCAGCCAGGCGCGCGTGGGCCTGATCGGCGCGTACACGCGCGCGCTCCAGCTCTGCGACCCTCAGCACCCGCCGGTCCCTTACCGAGAAGGTGCGCCTGATCGCATCGATCCACTCGCGCGGATGACGCTCGGCGGCGCGCGAGACGTAGGCGGCAACATCACGCTCGGGATCGCGCAAGCTCACCAGCAGAAACAATTCCGGCCGCGCATCACCGATCTCGGTCAGGCGCTCTGAGTGCTCCTGCAGATAGCGCCTGCGCGCCCGCGCATGAGGACCATTGCGCCCGTCATTTTCGAGCTCCTGGGCGTAACCCTCCAGGTCCCAG
This sequence comes from Solirubrobacteraceae bacterium, assembly GCA_035940195.1. Classification (GTDB taxonomy): domain Bacteria; phylum Actinomycetota; class Thermoleophilia; order Solirubrobacterales; family Solirubrobacteraceae; genus Palsa-744. Next base: position 28,529 of record DASZFC010000034.1, read on the forward strand.
CGCCGCCCGACGCGCAGGATCTGCACATCGGCCTCGATCGCCTCCAGCGCCCCGAGCAACGCCAGGAACCGCGCACGCTTGCCATCCTCGGAGAGCCACTCATAGGAGGACGCCTGCACCGCGAACGCCGCCCAACCGTCGTCGAGTGCGTCCGCAAAGACGCAGTTGCCGTACACGAAGCCGATCGGCGGCTTCACCCCCTCACCCGATCCGCAACCGGATGTCGCGCGCGAGCGCGATCACCTGCCCCTCGGTGAGAGCAGGCTGTTCCGGCAGTTCGCGCAGCCTCAGCCGGGGAGCGCCCAGAGGGCCGCTGCTCTCGATGCACTCGTGCGCGGCAGTGACGAGCACGGCCCCGGGTCCGGTGTAGCGCAACCGGCGCATCTTCTTCTCAGAGCCATCCGGCAGCATCACGATCTCCTCCGGGCGCCAGCACGTGCCGAGCGCACTGCAGGAACGCACTCCGGCAAACCGCCGTGCTCCGGCGCCATAGCGCAGCAGCGCATACGCCGCCAGGTGAAACGGCCGGCCCTCGATGCGGATCACGCTCAGCACCGTGGCGCTCCCGACCGGCAGCGCTAGATCGCGCAGATACCAGGGAAGCGCACCGATCGCGCTCCCCACGAGCGGCAGGCCGCTGGCGAGCAGCGTGGCCACCAGAATCGCGAGGAAGTAGACGACGCCCCGCAGCGGAATCCCGCCAGGGTTCAACCGCAGCCGGTCAACGCGATAGATGCGCCGCTCCAGGTCGAATACGGCGCGATATGAGCGAATCTCCACTGCTCAGCCGAACAGCGAGGTGACCGTGGAACGCAGCAGGCTCAAGCCCGCAGGAGTTGCGAGCAGTACCGCGACGATCCCCACTGCGAACACGCCGGCCGCCTCCTTGAAGTCACGGCGGAAGGCCAGCACGATCGACGCAACCGCCAGAGCGAGCCCGATCAGGCTCATCGCCACGGTGCGCGCCGTATTGCCCGCCTTCGTGGCAGCCGATTCGAGCGACGCTCCCACTTTTTCGGTGCTGGCCGCCTGCTGAGCGTTGGGCGCGGTGGTGCTCGTGACCGCGGCCTGCGCGAGGACGGGCGCGAACGCCAAGCTTGCGCAGGCGAGCAGCAGGACGCTGGCTCCCACGGCCGCTGCCGCTCGCGGCAGTGCAGGAGGATGGATAGTTCTCATTGTGGGCTCCTTCGATCGGGTTGGGCTGGGTGTTGGAACTTCGGCTCACGGCGTGGCGCTGGCAGAGGACAGAAACCGGGCGGGCAAATATGCCCGGGTTGCAATCGCCGCCGGGCGGTTGCGCTAGGCATTGGGATTCACCTGGATGGCCGAGATCTCCCAGCGGCCCTGTACCCGGGTCACGTCGAGTTCGTAGGTGAGCGTGTACCGCGCACCGTGAGCATCCTGTGCCTGTGCAACGGCGAGCACTGCGCCGGTGCCCGGCGCCCAATCCAGACGCTGCACCGATTCGAGGCTCAGCGCCGCAGCCGGGAGGGAGACGTGCGCGTCATTCGTCAGGTCCGCGGCGAGGTCAGAGCCCGAGGCAGACAGGTAGTTGCGCAAGGCGCGTCCCACGACCGTCTCGAGCGCCGGTTCATTGACTTCACGCAGGTGCTGCGGCGCTTGCGCCGGGCCACTGGCGGGGGCCCCTACGAACGCGGGATAACCTCCCAGCGCCAGGCTGCCGGCGGCGGTCCGCACGACGCTCACGGACAGGTACTGGAGGCCCGCGTTATCGGTCTGCGCGGCCACCGTGTAGACGTGATCGCCCGCAACCGGTTCGCGCTCCTGCACCACTTCGGTCCATTGCACCTGCTGCTCGCCGCTGGGCGGCACCTGCAGGCCCGCTCCGGGTTCCATCCCCGGGCCGGCGAAGGAGGCCAGACTGCGTTCGTGCACTTGTGGACTGGCGGCATTCCACGTCAGGTAGCTACGCGCGAACAGCGAGGCGAAGCCTTCAGCCGCCAGGTCAGGGGGCGCGGGGGCAGGCGCCACTGCCTTCGCCGCCGCAGGTCGCGGCGGGTTGATCGCAAAGCGCGCGCTCGCCGCGAGTCCCGCGACGGCCAGCGCGCTCAGCAGATAGCGGGGCCATTCGCGCGCCACGCGAATCTGCCACAGCGGCCGGGCCGCAATCGTCACACGCGCGTGCCCAGGGATGCCCGGCATTCGCTCAGCGCTCGAATCCGAACTCGGCGTGTCCTCCCGCTTGCGCGCGCGCCAGCGAAGAACCAGCTGAGGAGCCAGTTCCCGTGCGCGGATCCGCTGAAGTGGCTGCGTGCATCCGAACCACTTCCCCAGCGCCCGGTGAAGAGCCAGGGGAATAGTCAACGGTGATCTGGGCGCCTGCGCCGCGCGGCACCCGGGCGCCGGTGAGAGGCGGATTTCCTGCCCGCCCGCCCACGCTCCTGCGCCGCATGGATGGGTGGGAATCAGATCCTCCTGCACGAAGGTGGCTGGGGTGAAAACCGGATCTCCCAGGCCTGCCGCTACGCTGCCCGGCCCGTGCGCCGCTCAAGCGCGTGGCCTGTACGGAGGGGTGAACAACTGCAGGCGCCGCTCGAGAGCTGGCCTGGACCGGCGAGGGCAGGGGCGAGGAGGAACGTGTGGCCGCAACCAGGCTCCCCGGTTTCCTGGCGGCGCCTCGGTGTGCCCTCGAGATGTTCGCAGCGAGGACTGCGCCCACCGTCCCTATGGCACCGGCGAGCATCGCCACCCCCGCTATCCGGCGCAGCCGGCGCTCGCCTGCGAGCGTTCTCCCCGGCTCCGCCGAGATTGGACTTTCCTCCACCGTCGCGGGCTCGAACCCAGCGCCGTTCAAATACTCCTCTTCGGTGTACACGCGGTATACCTCGCGCGGGCGCCGTTGCAGGATGCTCGTCACACGACCACCCCGCCGGCGCAAGGCACGCGGGCGGCCGGAGGCCAAGGCGGGGAGGTACCCGGCTTCCGGCCGCTTGCGCGCGGATGGGGATCACCGAGCGCTCGTCCGTCCGATCGACCGCCGGCGTCCCAAGGGACGCGCCTATGAGTGGGGGGAGAGATTTTCATAGGAGAGTCCCTATCTCTCTCCGACTACCGACCCCAGACGGGACACTTCACCGGGTAAAAATTTCTACCTCACACTCAGCGCGCCGCTGTGAGACGGGGGCGGGACTGAATCCGGCAACGGGGAGCGCTGGATCTCGCTCCCTTGCCACGCCATTTCCTCACTCGCCAGCAGCTCTCGCAGCCGCGCCCGGGCACGCTGGGCCACCTTGCGGTACTTCTCCTTGGACCATCCGAACTGGTGGCAGAACTGGGCGCAGTCCATCCCCGAATCGATCCTGCTGGTGAGAACCAAACGCTGATCTGGGGTCAACTCGCCCACGGCCCTCCCCAGGCTGCGGAGGTCCATCCGCAGCATCACGAGCTTGTCGACCTCGACGCTTCTGTCGGCGACTTCGACTTCTCCCTCGCAATCTCCCAATGACAGCGCACCATCCAGCGCCGCCTGCGCGGGGCTGCGCCCGCGCAACGCGCGGCGGCGGTCGTGGATGCGCGAGACGAAGCGTTGCTCGAGCACATTCGCCATATGCGCGCGAGTGGAGAACCCCCTTCCCCTCTGCGCTTGCGCCAGCAACTCGAGCGTAGCTTGGCTGTAACAGTCCTCGAGGTCCTCCTTGCGCAGGCGATGGCGGTGCGCGCGCAACATCAGCTCGCGCCTGGCCTGCGCCATCAGCGCCATCTCCTCCACTAGGTCGGTTCGCTTGCGCGGATCTCGCCCGGCGAGCAGGCGGCTGTCCAGCGCTCGTATTTCCGCCTGGAATCGGGTAGACACGCACCATGTCGCTCGCTTCCTCGAAGAGACCCCCCTCCCAATGAGCCTCACCAGTCATCTCCAGACACTGGACCGCCTCCAGCAGCGCCACCGTTGGCTCTGCTTCCCCGCAGCGGTGATCAAGAAGTTCGGCGATGACGAAGCCGGGCGGCTCGCAGCGCTGATCGCCTACTACGGGTTCGTCTCACTGTTCCCGCTGCTGCTCGTGCTCGTCACGGTGCTGGGCTTCGTGCTCGAAGGTTCTCCCAAGACCCAGGCCAGCGTCCTTCACTCCACTCTCGGCCAGTTCCCGATCATCGGCGATCAGCTCCAGCGCAACATCCACTCGCTGAAAGGCAGCCCCGGTGCGCTGGCCATCGGCGTTGCCGGTCTCCTATTAGGCGGCCTGGGCATTGTCGGCGCCACCCAGAACGCCTTCCAGCAGGTCTGGCACATCCCCCGCAAGCACCGGCCGAGCTTCCTCGCCTGGCGGCTGCGCGGCCTCGGCCTGCTCGTCGTCCTCGGACTGTTGCTGATCGTCTCGACCGTCGCCGCGGGCTACGTGACCGCCCAGACAGCGGGTGCAGTCGCCGTGCTCGGCGGGATTCTGCTTGCGCTGGTATCGAACCTGCTGCTGTTCATCGCCGCCTTCCGCTTCCTGACCCCGGAGGAGGTACCGAGCAGCGATTTGATCCCGGGTGTGATCTTCGCAGCTGTGCTGTGGCAGCTGCTGCAACACATCGGCAGCTACTACGTCGCCCATGTCGTCCGTCACGCCCAAGAGACCTCCGGCTTGTTCGCGTTCGTCCTCGGCCTGCTCGCATGGCTCTACCTCGGCGGCCAAGTCACCCTTCTCGCAGCGGAGATCAACGTTGTCCGGGCGCGCGCACTGTGGCCACGCAGCTTCTTCTCCGCCCAGCTGCTCGACGCCGACAAGCGTGCGCTCATCTCCTCTGCGGAGACCGAGGAGCGCGTTCAGGACGAGAACGTAGAGGTCAACTTCGATGGCTGACTTTTGGCTCTGCGATGCGCATTTCAGGCATTGCAGAGAAGTACTTGCGCCCGCAACGACCTCGCGCTATACTAACTAAACTTTCGTAAGCTCATATGGAGCAATAACTCATGACCTCACCCGCAGATAGCCCCCAGACACAACCTTCTCAGCCGAAGCCGTTGCTGCGGCTGATCGCACTCGACGACACGGTCGTGTTCCCCAACATGGGCATCACGCTGACGATCGACACCGGCGATGACGAGCGTGTCGTTCTCGTGCCGCGTCACGAGAACGAGTTCCTCGAGGTCGGCACGATCGCCGAGGTAACCGAGCAGATCCGCCTGCCCGGCGGCGGCCGCGCCGTCGCCATCTCTGGCGAGCACCGCGCGCTGATCGGCGCCGCCCAGACCGGACCCTCAGGCGAGCTTCGCGTGGAGGTCGACGAGCGCCCCGATGAGGTGCCCGTGGACAAGCGCACGCGCGAGCTCGAGCGCGAGTACCGCGCGACAGTCGAGGAGATCCTCGAGCTGCGAGGCGACGACGGACGCATCGCCGCCTTTCTGCGGGCGATCGCCGAGCCCGGAGCGCTGGCCGACTCGGCTGGCTACTCCCCCAACCTGTCCTACGAGCAGAAGGTCGAGCTGCTGCGCACGCTCGACGTGACCGGCCGCCTGGAGCTGGCCGTCAAGCTGCAGCGCGAGAGCCTGGCCGAGTTGCAGGTGCGTAAGCGCATCCGCGAGGACGTCCAAGAGGGCGCCGAGAAGCAGCAGCGCGAGTACTTCCTGCGCAAGCAGATGGACTCCATCCGCAAGGAGCTCGGCGACGATGACGCCTCCGTGGCCGAGGAGTACCGGGCCAAGATCGAGGACGCCGGCATGCCCGAGGAGGTCCACGAGCAGGCGCTGAAGGAGCTCAGCCGCCTCGAGCGCATGGGCGAGCAGACGGGCGAGTCGAGCATGATCCGCACCTACCTGGACTGGCTGATCGCCGTGCCGTGGAACAAGCGCTCCGAGGAGCACCTGGACCCGGTCGCCGCGCGAGCGGTGCTGGACGCCGACCACGCCGGCCTGGAGGACGTCAAGGACCGTGTGACCGAGTACCTGGCCGTGCGCAAGCTGCGCCAGGACCGCGACATCGAGGCCGACCCCAAGTCTGGCGCGATCCTGACGTTGATCGGACCGCCCGGCACCGGCAAGACTTCGATCGGCGAGTCGATCGCCCGCGCCACCGGCCGCGAGTTCGTCCGTATGTCGCTCGGCGGCGTGCGTGACGAGGCGGAGATCCGCGGGCACCGGCGCACCTACATAGGCGCACTGCCGGGACGCCTTGTGCGTGCCCTGCGCGACGCCGGCACGATGAACCCGGTGATCCTGCTCGACGAGGTCGACAAGGTCGGCGCGGACTGGCGCGGAGACCCCTCCGCGGCGCTGCTCGAGGTCCTCGACCCCGCGCAGAACCACTCCTTCCGCGACCACTACCTCGACGTCGAGTTGGACCTCAGCCAGGTGCTGTTCCTGGCCACCGCCAACGTCGCCGATACGATCCCCGGCCCGCTGCTCGACCGCATGGAGGTGATCCGTTTCGACGGCTACACCTCCGAGGAGAAGCTGGCGATCGCCAAGGGCTACCTGTGGCCGCGCCAGCGCGACCGCAACGGCCTGCGCGAGGACGAGGTGAAGATCTCCGATGAGGTGCTGCGCCAGATCATCTCCGAGTACACGCGCGAGGCGGGAGTGCGAAACCTCGAGCGCGAGCTTGGCACGGTGCTGCGCAAGACCGCGACCAAGATCGCATCGGCTCAGACGCAAGGCGAGCCGGCGGACGAGCAGGCCAAGCCCAAGGCTGACGGCGACGACGCAAAGCGCTCTGGAGCCGCGAGCAACGGCAAGCTGCCCGCTGCAGAGGAGAAGAAGAAGCCAGCAAAGAAGAGCAAGACAGCGAAGGCCGCCAAGGCGAGCGCCGTGAAGATCGACGTGGAGACCGTGCGCGACGCGCTCGGCCGCCAGAAGTTCTTCCAGGAGTCGGCCGCGCGCACTGCGACGCCGGGCGTCGCCACCGGGCTGGCAGTGACCGGCGCCGGCGGAGACGTGCTGTTCGTCGAGGCGACCGCCATGAAGGGCAGCGGCTCGGGCGGCAACAGCCTGGTCCTGACCGGTCAGCTGGGCGACGTCATGAAGGAGTCGGCGAAGATTGCCCTCTCCTACGTGCGCGGCCACGCCGAGGAGCTCGGCATCGACGAGCACGCATTCGAGAACCGCGAGTTCCACGTGCACGTGCCCGCTGGGGCGATCCCCAAGGATGGTCCAAGCGCTGGAGTAACGATGGTCACGGCGCTCGCCTCATTGCTGTCCGGGCGCCCTGTCAAGCACACGGTCGGCATGACCGGTGAGGTCACGCTGCAGGGTCGCGTGCTGCCGATCGGCGGCTTCAAGCAGAAGGCGCTCGCCGCCAATGCCGCCGGCCTGACCGACGTGATCCTGCCGGAGCGCAACCGCGGCGACCTGGATGAGATTCCCGAGGAGGTTCGCAATCAGATGAGCTTCCACCCGGTGATGACCGTCCAGGAGGTACTCGACCGCGCCCTGGAGCCCGCACGAGATGTCGCGCACGTCTCCTAGATGCAAGCCCGTTCCAGCGGAGGTTCGCCAGACGGCGGACCTCCTGGAGCGGCGCTGGCAGCTGTCGATCATCTACGCGGCACTCACCGGCGCGCTGCGCTTCAACGAGTTCGCGGAGGCCGTCGCCGGCATCTCCCCGCGGATGCTCTCCGAGCGCCTGCGTGACCTCGAGGCGGCGGGACTGGTGCAGCGGACCGTGATCCCGTCGAGCCCTCCGACCGTCGAGTACCGGCTGACCGAGCGCGGACGCCGGCTCGGCCCGATCATCGACGCGATGCGCGCCTACGCCGGCGAACCCGTCGGCTGAGCCCTCTGGCGCTCTTCGGGCTCCCAGTCGACGTCCGAGCTGGCCCCCACCAGCTGACCGCCCGCGCAACTCTCGGCGTGCACGTCCTCGATCCGCGGGTTGCGTATCCCAAGCGCTCCGGCGACCCCACCAGCAGCCACCAGCACCGCTGCGATCATCATCCCGAGGTGGAAGCTGTGCAGCGAGGCCTGCTGCGCCGCTCGCGTGATCGCGAGCGCCTGATCGCTCGTCAGGCCATGCACGTTCGGAGTTCCAAGCGGCAGGCGCTTGGCCTCGCGCACGGCCTCGCGCGCCGCCTGCCCCAGAGCCGTCCCCGAAAGCTTGCTGTCGAGCGATGAGCCGAACGACTGCGCGATGGCGGCGCCCACCGCGGCCGTGCCGAGCAGCCCCGCGACACGGGCGATCGCGTTGTTGACGCCCGAGGCGATCCCCGCCTCCTTGTCGGCTCCCTGCAGCACCGCCGCAGTCAGCGGCGCGACCGTCATCGACAAGCCCAGGGCGAACACGAGTAGCCCAGGCAGCACTTCGGATACATAACCGACCTTCAAGCCGATCAGCTGGAACAGCAGCAACCCCGCCGCCGCAACGAGCGGGCCAGCTCCCATGAAGAAGCGCGGGCCGAAGCGGTCGGCGAGGGCGCCGAAGCGCCGCGAGAGTACGAACATCATCACGGTCACCGGCAGTACCGCCAAGCCGCTCTTCAGCGGCGAGTAGCCGCCGATCTGCTGCATGAACAGGATCAGAAAGAAGAACAGGATCCCTAGCCCCGCATACATCGCGAACGTCTCGATGTTCCCGGCCGAGAAGTTCCGCCGCCGGAACAGGCCAAGCGGGAGCATCGGATCGCGGATGCGCGACTCGTAGAAGGTGAACACGGCGAGCAGGACCGCTCCCGCGATCAGCGGGCCGAACACCGCGGGGCTCGACCATCCCAGGCGCGGCTGCTCGATCAGGGCGAACACGGGTCCACCCAGCCCTGCCGCGCACAGCAAGGCACCCCCGTAGTCGATCCGGCGGGCGCCCGGCTGGCGTGGAGCCGAGCGTGGTATGGCGAACAGGATCAGTACGACACAGGCGATCACGAGCGGGATGTTGATCAGGAAGATCCAGCGCCAGGAGGCGATCGCGAGCAGCTCGCCCCCGGCCAGCGGTCCGAGCACGCCGAAAATCGCGCCCCACGCCGTCCAGCTGCCAATCGCCGCTCCTCGCTCGGACTCGTCGAACGTGTTGACGATCACCGCCAGCGAGCTGGGAACCAGCATTGCGCCGGCGATCCCCTGCACGGCCCGCGCCGCGACGAGCGCGCCGATGCTGGGCGCGACCGCGGCCGCCAGCGACGCCACCCCGAAGCCCGCAACCCCAAGCGCAAAGATCCTGCGCTCGCCGAACAGGTCACCGAGCGAGCCGCCAATCAGAATCAGCGATCCGAGCGTCAGCAGGTAGCCGTTGGCCACCCACTGCTGCGCCGCCAGCCCCCCTCCGAGGGAGCGCTGAATCGTCGGCAGCGCGACGTTCACAACGGTGCCGTCGAGCAGCGCGATCCCCGAGCCGAGGATGCAGGCGATCAGCGTCAGGCTCTTCGTGCGCGCATCGTCCCGAGCACTCATGAGTCCCACCGTAGCGGTCGCATAACCTGTGCGCATGTGCTGCCCAGACCGCGGGCGCCTAGGCGCATCTCTCAAACGTGGAGGTTGAGTTGAAGGCTGCGCTGCTTTTCGTCTTTGGACATCCCCTGAGCACAACCTGTTTCTTGGGATTAGGTGCTTGCATTACTCCTGCCCTCACAGCTCAGCCCACCCCAACGCCCACTGCTCCCAGCAGGCTCACGACGCCGGGAACACCTCCACTGCTCTACCGGCCAGCCGGCTGTCAACTGAACCGAGCAACACGGGCTTACTTCCACGGTCCAAACCGCAAGCTGGTCGCGATCGGCTTTGATGACGGTCCAGCAGCCGATACGCCGGCATTCGTGAGGATGCTCGAACGCAACCACACTCCCGCCACCTTCTTCATGATCGGCAGGCAACTGACAGGCACCTACGGATCAACCCTGCGCCACGAGCTGCGCGCCGGTGATGCGCTCGGCGACCACACGTTCACGCACCCGGACCTCACCAGGAGCGGGAATGTCTACGGTCAGCTCGAGAACACCATCAAGGCGATTCGTGCTCAGACTGGCTACACGCCGTGCGTGTTTCGCCCGCCGTATGGCTCCTACGACGCACAGGTCATACGGACCGCAAGATCGCTGGGCCTGGCGACCGTCCTGTGGAACGTCGACCCAGCCGACTGGGCGCTCCCCGGGACCGCCGCGATAGAGCAGCGTGTCCTGGCCCAGGTACGACCGGGCTCGATCATCATCTCCCACGACGGTGGTGGTCCCCGCGGCCAGACGCTTGCCGCCTACCCCCACATCATCGCCAAGCTGCGTGAACGCGGCTACCGCTTCGAGACGATTCCACAGATGCTCGGATTCCGCACCATCTACCGCCGCTGCCGCAAGCTCTGCGACGGGCTCGGCATCCCCCGGCCGTTGCCTTCCGGCGCGGTCGTGGAGCCCGGATAGCGCAACTGCGCGGGCACTACTCGTTGACTGCAAGCACTTCGAGCAGTGCGATCCAGTCGTCTTGACCTCGCACGAATTCTAGTTCTTCGAACCTCGTGGCGAGGTGTTCCACGCGCTTGCGCAGGCCGTTGTCTGCTGGTTGCACATAGCGCACGAGCAAGCTGCGGGGAATTTCATGGATGTCGATGTTTTCAACGTGTTCGTCGTATCGCTTGACATTGGCCGGGGCGGCACCAAAGCTGTTCGCGCGCCACGCGCGGACATCCGCACATATGTCCGGTACCTGCAATGCGACCATTTCCTGCAAGCCCCTGGCGAGCCGGTGGGCGTCACGCGTGATCACCGGGTTGCTCCAAGTCAGCCGGTCCAAGCTATTGACGTACGTTCGGACGATCGCCGCATCAGTGTGGTAGCCGGTCGCCCAGAGTGCGCCGGCCACCTCATAGCTGAGCTTCTGATCTTCTTCGTTCTGCGGTGAGCCCGCCCCTACATCTGGGCATTCGGCGTGGAACCGGAGGTCGAGTGAGTGGATGCTCGCTTCAACTGAGGACCACGTGGTAACCGCAGCATGCAGCACCCTATAGCTGGCAACGAGATAGGTGTGAGTCGAGGCTATATCTCGCGATGCGGCACTTGCCGTAGCGGGCGTGAGCGCAAACGCGAGCACAGCCATCGGGATCGCTATACGTCTGAGCACGTACGCCTCAATATATTCCGGATCAAATCGGGGCGGCCGGATTCGAACCGGCGACCCCCTGCTCCCAAAGCAGGTGCGCTACCAGGCTGCGCCACGCCCCGAGCAGCTAAGGGTAGTCCTCCGGGCAAGCTCCGTATAGCCGAGCCCCGCTGCTAGCCTCCGCCCCCCTCATGGCTGACGTTCAACCGCTACGCGCGCTGCACTACGACCCCGCGGTCACCGGTTCGCTTGCGGACGTGGTCGCGCCTCCATATGACGTGATCGACGCTGAGCAGCGTGCCGGACTGATCGCGCGCTCCCCGTACAACGTCGTCGCCGTCGACCTGCCCCAAGGTGAGCCCGGAGGCCGAGATCCCTACGACTCAGCGAGCGAACTGTTCGAGACCTGGCAGCTACAGGGCATCCTCGTACGCGACAGCGAGCCGGCCCTGTGGGCCCACACCCAGGACTACACCGGGCCGGACGGGCAGCGGCGCACCCGGCGAGGCTTCTTCTGCCGCGTGCGGATCGAGGGCTATGGCCCAGGACGGGTGCGCCCGCACGAGCGCACCCACCCAGGCCCGAAGGAGGACCGGCTGCGCCTGACGAGAGCCACACGGGCGAACATCTCCCCCATCTTCTCGCTCTATTCCGATCCGGCGAACGCGGCCTGGGCCGCGCTGGCGCCAGCCACCGAGCAACAGCCCTACGGCAAAGTGACCGACGCAGACGGCACCGTCCACCGCCTGTGGCGCGTCGCCGACCCGCACGCGATCGCGGCCGTGCAGGCGGCCACGCTCGGCGCCGAGCTCCTGATCGCCGACGGGCACCACCGCTACGAGACGATGCAGGCCTACGCCGATGAGATCGGCGGGGAGGGCGAGCACCGCTACATCCTCATGTGCCTCGTCGCCCTCGAGGACCCCGGCCTGACGATCTTCCCCACCCACCGGCTGGTCCGCGGCATGGACAGCGCCAAGCGAGCAGCCCTCCAGCAAGCGCTCGAGCGCGATTTCGAGATCACGCCACTACCGGCGACCGAGGACCTCGCGCCCAAGCCGCAGGCCGAAGCGACTACGCCTCTCGAGCTCGGCTACCTGGACGGCGAAGGACGCCGCCTCAGGCTCGAGCTCAAGGACCAAGCCATCGCTGAGGAGGCGCTTCAGAACCACTCCGACGCCTACCGCCACCTCGACACAGGCGTGCTGGAGACACTGATCCTGAAGGGCGCGCTCGGCCTCTCAGACGACGACATCTCCCACTTCAACGGCCTCTTCTACGCGCGCGATACCGCCGAGGCCGAAGCGATGGTCACCGGCGGCGAGTACGAAGCCGCCTTCCTGATGCGTCCCACGCCCGTCACCCAGGTCCGTGAGATCGCGGCGGCGGGTGAGAACATGCCGCCAAAGTCGACCTACTTCTATCCCAAGCTGCTCACGGGGCTGTTGTTCAACCCGCTTTCATGACCGTGGTCCGGAGTACGATGTAAGGAGGGCCGGGGGGTCGATAGGAGGAATCGAGATGAGCGAGACGCAAAGGCCAACAAGGATGAAAGCCACCGCGCGACGCGACGAGCGCACGTTCAAGCACACCGTGCAGGTGCGCGACCACCAGCTCACGGTCGACGAGCGGCTCGAAGACGGAGGCGAAGACGCCGGCCCGGACCCGCAGGAGCTGCTGGCCGTCAGCCTCGCGTCGTGTACAGCGATCACGATGGAGATGTACGCGGCCCGCAAGGGTTGGGAGATTGGACATGTCGAGGTTGACGTGCAGTACAGCCCCGCAGAGCGCGGCTGCCCAACGAAGTTCGAGATGGTGTTGCGCCTGCCCGAGGACCTGCCAGAGGAGCAGCTCGAGCGCCTGCGCGTGATCGCCGCGAAGTGCCCTGTCCACCGCGCACTCGACGGCGAGGTCATGTTCGCGGAGCGCGTCGAGCGCGTGCAGCTCACGCCCCGGTAGAGGAGCTAAAGCGCCGGTAGATGGCCAGATCCCCGCGGCGGTGCTCGTCCCGCTGTTCCTCAGCGCCGGAGAGCCGCATGCGGTCTTTACCCGCCGGCGCACAGACCTGCGCCGCCACGCAGGAGAGATCTCATTTCCCGGCGGCCGGCGCGATCCCGAGGACGCCGGGCTAAAGGACACAGCTTTGCGCGAGGCCGAGGAGGAGATCGGGCTGCCCCGTGCCGAAGTGGGGATGCTCGGGGAGCTGCCAGCCACCTCGACGTTCGCGACCAACTATGTGATCCATCCGTTCGTCGGTGAGATCCCCGCCGGCCTTGCCTGGCAAGTCTCCGAGCGCGAGGTCGACGCCGTGCTCGAGCTCCCCTTGAAGGCGCTCGGAGCGAGCCGCACGCGGACACGCCTGGAGCGCCGAGGGATCTCGTTTGAGACCGACGCCTATCTGCTTGACGAGCATCTCATCTGGGGCGCCACGGCGCGCATCCTCGAGGATCTCTTGGACCAGCTCCGAAGCGGCCCCGGCGGCCGGCTTTCGCTGGTGAAGCGTGAGCCCGAATCACCGGGCTCGCTGCAAGGCGGGCGAAACTAACTCGGTTGTGGCACGATCCGGATGTAGGGCTTCGGCGTCTTCCAGCCCTCCGGGTAGGCCTCTTTGGCCTCCTCGTCGGAAACGGAGCCAGCGATGATCACGTCCTCACCGGGCTGCCAGTTGACGGGTGTGGCCACCTTGTGGCTCGCGGTCAGCTGCAGCGAGTCGATGACCCGCAGCACCTCATCGAAGTTCCGCCCGGTCGTCATCGGGTAGACGAGGATCAGCTTGACCTTCTTGTCGGGACCGATCACGAACACGTTGCGCACCGTCTGGTTGTCGGCCGGGGTACGTGAGCCGGAGTCGCCGCCGGTATCGGCCGGCAGCATCCCGTAGAGCTTGGAGACGTGGTAGTCGGAGTCGCCGATAATCGGGTAGTTCGGTGCGGTGCCCTGGGTCTCCTCGATGTCCTTCGCCCACTGCTCGTGCTTGCTGGCCTGATCGACCGACAGCCCGATGATCTTCACGCCGCGCTTGTCGAACTCGGGCTTGATGCTCGCCATGTAGCCGAGCTCGGTCGTGCATACCGGCGTGAAGTCCTTGGGGTGCGAGAACAGCACCGCCCAGGAGTCGCCGATCCAGTCGTGGAAGTGGATGTGTCCCTCGGAGGTGTCTGCCTCGAAGTCGGGGGCTACATCGCCTAGTTGCAGTGTCATTTGGAAACCCGCCCTTCTAAATCCTGATCGGCTTTCTGGTGATTAATTGCCAGGATAGCGGACGGCAGGACCGCCGCCAGGCGCTCTCATCCGCAGTGATGGACGAGGAGCTCAGCTTTCAGGTGTCCAGCCGGAGAGCTCGGCCCAGACGCCCTGCACCTTGGCGTCCGCAGGTCTCGCAAGAGCGCCCCGGTGCGGCCAGAGTGCACCACCGGTCATCGCCAGCGAGCCGAGCAGTGCGAGCCACGCGCCCTCGCGCAACGAGAGCGCGAGCAGATTGCCCGCCACCACCGGGGGATCGATCATCCGGTAGAGCACGCAGGCGCTGCCAACGGCGCCCAGCAGGGCAAGCGCAGAACGGTTTCCCTGCGAGGACGCGGACTCTGGACCCGCGAGAGCGAGCAGTGCGGCCAGGACCCCGAGGGCAGCGACGAGGAGCAGCACGACGTTCAGGTCCGTGAGCGCCTGATGAGCACTCAACGAGATAAATTCATGACCCGCCAGGCCACTGAGGTTCGCGTGCAGCGCGCCCATGTAGTTCTGGAGGGTCGCGTTGCCGAACTGTGCGGCGGCCTGGCTGCCGATCTGCTGGGCGAACGCGATGCCACTCGCGGTGAAGCTCAGTCCATACCAGGGCAGGAACACTGAGACCGCGAGGACGATCGCTCCGAGCGCAGAGGCCATGGACCCGTAACGGGGGCGATCGCCTGCCATCGTGTAAGCATCATCGGACCGAACGCCCGTGGGCTTGACCGGGACCGCATCTACCGGCCCGCGAGCAGCGAGCCGATGACGGCCTGCGCCTCAGCCTGCCAGGCGCCGGGATCCTCGAGGCCGGCCCTGAGGAACGCCACAGGGATCGCGTTGCGCTCACCGAGCGCCCGCACGATCCGCTCGCCCCCGGCAAGGGCATCATCGGACACGGTTCCCGCGGCCTCATAGACGAAGCCACGCACGGTCGTGTCGATCACCTGGGAGAGAAAGAACTCCAGGCGCGAGCCGTGCAGCGCGTGAACCTCCTCCTCGGAACCCCTGACGGCACCCAAGAGCCAGCAGACGATCGTCACGTTCTCCAGCGCCCCACGTAGCGTGCCGAGGCGCTCGGGCGTGCCGATCCAGCACTCCGCCCCACTGGCCTCGATCACCGCCCTGCCCGCCTCGGTGCGGGTGGTGACGCGCACAGCGTGCCCGTCGGCTACCAGCCCCGCGGTGAGCCCCCGGCCCCGGCATCCCCCTCCCACGATCAAGATCCGTGCCACCGCTCGGGGAGCCTAGTCCGCGCGGGGCTCGAATAGCATCCAGCCCGATGACCGAGCCCGATGACATCGTGACGATGGACAAGATCGTCGCGCTGTGCAAGCGGCGCGGCTTCATCTTCCCGTCTTCTGAGATCTACGGCGGGGTTGGCTCGACGTATGACTTCGGTCACTACGGGGTGCTGCTGAAGACCAACGTGAAGAACGAGTGGTGGCGATCGATGCTGCAGGAGCGCGACGACATCGTGGCGATCGACTCGGCGATCCTCCAGCATCCGCGCGTGTGGGAGGCCTCAGGACACCTCGCGGGGTTCACCGACCCGCTCGTGGACTGCCGCACATGCGGCCAGCGCTTTCGTGCCGACCATCTCTCAGAGCTGCCCTGCGGACGCAAACCGTCCAAGCACCCAGGGGAAACGGATGAGTGTGACCTGACGCAGGCGCGCGACTTCAACCTGATGTTCGAGACGACCATCGGCCCGGTCAAGGAGTCTGGATCGGTTGCTTACCTGCGTCCAGAGACCGCGCAGGGGATCTTCATCAACTTCAAGAACGTCCTGCAGTTCTCGCGCAAGAAGCCGCCGTTCGGGATCGCCCAGATCGGCAAGTCCTTTCGCAACGAGATCACTCCGGGCAACTTCATCTTCCGCACGCGCGAGTTCGAGCAGATGGAGATGGAGTTCTTCGTCCCCCCGGACCAGGCCGAGCGCTGGTTCGAGCACTGGCTGGGCGAGCGCGAGCGCTGGTATGTGGAATTGGGGATTCAACCCGACAAACTGCGACTCAGAAAGCACGACGAGAACGAGCTCTCGCACTACTCCAGCGCGACGAGCGACGTCGAGTACCTCTTCCCAATCGGCTGGTCGGAGCTCGAGGGGATCGCCAACCGCGGCGACTTCGACCTCACCCAGCACGCCCAGTTCTCCGGCGAGAAGCTCGAGTACTTCGACCAGGCAACCGGCGAGCGCTACGTGCCGCACGTGATCGAGCCCGCCGCCGGCGCCGACCGGGCCACACTCGCCTTTTTGGTTGATGCTTACGACGAGGAAGTCGTCGAGCGCGAGGGCACGGGAGAGGGAGAGACACGCACCGTCCTGCGATTGCACCCGCGCCTGGCGCCGGTCAAGGCGGCGATCCTGCCGCTCGTGAAGAAGGACGGCCAGCCGGAGCTCGCGAAGGAGGTCCAGCGTGCGATCCGCGCGCGCGCGGGCGTGGGCATGGTCGAGTACGACGACGGCGGGGCGATCGGCAAGCGCTACCGTCGCCAGGATGAAATCGGCACGCCATTCTGCCTGACGGTCGACCACCAGAGCCTCAATGACCGCACCCTGACGTTGCGCGAGCGCGACTCGCTCGCTCAGGAGCGCCTGCCAATCGAGGACATCGCCGGGGAGCTGGAGCGGCGCGTACAGGTGCCTTGGAAGACACCCAAGTTGACCCGAGAATAGGAGAGCAATGGACTTCGACCTGACCGACGAGCAACAGCTGATTCAGCGGACCGCCCGTGAGTTCACCGACAACGAGATCATCGAGCGCACGCGCGAAAACGCGCGCAACCACCATTTCGACGTGGAGCTGGTCGAGAAGGTTGCCGCGCAGGGCTACCTCGGCGCGATCGTCCCCCAAGAGTACGGCGGCGCCGGCCTCGACTACTTCAGCTACGGCCTCGTCGTCGAGGAGATCGGCCGAGGCGACTCGGCGATCCGCACGGTGATCTCGGTCCAGACGTCGCTCGTCTGCTCGGGTATCGTGAAGTTCGGCAGCGAGGAGCAGAAGCACAAGTACCTGCCGAAGCTCTGCTCGGGCGAGTGGCTGGCGTGCTTCGGGCTGACCGAGCCGGACACCGGCTCAGACGCGGCCAACCAGAAGACGCGCGCGCGCAAGACCGACAGCGGCTGGGTGATCAACGGGGCGAAGATGTGGATCTCGATGGCCAACTACGCGAAGGTTGCGGTGATCTTCGCCCAGACCGACCCGGAGCTCGGGCACAAGGGAATCGCGTGCTTTTTGGTGGACACCGACCAGCCCGGCTACACGGCACAGACGATCGAGCACAAGATGGGGCTGCACGCCTCAGACACGGGTTCGATTTCGCTGGAAGACGTGGAGGTCGCAGACGAAGACATGCTCGGCGAGGTCGGCGACGGCTTCAAAATCGCGATGTCCAACCTCGACTCCGGGCGCTACTCGGTCGCCGCTGGCTGCGTCGGCATCTGCCGGGGCTGCGTCGAGGAGTCGGTCTCCTACGCAAAGGAGCGCGAGCAGTTCGGCAAACCGATCGCGTCCTTCCAGCTCGTCCAGGCGATGATCGCCGACATGGTCCTGAAGACCGACGCCTCGCGCATGCTCGTGTGGCGCGCCGGCTGGCTCAAGGACCAGGGCCGCCCGAACACGCTGGAGACGTCGATAGCCAAGCTGCACGCGACGGAGGCGTCGCTGGAGTGCGCAAACCTCGCAATTCAGATCCACGGCGGCGCGGGCTACGTCGACGATCACCCGGTCGAGCGTTACTACCGTGACGCGCGCGTCACGACGCTGTATGAGGGAACGAGCCAGATCCAGAAACTGATCATCGGGCGCGCGATGACCGGCATCAACGCGCTGGTCCCCTCCTGACGTGAGCGCCGCGCGTGTCATCGGGGTGCTCGGGGCCGGCACGATGGGCGCGGGGATCGCCCAGCTCGCAGCCCGCTCCGGTGCACGCACGATCCTTCACGACCCGATCCCCGAGGCGCTCGCCCGCGGGGTGGAGAAGCTGAAGGACGGGTTTCACAAAGACGCGGCGCGCGAGCGTCTCAGCGCCGAGGAGGCACAGGCCGGCATCGAGCGCTTGGAGCCGGTCGGCGAGCTGGCCGCTTTTGCGCCCTGTGAGCTGGTGATCGAGGCCGTGCCTGAGCGGATCGACCTCAAGCACGAGCTGTACCGGCGGCTGTCGGAGATCGTGAGCGAGGAGTGTGTGCTGGCGAGCAACACCTCCTCGCTACTCGTTACCGCGATCGCCGCGGCCGCGAGCAAACCCGAACGTGTCGTGGGGATGCACTTCTTCAATCCCGCCCCGGTCATGCGCCTGCTCGAGGTCGTCGCTGGCGAGCAGTCCTCCGAGGATGCCCTGGCGCTGGCGCATGCGACGGGGGAGGCGATGGGCAAGACGGTTATCCGCGCCCACGACGGCCCGGGCTTCCTCGTCAACCGCTGCAACCGCCCATTCGGGCTGGAGGCGTTGCGGCTATTGCAGGAGCGGATTACCGACGTCGAGACGATCGACCGCATCTGCCGCGTCGAGGGCGGCTTTCGCATGGGGCCGTTCGAGCTGATGGACCTGGTGGGCGTGGACACCGGGTTCGAGATCTCCAAGAGCTTCTACGAGCAGAGCTTCTATGAGCCGCGCTGGCGCCCTTCCCCGATCACCGCCCGCTACGTCGCCGCTGGGCGCTACGGCCGCAAGACCGGGCGCGGTTACTACGACTACTCGAGCGATCCCTACCGCCCTGCGGACCCAGACCCGCCCGGCGCCGAGGCCAAGGTGGTGCCCGTTGCCGGCGGTGTGCTCAGCAGAATCGTCTGCCAAGTGATCAACGAGTGCGCCTTCGCGCTTGGCGAAGGCGTGGGCTCAGCAGCGGACATCGATACCGGCATGGTGCTCGGGCTCAACTATCCACGCGGACCCCTCGCGTGGGCCGATCAGATCGGACTCGACAACGTGCTGGCCGTGCTGGACGGTTTGTGGGAGGAGTATCACGAGGAGCGCTACCGCTCAGCCCCAGAGCTCAAGCGTTTGGTGCGTGCGGGCCAGCTCGGACGCAGTACGGGAGCGGGCTTCTTCTCCTACCAAGAAGCTTGAGCGACCTCACGTTTCCGAGTCCGGTCGCGTTCAATCACCGTGAGCCAAAAGCTGGGAGCGCCCTCCGTCACCGATCCCGCAAAACTGCCCAGGAGCGGGCCACGCGCAACAATCGCGCGCGGGGGGCTGCCCGCGTTTCAGCTCTTCCTCGATGCCTACCGCGAGGACGTGTGGCGCTTCTTGGTGTCATCGGTCGGTCCAGAGGACGCTAAGGACTGCTTTCAGGAGACGTTCATCGCGGCGCTGCGCGCCTATCCGCGTCTTCGTGCAGATTCGAATCTGAAGGCCTGGGTGCTGACGATCGCGCATCGCAAGGCGCTCGATGTCCACCGCAGACGGGCCACGGGAGCGCTGCCGGTGGCGGAGATCGCCGAAGCCTCAGACGGTGAGGGCTCATCTCCCACAGAGGCCCGCGACGAGACGCTGTGGGGAGCCGTGCACGAGCTGCCGGCGCGCCAGCGCTCGGCGATTCTGCTGCGCTATGTGGCCGACTTGCCCCACCGCGACATCGCCACGGCGATCGGCTGCTCGGAGGAGGCGGCGCGCCGCTCACTGCATGAGGGACTGAACAAACTGAGGAAGGTGATCGCATGAGCAAGAAGATCGAGCAGTTGCTCCGCCAGGGAGCTCCACACGTTCAAGCCACCGGCGATGAAGCCGTCGCGGCCGCCAGGCGAGTGAGCGAGCGCGCCGCCGCGGAGGGCCTTGCCGACATCAGCTACGCGCCCGTGGACTCTCCCTTCGGCACACTGCACGCCGCCACCACCAAGCGCGGGCTGGTGCGCATTGCGTTCCCCGAGGAGAGCGTCGAGTCGGTGCTGGAAGCACTCGCACAGAGTCTCTCACCGCGGATCGTGCAGGCACCCGCGTCGCTTGATCTCCTCAAGCGCGAGCTCGAGGAGTACTTCGCCGGGCGCCGGCATGAGTTCGGCATCCCACTCGACTGGTCGCTGACTGGGCCATTCGGGCGGCGCGTCCTCGAGATGACCGCCGCTATCCCCTACGGCGGCCACCTCAGCTATGCCGAGGTCGCGGCCGAGGCTGGCAGCCCCCGCGGTGCACGTGCAGCTGGTAACGCGCTCGGCTCCAATCCGATCCCGATCGTGATCCCCTGTCACCGCGTCCTGCGCTCAGGAGGCGTGCTCGGCGGCTACGGCGGCGGGCCTGACCGCAAGCGATGGCTCCTCGAGCTCGAGGGTGCGCTTCAGGGCAGCCGCTGAGCCGCGTGATACTGCGTCCTCGGTCGCTCGCGTGCAGAGCACGCCACGCTCCCTGCGTCCTTGTCTCACTTGCCCATCGGCCACCCTGACCGAATAGCTGGCTGTCTAGGGAGCGGGCTCGGCAACCGCCGGCGCAGCCCACTGTGCCTCGGCCAGATCCCCCTCGGGCAGACCAGCGGGCGTCGGCACCTCGGGCGTGTCGCGCAGGTACCACTCGGCGTCGAGTGCGGCCTCACATCCGGACGCGGCGGCCGTGATCGCCTGGCGATAGGTGTGGTCGACGAGGTCGCCAGCGGCGAACACACCGGGCCGGTTGGTGCGCGTGGAGGAGCCGTCGGTCTTGACGTAGCCCTCGTCGTCGAGCTCGATCTGATCGCCGACGATGTCCGACTGCGGCTCGTGGCCGATCGCGATGAAGGCGCCCGAGACGGGCAACTCGCGCAGCTCGCCGGTCTCGACGTTCTTCAGCTGAGCATGTCCGAGCGCACCGTTCTCGCCGGCGCGGAACTCGTCAACCGTGTACGGCGTGAGCAGCTCGATGTTCTCTTGCGCGCGTGCGCGCTCGAGCATGATCTTCGAGGCGCGGAAGTCGGCGCGACGGTGCACGATCGTCACCTTCGAGGCGAACTTGGAAAGGAAGATGGCCTCCTCCATCGCCGAGTCGCCGCCGCCAACGATCATCGTCGCCGCGTCGCGGAAGAAGGCCGCATCGCAGGTCGCGCAATAGCTCACGCCGCGTCCCGAGAGCTCGTCCTCCCCGGAGATCCCAAGCTTCCTGTGCTCAGCCCCCATCGAGAGGATGACGGTACGCGCCCGATGCTCGGTGTCGCCCACCCAGACGCTGTGCATCGCGCCCGGCTCGGTCGCGAGCTGCACGCGGTCGGCCTGGTCGGTGACGAGCCTCGCTCCGAAGCGCTCCGCCTGGTCGCGGAACTTCTGCATCAGCTCGGGACCCATGATGCCGTCCGGGAATCCGGGGTAGTTCTCGACCTCGGTCGTCTGTTGCAACAGGCCGCCCCACGCGAAGCCCTCGATCACGAGCGGGTTGAGGTTGGCGCGGGCGGTGTAGAGGGCGGCGGTGTATCCGGCGGGACCGCTGCCGACGATGATCACGTTCTCGGAGTCGCTCATGTCATCTCCAATTCTTACGCCTTTTCCCTGCAGTAGCAGACCAAACCGACATCACTTTACTTTGTATAGTGAGTGTAGCGCTTCGTGCGAGTCGTTTCACCCGTGCAGAGCGGTCGCGGGAGCTCCCGCGTCGAGGGCGTCCGCCCGCGTCGTCCCGGCATCCGAGCGCCACCGTGCAACTCGCCGACGCAGCTGGAAGTAGGCGATCGCGCCGGGCACGGTCGGGAGCCAGAACGCCAACAGCCGGTAGACGAGCACGGCCGGGACCGCAAGGCCGACGCCCACGCCGAACGCCACCAGTGCCCCGATCATGCCGCCGTCGACCCCCCCGATGCCGCCCGGCAGCGGCAGCAGGTTGGCGAGCAGGCCGACGAAGTAGGCCTGGATCAGGACGGCGAGCGGTGGCGCTTCGCCGAACACGCGAAAGGACGCGTACAGGACCGCGACGTTGAAGCCCCACCAGCCGATCGTCCCGAGCAGAGC
>DASZFC010000035.1:0-41846 GCA_035940195.1 Solirubrobacteraceae bacterium
ACAATATGCAGAGCTGCACAACGCCACGCCCTACCTCAGCCGACACACCTTCGTCAGTAGCTGCCTACAAGGGGGCATTTCGCTCGCCACGATCGCGACGTGGTGCGGGACGAGCATCCAAATGATCTCCCGAACATACGGCCGCACGATCCGTAGGCACGAGGGCAGCCCGGCAACGGGACTCGCCGAGCAGTACCGGACAGCGTACGACGAGGCCCTGTCGTTGCTCGCTGCCCAGCCTGCGACTTCAAGTCGTGCAGGCGATGAACTGACGGGTGGGCTTACGCCGGCAAGAATGCCGGCAGCCAAAAGGCGCACAAGGGCGGCTTAGCAGCGCGCAGCGGCCACTGTGCTCCACTCCTCGCTGGAATCACGACCGGACAGGGACGTTTCGGACGCTCTCAGGTGGCCTCACACGAAGCGGTTGGGCCCACACATGGGCCCAACCGCCGGTCCTTTACTCCGGCTCGGCCAGCCGACATCGAGATGCGGGTGGGAAAACGCGCCGACAAACGGCCCTCGCTAGTTGCTACTCGGTAGGTACTGGTTTGACCATGTCCGAGAGCGGTCGCTGTCGCTCGCACGCGGAGATCGTCACCGCGTCATAGCGCCCGGTGTCGCGGAGGAACAGGGCGTTCGTGCGCCAACCCTTGCCGGCGACGTCGCTGTACTCGATTGTGAGCGTGAACGTCCACAGCTCTTTCCAGAACGGCAGCTCGACCAGGAGGGCGAGGAAACGGCCTTCGCCGAGCCCGGCCACGCGCGCCGAGGTCTGATGCTCGGTCCGTGCCTCCTCGGGGACGCTGGTCCCCGATACGGAGGCTTCAACGTTCAGAGCGGGACCGGACCCGATGTTCTCGACTGGCACGAACAGGTGACCACCGGGCTCCAACTGCGGGCGCCTTTCGCGACCGGCCCCGTCGGCTCCCAGGTCCATGTAAGAGGTCGAATCCACGACGGGCACCAGCACCGGTCGATGCGCTTCCTCGACCTCGCTCCGCGATAGCTCGATCTCGCGCTGCGTCTGTTCAAGCTGCGCCTGCCCCAGCTTTATCTGCTTCTGCGTCTGTCCGAGTGAGCGCCGTGCGAAGTAGAGCGAGACGAACGTCGCCGCTGCGAGCGCCAGCGTGCCGATCGCCGTCCAGTCCCAGGTGCCGTCGAAGGTCGCCAACATGCGGCCAGCGTAAACGGTCGAGGCGACACAGATGAACAAAGCTGGACAAGGTGAGGCTAGGTGGTGTAGCCTGTCCCCGCTCACCTAGTCCAGACCAGAGGAGGACCAGATGCCGACCGTCGAGATACGTCTGACCGTCCCGGAGGGCACCAACGTCTCGGTCATCACCGAGGGGACCGGCGTCCAGACGACCAGCGCCGAGGACGTCGAGCGCTACTGGCAGGAGTACCTGAGCGGGAACGCCCGCAAGGTCTACTGGGCCGCGGCGCGCATCGAAATGCACGACGGCCCCGGCTTCACGATGGAGGACATCGCCAGCAACATCAGCCAGACGGTCGAGAGCGTCGAGGCCGAGACCGTGCGCAGCTTCCACAGGACGAGCGGACGGACGGCCAAGCTGTGGCGCGAGGAACGCGGTACCGACGAGCCCATCCGGCTGATCGAACACGACTACACGTGGGATGAGGATCAGGCCGGGATGCGGACTCGCTACCGGTTGCCGACGGGCGTCGCCGAGAAGGTCAACGCCGTCGCCGCCGAACACGCCGCCACGATCAACACGCCTCCCCACTGAATCCGCGCACCGTCCTACCCTTTGTGATCGTGTCCATCTTCCGCCGTGGCGACCGTCCTCACCCGATCCTCGCTCCCGGGGCGCTCCGGGTAGCGACCCGGCCGGAGCCCACAGGGCCGACGCCGGGGGAGGAGCTTCCAGACTGGGTAATGTCGTCGGTGCTGGAGTTCCTGCAGCCGTTCTTCGCCGGCAACGGCCCGCTGGCGTACGGGATGGGGTTCGGCTACGGCGAAGGACACCAGCGCAACTTCGTTCGGGAGGTCGAGCGAACCTGCCAGATCTCGGTTCCCTGGCAGAACGGTCAGAACGGAGCCGCGAACGCCGTGTGGCAGGCGATGTACCGCGACCGCGCGCTCGCCGTGAGTGTCCTCGAGTACGCGCTCAACGACATGATGTTGGGCTACGACGCGCAGGGGACGAGCGCGGCCGCGGTCGAGCTCAGCCGCGCCTTGCACCAGGCGGGCGCCAACTACCTCGTCGTGTCCGACGAGGGCACGATCAACTACAGGCTCGAGCGCCGAACCGTCCCGGCGGCCGCTGCCGCCGCGCGTGCGCAGACGTCGCAGCCCGGGAACGCCTCGGAGCACCTGGACAAAGCGTGGAGCGCAGCGTTCGGCCGCGAACCCAACCCGAGCGCGGCGTACAGCGAGTCGGTCAAGGCGGTCGAGGCGGCGGCGATCCCGATCGTGCTGCCCAACGACCCGCTCGCGACGCTCGGCAAGGTCGTCGGCGAGCTGCGCGCGAACCCGCAGAAGTACACGGTGGTGTTCTCGCAGGGGGCGTCACCTGCGAAGGGCACGACCCTGTCGCCGCTCGAAGTCGTGATCGCTCTCACCGACTCGCTGTGGAGCAACCAGACGGACCGGCACGCGGCCGGCGATCCGCAGCCTGCCGTGCCCGTCACCCAGGCGCAGGCGGAGATGGCCGTCAACATGGCGGTCACGCTCGTGCACACCTTCCGCTCCGCCGTCACGTAATCCAACTTGAAGGCGGCACCGACCTGAACACCTTCGACTCATGCAAATCGACTCACAGGTAGCCGCCGTTAAGACTGCGCAAGGTGCTCTGCTCATCGAGCAGCGCTTGCTCGGCGAGGCGTTCGTCGGGTCGCCGGCGCCGACGAGCTCACCCGGCGTCAACGCGACCATGCAACTGGCGCTTGCCAGTGGCGAGGTGGTCTTTCATAAGCCGTTCTCGGGCGTGCATGTGGCCAACGCAATCGCCTATGGCCAGACGGACGAGACGCCGCCGCTGCACGAGGCGGTCGCGTGGCGACTCGCGGTTGCGCTCGGTGACCCGTGGCAGGGGATCGTGGCGCCATGCGTGCTTCGCGAGTACGCGGGAGCGGACGGCTCGCTCTCGTTACAGGCAAGCGGCTGGCCACGCGACCCCGCGCCGACCACGAACCCAATGTGGTGTCTCCCCGCAGCGTTCTTCGACGCCCTCATCGCCCAGCAGGATCGGCACGACGGGAACTGGCGGTGGGACGGCGAACGGCTGACGCTGATCGACCACGGCTACACGTTCGCATTGCCTGGCGACATACCCAACCACTACGACTTCGTCGAGGCCCGCCGCGCTGGGGGCGCCACTGGGTTGCTCGCCGAGGAGCGCGACGCGCTGGACCGCCTGGTCGCCGGTACGGACCTACTCGGGATGGCGCGATTCCTGTTGCCGGAGCGCGCCAGGGCGCTCGCGGATCGGGCGCAGCGCATGCTCGCCCGCGGTGAGATCCTGCAGCCAAGGGAGTTCTGAGATGAGCCGCCCAGGCTCTCTACGACGTGATAGCATCATAACTCAAGAGGTCAACCTAGAGATCCGATATTGAAGGGAGCCCTCTCCATGATCCAAGTCAACATCACCACCTTCGAGCTCGACCCAAACACCAAAGAGTGGATCGAGCAGCCCGTCGCGCAGCTCCTCGCCGACGGCGACGACGTGAGCATCAGCGGGCCGCACGCCGACTGGATCAACCCCGACCTCGCGATCGTTGACCCCGAGACCGGGGAGCGGATCACGCGGGCCGACGGCGCCGAGCGCTGGGCCCGACTACAGCCCTTCGCATACCGCAGCGGAGACCTCAACATCGAGGTCACCGAGGTTGCCGCAGCCGAGCCAGCCGCCGCTAGCTTCCACTACTCCACCGCCGCCTGAGCGTCGTGCCGCGCACCGCGGTATCGGAGATCCACGCGAAGGTCGTAGGCCGCGAGATCCGAGGAACTCGACATGCGCTCGGGCTCACCCAGGCCGAGGTGGCCAGACGCCTCGGCGTATCGGCCTCCTACATCGCAGCAGTCGAGGCCGGCGGTCGCAACCTCACGCTCGGCCAGCTAGCCAACATCGCCAACGCCATGCGCCTCGGGATCGACGTGACTTTCGTCCGCCCGAACGGCACTCCCGTGCGCGCGGAGCGGCCGGACGCCGCTGGGACTCGCTGAGGGGTATCGGACAGCTAAGGTTGACGCCTTGTTCGCTGCTTCCAGCCCGTTTCGTTTCCGGCGTGCGGTGGGCCCACAGGGTGGGCCCATGGGCCCAGAAATGGCCGTTTCCGAGCCCCGCCTCGGGACAGGGTGGGCCCACAGGTGGGCCTATGGGACAAAAACGACCGATTCTCGGGTCGTCACAAAGGGTTGATTTGCAGGGACTATGCCGACGTAGCTCAGCTGGTAGAGCACTTCACTCGTAATGAAGGGGTCCGGGGTTCGAGTCCCCGCGTCGGCTTCGTGTGGGGGGTCCATGGGGGGAGCCTGCTCCCCCCATGCTCAATGTTGGGGTCCGGGGTTCGAGTCCCCGCGTCGCTTGCGAAACCGCGTTCGTCGTCTTGGGCTTCGCGATGGAGCTGACGCATCGGGGCAGCTGTGCCGTCAGCGGCGATCCCTACCGTAGCCAGCACGATGTCTCCGCGCCCCGCTGTCTGGACCATAGGCCATTCGAACCACGGGTTCGATGCTTTTTTGCATCTCGTTTTGGGGCAGCAGATCGAGTTCCTCGTCGATGTGAGGTCCTTTCCATACTCGCGCTTTGCGCCGCACTTCAACCGCGATGAGCTCGAGGCGGCGATGACTGAGCGCGGCGTTCGCTATCTATTCCTAGGAGAGGAGCTAGGGGGTCGCCCGACGCAAGAGGAGCACTACGATGCCCAAGGTCATGCGTTGTACGGACCGATGTCCGAAGAGGAGCCGTTTAAGGCGGCTATCGAGCGCCTGATCGACGGCGCGCATCGCCACCGCATTGCCTTGTTGTGCAGCGAGGGGAATCCGCACGATTGCCACCGTCGGCTTCTCGTTGGCAAGGTTCTGTCTGATCGAGGAGTCGAACTTCGGCATGTCCTTCCGGATGGGACGATCCGGACCGAGCTCTCTGTGGCGCTGTCCGACGATGACGAGCAGTGCTCGTTCTTGGAGGAGGATCCCATGCCGTGGAGATCTACACAATCGGTTTCACACAGACGACGGCTGAGCGTTTCTTCAAGCGTCTAGTTGACGCAGGCGTCGAGCGGCTACTCGAAACGTCCTTCGGCTCTGACTGGCTGGAGCTTGGAGTCGCCGCCAGAAGATCCTGCTGCCTCATGGCTCCCGCCATAGTCATTGCTGGGGAGTATGTTCGGGCTCATGATCATCCGTGATGCTGATCCGCAGCGCGACGCGGCCGCGTGTGCCGCGATCTATGGGCCGTATGTGTCCAGCTCGGTCATCTCCTTTGAGGCGCTACCGCCGGGCGTGGAAGGGATGGCGGATCGGATCGGTGCGGCGTATGCGTGGGTGCTCGCCGAGCAGCAGGGTGCGACGGTGGGCTATGCCTATGGCTCGCCCCATCGCGAACGCGCTGCCTATCGCTGGGCGGCAGATGTCGCGGTTTACATCGACGCAGACCACCACCGGTCGGGCATCGGCCGCGCGCTGTACGCAGCCCTTTTTGAGCAACTGGGCGCGATCGGCTTGTGGACGCTGTGCGCCGGGATTACACAGCCGAACGATGCGAGCAACGGCCTGCACCGCGCGATGGGATTCGTCCCGGTTGGGACCTACCGGCGCATCGGCTGGAAGGCTGGGGCCTGGCACGACGTTCAGTGGTGGCAACTGGACCTCCACCCCGGTGAGCCAGGACCACCACGCGAGCTCGAGACCATGTCATCGAAATGAAGGGGTCATGTCCCGACATGTTCGAGCCGCACGTTGCGTGTGGAACTATTTACGGTGCCGGTTCACTTGGCTAGAGCGTCGCGCTGTGAGTGATCCCGGCGTCGAACCACTGAACGGTGTGGCCATGCAACTTCAGCGAGGAAGGGGGGATCTGCGCTTGCGGAGCCGAGTCCAGCACGTGCCGTCTACCGCTCGGCTCGATGCCCACGATCTGAGTCTTACCTTCGTTCGTCAGCGCCAAGGCAAGTTGGCCGAACCGATTCAGCACAAAGCTCCCGAGCACAGCGGTAGCGGGGATGTCTTCAAAGCCTGGTCCTTCGGGGACGGCCTCTTCGAAAAAACGATATGACCTGCCGCTCTTCGCGTCGAACACTTCATCGGATATTTCGCTGCCGTGGAAGTCAATGACGCTTGTGAACTCCAACGCCACCCAGGTGCCGGCGAGAGCGATCACTTTGATTGAGTAAAGCCCTTGGATGGTGGCGTCGTATGCAGAACCGGCAAGCCGTACGCGACCATTCGGCGGGACGCAAACGTCGACGAAGCCCTTACTTTCATTGCCATGCTCGACGACCTTGACCATATGGTTGCTCACGAGGCGCCTGCCTTTGACGCTCGCGCAACGCGGTCGCGGCGCTGCGTCGGCTCGGCCACCGAACGCGGTTGCACAGGCGAGAACAGCGCCCACCGTCAGCGTCGCCGCGATCCACCTCGAGCGCCATGCACATGCTGTGATGGCGCTGCGAAGCCCTGCTGGCGAAGCTGAGACATCCACGCTAGTACGGTACCGGCAGTCGTTGCAGTGCACCGCCAAGTCGCTACCGCCGAGGCTGGCCGCCAGCTCTCCTGAGGCGGGACGCTATGCCCCATGCGCCCAACGCGGCGCCGGCGGCGAGCGGCCCGAAGGCGGGGTAGCCGTAGCGCGCGTCGTAGCTGTTGCCTGCCGCGGCGAGCGTGACCGAGCCGATGGCGGTGAGCGTGAACAGGAAGGCTGCTGCACGCACACGAGCCGGTAGCAGCGGCGCCCCGATCACGGCGAGGAGCAATAACAGCACCAGCGGGAGTCCCTGGATACGCGTGTGACGCTCGTAGAAGTCCAGCGCGCTGGTGGATCCCACATAGCCACGGTCATGGTGGTAGTAGGTAGAGATGGCAGGCTGGATGGAATGCGCTCCTTTGGCTTCGAGTAGCGCCTGGCGGACGCTTTGCGGCGTGTAACCCTCGCCAGCTCGCGGGGAGATGTAGAAGCTCAGGCTGCGCAGGATCGCGCCGGCGTATCGGAGCGGCTCGTGAGCGATCGCCGCGACGCTGAACTTTTCGAGCAGAGCGTTGGCGGAGGCGGGCGCGTGTGCGGGGCCACCGAAGCGCATGACTGCGGGAGCGGCTCTGGCATATTGGTAGTAGCCCTCGGACTGACGGTGAGCGAGCGGTTCGGCAGGACAGAGAAAGCCCGTGCCTGACGGTGGCGTGAAATGTGAGCAGTCGACGAAGGTAGCGACACGTCCGTAGAGGTTCCAGGCTCCCTGGCGCTCATACCCTCGGTAGCCAGTGACCTGGCTCTGCACCAACGAATAGCCGAGGACCAGCGCCAGCGCCACGCCAGCCGCGCTTGCCGAGCGGAGCATCCGGCGACGGCCCTTGCCCGAAGCGCCCAGCAGAAGCACAAATGCAATCAGCACCATGCTCGACAGGCCCACCGTCTTCACCCAGAACGAGGCGCCGCTCGCGAGCCCCGCCACGAGTGCCCAGCGCAGTCCAGGCTCCCACAGCGCACGAATCGCCGCATATATACCGAGCGCCTGTATGAAGGCGAACAGCGAGTCGCCGAGCAGTGAGTGCTCGAGCAGAAGTCCCGTGCCCCCGAAGAAGACGACCGCTGGTGCAATCAGCCCCAGCCAGACGGGCGCCCCGGTGAGCCGTACCGCCTTGTACAGCAGCAGCCCAGTGGCCAAGCCTAGGGTGTGTTGCACGACGATCGTGAACGTCAGCCTGTCGCTGAAGGTGTGCATCAGCACCAGGAAGATCGGATACCCGGCGGGTTTCTGGACGTCATGAAAGACGCCCACGGTGGCCGCCGTCACATACTCATGGGAGTCGCCGAATCCCAGGAAGGCTGGCGGATAGCCGACGATGAGCCACGCACGCACCGCGATCGCGCCGGCGACGAGGATGGTGATCCCCGCTGATGCGATCTTGACATCGCGCTCGAGTGCGCGCCAACGTCCCGCCAAGCCCTGAGATGCCCTCACTGCGTAAGCCGGGAGCGCTGTCAATCCACAGAGATCTGTTTGCCCGTCCCCGACCAAGACGCACAAGCTATCCGCCAGCCCCCACCTCGCGGGTGCGATCTGGGTGGTGAGACGCTACCGGTGCTCGACTGCGCGTCGCAGCACGTCGCGCAGCATGCGCTGGTCGGCGGAGGCGAGACGCCTGAACGCCTCAGGTGCCTCGGCCATGCGCGTGCGTACACGTTCACGCGTCTTGACGCCGAGTGCTGTCAGGGCGATGTGCTTCACGCGACGATCCTGCTCATAGGGGCGACGCTCCACGAGGCCACGCGCCTGCAGCCGGTCAACGATTCCTGTGACGTTTGAGTTGTCGCAGTGCAGCAGCGTCGCGAGTTCGTTCATCGGCACTGGCCTGCCGGGCTCCATCTGCGCGAGCGCACCCATCTGCGCGGGATGCAGATCGAGCTCGGACGCGAGCGTCAGAAATCGCCGCCGCTCGCCCATCATCAGCTGATGCAGTAGCGCCCATGCCTCCTCGGCCGGAGAGGCCTTGGGCAGCTCGGGGGCGACTGTCGTCATGACGCCTTCAAGTATACCTTAGATACTCGATATTTGACAAGCTCAATTTTTGAGCTACCCTACCGCTTCGTGCACGATTCCTCAGCAGCGATCGAGGTCGAACAGCTAGTGCGTGAGTTCCGCAAGGGACCGCGTGCGGTTGACGGCATCGACCTCGCCGTCCAGCCGGGCGAAATCTACGGCTTTCTCGGGCCCAACGGCGCCGGCAAGTCGACGACCGTGCTGATGCTGACGACGCTGTTGCCGCCGACGAGCGGCCGCGCGAGCGTCGGTGGCTACGACATCGTGCGCGACGGCGCACA
Source organism: Solirubrobacteraceae bacterium (assembly GCA_035940195.1). Taxonomy (GTDB): domain Bacteria; phylum Actinomycetota; class Thermoleophilia; order Solirubrobacterales; family Solirubrobacteraceae; genus Palsa-744. The sequence goes on from DASZFC010000035.1 coordinate 9,000, forward strand.
TGTGCGCGCCTCGATCGGCGCCGCGCTGCAGGAGGCCGCGCTCGACGCGATCCTCACCGGGCGCGAGCACCTGAAGCTGCAAGCGACGCTGCAGGGAATGCCGAAGGCCGACCGCGACCGCCGCGGGCAGGAACTGCTCGAGCGCGTCGGGTTGACAGAAGCGGCCGATCGCCGCGTCGGCGGGTACTCGGGAGGCATGAAGCGCCGCCTGGACCTCGCGCTCGCGCTCGTGCACAGCCCGCGCATCCTGTTCCTCGACGAGCCGACGACCGGCCTTGATCTGCAGAGCCGAAGCGCCCTGTGGGAGGAGGTTGCGCGGCTAGCCCACGACGAGGGCATGACCGTCTTCCTGACGACGCAGTACCTCGAGGAGGCCGACGCGCTGGCCGACCGCGTCGGCATCATCGACCACGGCCACATTGTCGCCGAGGGCACGCCGGCGCAGCTGAAGGAGGAGATCGGCAGTCCGACCGTGGAAGTCGTCCCAGCCGATCCGAGCGAGAGCGACACGCTCGCGGAGCAGCTTTCCCGCTTCGGCGAGCCCGCGCGCAACGGCCGCGGGACGGTCACTGTGCAGCTCCCCGGTGGCGAGTCTCAGCTCGCCGAGATCGTCCGCGTGCTCGACCAGGCGCAGCTGAAGGTCGCCTCGCTGCAGTTGCACCAGCCCTCGCTCGACGACGTCTTCCTGGCCAAGACCGGGCGCAAGCTCGAGGGCGCCGGCGAGGAAGAGGATGAGCAGCAGCGCTAGCGGGCAGCCGGCATTCGCGGCGGCAGGCGCCGTTCCCGCGGTCCGCCTGGCTGCGCCGGGCCTGTTCGAACAGGTCGGCGCGATTGCGCGGCGCTCGGTCGTGCGTACGTTCCGCCAGCGTGCTCTGCTCGTGTTCCCGCTCGTCTTCCCGCTGATCCTCTTCGCGATCAATGGCTCGGCGCTCGGGGCGGCGAGGAAGATCCACGGCTTCCCGCCGGTCAGCTATCGCGACTTCGCGCTAGCCGTGCCGTTCATCCAAGGTGCGCTGTTCGTCGCCGTGAGCGCCGGAACCGACCTCGCCCGCGACATCCAGTCGGGCTTCTTTGACCGCCTCGCGCTGACGCCGCTGCGCGGCTCGGCGCTGCTCGCCGGACAGCTCGGCGGCGCCGTTGTAGTCGCCTGCGTGCAGTCGCTCGTCTACCTGCTCGTTGGCATCGCCACGGGCGTAGGCATCGCAAGTGGCTTTGGCGGGGCGCTGGTGCTGCTCGCGCTGTCGATCCTGATCGCGTTCGGCTTCGCAGGGCTCGGTGCGCTGCTCGCGCTGCGTCTCGGCACCGGCGAAGCCGTCCAGGGCTTCTTCCCGCTGCTGTTCGTGACCGTCTTCCTCAGCTCCTCGAGCCTGCCGCGCAACCTGATCAAGACCGACTGGTTCCGCGAGGTCGCGACGTACAACCCCGTCTCGTACTTGATCGAGGGTGTCCGCAGCCTGATCATCACCGGCTGGGACGGAGAGGCGCTCGCGCTCGGCTTCGGCTTCGCGCTGGCGCTCAGTGTGCTCACGCTCGGCTTCGCCGGCGCGGCGATGAAGAACCGGCTGGTGCGCACGTGAGGCGCTTCGTCTTCGTCGCGCGCGCCGTCGCCTGGCGGTCGGTGCACAATGCCCTCGCCAACCCGGCGATTCTGCTGCCGTCGCTGATCTTCCCGCTGTTCTTCCTGGCCGCGTTCGCGGGCGGCCTGTCGAAGATCGGCGAAGTCCCGAACTTCGACTACAAGCCCGGCTACACGGCCTTTCAATTCGCCTTCGTCTTCCTGCAGTCCGCCGCCTTTGGCGGCGTCTTCACGGGCTTTGCGATCGCGCGCGACTTCGACTCTGGCTTTGCGCGGCGGCTCTTGCTGACCGCGCCACGGCGCAGCGGGATCATCGCCGGCTACGCCCTCGGCGCACTCGTGCGCTGGCTGCTCACGGCGGTCGTGATCACGCTCGCCGCGCTGATCGCCGGGATGGACGTCGCCGGCAACGGCGTCGAATTGATCGGGATCGTTGGGATCGGTATCGGGATGAATCTCGTCGCTGCGCTCTGGGCGTGCGGCGTGGCGATGTTCCTGCGCACAGAACAGGCTGGCGCCTTGATCCAGATGCCGGTCTTCGTCGTCCTCTTTCTCGCGCCTGTGTATGTGCCGCTGAAGCTGCTGAGCGGCTGGATCCACTCCGTCGCGCGGTTCAACCCGGCAACGGCTGCGCTTGAGGCTGCGCGCGGGTTGCTCGCCGGCTCACCGGTCAAGGTGCTGCTCGCCTTCGGCCTGCTCGCGGCGGGTGCCGCCGTGATGTCGCTGTGGGCCCGGCGCGGGCTCGCCTCCGCCGAGCGTGCCGGCTAGAACAACAGCCAGCAAGCAGGCCGGCTAATTCACGGCTGAAGGGATGTCTGCCCATTCTCGAGGTCGAGCAGCAGCCGCTTGCGCTCCAAGCCGCCGCCGTAGCCGGTGAGGCGCCCGTCGGCGCCGATCACCCGGTGGCACGGGACAATCACAGCGATCGGATTGCGCCCGTTGGCGAGACCTACCGCGCGTGCCGCCGAGGGTTGGCCGACACGGCGTGCAATCTCGCCGTAGCTGACCGTCTGTCCATAGGGAATGCCTCGCAGCGCCTGCCAAACCTGGCGCTCGAACTCGGCGCCTTTCATTAGGAGAGGCACTTCGAAGGTGGTGCGCTCACCTGCGAAGTACTCCTGGAGCTCGCTCCGCACTAACGCAAATGACTGAGCGGACCGCTTCCATCTCGCAGAGATTTTCACGGGCTTGCGTCCCTCCTGCATGTAGAGGCCGTGCAGGGCCCGGCCGTCGCCGAGCAGCAGCAGTTCACCGATCGGGCTCTCAACGGTCGTGTACAGCAACGGGCGAGTGCGAGCGGGGCTCGGCAGAGGGTCCATCGCGCTCTTCACGCAGCCAGCCTGCCAGCGCTGGCGGTGCGCGGAGCGTTCTTAGCTCGTGCGGGCGGGCCGAGCGAGGCCCACAGGTGCTGGACGGCATATGCGCGGTACGGGCGCCAGCGCTCGGCTTTGCTCTCGGCGGCTGCAGGCCGCCCGTCGTGCCCGAACCGTTCGAGCGCGTGACGGACGCCAAGATCGGTAGGCAGGAACGCGTCGGGATCGCGGAGTGCGCGCATCGCTATGTATTCGGCGGTCCACGGCCCGATCCCCGAGAGTGCCAGCAGGCGATGCCGGGCCTCCGCGCGATCTGAGCCCGCGTCGAGGACGATCTCACCGCGCGCGAGTGCTCTCGCCAGAGCAATTAGGCCACGCCGTCGCGCGCTGGGCATCGCCAGCTGATCTGGGTCTGCTGCGGCAAGTACCTCCATGGATGGAAACACGTGTGTGACCGTCCCGAGCGGCCGCTCGAGCTGCTCGCCGTAAGAAGACGTCAGACGGCCGGCGAGCGTGGTGGCGCCTCGCAGAGAGACCTGCTGGCCGAGCACTGCACGGATGGCGAGCTCGTGAGGATCGACGTGTCCAGGCACCCGGCGTCCCGGCGCTTGGCGCACGAGCGGGCCGAGCAGTGCGTCCTTGCTGAGAGCCTCCGCCACGCTGTAGGGATCAGAATCGAGATCGAGCAGCACGCGCGAGCGCTGCATCGCCGCCGCCAGGTCTCGCAGGTCTGCAAGCCAGTAGCGGGCGTGCACGTACCCGGCGGTGAGACGCAGCTCGACGGCACCGGTGCCGTGCGGCAAGCGCAGGCTTCGCCGGTAGGCGCCATCGCGAACCTCCTCCACCCCTGGCACGGCACGAAGTCCCAAGAACTGGGTCAAGCCTTTCGCGTCCAGTGGAGACCGATAGGGAAGGCGCAGCGACAGCGCCCCGCTCTCCTCGGAGAGATCTCCTCGCCGCGCCTGCCTGCGCAGATCGCCCGGCGTCATCGCGAAGACCTCCTGGATGCTCGCGTTGAACTGCCGGACGCTCTGGAAGCCTGCGGCGAATGCGACTCCGGCGATCGGCACGGCCGTCGTCTCGAGCAAGATCCGGGCAGTCTGGGCACGCTGGGCGCGTGCGAGGGCGAGCGGTCCCGCGCCTACCACGGCCATGAGCTGACGGTGTACGTGGCGCTCGGTGTAGCCGAGATGGCTGGCGAGACCGCCGACGCCCTCGCGGTCGACCACGCCATCGGCGATCAGGCGCATTGCCCGCCCGACGAGATCTGCGCGAAGATCCCAATCCGGAGAGCCCGGCGTTGCGTCCGGGCGACAGCGCTTGCAGGCGCGAAAGCCGGCGGACTGCGCCGCGGCGGCTGTTGGGAAGAAGCGCACGTTCTCGCGCTTAGGTGTGCGCGCAGGACAGCTCGGGCGGCAGTAGATCCCGGTGCTCGTCACGCCGCAGAAGACCCAGCCGTCAAAGCGTGGATCGCCAAGCTCGAGTACCTGCCAGAAACGTTCCGAATCGAAGATCACACCGGCACACTGGCACACGCGCATGGTTATGTCTGGCGGAAATCGGACCTGACTAAGGCCGGTGGGTAGCGCCGGCCTCAGCGCGAGTCAGGCCGGCTGGGCTACGGCTGCAGAGCGAGCGCGTCGAGGATCTTCGACCATGGTTCGACGGCTCTGGCTTCCGCGTCGACGAGTTCGTTTTCGAACTGAGTGGTGTGCCCCAGTATGACCCGCTCGCCGTGGTCCTCGTAAGGGGCGAGCAGACGTGCCGGCACCTCTCCAATTCCCACGTCCTCGGCGCTGAACCGCTGGTCGAACTGTTTGGTGCTCGCGGGGAGCGTTTGATAGCCACTGGCTGCCCACGCTTTCACATCGCCGCACACATTCGGCATCTGCAGCACAGTCAGCGCCTGCAGTTTGGCTGCGTAGGAGGAGACCTTGTGCGTGAGCTTCCGGTTGCTCCAGTGCAGGTGACCGGCCGTGCTGGCGAAGCTGGCGACCGCTTGGACGTCGGCACGAATGAAGACGGTCGACATCGCACCGATCACCTCATTGCTGAGTTTTTCGGCGGCTTCGTTCTCGGGAGATGCCGCGGCTGCCATCGGGCATTCGGCGCCGAGCATGCTCCGTAGTTCTTCAAGCGCCGCTTCGCCGGTCTTCATGTTGATCCTTGCCGTGTGCACCAGCGCGTAGTCGGCCTGGATGTAAGCCTTCGTCGCAGCGATGTCGCTCTTCTTTGGCTTCGTCCTCGACTTCGCGAGCGCCGGCGTGGGCGCCAGGGCTAGGGCCAGCCCAGCGGCGAGAATCGAGATCGTTGATTTGCTCATGCCGAGAGTATGTACCGTTCATCCAGCCTGAGCGCCGCTCTCCAGTTGGGCGGAGTTGCGCGGGCGTACAGCATCTAGACCCCAAACGAAGGGCAGCCCATGGATCTCGTCAATCATCAGTTCCGGCTTGCCGCCCGCCCAGTCGGCTTGCCAAAGCCCGGCGACTGGCAATACACAGAGGAGCCCATCCCCGAGCCGGGCGACGGCGAGGTGCTCGTCAAGATCCGCTACATCGGCCTCGAGCCGGCGATGCGCGGGTGGATGAACGAGGGTCGCTCATACATCCCCCCGGTCCAAATCGGGGATGTCATGCGCGGGTTTGCGGCTGGCGAGGTGATCGCGTCCAACCACCCCAACATAGTTGCCGGCGATCACGTGAGTGGTCTCCTCGGTGTGCAGGAGTACGCCGTGGCCAACGGCGATGGGGTCTTCAAGCTGGACACCGGACTCGCCCCGCTCGAGACCTACCTCGGCACGTTGGGCATGCCGGGGATGACCGCGTACTTCGGTCTCATCGACATCGGCCGCCCTGCCGAGGGCGAGACGGTCGTGGTGTCGGGCGCCGGCGGTGCCGTCGGCGGAGCCGTGGGGCAGATCGCGAAGATCAAGGGCTGCCGGGTCGTGGGGATCGCCGGCGGCAGCGAGAAGTGCAGCTACGTGCAGGAGCTGGGTTTCGACGCCACCATCGACTACAAGTCCGTCGATGTCATGAAGGCCCTCGGTGAGCAGTGTCCGAAGGGCATCGACGTGTACTTCGACAACGTCGGCGGAGAGATACTCGACGCCGCCCTGGCGCACCTCGCCCGTCACGCTCGGGTCGTGATCTGCGGGGCCATTTCCCAGTACAACTCGGGCGGCGCGATGAGAGGCCCAGCCAACTACATGTCGCTGCTCGTCAACCATGCGAGCATGACCGGCTTCGTGTTCTCGGACTACCTCGACCGCCTCCCGGAGGCTGCCCAGGCGCTGGGCGGTTGGGTCGCCTCCGGGGAGCTGTCCTCGCGCGAGGACATCGCCGAGGGCGGCATCGAGAAGTTCCCCGACACCCTGCTGCGGCTGTTCAGCGGTGAGAACACGGGCAAGTTGGTGCTCGAGGTCGCTTAGGTCGAAGAAGTTGGTAAGGATCGTGCTTGCTGGCGCACCCACTGCGGGAGCGCCCGGTTTCCGTCGGTATCGTCCGCACCCGACTCGATGGTCTGCTCCGTCCGGAGCCGGGGGGTCGACTCTGAATGAAACGGAACGGCCTCATCGTCCTGCCGCTCGCCGTGCTCGCTTGGGCGGTGTTGGCGCTCGCGCTCGGCTCGCCGAGCCTGAAGCTGGGCTCCGGCACGAGCGCCAAAGCGTCGCCCGCGTGCCTGCCGGCGAGCGCTGAACACAGCGCCGCGCTCGCCGGCACCGGCCTGGACGTCTCTCCTGCGCCAAATACCGGCACCGCCAACCCCGCCACCCAGATCAGTTTTCTCGGCGCTCCCGCCGTCACGATCCAGGGGGTCTCGGTCGTGGGCTCGCGCAGCGGCGCCCACCCCGGCAGCCTGCGCGGCTACTCCCAGGGCGACGGCGCCAGCTTCACGCCACGGACGCCGTTCCGGCAGGGTGAGCAAGTGTCGGTCGGCGCCACGGTCGGCGCCGGACAGTCGGCCCGCCGCGTGGCCTTCCGGTTCCGCGTCGACAGCCCCTATCTGACGTCACAGGTCAAGGAGTTTCCAGCGCCGCCGGCCTCGCCTGCCGACTACCAGAGCTTCTACAGCCAGCCGGGCATGTGGGCCCCGATCATGGCCGTGACCACGCCCGATCACGATCCCGCCGCAGGCGACATCTTCACGACCAACGGCCCCGGCCCCGGCCAGTACGGTCCGCTGATCTACGCGCCCGACGGCCGGCTGATCTGGTTCGACAGGCTGTCGGGCGGCGCGACGGCCGAGGACCTGAAGGTGCAGGCATACGGAGGGCAGCGCGTTCTGACCTGGTGGAAGGGCCGCGTGCTGTCGCTCGGTTTCGGCCAAGGGGAAGACCTGATCATGAACTCCCGCTATCAGACGATCGCCGCCGTCCACGGTGGCAACGGCCTACCGGCGGACCTGCACGACTTCCAGCTCGCCCCCCACGGAGTCGCCTACATCACGGCCTACAACCCGATCCTCTGCGACCTCAGCCCGGTCGAGGGCTCCAAGGGTGGGGCGATCGTCGACAACGCGATACAGGCGATCGACATCGGCACGGGACTCGTGCGCTGGGAATGGCACAGCCTCGATCACATCGGCGCCGCGGAGTCCGAAGTGCAGGTGCCAAAAGACTCCACGCCGTGGGACTACTTCCACCTCAACTCGATCGACGTGGGGAGGGCGGGCATTAATCCATACGGCAACGTGCTGATCTCGGCGCGCAGCACCTGGGCCGTCTACCAGCTCGAAGGCGGCGCCGGAAAGGTGCTCTGGCGCCTGGGCGGCAACAGGAGCTCCTTCAAGATGGGCCCCGGTACGATGACGGCCTGGCAGCACGACGCCCGCCTGCTCTCCAACGGAGAGGTGGCGATCTTCGACGACGGCTCGAACCCGCCGATCCACAGCCAGTCCCGGGCGATAAGGATCAGGCTGGACCTGAAGAGCCACCGGGCGAGCCTCGCTGCGTCGTATACCCACCGCAACCCCCCCTTGCTGGCCGCCAGCCAGGGCAACGCGCAGACGCTGCCCGGCGGCAACACGCTGGTCGGCTACGGCGGGGTGCCAGCGATCAGCGAGTACGGCCAGGACGGCTCACTGCTGTTCGACGCCCACCAGCCCTACGACACGTCCTTCTATCGCGCCTTCCGCTTTCCCTGGAACGGGCGCCCGCTGAGCCCGCCGTCGCTCCTGGCGAGCTACAACAACACCGAAGAAGAGACGGTCGTGCACGCAAGTTGGAACGGCGCAACGGGCGTAGCCTCGTGGCGGGTGCTGGCCGGCAAGGCACCGGGGTCGTTGACGCCGCAGGCGACGATCGCTGTCCGCGGTTTCGAGAGCGCGACCACGCTCCCGCACAAGTACGCATACGCGGCCGTGCAGGCGCTCGACGGCGCCGGCCACGTGCTGGGCAGCTCGCCGGCGACGCGCGCGATCGGCTTCTACGCCTCGCTCACCACGACGGGGGGGTCGCCGTGAGGGCTAGTAGGCCGGTTTCGATTTGTGCTTTTGGGTGGTGGTCGTCGTGGTCGTGCTCGTCGATGACTTTGAGGAGGAGCTCCCCGATTTCCCCCCGCAACCTGCCACTGCAATGGTGGTCGCCAGCGTGGCGACTAGCACTAGCATTGCGGTCAGTGGCGCTTTTCTCATGGGCCGGGCTCCAATCCTCGCTCGGGTGCTCGGTGGCCCAGCCTACCAGCCGCCTTTTCGGGAGATCGCAGCGGGTGGGGGCATCGTGAGCGTCGAGGCAACCCCCAGGCCCGAGGTGACCGAACCGCCGGTTGCGGGGCGCGGGCGGGGCCCGCGCTCGGGTCTGCTGCTGGCCGTGTGCTGCGTGGCGCAGTTCATGGTCATCCTCGACCTGAGCATCGTCAACGTCGCGCTGCCTTCGATCCAGTCGAGCCTCGGCTTCACGGCACCGGAACTGCAGTGGGTGGTGGACGCATACGCGATCTCGTTCGCGGGCTTCCTGATGCTCGGCGGACGGATGGCCGACCACTTCGGGCAGCGCCGCATGTTCGTGCTCGCGCTGGTGATGTTCGGCGTGACATCGCTGATCGGCGGGCTCGCGCCCGAACAGCTGACGCTGATCGGCGCGCGCGCGGTGCAGGGCGTCGCCGGTGCCGTGATGGCCGCCTGTTCGCTGGCGATCATCACGGCGTCCTTCCCACCAGGGCCTAGGCTCCACCGCGCGATCGGGACGTGGGCGGCGATGAACGGTCTGGGTGGCTCGGCGGGCGTGCTGCTGGGCGGCATCATCACTGAAGTCCTCAGCTGGCGCTGGGTGCTGCTGATCAACCCACCGATCGCGATCGCAGCGGCGTTCGTCGCCTACAGGGTCATCGCCGAGCGCCGCACCGCCGGCCCCGAGAAGAGCTTCGACATCGCGGGCGCGGCGACGCTCACGCTCGGCCAGGTCGTGCTCGTCTTCGGCATTGTGGAAGCGGGGTTGAAGGGATGGAGCACGCCGCAGGCCCTCGGGCCGATCATCGGGGGCATCCTCCTGCTCGCCGCCTTCGGCCTCGTCGAGACCCGCGTCGCCTCCGAACCGCTGATCCCGTTCAAGGAGCTGACCAAGCCGCTTCAGATCGCGAACAACATCGTGCTGCTGTTCAGCGCGGCGCTCTTCCCGATGTGGATCATCAGCTCGCTCTACCTGCAGCAGGTGCTGGGACTCTCGCCGCTGCATACCGGGCTGATATTCCTGCCCATGACCGCCGTGATCGCGATCCTCGCTCCCCGTGCCGGCAAGCTGGTGGGCCAGTTCGGTGTGCGTCCGGTGCTCGGCAGCGGGCTGATCATGCTCACTGCCGGCATGGTGCTGCTGACGAGGATCGGCCCAAGCGGCAGTGGGATCGTGTACATCATGATCCCCGGCCTGCTGACGGCAGCGGGGATCGCGATGGCGATCGTCCCCTCGACGATCGCCGCCACGCAGGGCGCCAAGGAGGGGCAGGCCGGCCTTGCGTCAGGTCTCGTGAACACCTCGCGCCAGGTCGGAGGCGGCCTCGGGCTCGCGGTCCTGATCACGCTCGCAACCCAGCACAGCACGGACCTGATCGGCCATGGCCAGCAGGTTGCCGCTGCGCTCACGCACGGCTTTCGGCTCGCATTCCTGATCGGTGCGTGTCTGGCGGGCGTGGCAGCGGTGATGACGTTCGTCGCGGTACCCCGCGCTGAGCAGCGCAACCGCGGTGCCGAGCGGGGCCTGGCGCTAGTGGTCGCGATTGTGCTCGCCTGTTTCGTGGGGCTCACTGCAGCCTTCGCCGGCAACCACGCCGCGCCGGTCGGCCGCTATACGACCGCCCATACCTACAGCTACCTCACCGCCCCTTCGCTGCACCCACCCAAGTACCGCGTGCGCCACCGCGAGCCGGGCGCGAGGCTCGCGGGCGGCTACATCTTCGCCACCAACTTCTATGACCTCAACGAACCGCCGATCGCCGGCCAGAGCGGGCCCGAGATCCTCGACCGCAACCTGCAGCCGGTCTGGTTCCAGCCGGTGCGCGAAAAGCTCGTCGCCGCCAACCTGTCGCCGCAGACGTGGCAGGGCAAGCCGGCCCTGTCCTGGTGGCAGGGGATCGTGACCAACACCGGCGCGACCGAATACGGGGAATACGTCGTCGTCGACCAGCACTACCGGCAGGTGGCGAGGCTGAAAGCGACCGGCGGCTGGGTCCTGACCCTGCACGAGTTCTTGATCGACGGCGAAAACGCCTGGGTGACAGCCAACAAGAACGTCCCCAGAAATCTGTCCAGCTACGGCGGCGCCTTCAACGGCGCGCTGATCGATGTGGCCGTGCAGGAGTACAACCTGCGGACCGGCAAGCTGGTGCGCAGCTGGGATGCGCTCGACCACATCCCCCTCGACGACGCGCAGTCGACGCTCCCCACGAACGGCTTCCCCTGGGACGCCTACCACGTCAACTCGGTCCAGCTGACCCCGGATGGCAAGAGCTTCCTGGTCTCGATGCGCGACACCTGGGCCGTCTACCTCGTCGACATCGCCAGCGGCAGGATCGAGTGGACGCTCGGTGGGCGCCGGTCGAGCTTCAGGTTCGGGGCGAACGCCGGCTTTCAGTGGCAGCACGACGCGCGCCTGAACACCGACTCGACGATCAGCGTCTTCGACGACCACTGCTGCCAGCTGACGGGCGGCGGGACCTCGGTGCATCCGACCGCGCCTTCGCGGGGCCTGGTCCTCAAGCTCGACCAGCGGAGCCACACGGCGACACTGGCGAGTCAGTTCGGAGACACCGAAGGCTTCAAGTCTGAATACATGGGCGACACCCAGCGGCTGCCGGGTGGCAACGTGTTCGTCGGCTGGGGCTCGGCGCCGTACTTCTCCGAGTACGACAGCTCAGGGCACCTGCTCTACGAAGCCGAACTCCCCGGCCCAGACCTCAGCTACCGCGCGACGGTGCAGCAGTGGGTGGGCCGGCCGCTGTCCTCGCCGGCCGGCCTCGCGCGTCCCAACGGCGGCGGGGCCACCGTGTACGCAAGCTGGAACGGCGCGACCCAGCTCGCTGCCTGGCGGGTGCTCGCCGGCCCCAGCGCCAGCCGCCTGAGCGTCGTGGCGAGCCACGCGAAGTCCGGGTTCGAGACGGCGATCGAAGTGCCGCAGACGCTGGGGTACAGGAGCTTCAGGGTGCAGGCGCTCGGTAGCGACGGGCGGGTGATAGGAGCTTCCCGGCTATTCTCAGGAGCGGCTCGATGACGCTCCGGTTCGCTACTAATGATTCTCCGAGAGGGGCGGGTGTGCCGGTGAGCGTACGAGGCCCGGCGGGGGCTCTGCTCACAGTGCTCTTGGCAGCGACGGCGCTGGGCGGGTGTGGTGGGACATCACCGGCCACCTCTGGTGTATTCGAGGCCAGCTCATCTGCGCGCACGGCCACTGCCAACCCCGTTGCGGTCTCGCCGCAGCCGGGCACGCCCGACGCGTCGCCCAGCACCCAGATCAGCTTCCTCGGCGCCGCCGGAACAACCGTCTCTGCGGTGCACGTCGTGGGCGCGAGCAGCGGCAACCACAGCGGTGTGCTGCGCGCCTACTCGACGGAGACCGGCGAGAGCTTCATCCCGAGCCACCCCTTCAAGGCCGGCGAGCGTGTCACCGTCAGCGCCCAGATCGCCGGTCCGGCGGTGGGTACGGCCAAGACGACGTTTACGATCGCCCATCAGGCGCCGATCGCCCAGAAAGAGTTCCCCAACAATCCCGGCGATGTACACGCGATCCAGCACTACTCGACCGCGCCGGCGCTGACGCCTTCGACTGTTCACATCACGACGCGGGCGTTGCCCGGCGCGAGCCCCGGCGACTTGTTCCTGGCGCCCTACCAGGGCGAGGGCACGCCCGGACCGATGATCGTCGATCAGGGTGGCAACCTGGTGTGGTTCAAGCCGCTGCCCGCCGGTCAGAGCGCGACCAACTTCGAGGTTCAGTCCTACCAGGGCAAGCCGGTGCTCACCTGGTGGCAGGGACGCATTCTGCAGCTCGGCTTCGGCCAGGGCGAAACGCTTCTCTACGACAGCTCCTACCGGCAGATCGCCCGCGTAAGCGCCGGCAACGGCTACCGCGCGGATCTGCACGCGACGCGCATCACGCCCGAAGGAACGGCCTGGATCGACGTCTTCGACCCGATCAAGATGAACCTCTCGAGCGTGCATGGGCCCTCGGCTGGAGTCCTGACCGACTCTGTCGTCCAGGAGATCGACATCAAGACCGGGCTTGTCATGTGGGAGTGGCACACGCTGGGAAACCTTCCCCTCAGCGAATCGCACAATCCCGTCCCGCACAGCTATCCGTGGGACTACGCGCATCTCAACTCGGCCGCGCCTGGATCGGCGGGCGACGTGCTCGTGTCGGTACGCAACACGTGGGCGCTGTACGACATCGACCTGCGCAGCGGCGCGATCCGCTGGCGCCTCGGGGGTTCGCACAGCAGCTTCAAAGCGGGTGCAGGCACGCACTTCTACTGGCAGCACGACGCCGACTTCCAGCCGGGCGGGCTGATCTCGGTCTTCGACAATGGCTCAGACCCGCCCAAGGAGAAGCAGTCCCGTGGCCTGTTGCTCGCGCCGGACATCTCTGCCCACACCGTCAGGCTCGTGAAGGCGTTCGTCAACCCGACGAAAATCCTGCTTGCCGAAAGCCAGGGCAACGCGCTCAGTCTTCCCGGCGGCAACTGGCTGCTCGGCTACGGGCGCCTGCCGAACTTCACGGAGTTCGACGCTGCCGGACACGTGCTGCTCGACGGGACGCTGGGCAAGCAGGTCCAGAGCTTCAAGACCTTCCTATCGCCGTGGGTAGGGCAGCCGGCGAGCGCGCCGTCCGTCCTGGCCAAGCCGAGCGGCTCAAACGCGCTCGCCGTGTCGGTCAGCTGGAACGGAGCCACGCAGGTCGCCTCCTGGCGAGTCCTCGCCGGGTCCTCGACGGACACGCTCGTGCCCGTCGCGAGTGGGCCCAAGACCGGTTTTCAGACGACGCTGTCCGTACCCGGCGCCGCACCGTACGTGGCCGTACAGGCGCTCGACACCTCGGGCGCTGTCATAGGTGTCTCCGCCCCCGCGAAAGCTTAGGGCGCAGGACATCTCCGGTATCGGGACCGCCGGCCGGCCCGGTCGGGCTGTCTTCCTGTTCCTCGTGTTCTTTGCGGCGTTCGGCTGCCCGTCCGGCCGCGATGCGCGCAGTCGAGAAGTAGTCGGCGAAGCCACGGGCATGCGCTTCGGTCAGGCGTGCCGGCAGAGTGCCACGCAGCTCCTCGTGGAACGCACGCTGAAGCTGCGCGCGTAGCGTTGTCTCGAGCGCGCTTTCGCCGGCGCTGTTGTGCAGCTCCAGGCGGCCGCTTTGGGTGCTGTAGTCATACAGCTCGTTTTCCTCGCCCTGCGACTGCGGCGCGATTCCTTGCACGGGCCAGTTGGAGTAGGTCGCGTACTTAGCTTCCGGCGTGCGCATCGCCACGATGTGCAGAGGTGCGTCCGCCTGGTAGGACTCGACCGCAAACTCTGTGACGGTCTCGTCGGTGGCGTGCAGGACGTAGGGGCGCCCGGGTGCGGCTGGGTCGGCGAGGATGCGGGCCAGGTCGAGCCGTCGCGCGAGGTGCGAGTAGTGGCTCTCGCTGCGCCAGGCGGCCGAGCCGGTAGCGATCGTTAGCAGTAACGGGGCGATGTCAACGCTCGAGCTGAGCTGTGTGCGCGGCCGTGTGGTCGCGTTTGTGAGTACGCGACGATGGTCCTTGACGATCAGCGGGACGCGGATGCCCTCCTCGTATGCGCTGGCGCCCTTGCCCCGCAGGCCATGCGACGCCCCGTACTCGCCGTGGTCGGAGGTGAACACCACCACAGTGTTGGCGGCAACCTTAGGACGGCTCGCAAGCTTCTGGAGGACATGGCCGATGTGGTGGTCGACCTCGCGCTGGAGCTTTGTGTAGAGGTCTAGAAAGGACAGCCACTGGAGCTCGGATTCGGGACCTTCGAACGGCACAGGACCGAACGATGCTGCCGCGGTTTCTTGGAAGGAGTGCTGCAGGCGCGGCTTGTGGCGCTCGCGCAGCAGTGCAGGCGTCTCGTAGTTCGGCGGCAGTCCCCGAACGGTGCGCCGCGCCGTGGTCTCGGTCAGAACGCGGTCGCTCCAGCGGTACCACCACGCGATGTCGTGCGGGTTGACGAACGAGACGGTTGTGCACCAGGGCTCGGCGCCACCCTCCTGTGCGAACCAGTCGGCGAAAGTGGCGGCGATCTGAGGATCCGTGTGCCACCCTTGGCCGGGGCCGCCGTCGGGTGACGGGTAGACGCCGCCGGCGAACCCGTAACGCTCGAGAGCCTGTTCGCCCGTTGTCGCATTCCAGTGGTTGTCACGGTGGGTCAGGTGCCACTTGCCGAACCAGCTGGTGTGATAGCCGTGCTCGCGCAGCAGTGTTCCCCATGTCGGAAATCCAGGGTCCAGCGTGCTGCCGCCCGTGATCATGCAGCCGGTCTGATGGGTGTAGAGACCGGTCAGAAGCGTCGAGCGCGCGGGAGTGCAGTCGTTGGAGGCGGTGTAGTGGCGCGCGAAGGACACCGCTCCATGGCGCAGGCGGGCGAGGTTCTGCGGCAGGGCTAGCCCGAAGGGGGTTGCGGAGAACCACTGGGGGAAGCGCAGCTGGTCAACGAGGATCACGAGGATATTTGGTTTATTGCCGCTCACCGCTGGGGTGGCATGCGTGGGCGCGGGCTTGGGAGGCAGCGCCGGCTTGGCTGCCGGCTCGTTCGTGGCACCGGCCACGGCTCTGATGCCGAGCCCGGCGCCGGCGAGGGAGCCGCCGGCGATCAAGCCCGTCTTTAGGAAAGTACGCCGGTCGACTCTCTTATTCTCTTTTGGATCGATGCTCTCCATGCGCGCTCTCATCCTAGGGCCGGGGGTGGTCTTGGGCTTGGGACTCGCAGCGGCCACCGCCGCAGCCGGGCCGGGCCCGGCCTGTACTCCGGCAAGCTTGAACAACTCTGCTATCCAGGGCGGATCGGTGACCATGTCGCCGCTGCTGGGCAGCCGCGACGCCTCACCGCAGACGCAGATTAGCTTCCTCGGTGCTCCCGCGGGCGAGCTGAGCAAGATCAGCGTGGTTGGCTCGCGCACGGGAGTACACACGGGGCGCTTGCTGGCCTACTCACAGGGCAACGGCGCTAGCTTTGTGCCGGCCAAGCCCTTTGCGCAGGGCGAGACGGTCACGGTCAACGCGCAGCTGGGAACGGGCGGCGCCGTTCAGCCACTGGTGGATAGCTTCACGGTCGCCTATCAGGACCCGATTACCACCACACCCGAGGCAATCCATCCTGGCGGTCCCGGGGATGTTCAGGGCTTTAGATCACGACCCGACCTGCGCCCACCTACGGTTACTGTGACCGCGCGGTCTGCCGCCGTGGCGAGCGGCGATGAGTTCCTTGCGCCGTATTCGGGACCGGGACAGAGCGGGCCGATGATCCTCGACCAGAATGGCGGGCTGATCTGGTTCAAATCGCTGGCGAGGAACACCTCGGCAGCCAACCTGCGGGTGCAGGAGTATCAGGGCAAACCGGTGCTGACCTGGTGGCAGGGCGACATCTCGGTGCATGGGTTTGGGTTGGGCGAAGACGTGATCGCCGGCAGCGCATATTCGGAGATCGCCCGCGTGAAGGCTGGGAATGGCCTGCGGGCAGACCTGCATGACTTCCAGCTGACTCCCCAGGGCACGGCGCTGATTACGGCTTATGACCCGATCTACTGCAACTCATCTTCGGCCGGAGGCCCGTCGGGGGGTGCCGTCACGGACGGGGTCTTCCAGGAGATCGACGTGAGGACTGGATTGGTGATGTTTCAGTGGACGAGCATCGATCACGTCGCGCTGAGCGAATCTTACGAACTGGCGAGCTCCAGCAACACTGCTTTCCCATTCGATTTCTTTCACATCAACTCGATCGGCCTCAACCAGGACGGCAGTCTGCTCATCTCCGCGCGCAACACCTGGACGGTCTACGACATCGCCGCAGCGACCGGGCAGATCGCCTGGCAGCTCGGCGGCAAGCACTCGAGCTTCGCGATGGGCCCCGGCACTGGCACGGCTTGGCAGCACGACCCGCGGGAATTGGCGAGCGGCACGTTTAGCATCTTTGACAACGGCGCCTCTCCGAATGTGCACGGCCAGTCGCGCGGCATCGTGGTCAGCCTAGAACCTCAGGGCAAGACCGTAACGCTCCTCAGCCAGCTCACCCACACCCCGCCATTTGTGGCCGACAGCCAGGGCAACATGCAGGCGCTGGCAAACGGCGACTGGTTCATCGGCTGGGGACAGGTGCCTGACTTCTCCGAGTTCAGCGCCACCGGCCAGCTGCTGTTCGACGCGCATTTCCCGGCAGGCGAGCAGTCCTACCGGGACTTGCGCTTTCCCTGGACTGGCACTCCTGCTACCCGGCCGGCGTTCGCCGTGCTGGGCACCCACGCCGCGAGAACCATCTACGCGAGCTGGAACGGCGCCACGCTTCTCGCGAGCTGGAGAGTTCTGGTGGGCGCCACCACTAGGAGTCTGAAGCCGGTCGCTGGGGCCTCACGGAGCGGCTTTGAGAGCGCGATCCCGTTGCCTTCCAGGACGGCCGGGCGATATATCACCGTGCAGGCGCTTGGCGCCAGCGGACGGGTGCTTGGCACCGCCACGCCGCGTGTCTTCTCGGCACACTGACCGGCTGTCAAGCACCTCTGCGCGCGCTAGCGGGCGGGCGGCGCTGAGGAGCTCCTCGTTGCTTGCGATCAAGGACACGGTGCCGGGAACCTCGCCGCTCGAGTACGACGGAGAGGATGCAGGCCACCAGCCCAACCAGTGCGGCGAGCGCGACGATCGCAAGGCCGGGAGCGAGCACGATCGTCACGACCGCGACGAGTCCTCCGAAGCCCACGTCCATACGCGCGAGGCGACGGCGCCGGCGCGCCCGCAGGCGGCGCGCACGCAGCTGCGACATGTCCCGCGGCGGCAAGTTGGCGCTCATTGCCGCATGCGGCGGAAGAGGGGACGGGGTAGGTGCCTCATGACCAGCATTAGCCAGCGTAGAGCGCCCGGCACCCAGATCGTCTGCGAGCCGCCGTCAAGGCCCTCCCGGACCGCGCGTGCGACGAGCTCCGGAGTACTCGCCAACGGCGCCGGTGCAAGACCTTGAGTCATGCGGGTGTGCACGAACCCGGGGCGCACGACCAGCACGCGCACGCCTGCGTCCTGGAGGTCATCGCCGAGGCCTCTCGCAAGCGCGTCCAGGCTCGCCTTGGACGCTCCGTAGACGGCGTTCGCCCGGCGGGGCCGCTCCGCCGCCACCGAGGAGAGCACCACGATTGCCCCGCCTCCGCCATCTCGCAGCGCTCTCGCGCAGTGCATCAGCAGCGAGCCGGCGCCCACGGCGTTCACCTGCAGGACCTCCACTGCCGCGGCGATGTCGGACGGCAGTCCACCGCGCTCCCCGAGCAGGCCTACCGCGAGGACGACGATATCGGCGCCGCCCAGCTGGGCGAACGCCCGCTCGAGGGTCTCCGCATGGCGGTCGCTCGCCAGCGCATCGAGCTCGAAGGTGATCACACGCTGGCACCCCGCCTCGCCCAGCTCCGCGGCGGCCCTCGCCAAGCCTTCAATATTGCGCCCGAGCAGTGCGACCTCGCGGGGGGCCTGGGACTGCAGCTCGCGCACGATTGCCAATGCGATCTCCGAGGTGCCCCCAAGCACCATCACGCGCCGTCCCGTCGAGAAAACGTGTCCTGCGCTCACCGCGGGTCCCCGCACAGTCCCAGGCGTCGCGCCAGATCCGAACGGAGCACCCCGCCGGGGTCCACCCGCGAGCGCAGCTCCTCGAACTCCCGCAGCCGGGGATACATACCCAGTAGCGCAGCGCGGCTCAGGCGGGAGTCCTTGGTCAGGTAGACGCGCCCTCCGCAGCCTGCGACCAGTTCATCGAGCTCGTCCATCGCCGAGTGCAGACCCGGGGCCTCGGCGGGCAGATCGATCGCGAGTGTCCACCCCTCCAGCGGAAAGGAGAGCGGGCCGCCAAATGCCGCCCCGAAGCGCTTGAATACCGCGAGGTAGACCGGCAGCTTCCGCATCCGCATCAGCTCGAAGCTGCGCTCAAGTGCAGCCTCCTGGCCGGAAGGGATCACGAACTGGTACTGGATCAGTCCCCTCGGGCCGTAGAGCCGGTTCCATTGGCCGAGCGCGTCCAGCGGGAAGAAGTAGGGAGCTAGAGCGATTGGGCGCCCACGCGCGCGGCGGGGGCTCTTGCGCCAGTTGATCGCGTTGAACGCGCGCATGCTCGCCGGGCGCAGCAGCGTGGCCGGAAAGGCCTGCGGGACATCGATTGCCGCGCGCCGCGAGAGCGTCGCCGGATAGGTCTTGTCGCGGGGCCATGACCGTGTCGCGGAAGGAGCATCCTGCGCGGGCAGCTCCTCTGCGCGGCTGATCACACCCCGTCCCATCTTCGGTCCATCGGCCAGCATGTCCAGCCAGGCGACCGAGTAGCGATGGCGCTCGGGATCGCCCAGCAGCTCGAGCGTCTGCTGAAGGCCGTCTGTGCGGTCGACGTCCGCACAGACCCACGGCGAGGGCAGCTCCTCCGCGCGCAGCGTCGCATCGACGATCACGCCGGTCAGGCCCATGCCGCCGAGCGTCGCATAGAAGAGGTCCGCGTCGGTCTCCGGTGAGACCACCACCAGACCCGTCGCGGGAGTGCACAGCGAGATCGATGTGACGTGCCGGGCAAATGCACCATCGCGGTGGTGGTTCTTACCGTGGATATCGCTGGCGATCGCGCCCGCGAGCGTCACGTGCCGTGTGCCGGGCACCACGGGAAGCGTGAGCTTGTGCTCCGCCAGTCCGCCCAGCAGGGCGGCGATCGTCGCTCCTGCCTGTGCGCTCACCAGTCGCCGCTCGGGATCGATTGCGATGATCCCGCTACACGCTGACATGTCGAGCACGGTGCCACCCACGTTCTGGGCGGCGTCGCCGTAGCTGCACCCCGCGCCGCGTGCGATCACGCCGGAGCCCGGCTGTGCCTCGGAGAGCACACCGAGAACGTCCTCCACGTCGCGCGGCTGGGAGACACGACAAAGGCCCGGGGCGGTCCTCCCCCATCCGCTGAGGGACCGCTCGACGCTTGGGACCGTCGCGCGCTCCTCCAGCTCAGTGACCGGCATAGACGCCGCCGAGGAAGAGCAGGCCCCACGCCACGCTCAGCGCCAGCAGCATCCGGTCGCGCAGGATCAATTCCTCGGGCGCCTGGCCAGCTCCCGCCGCGAGCAGCGCCGCGTAACGGCCCAGCCAGAGGACAAAGGGAACGATCGAGAGCCCATACAACGGCACGTGTTCGGGGCGCGTGAATGCCCACAATGCGTACGCCAGCCCGGAGATCCCGGCCGTGGCGGCCATCGTCAGGCGCAGGCGATGAGTCGAGTAGCGCCGCAGGGTTGCGCGTGAGCCCGGACCGGAAGCGTGATCGCGTAACTCTGCATAGCGCTTGCCTGCCACGAGGAAGATCGCACAGCTTCCAGTGACGATGACAAACCAGCGCGACAGATAGATGTCGGTAGCCACGCCGCCCGCCAGTGCGCGCAGCACGAACCCCGCGGCGACCGCCAAGATGTCCACTAGGACGACGCGTCGCAACCACAGCGAGTAGCTGGCGGTCAGGGCTAGGTAGCCGGCCCCGACGGCCCCAAGCCCGGGGGCAATCGCGATCGCCAGCGCCAGGCCCAGCACAGCCAGCGCCACGGCACACCGGATCGCCGTGCGGGGGGCCAACTCGCCCGCGGCCACCGGCCGTGAGCGCTTGCGCGGATGCAGGCGGTCCTGCTCGCGATCACGTACGTCGTTGATCAGATAGGTGGCGCTTGACAGCAGGCACAGCACCACGAACGCACCGATGACTTGCATGGCGACTTCGGGCCGGTCGATCACCCCGGCCGCACAGGGAGCCGCTGCGACGAGCACGTTCTTGCTCCACTGCCGGGGACGGCAGGCGCGCAGCAGCGTCCTTGCCAAGGACTGGTGCCCGGCAGCTGCATGCTGGTGGAGTCGCAGTGCCGGGGGTACGGGTTGGATGCGATCTTCTGTGCTGCTTGCTATCGCTTCAACTGAGCTGATGTTAAATTTCCCTTAAATAGATTGCAGAGAAACGCTTGCCGGGCGCGGTCACCAAGATGTCATATCAGGTTCGGCTTTCCCCCCGATCAGCCTCTTTTGCAGGTGAGAATCTTCTTAGGGGGTTGGGGTTAACGCTGGCGGTCTTACAGTTCGAGCATGGAGCTCGGCGCCACGACAAGCCGCGGACCCGACGCGGGCGAGCGACTGCTGCGTCCGCGTGACGATCATGGGGTCGGGGTTCTGCATCGGGTGCGCCGGATCGTGCTCGTGGCCGTAATGGTCACGCTCGTCCCCGTCGTCTTCTCCTACGTGAGCACGATGGCCGAACCGTCCAACTCGAGCCTCGGCGTCCGTACGGTGGAGTGGTTGCGTGACCATGGGGCGGCGGGGCTCGTCTCCCAGGTTGAGTCGACCTACTACAGCCTGACTGCGCCCGGCAAGGGAGGACCGGCATTACGAGCGCTACCGAAAGTCGGCTACAACGCTGCTGGCCCGGCGGTCGGGCGGGCCGGTCTGTCTGCAGTCCTCCCCTATCAGCCACCGAGAGTGGCTCCGCTGGTTCACCCCGAACTCCCGGGCGAGGGCGCATGGCGGAGCACCCGGTCCGGGCTGGGCGCCCAACCGCCGCTTCTCGTCACCACGCTGCGTAACCAGCCGGAATATCCGCGCGTGGTGGCGGGCCTGGCCTGGATTGACACCAAGTGCACCACTCTGACGCTCAACCCGGGCCGGATGGAGCCCTCAGTGTCGATTTCACGCGGCACGATGGATGTTCCCTACGCCAAGCGGGGCCGTCTGCTTGCGACGTTCAACAGCGGCTTCAAGCTCGGCGACTCGCATGGCGGGTTCGTCCTTAATGGCCATACATACGCGAAGATGCGCGACGGCCAGGCAACGCTTGTGGGCTACACGAACGGGCAGGTGGATGTAGTCAATTGGAGTTACGGGCAGACCGCGCCCGGCACGGTCTCTTTCGCCCGCCAGAACCTGCCGCTGCTCGTCAACGAAGGACGAGCGAGTCCCAATCTCAACAGCAGCGAATGGGGTGTGACGGTCGGCAACGCGGTTCTCGTGTGGCGCTCCGGAATCGGTATCGATGCCCATGGCAACCTGATCTATGCCGCCGGCGACAATCAGACGGTGGGCAGCCTGGCTCACACCCTGATTCATGCCGGCGCGATTCGCGCGATGGAGCTCGACATCAACTCCTATTGGGTGAGCTTCATCACTTACGGAGCTCCCGGTGCGGGCGAACCGCTGAACCTGTTGCCCAATATGAGCCGTTCGGCTGAAAGGTATCTCACGCCCGATGACCGTGATTTCTTCGCGGTCTACGCCCACTGAGCGGAAGGGGGGAGATTCGAACTCCCGAGACGGGGGTTACCCGCCTGCCGGTTTTCAAGACCGGTGCATTCAACCGCTCTGCCACCCTTCCGGGGTAACTACAGTCTCTAGATTTGTGCGTAGTTGGTGCTCCAAGAGCCTAACGACCGCGGATGATCGTTCTTCCTGTGCTACGCGCAGCGTCCAGAGCTAGCACGCTAACCACCGGCCTTTTGGGGAGTCTTTAAGCCTGCGAGCGGTAGCGAAGGCCGTCGAGCGCGATGTGCACGACGTGTTCCACCTGATCCCGGTCGTTGGCGGGCATCCGCGATATGCCCGCCAACATCTGGAGCACGTCAGAGAACTCGACGTCCGGCCGCACTACGCCGGCCTCCTGGGCGCACTCCAGCAGCGGAACGCCGGCGGCGTAGACCGTACGCCGGCACTCCTGGAATAGGGCGGCGTCCTCGTCGAGGTACTTCAGGAGTTCCTGGGCGAGCGCCCGCTTCGTGGTCAGGTAGCCGATCAGCCCCTGGCACCAGACGCTGAGGGCTTTCCACGGATCGTCGTCGCGCTGCGAAGCGGAGCGACAGACCTCGTGGACCTCGTTGACGTAGAGAGTCTCGAGCAATACCTGCCTGCTCGGAAAGTGGCGGTAGAGGGTGCCGATTCCCACACCCGCACGGCGGGCGATCTCCTCGAGGGACGTCGATTCTCCACCCTCCGCAAACGCTTGGCGCGCGGCCTTGAGGATTCGCTCGTAGTTGCGCCTCGCGTCGGCTCGCTTCGGAGCGGTGGGCGCTGGCTGCGTGGGGGTTTGTGTTGAATTCATGTGACTCGCCCTTGAAAACCGGAGGCCACCTCCGTATAGTTACGGAGGTGGCCTCCATTTTAGCCGTGATCCCAGATATCGACAAGGTGATCCGTATGAACCCAGCTGCCGCCCGATCCCTCGATCTGACCGCTTCCGGACCGGGGGGTGGCTGATGCGACAGGGCTGGTTGGCAGGCCGCTATCCCGCCGCGGCCGCGATGGTGATCTTCGCCCTGGTGCCCTACCTCGGTCTCTCGGCGGCGCTGCAGCCGCTCACGCCGATGATAGGCCGGCAGTTGCACATGAGCATGCAGACGATGAGCCTGGGATTGGGTATGGCGAATGCCGGCTACGCCGTGGGGACCATCCTGGCCGTGCAGTTCGCCCAGCTTCTGCCGCAGCGGCGGATGATGGTGCTCTACGCGGTGCTGCTGGTGATCGGGTCGATCCTGGCAGCAGCGGCGCAGGATCCCGCTATGTTCATCGCCGGGCACGTGCTGCAGGGCCTCTGCACGAGCCTCCTGTTGATCGCCGCCGTGCCGCCGCTGGCGCTCGGCTTCGGCTTGGAGAAGTTCCGCTGGACAGCGATGATCATGAACGTCTGCATCTTCGGAGCAGTCGCGCTTGGACCCGTGATCGGCGGGATCCAGGCAAGTGCCCACGCGTGGCGGCCCCTGTTGTGGATCGTCGCCGGGATCTCGCTCGCGGCGCTCCTGCTTTCGCTGTTGACGTTCGAGGACGCCCCGCCCGCCGACCGCGACGCACCCCGAGCCCCCCTTGCGATCGGCCTGGCCGCCTCCGGATGCGTGGCCGCGTTCTACGGCGCCTCCGAGCTTCTGACCCACCGCTTCGTCGGCCCCCAGACTCTGCTGCCACTCCTCGCCGGCCTGGCGCTGATCGTCGTCCTCGTCGTCAACCAGTACCGCAGCCGTCGCCCCCTCTTGACCATCCGCACCATGCTGACGAGCACAATTCCGGTCGCGGGCATCGTCGTCGCGCTGTCGGCCGCGGCTGCGTCGGTCTCGGCGACCGTCCTCACCGCCGGCGAGCTGGCTCCCCATTACACGCCCCTGCACCTTGGGCTGCTCTACCTGCCTGAGCTGGGTGGCGCCCTGCTCACGGCGGTGGCGCTCGGCTTGGTTTTCAACAAGCGCCAAATGCACTACCTCCCGCTGGCCGGCATGGCGTTCCTGGCCGCGGGAATCGCAGTGTTCCGGATCCAGGCCCCGCCCACCGAAGCGCTCACCCTGATCGGTTCCGGGCTCACCGGGATTGGTCTCGGAGCGGCGGTCGCCCCGGCGCTGTTCGTCGCGGGGTTCTCGCTTGCAGCAGCAAGCCTCCAGCGGGTATTCGCGATCGTCGAGCTCTTCCGGGCGGTCGCCGCATTCATGATCGCTCCGGTGTTCGTGCACTTCGCCGCCACCGTCGGTCCTAACGCCAGAGCCGGCACCGGCATCGCGCTGTGGATCGGCTTTGGTCTCGCGGTCGCTGGCGCCGTTGCTGCCGTCGGCCTCTATGCGCTCGGCCGCGCGCGACCGCAAACACCCGACCTCGAGCGCTTCATGAACGGCGAGGGCCCAGCCTGGTACTCGCCGCCACTGCTCGCGGGTATCCGCAACCACCCCCACCCTCGAACGCTCGCGGACGAGACAGCATGACCATGACAAAGGACATCGAAAGCGCCGCCAGCCCGCCCCACGGCCCGGTCGTCTTCGCCTACGACGGTTCCGAGCTGGCCAAGCTCGCCATCGAGGGGGCCGGCCGGCAGCTCGGCCCGGGACGCGACGCGCTCGTCCTCACCGTCTGGCAACCGTTCGACGTCGGGTTCGTGCCAGCCGTCGCGCTTAGAGTCAACGCTGCCGAGATCGCCGACGTCAGAGACGCCGCCGAGCAGACAGCCGCCGGCGGAGCGTCACTGGCGAAAGCGGCGGGCTTCAATGCTCGCGGTCGGCAGGCCGAGGCCGCTCCCACCTGGAAGGGCATCGTCCATGCCGCCGAGGAGCACGACGCGAGTCTGATCGTGCTCGGCTCCCACGGCCGCACTGGGCTCGCCGGAGTACTGCTCGGAAGCGTCGCCGAGGCGGTCGCGGCGCACTCCCGGCGTTCGGTGCTGATCGTCCACCGCCGCGGCTAACCCCTACATTGCGCTCAGTAGAGCTCAGCCACAAGGCCCAGCCCCGGCAGAGACTCGGCCAGATGAAAGCCTTGAGGTGCTAACTGCTGGTCTGGCGTTGGAGGATCCCGGTCGCTTGGCCGACCTCTATGAGGTGTCCGTCGGGGTCGCGGACGTAGCAGCGGATCTCGCGTCCATGATCCTTTGGCGGTGTGAGGAACTCGGCGGGATTGGTGTGTGCTTGAGGATCGCCTTGGATCCCCGCGTTCTGGCCGGCGATAGGGGCCGTTCGACATGTCGCTCGCGTGACAGCCTCCCATAAAAAGTACCCTTCTCCCCATTCCAGCCAAGTAGATCGCTCGTGGATCTTGGAGAGTCTGCAATAACGACGGTCACAAACCTCAGCGACTTCCAGGCCCTCGACCCTGTCGCCGTTTTCGACGCTCTTGGGTGGCCTTCGCAGTAGTGCGTGAGTCGTTAGTTTCTCCGGCTGTCAGGTCGCTACGGCCCTGGGACATGCATGTGTGAGACCATGTGTGGATGAGCGCCTCGGAGGGGTCTGCTGTCCGCCTCGTCGCTGTTGATGACCTCGGTGATTCGCAGGTCACGGTCGTGGAGGAGACACCGCATGGTGCGCTGGCGGTTGGGATGAGCGGGGGCAAGCCGTTCGCGGTATCCAATCGCTGCCGCCATCTCTTTGCGGCGCTGGGCAACGGGCATGTGACGGATGATGGATGCCTCCAGTGCCCGTGGCACGCGGCCCTCTACGATGTCGGCACCGGCAAGATGGTGCGTGGTCCGCAGGGCGCATTCAAACCGCTGGCCGGTGCGATCAAGGCAACGGCCGGTGCCCGCCCGCTGAAGACGTTCCCGGTCGAGCTGCGCGACGGCGCAATCTGGCTCCTCTGAGCTATCACCTGACTGCGACCGAGCTGGTTGGTGTCAGGAAATAGCCGCCGCGCGGCGGTGGAGCGCCAGGGCGTGTCGTGAGCCCGGTTAAGGGATTCCGGCTTTTCGCATCGCTTTCTGAACGTCGAGCGCGTCGTGTTCCTCGCCGGTGGCGTTTGGGTGCATGGGTATGCCGGTGAGTGAGCCGATCAGGGGTTCGATCCAGCGCACTCCGACCGGTTCGCAGGCGTTGTGGCCCTTGCTCGGGCCAAATGTGTTGACGAAAATGTCGTCGTTGGCGTATGCCGAGCGCCTGAGCAGTGTGTTGCCGCGAGCGGTGACCTCGTCGCGGAACCACCTCAGATCGCCTGTCGTCCACGGGATCGCTGTCGGGCAGTAGCCGTTCTGCGGTGTGATTTCTGGGTAGCCGACGATGAAGACTTTGGCTCTTGGCGATAGTGCGTGGAGTTCCGCGAGCGCTTTTTCGCGAGGGGGGAGGTCTTCTTCGAAGGTTTGCTTGACGAACGAGGAGTACTTTGCCTTGCAGGGTGTGCCGGCGTTCGGCTGTCCTGCGTCGGTTGCGGTGCAGTCGGTGAGCAGGCTGATGAAGAGGTTGTTGTCGTTGCCGCCCATCCCAACGGAGATCACTTCGGTCGTGGGTGTCAGCGCGTCGAACTGTGGTGGCTGATTAGGGTATTGCGCGACGGTGAAGTTTTCGGTCTTCGCGCCGCCACAGCTGACGTCGGTCAGCGACAGGCTCAGCGCGGAGGCCACCAGGTGTGGGTAGTTCAGCGTCGACTGACCGCACTCCGGCGGCGCGGTGGGAGCCAGCGGCTGGACACCGAACGCCGAGGTGTAGGAGTCGCCAAGAGCGACGTATGAGGTTCCTGTGGCATTGGCGGTGGCCGGTAGGGTGAGCGCGAACGCCCCGATCACGAGGGCGAGAAAGATACGCATCGGCCGTCCGCGGCGTGGTCGTTGTGTGTCCTCGGCAGACAGATGGCGGTAGTTGCCGTTCGGTCCCATGCCTACGTCTCCTGTCCGTGGGTGCACCGCAGCCCTCTCGCAGCCGCGATGGCGACTAGATTGGTTTTTCCCGGATACGTCTGCCTTGAAACACATGGAGGGCAGAACTCGAGCGAGCGCGAGGGCCGTCGTGCTGCACTACGAGCTCTCCTCCGAAGTTGGCCTGATCCGCCCGGTCCAGTGCCGCATGAGGAGCGGCCACCGTGCGACTTGGCGACTGCTGCTTCAAGGATTCCGCGATCCCGAGTTCCTTTCCAGCTAAGGCTCGGTGTGAACGACGATGTCGGCGATGTCTGGCAGTTGCTGGCGTAGCTGCTCCTCGAGTTCGCTGGCAAGTTGGTGAGCCTCGACCAAAGAGGCAGCGGAGCCGACACCCACCGTGAGGAAGACGACGCGACCAGTCTCGGTGGACAGAAGCCTCACCGAACGCGGCTCGACACCGGTCCGCCCTCCGGTGAGGCGCTGGATCTCCTCGAGGACCTGCCGGCCGGCGAGATCATCGGCCGGCCGGGCAATGAGAGGACGCTCGAGTGGCTCCAGGTGAGTCTGCACCTCAGCCACGCCCGACCTTGCACGGATGGCTTGCTCGACACGGTCAGCGACTGCATTTGCTTCCGGGAGGCCGAGATCGGCGGAGAACTTCAGGTGTAGGGAGACGCTGTCTGACCCAGCCTGCTCAAAGATTCTGACGTCGTGAGTTTCTCTCACCAGCGGCTCGGCCAGCGCGATGGCCAGAACGCGGTCGCGGAGCTCCAGCCCGCTGCGACGAGGCTCGACGTGAACGACGACATCACTGCCGGGGAGCGCTCCCTCGACGGCCGCCTCGACCAGACTGGCGGCTTGATGGCCCTCGACGACGGCCTGCCCGGGCGCTACGGCGACGATCACATCGGCGAAGTAACGTCCCGCGGACTCGCGCAGGCGCAGTCGCTTGAGCTCGATGTCTGCATCCAGTTCGGCAATCGCCTCCTCGGCTGCCTCCCTGGCCTCCGCCGGTGTGCGGTCCATCAGCACGTTGGCGTTCTCTGCGATCAGCCGCGTGGCGGCGGCGAAGATGATCGCCGCTATCGCCAGCGCAGCGAGGGCATCGCCTTGAGCAAACCCGGCGCGCACGAGCAGCAATCCGATGAGCACCGCCACGGAGCCCGCCATGTCGCCCGCGAAATGGAAAGCGTTGGAGCGCAGCGCCGCGCTTGCAAATCGCCGGGCGGTGCGCAGCGAGACGACCGTGCGGGTGAGATCGACGATCAGCGCGATCGCGATGACCAGGAACAGATACCAGTGGGTGCCGGGCGCCTGTTCGGTGTCGAGCAGATGACTGATCGCTTCGACGCTGACGATCACCCCACCGGCCAGCAGGATCGCCGCCTCACCCAGTGCGCCCAGGTTCTCGGCGCGGCGGTGACCGTAGGGATGTTCAGGATCGGCGGGCCGGCCACCGAGCCGCACGGCAAAGAACGTCAGCGTCGCGGCCACGACATCGCCGCTCGACTCGATACCGGCAGAGATCAATCCGAGACTGCCAGTCGCCAGGCCAACTCCCAGCTTGAGGAGCACCAGCAGCCCGGCCGCTGCAATCGAGACGAGTGTCGTACGTCGTTGCTCAGTTATCTGCTCGCTATGAACGGCGTGCGACATCATCGGACTGTAATCGGATGAAGCTGTGAGCAGGAGTCTGGATCGTCACTCCCCACGCAGCGGCCGGGCAGGCTCTACACTGGCCCCCCGACCCCAGGGAGAGGTGGCCGAGAGGCTGAAGGCACTCGCCTGCTAAGCGAGTATGGGGGTTAAACTCCATCGCGGGTTCGAATCCCGCCCTCTCCGTCCCGCTCTTCGGGCTGCCGCCGCGACCCTACCCCGAAGCGCTCGCCACAGCCGCTTCTCCTCCGCGCGCCGCTTCGGCATGCTCGCGGCTGTCACGCGAGGAGATCAGGACCGCTGTGAGGATCGCCCCCGCGATCGCGAAGCCAGCGCCGACGAGGAAGGCACGATCGAATCCTTTGGTCAAGGCGACCGACGTGTTGTGTACGCCGGAGTGCAGCAGGCTCTGGGTGCGGCTGTTGGCGATCGTGGCGAGGATCGCGAGGCCGAGGGCGCCCCCGACCTGTTGTGAGGTGTTGATCAACCCCGAGGCCAGACCGGCCTCGTGCGGCTTGGTGCCGGTCACCGCGGCAATCGTCACGGGGACGAAGGAGAAGCCGAGCCCGAATGCCGCGAACAGCGACGGCCCGAGGACGTCGGCGGCGAAGGAGCCGCCCGGCGCGCGTACCCGCGAGAACCACAGTAGGCCGATCGCAATCAGCAGCAGGCCACCGATCAGAACCGGCTTGAAGCCAATCCGAGTAACAAGCTGCGAGGCGACTCCCGCCGAGATGATGATCCCGACCGCGAGCGGCAGATAGGAGAGCCCCGCCCTGATCGGTGAGTAATGCAGGACGTACTGCATATAGAGCGAGATGAAGAAGAACATCGAGAACAGCGACATCCCGATCAACAGGCCGACGATGTCTGCTCCCCGAAGCGTCCGCAGGCGAAAGATCGAGAACGGCATCAGCGGGTGGCGCTGACGACGCTCGATCGTGATGAACGCCACCAGCAAAACGGCCGACCCGGCGAGCCGCAGCAGCGTGCCGGTGGATCCCCACCCGACATTGACGGCGTCTACGACCGCATATACCAGCAGCGCGAGGCCGGCCGTGACGGTCACCGCGCCCGGCACGTCGAAGCCTTCGGTCCCATCCTCAGCGCGACTCTCGAACAGCAGGCGCGGGGCGAGTGCGGCCGCGGCGATCCCGATCGGGACGTTGACGAACAGCACCCAGCGCCAGCTCAGACCGCTCGTGAGGATTCCGCCGAGCAGCACGCCGGCCGCGCCGCCCGCACCGGCGACCGCACCCCAGATCCCTAGCGCCCGGTTGCGCTCGGCGCCTTCGGCGAACGTCGTGGTGATGATCGAGAGCGCCGCCGGTGAGACGATCGCGGCGCCTAGCCCCTGGGTCGCGCGCGCGATGATCAGCCAAGCCTCCGACTGAGCCAGGCCGCCGGCCAGCGAGGCGAGAGAGAACAGGATCAGGCCGATCATGAACATGCGCCGGCGGCCGAGCAGATCGGCGAGGCGCCCGCCGAGCAGCAGGAATCCGCCGAACGTGAGCGTGTAGGCGTTCACGACCCACGAGAGGTCGTCTCGCGAGAAGTGCAGCGCGTGGCCGATCGACGGCAGCGCAACGTTGACGATCGAGGCGTCGATCACGATCACGAACTGCGTCATCGCAAGCAGTGCAAGGGCGAGGTTCTTCGCTCGCGGTGTATCGAGGCTCATGCTCGGAAGTCAGGATAGCCACGGCGCGCGCGCATGCCGGGCAACGCCGGCCAGGACACCGAGGGCGAGCAGGACATAGGCGTCGGCGTATATGAGTCCCAGCGGATCGAGATGCAGCTCGGAGTGCCGGGGATGGTTGACCGGCACCCACCAGATCATGTGGGAGTAGCCGATTATGCCGGCGAGGGCCGCCGCTGCAATGCCCGCGAGCCATCGCCGTTGGAGCGCACTCAGTGTGAACAGCAGGAGCGCTGGGATCGCCAGCACCCAGTGGTGGGACCACGAGACGGGCGAGATCAAAAGTCCAGTGAGTGCGCACAGCGAAAAGCCCTGCACATCGTCTCTGCGACGTCCTGCACGGACAGCGAGCAGCATCCCGGCGACGCCGACGACCGCCACCGTGGCCAGCCACCAGCCCTCGACGTTCGTCGTATGCAGCAGGCGCGCGTAGGCGCCCCGCAGCGTCTGGTTGGCTGTGTTCTCGATTCGCCCGACACGCTTCGGGTCGATGAATGCCCCGCTCCAGAATTCGCTCGAGTCACCAGGTATGACCGCGAATCCGAGGACGACGGTTCCAGCGAACACGGTGAGTGAGACCGCCGCCGCGCGGTATCTTCGGCTCAGCAGCAGGTATACGGCAAAGATCGCTGGTGTGAGCTTCAGGCCACTCGCCAGTCCGATGCCTGCCCCCTTCCAGCGGGAGGCATCTGGCCGGCTGAGGTCGTAGAGAACGAGCGTGGCGATCAGGATGTCGATCTGTCCGTAGCGGAGCGTCGTCCACACCGGCTCGAGCCACAGTGCGGCCGCGGCTGCGAGCAGCGCCAGCCGGACGGTTTGATCGGTGCTCAACCGTGCGGACACCGGCGCCAGACGCAGCGCGAAGCCCAGCATCAGCGGCAGAAGTACGAGGCTCGCCGCGGTGAGGAGCGCCTCCAGCAACGCCAGCCGCAAGGAAGTCAGGAGCGTGAATGCCAGTGCGGAAAACGGCGGATAGGTGAACGCGAGCGCGCCGGGAAAGCGCAGGGCATAGAGATGGCCCCCGTTCAGAGCTCCCTGGCCAGCCGCCCGGTAGACCGACAGATCGACAAACCCCCAGTGCTGCCCGAGGGGACTTAGGAAGAGCACCGCCACCGAGAGGGCGTAGAGCGCTATGCAGACGCCACGCCCGGGCAGTCGCCGGGTGATGTCTCCTCCCCTCAGCTTTGCCGGAGGCGCGTTATCCGCCGTCCGGGTCCTCTGAGGCGGCGACCGCGAACACGATGTGCCGCCGGGCAAGAGTGAGGAACGGGTGGAGCTCGATTGGGCCTCCGGTGAGCGGCTCGACCGTGACTTCGGTGAGCGTCAGGAAGTCGCGCTCGGAGGCGTTGAGCACGTCGGAGACGCGGCTGCGGTAGCCGTCACGGGCAAGCGTGAGGGAGCCCTCGATCCGGTAGCGCTCTGTCTCGATTCGCACGCGCTCCTGGCGGTGGTCCATGCTCGACTGGTCATCTTCGGCCTGAGGATCGACGGTGCCCATCAGGTCATTATCGCGCCTGGGTGCGCGGCAGCCCCCATCCTCAGCGCGTGACCGTGTAGGTCCGGTATGCCGTGGTCCGCCGGCCGGTGGGTCCGGCCGCGACGATCTCCACGTGCGCGAGCATCCTCGAGTGGTGCCCGAGCGCGCGGCGCAGGGTGCGCAGCGCGGTGGAAGCGACGCGCAGGCGCAGGTGGCCGGCGCGGGCCGGCGGGAGCGGGCGGGCGACGGCGATTAGGCGCACGGCGCGATGCGGATGGGCAGTGGTGAGGGTTGCGCTGAGGAGCACCTTGCAGCCCCGTTTACAGCTGACGCTCAGCGTGAGCGCGCCCCGCGCGAGCACTCCAGAGCGTCGCGGGAGGCTGATGTGGAGCACCGGCGCCACGTCGAGCGGCGGTGGCCACGCGCCGGGCGCCAGACATCCGTTGCCAAAGGGGGAGACGGGATCGAAGCGCTCGACGCGGTTGTTGTTGGTGTCAGCCACGTAGACGTCCCCGCTGCAGTCCACGGCCACAGCGGTCGGCTGAGAGAATTCGCCGGGGCCGATCCCGCGCTCGCCCCACTTCTCCAGAAAGTGCCCGTCGGGGGTGAGCACCTCGACCCGGTTGTTTTTGCTGTCGACGACGTACACGTTGCCGGCGGCGTCGAGGGCAACGCCGGTCGGTGAGTGAAAGCGCCCATCCCCGGCGCCCAGCGAGCCCCACTCTGCGAGCACCGCGCCGGTGGGGGAGAGCTTGACGATCCGGTTGTTGTTGGTGTCGGCGACGTACATATCTCCCGCCCCATCGACCGCCACCGCCGCCGGATGGTCGAACTTGCCTGGGCTTTCGCCCGATGATCCGTCGCCGCCGTTCGCGCCGAAGCGAGCGCGGAGCTTCCCTTCGGGTCCGTAGAGGAGCACCCGGTTGTGATTGGTGTCGGCCACGTACAGCGCCCCTGTGGGGGATGCCACGGCCACCGAGCCCGCGCCGGCGAGCTGCGCACCGCCGATATCGGCCGGGCCGCCGAGCTCGGATAGGAAGGTGCCGTCGCCCCAGAAGCGCTCGATCCGTTCGTCGGCGGGGTCGGTGACATAGACGGAGCCGCGCTCATCGACGGCGATGCCTGCGGGTCGGTTGAAACCATCCGCGTGTTCGACGGTGCTCGCGAACGTGCCGGTGAACGCGTCGGTGTGAGGCGCGAACAGCTCGACGCGGCTGTCGGTCGTATCGGACACCAGCAGCCCGCCGGTGGGGTCAGTCGCGAGACCCTGCGGCCCGACGAGCACGCCGGGGGCACGGGCGGAGGCGCCGAGCGTACGCAGGTAGCGCCCTTCGGGGTTGAACACCTGGATGCGGTCGTTGGCGGTGTCGGCGACGTAGGT
>DASZFC010000036.1:0-21200 GCA_035940195.1 Solirubrobacteraceae bacterium
GCGCGATCGTGCCGGCGATCAGCAGCGTGGCCGCCCCTATCACCGCGCCCACGTCCTGCGCGGCGGGGGCGAGCTCGAACAGCGGGTGCATGCGCGCGATCAGGTAGACACCGGCGGTGACCATCGTTGCGGCGTGGATCAGCGCGCTGACCGGTGTGGGGCCCTCCATGGCATCGGGCAACCAGGTATGCAGCGGGATCTGCGCGGACTTGGCAAACGCGCCCACCAGCAGCAGCACGCAGCCGGCCACCAGGTCGCCTTCGTCGCGCGTGAAGATGTGTGGCGCGGCGTGGAAGGTCTTCAAAAAGTCCAGGGTGCCCGAGTGCTTGAAGATGAAGTACGTGCCGAGCACGAGGCCGGCGTCGCCGACGACGTTGATCACGAACGCCTTGATGCCGGCGCGCGTTGCGGTGGTGCGCCGGTACCAGAAGGAGATCAACAGGTAGGAAGCGGCGCCGACGAACGCCCAGCCCACGATCAGCAGCAGGAAGTTGCCGGCCAGCACGAGCAGGAGCATCGAGAAGACGAAGAAGTTCAGGTAGGCGAAGAACCGGTTCTCGCCTGCGTCCTCGTCCATGTAGGAGACCGAGTACAGGTGGATCATCGTCGAGACCCCGGTGACGACGAGGATCATGAACACGCTGAGCGGATCGACAAGGATCGACATCTGCGCGTCTACGCCGACCGTGCTCGCGTAGTTCCACAGCGAGGAGACGAGCTGGCGGTGGTCGGCGCTGTGTCCCTGCAGCGAGATCAGCGTCGCCAGTGCGGCGACGAATGCGAGCGCGATCGCGCCGGTGCCGATCCAGCCGGCGGTGCGCCGCGGCAGCTTGTTGAAGTCGGCGCCGATCACGATCGTGCCAAGCAGCGGGAAGGCCAGCACCAGCCAGCCGAAGGTGGTCGTGCTCATCCCTGTAACTCCCGCAGCTCATCCACGTCGATCGGCAGCCGCCGGCGGTGGATCGCCACGATCATGCCGAGCCCGATGCAGACCTCGCAGGCAGCGACGGTCATAACGATCAGGGCGAGGATCTGCCCATCGCCGTTGCCCCACATGCGCGAGAAGGCGACGAGCGCGAGGTTGGCGCCGTTGAGCATCAACTCGAGGCAGAGCAGCACGACGAGCGGGTTACGCCGGGTGATCACGCCAACGACGCCGAGCGAGAAGACGATTGCCGATACGGCGAGGTACCAAGCGATGCTCACCGGCGTGGTCCTCCGACGCCCTCGGCCATAGTGCCGGTGCCCTGGGGGCGGGGCAGGTCAAGGATTCGCTCCCGACCCGCCCTTCCACTCGCACCCTCTTCATTGTCGAGACCGCCGCGGCGGCCGGCGAGCACGACCGCACCGACGGCCGCGATCAAAAGCAGGAACGAGGCGGCCTCGAAGGCGAGCAGGAAGCGGGTGAGCAGCAGGTTGCCGATGTAGGCGGCTGTGCCGAACGATTCGGTCCCCACTCGCCCCGGGTTGTATCCGGCCCCCTTGCTGTTGATGGCTCCTAGGCCGGTGCCGAGCAGTGCGATCAACAGCTCGACCAGCAGCGCGCCGCCGAGGATCACCCCGCCCAGGCGCAGGTCCGAGCCGATTGATCCGTGCCCGCCCAATCCGTTACCAGCCGCCCCCCGCAGACGCGCTTGAAGGGATTCGCTCTGGTCTCCGACATAGGCGACGACGAACACGTACAGCACCATCACCGCGCCCGCGTACACCACGACCTGCACCGCCGCCACGAACTCAGCGCGCAGCAGCAGGAACAGGATCGCGAGCGAGATCAGGTGACCGACGAGCGCGAGCACGCTGAAGAAGGGATCGCGCAGGACGACGACGCCGGTCGCGCCCGCGATCGCGCCGAAGCCGGCGATGAAGAACAGGACCGCGCTCACTCGCCCTCATTCCTCAGAGGAGTGCGCTCGAGCGGCTCGGCGAGCAGCATCTCCTTGGTGAAGATCAGATCGGAGCGGTCGTAGTCGGAGAGCTCGTAGTCGTGGCCCATCGTGATCGCGTCGAACGGACAGGCGATCTCGCAGTAGCCGCAGAAGATGCAGCGTGAGAGGTTGATCTCGTAAACCGCCGCGTAGCGCTCGCCGGGGGATACGCGATTTTCGGGAGTGTTCTCGGCCGCGACGACGCGGATGCAGTCGGCCGGGCAGGCGGCGGCGCAGAGCGAGCAGCCGACGCACTTCTCGAGGTGAGTGTCCTCGAAGCGGTGCAGCTTGTGCCGCCCGCGGAAGCGGGGATAGACGGGCGTCTTCTCCTCCGGGTACTGGACCGTGACGGGGGTTTCCCGGAAGCGGCCGAAGGTCGTCGCGAGGCCGCGCACGGTCTCTGCGAAGGTGCGCCAGGTGCCGCGTGCGGCACCCGGAGCGGGGGTGCGCTGGACCTCGATGACGTCCTCGCTGGGGCTCCAGGCCGTGACGTTCAGGCTGGTCGTGGAGGCAGAGGCGGGCGTCGTCGACTCGGGGCTCTGGGCAGCGGCTGGGAGGGGGGGAGCAGTCTCTGGAGTATGTGGGGTCTCAGCGGGGGTCATCGTCAGTGCGTCACCACCACGAGCACAGCGGTCACCAGCGCGTTGAGGGTGGCGAGTGGCAGCAGGATCTTCCAGCCGAAGCTCATCAGCTGGTCGTAGCGCAGGCGCGGGAGCGTCGCGCGGACCCAGATGAACAGGAACGTGACGAGTGACATCTTGAACAGAACGATGAACGGGTCGAGGAAGCCGGGCGGATGGATGCCGAACGGCAAGAGCCACCCGCCGAGGAAGACGGTCGTGACGATGCCTGAGACGACGAGCACGTTGAGGTACTCGGCGAAATAGTAGGAGGCGAAGCGTCCCCCACCGAACTCGGTGTTGTAGCCGCCGACGAGCTCGGCATCGGCCTCGGTCAGGTCAAACGGCGCGCGGTTGGTCTCGGCAAAGCTCGCGGTGAGAAAGATGAGGAAGCCGAAGAACTGGGGCACGATGTACCACATGCCCGACTGAGCCTGGACGATGCCTGTCAGCGAGAGCGTCTGTGCGGTGAAGATCACCCCGAGGAGCGCCAACCCTTGAGAGACCTCGTAGGAGATCAGCTGGGCGGCGCCGCGCATCGCGCCGAGAAACGAGTACTTCGAGCCCGAGGACCAGCCGCCGAGCATGATCCCGTAGAACGCGATCCCCCCGAACGCGAACAGGTACAGCGGACCGATCGAGACATCGATTCCGTAAAGGCCGACTTTTGTGCCGAAGATGTCCTGGGTGTT
Source organism: Solirubrobacteraceae bacterium (assembly GCA_035940195.1). Taxonomy (GTDB): domain Bacteria; phylum Actinomycetota; class Thermoleophilia; order Solirubrobacterales; family Solirubrobacteraceae; genus Palsa-744. The sequence goes on from DASZFC010000036.1 coordinate 3,238, forward strand.
GCCGAAGGGGATGATCGCGAACGCGGCGACGGCGGTGAGGATCGAGATGACCGGCGCCAGCACGAACAGGAACCCGATAGAGGTCCTCGGGCGGAACTGCTCCTTGGTGAGCAGCTTGAGGATGTCGGCGAGCGGCTGCAGCGCGCCATAGGGGCCGACGCGGTTTGGGCCATAGCGCGACTGAAACCGCCCGAGCAGCTTACGCTCGGCGAGCAGCACGACGGGCACCAGCTGCAGTCCGACGGCGAAGATCACAATCGCCTTGAGGATCTGGATCCACCAGGGCTCGTAGTAGCCGACGAGGGCAAGCGTCATGACGGCACCGCCGCTCCGATGCGGCTTGCCAGGTCATCCAGCACTCCTCGCTCGTCGTGCGTCTCGCCGATGTGGCGCACGGCGCGGCGCACACGCTGGATGCGCCCGTCTGGGTGCGTGACGGTACCTTCCTTTTCCGGATATGTCTCCGCGGGGAGCACGACGTCCGCCTGCTCGCGCAGGGCGTCGGTCAGAAAGGCCGCGTGGGCGATGACTGTCCCCGCGGGTGGGTGGGCTCCGATTTCGGGCGGATCTACGCCGAGCAGGTAGAGGCAGCCCAGCTCGCCTCGTTCGAATGCCTCTGTGATCTGTGGCGCATCGAGTCCGTCCTCATCGGTCTCGCTGAGACCCGGGCCGGCGTTGGGGAGCACGCCCGCCTCGCGCAGGCCGCGGCCGTTGGCGTGAGCAGGGACTTCGAGCAGTCCTGCGCCGTCGATCTTGGCAAGCGACAGCGTCGCGGCCAGGTCGAGCAGGGCACGCACGGCCCGCTCACCGTCGGGGCCGGCCGCCAGGCGCTCGTGCCATAGCACGACCACCTCCTCGCCGGTGGCGCGCAGCGTGTCGAGCAGATCGTCGCGCTCAGCCTCATCGAGCAGCTGCTCGCGACCTGCGCGAATGAGCTTCATCCCGTGGCGGCGCGCCCCCTTTCGCAGCCGCAAGTCGAGGATCGGTGCGTCGGCGATCGGGTCGCAGTCGAGCACCAGCACCGCATGAGCGAACTCCAGATCGGGGACTTTCGCCTGCAGGGCGGGGTCGCTCAGCGCGCGATGTGACTCGAGCGCCAGCCTGCCCGCGGTGCGCGAGTCCAGATGCGGCGAGCCCAGCACATCGCGCATCAGGCGTCTCAGTGCCAGCCCCTCCTCGTTGGTCGTGCCGCCGCCGGCGAGCGCTCCCGCCCGCCCGCCTGCACGGGAGAGGTGTGTGGCGGCCTCATCGAGCGCCCGCTCCCAGGAGACGGGGCGCAGCTGGCCGCCGTCACGGATGAGCGGCTCGGTAATGCGGCCTTCGGCCAGCGCGGGGTAGGCGAAGCGGCCGCGGTCGCACAGCCAGCCGTCGTCGACCTCGGGATTCTCGCGGGCGAGCACGCGCAGCACGCGCTCGTCGCGGACAGTCAGGGTGACGTTGCACTGCGCGGGGCAGAGCGTGCAGACCGAGCCCGCGTCCTCGACGTCCCACGGTCGCGCGCGAAAACGGTAGGGGCGGGAGGTGAGCGCACCGACGGGGCACAGCTCGACGATGTTGCCGCTGAACGGCGCCACGTAGGGACGGCCGTCGAAGGTCGCGATGTAGGAGTGCGCGCCGCGCTCGAGCAGTACGAGCTGGTGGTCTTCGGAGATCTCCTGAGAGAAGCGCGCGCAGCGATAGCAGAGGATGCAGCGCTCGCGGTCGATCGCGATCGTGGGCGAGAGCTCGAGTGGCTTGACGAAATGGCGCTTGGGCTCAATGAAGCGCGAATGGCCGGGGCCCCAGCCGAAGGTGATGTCCTGCAACGGGCACTCGCCGCCCTTGTCACACACGGGGCAGTCGAGCGGGTGATTGATCAAGAGGAACTCGACGACCGACTGCTGCGCGGTCTTCACGCGGTCGGTCTGGGTGTGCACGACCATGCCGTCCTTGACCGGCGTAGAGCAGCCGGTCTGCAGCTTTGGAATGCCCTCGATCTCCACCAGGCACATGCGGCAGGCGCCGACTGGCTGCCCGAGCTTGGGCTCGTAGCAGAACACCGGTATTTCGACGTCGCCGGACTTCGCCGCGTCGACGAGCATCGCGTTCTCCGGCGCCTGTACCTCGAGGCCGTCGATCGTGAAGGTGATCGTCTTGGATTCGGGCCTAGGCATAAACGGGCTCCAGCCTGCGGCTCTCGATGTGGGCCTCGAACTCTCCGCGGAACTTCGCGATCATCGAGCCGATCGGCATTGCCATCGCGTCGCCGAGCACGCACAGGCAGTTACCGATGATGTGTTCCTGGACGGAGGCCATGATGTCGAGGTCCATCGGCGTGGCCTGCCCGGAGTCGATCCGCTCGAGCATCTTCACCGTCCAGTTCGTGCCCTCGCGGCAAGGGGTGCACTTGCCGCAGGACTCGTGGCGGTAGAACTTCGCGAGCTTCATCGCGACCTCGACTATTGGCGTGGAGTCATCCACGACGATGATCGCCCCGGAGCCGAGCATCGAGCCGGCTTTGGCGAGCGAGTCGAAGTCGTATGGCACGTCGAGATCGCCGGCCGTGAGCACGGGCGCCGAGGAGCCGCCGGGGAACCAGCACTTGAGCTCGCGTCCGGGCGGGGGGCCGCCGGCCAGCCCGTAGATGATCTCGCGTGAGGGGATGCCCAGCTCGATCTCGTAGTTGCCGGGCCGTTGCACGTGTCCGGAGATCGAGACGAGCTTCGTCCCGGTCGAGGTCTCGGTGCCGAGCTTCGCATACTCCGCGCCACCCATCCTCATGATCGCCGGAACGGTGGAGAGCGTCTCGACGTTGTTGATCAGCGTGGGGCCCTGGTAGAGCCCCTGGTTGGCCGGGAACGGCGGCTTCAGGCGCGGGTTGCCGCGCTTGCCTTCGAGCGAGTCGAGCAGCCCGGTCTCCTCGCCGCAGATGTAGGCGCCGGCGCCGCGGTGGATAACGAGCGACAGGGAGTGCTCGGAGCCGAGGATCTGCTCGCCGACATAGCCCGCCTCGCGTGCTTCTCCCAGTGCCGCGTCGAGCACGTCGGCCTGCTGTACGTACTCGCCGCGTATGTAGATGAACGAGCGGCTCGTGCCCGCTGCGTAGGAGGCGATGATCAGCCCCTCCAGCAGCATGTGGGGGGTCTTCTGCATCAGTTCGCGGTCCTTGAACGTCCCCGGCTCGGACTCGTCGGCGTTGCACACGAGGTACTTTTCGATCGCGCCTTTGGGGAGGAAGGAGACCTTCTTGCCCATCGCGAAACCGGCGCCACCGCGCCCGCGCAGGCCGGAGGCTTCGAGCTCCTTCAGCACGTCTTCTGGCGCCATCTGCAGGGCCTTGCGCAGCGAGGCATAGCCCCCGCGGGCTTCGTACACCGCGAGCGTGTTCAGGCCAGGCTCGTCGATCCTGTCGAATAGGAGGTGGGTGCTCATGGGATGGGGTTTGTTTTGTGATCGTCCACGTGTGTGGATGGGGTCAACAGGCAGTTGGCGCGGGGCCTCCTGCCCCGCGTAATGGCGCTGTGCTTCGTCCCGAGCCGGCTCATGCGCCGCTGTCCTGGAGGTCGGCACAGGGCCGTTTGACGAGCTGCTTGTCGGGCAGTACGTCCCGTCCGGCGCGGATGTCGTCGAGCAGGCGGGGAACGTCCTCGATCGTGAGTGGGCCGACGTAGACGCCATCGACGGACGCCATCGGCGCGATGTCGCACGCGCCGAGGCACTCGAATGCGCGCACGTTGAATTCACGGTCGCCGTCCGCTGCCTCTTGGACGGCGGCGAGCAGTGCGTCGGCGCCACACAGCGAGCAGGAGATGTTCGTGCATACGTACACGCTGTGGCGGCCAACCGGGGTGGTCTCGAGCATGTCGTAGAACGTCACCACCGCATCCAGCTCCGCGGGCGTCACGCCCATCACGGATGCGACCTGCTCGATCGCCTCGGGTGAGCACCAGCCGTGCACGCGCTGCGCGGCGCTCAGCGCGGGCAGGGCGGCGGAGCGGCTGTCGGGGTATAGCGCCATGTGCGCCTCGATCTCCGCGCGCAGCCCGGCAGGCACCTCGATGGATTGGGACCCCGCCCGCCCTGGGACCTCTGCGGGGGCCTTCTCCAGATGGGCGGGCGTGTCCCAGCCACCGGAGCTCATCGGTCGATGCCTCCCAATATCGGGTCGAGCATCGCGGTGGTGGCGATCATGTCGGCGATGTAGCTGCCCCGGGACATGGGCGCCAGGGCCTGGAGGTTGACGAATGAAGGATCGCGCATGTGCACACGCGCGGGCTTCGAGCTGCCGTCCGAGCGCACATAACAGCCGAGCTCGCCACGGGGAGACTCGATCGCGTTGTATACCTCGCCCGGTGGCACACGGAACCCCTCGGTCACGAGCTTGAAGTGGTGGATCAACGCCTCCATCGAGGTGGCGAGCTCGTGGCGGGGCGGCAGCGCGACCTTACGGTCTTCGGTTATGTGAGGTCCTTCGGGCAGCCCGTCCAGCGCCTGCTCGATGATCCGCACCGACTCGTATATCTCGGCCAGCCGCACGGCGAAACGGTCGTAGTTGTCACCGACTGTGCCGACTGGGATCTTGAACTCGAAGTCGTCGTAAGAGCTGTAAGGGGCGGCCTTGCGCAGGTCCCACGGATTGCCGGCCGCGCGCAGCAGCGGGCCTGTGACCCCGAGTCCCAGCAGCGTCTCGGCGTCCAGGGGACAGGTCCCGCGCAACCGCGCAAGCACGATCTCGTTGGAGTTCAGGATCGCGCCGTACTCGTCGGCGCGCTTGGGCATGATCGCGAGGAACTCACGCAGCTTCGGCGCGAAGGAGGCGGGGATGTCCTCGATCACGCCGCCGACCTGGAAGTAGCGCGTGTGCATGCGCGCGCCGGAGGAGCACTCGAACAGGTCGAGGATCATTTCCCGCTCGCGCAGGCAGTACAGGAAGATCGAGACGGCGCCGAGATCGAGGGCGCTCGTGCCGAGCCAGATCAGGTGCGAGGCGATGCGGTTGAGCTCGAGATGGATCACGCGCAGGTACTGGGCGCGCTTGGGAACCTCGACCCCCACGAGCGTCTCGACCGCGCCGATGTAGGCCATCGCGTTGAAGTAGTAAGCGAGGTAATCCATCCGCTCGACGATCGGGATCACCTTCCAGTAGGACTTGTCCTCGGCCGTCTTCTCGATCCCCGTGTGCACGTATCCGATGATCGGTTTGATGTCGCGTACGACCTCGGCCTGGAGGGTGACTAGCAGCCGCAGGACGCCATGCGTGGCGGGGTGGTGCGGGCCGAAGTTGAGCGTCAGCAGCTCGTCGGTCGTCTCGCTGCCGTCGATCGGCGTCTCCACAGCGCTCACTGGCGCGCCTCCAGCCATTTGGCCTCGTCGCGCGTGAAGATGACCGGTTCGCCGCCGATCGGAAAGTCGCGGCGCTGAGGGTGGCCCTCGTAGTCCTCGGGCATCAGGATCCTGCGCAGGTCCGGATGGCCGTCGAATACGACTCCGAACATGTCATACACCTCGCGCTCCTGGTGGTTGGCCGTGGGCCAGTCCTCGGTCACGGACTCCACGCTGGGCGCATCGGAGGGGACTCGCAGCTTGACCGTTATGCGGTCGACCCTGCGCATGTCGAGCAACTCGTAGATCACGCCGAGGCGCGGCTCCTCAGGGTAGTAGTCGACGCCGTGGAGGCTCGCCATGAACGAATAACCGTGCGCGCGCAGCTGCTCGAGCGCTCCCCGGATGCCCGGCGGGTCGACGATCAAGGTCGCGCGATCGCGGAAGAAGACGGTGTCGAGGACAGCATCACCGAGCTCCTGGCGAATCAACTCCAGCCCGGTTGCGTCAGGCACCGTGGAGGGTCTCCTCCGTGCCCACGGCGCCGTAGCGCTCGCGCCAACCCGCCTCGGGGTCGTTCTGGACCATCTTGCGCAGCTTCAAGACGCCGTGCATGAGGGCCTCCGGGCGTGGTGGGCAGCCGGGGACGTGTACGTCGATCGGCATGAACTTGTCGGCTGGCACGAGCGCATAGTTGTTGAACACACCCATCGATGAGCAGCACGCGCCCATCGAGATCGCCCACTTGGGCTCGAGCATCTGGTCGTAGAGGCGGCGAATGACTGGCGCCATCTTGATCGACACCCGCCCCGCGAGGATGATCAGGTCGGCCTGGCGGGGCGAGGCCCGAAACGCCTCATAGCCGAACCGGGCGATGTCCATACGCGGGCCGGCGGCGTGGAACTGCTCCATTGCGCAACAGGCCAGCCCGAAGGCGAGGGGAAAGAAGGAGTTCGACCGGGCCCATGCGACCGCTTGGTCGAGCGTCGTCGTCAGCATACGTTCTTCCACGTAGCGCTCGAGGTCCTCGCCCTCCAGGTGGGCGGGCTGGTTGGCGCCTTCAAGCTCCTCCCCGCGCAGCAGCTGATGGGCGTTCAGCCCCTGCACCCGCAGGGTCTCGCGCTTCACTTCCACTCCAACGCTCCCCTGCGCCACACGTATACGAAGGCGACGAACAGCAGCGCGATGAACGTGATCGTCTCCGCCAGCGCGAACGTTCCGTAGCTGCGCAGCTCGACGGCGACCGGATACAGGAAAACGACCTCGATATCGAACAGGATGAACAGCATCGCGATCAGGTAGAAGCTGATCCCGAAGCGCATCCCCTGCTTGACCTCCGAGGGCAGACCACACTCATAAGGGTCTTGCTTGTGTTTTACCGCCCGGCGCGGGCCGAGCACTGAGTTCAGCACCGCGAACGCGCCACCGACGGTGCCGCCGAGCACCAGAAAGACGATCGCCGGGAGATAGCTGCGCAGCACCGAGCCGTGTTATATCACCGCTTGTGGCAGAGTGTTACATAGTGGCAATCGGCTCGATATCGTGACGCAGGCAGTGGTGGCAGGTGCCCTTGTGGTGGCCGTGCTCAACGCCGCTGCGGCGCTGGTCGGGGGCTGGCGTTGGTATCGCTGCGAGGACAGTGGGACCTTCTGGGTGCTGCTGCGCGTCGGCCAGGGTTCGGTGCTCACCCTCGCGCTCCTGATCGGCTCGCTGGCGGCGGCCGGCAAGTACTCGAGCGACAGTCTCTTCTACCTCTACGCCCTGCTCCCGCTAGCGATCGGATTTGTGGCCGAGCAACTGCGCGTGAGCACCGCGCAGACGATCCTCGATCAGCGTGAGTTGCCCAACGCCCAAGCGGTGGGTGGGTTGCCCGAGGCTGAGCAGCGGATCCTCGTCGCTGAGATCATGCGCCGCGAGCTGGGCGTGATGGCGACCGCGGCACTCGTCGTGGTGTTCCTTGCGCTACGCGCCGCGGGCACGGCTCACGGGTTCTGAGTGGGTCTATATATTCCCCGCGCATGAAGTTTGCCGCGATGACGATGGTCCTGTTCTGCTGCGCCGGAGTTCTGGGCGCCTGTGGGTCGCAGGGCATCTCGGTCTCCAAGAGCAGCCCCTACTACCGCGGGGCGGTGATCTTCCGCGACCACTGCTCAGGCTGCCATACGCTGGCAACGGTCGGCGCGCAGGGGTCGGCTACGAGCATCAAGGACCGCCTGCGCACGAACGGACCGAACTTCAACATCCGCAAGGAGAATTTCGAACAGGTGCTCTACGCGATCCACAATGGCGGCTTTTCGGGCGCGATCATGCCGGAGAACATCGTCGTCGGTGACCAAGCGCGGGCGGTCGCCAGCTTCCTCGCAAAGTACTCCGGGCTGCAGGCGCAGAAGGTACCCTCCACGAACATCACCCTCTCCACGAAATAGCCCTTCTGGCGGTGTCAGCGTGCTGGATCTGAAGCGGATCAGGCAGGACCCGGAGGGCGTGCGCGAGGCGCTCAGGCGGCGCGGAGAGGATGCGGCCGTGGGTCTTGATCGGGTGATCGAGCTGGACGCTCGCCGGCGCGAGCTGCTGCCCCAGCTGGAGGGGCTGCGCGCCGAGCAGAACGCCGCCAACGCGCGCATCAAGTCGGCCGCCGGCGTGGCTGAGCGAGAGCGCGAGATCGAGGCTATGCGCACAGTGGCAGCGCGTGCCAAGGAGCTCGAGCAGCAGCTGGGGCAGGTGGAAGAGGAGCTGCAGGCGGCGCTCGCTCCGCTACCCAACCTCCCCGACCCCACCGCGGCGCCCGGTCTGGAGGACGATCTGGTGCGCGAGGCCGGCGCGATCCCGGAGTTCGACTTCGAGCCGCGCGATCACCTCGAGCTTGCCGGTGAGCGCATCGACATGGATCGCGGCGCAAATCTCTCCGGCTCGCGCTTTGCCTATCTGAAAGGCGATCTGGTGATGCTAGAGCTGGCGCTCGTGCGCTGGGTGCTGGAGAAGCTACGCACCCATGGCTTCGAGCCGGTCATCCCGCCGGTGCTGGTGCGCGAGCGGGCGCTCTTCGGGACCGGCTTCCTGCCGGACACCGAGCAGCAGATCTACCGCCTGGCAGAGGACGATCTGTATCTGGTGGGCACCTCGGAGGTGGCGCTCGCAACGCTTCACGACGGGGAGATCCTCGACGCTGGCGCGCTGCCGCTGCGTTACGCCGGCTTTTCGCCTTGCTTTCGCCGGGAGGCAGGTGCGGCGGGGAAGGATACGCGGGGCATCTTCCGCGTTCACCAGTTCGACAAGGTCGAGATGTTCAGCTTCGTCGCTCCTGAGGAGTCGGCCGGGGAGCACGAGCGGATCTTGGCGATCGAGGAGGAGATCCTGGGAGAGCTCGGGCTGCCGTATCGCGTCGTGAACATCGCGGTCGGCGACCTCGGCAACTCAGCCGCGAAGAAGTACGACTGCGAGGCATGGCTACCGAGCCAGGGCCGCTACCGCGAGCTGACCTCGTGCTCGAACACCACCGACTACCAGGCCCGGCGCCTGAACATCCGCCTGCGCCGGGACAAGCAGGTAGAGACGCTGCACACACTCAACGGCACCGCCGTAGCGGTCGGCCGCACGCTCGTCGCGCTGCTCGAGAACGGCCAACAGGCGGACGGCAGCGTCGAGCTGCCGGAAGCGCTCATTCCCTACGGCGCGCCAGCGCGATTGGCGCCGGCCGTCTAACTACAGGCGCCGCCAGATCAGTATTTGCTGCCGAGCAGCTGAATGTGATCGGCCTCGGCGGCGCCCGGGAACGGGCGAATCAGGCCGAACTGTGCGAGCGTGGCCTCCGAGACGCCCTCGACCCCGGGCGTGTCAGAGGCTTCGCCGCGGGTGTGCGGATCGTTGGCGAAGCCGCCAACCTCGACCGAGTGTTGCGGTGAGCGATAGCCGGAGATGCCGATCAGGTGCAGGTGCAGAGCCTTGCCCATCGTGTTGAGGTGTTCTGCCAGCGTCGGCTCCTCGCCGACCGAGTAGTTGGTGCCCGCAGCCGGGAAGAAGCCGTATTCCCCTTCGGGCGTGCCGTTGAATTCACCGATCGGGCCCGAGTACGTGACGCCCGAGGCGGCAAGTTCGCGCGCCTGGATGTGTGCGAGTTCGTGCTCGAGCGACTGCTTATGCGATTGCAACGTTTCGAGCTCGGAGCTCTTGCGGTCGCGCGCGTGGATGAACTGCAACTGGCGGTTGACGAGAGCTAGATGCAGTTGGGCGACCTCATCGCGCTGTACGAGCACTGCGCTCGTCTCATGCGCGTGGCTTGCCTCCAGTGTCGCGAGCTGCGTGGCCTGGACGGTCACGGCCTTCTGCTCTTCGGAGACGTGGACGGTCGCCCCAGCGTTCTGGCGGGAGATCGCGCGCAGGTCATTGACACGCTCGATCAGGTCGGCGAAGCCGTGGGCCTCGAGGATCACCGTCGCGATGTCCGGCGGCGGCGACTCGTAGGAGGCGATCACCTGGGCGATGAGCACCTGGCGGTCGCGCCCTAGCTGGATCTGAAGCGAGGCGAGGTGGATACGGGCGGCACGCAGTTGGGAGCGCAGGCTGGCCAGCAGGCGGCGCTCGACGGCGAGGCTCGATTCCAGCGCGTCCAGGCGCGTATGCAGGTCGTCGATGCTGCCCTGGAAGCCTTCGATCTGGTGGGTGTCGGCGCCGATCCCGGAGCGCACCTCTCCTTCACGGGCCTGCGAGGCGGCGATCCGGCTTTCGAGCGTACCCGGGGTCGAACCGGCGGCCACCGGTCCGACGGCCGCCATTCCCGCGGCTGCGGTGGCGAGGACGACCGCGAGCGCGATCAGGGGGCGGGGCGAGCGAGACATGAAATCGGCAAGCTAGCCAGGGGACGGTCCGAGCACAAGGAAATGGGGATTCCTGCAGTGCGGCTTGCAAGGCCACCGGCCAGGTGAGAGTGCCTATGTGACCTGGAAGGTGATCGACCGCGCGCCGCCGTGTTGAGGTGTGAGCGTCAGGCGGTAGCGGCCGGGGGTGAGCGGGTTGCGACTGTTCAGGTGCCGGCGGTTGCGACCCCTCGTAGCCGCGCTCGTCAGCGAGTACGGCAGCGTCTGCCAGCGCCTGCGTCCGTGCGCATTGAGTTGCTTGGCGAGCGTCGCCCGCACGCGCGCGGCGGCGCTGAGGGTGAAGACGAAGCCCACGGAAGAGGTCTTCGGCCGGACACGGCGCAGCGCGATGAGGGCGTTGGGCGTGAGGGCGAAGGCGGATAGGCGGATCGTGGGCTGGGTGGCAAAGCCCGGTGAGGATGATGTGGTTGTCCCCGGCGAGGCGAGGGTCCCTGGCGGAGCGCCGGTCGTGCTTGCGCCTGCGGATTTGCTTCGTGCTTCTTCTTCTATTTTTTCTTTGCTCTTCTGTTCTTCTGCCTTCCGTTCTTGGAACTTCCTTTTGGCTTCTTCGGTGAGAGGCTGGAAAGCGACGATCCCATTGGGAGTGCCGACCCCGGTGGGGCCGTCATAGCCTTTGCCGGCCAGGCAGATGAGCTCGGGAGCCGAGCATTTCGAACTCGTCGCCTCTTCTTCGGGTGTGCAGCCGGAGAGACCGTTGTTGGGTTCAAAGGGCTTCAAGCATGCTCCGTTGGACCCGGTGAGGACATCGTGCAGCGAGCTGGGCGAGGCGGCCAGATTTTCGTACAGGGTCTGTGCTGGGTATTCCACTCCGTGTGACCCACCGGCGAGCGCGAACACCGAAGCGACGAGCGGCGATGCGAGGCTGGTGCCGCCGATCGTGCACCACGGCCCCTTGAGTGTTTTGCCGCCTTCTTCGTATTCGCATTCCGCTGTGGAGTCATACATCGCAATCCCCGTATAGGGGTCAGCGTCGGCCGAGATATCCGCAACGGCGCGATGTTCGCCGCATCCGACCGATTCCCAATCGGAGGTGCTCTGCTGCCAGATCGGAGCGGCGAGCTCCACGCTGCAGCCGCTTCCACCGGCGCCGGCACCTTCGATTTCGCCTTTTGTGTTCTGACCCCCGTCGTTCCAGACGGTCTCGCCTGCCCATTCGCCTTTGGTCGTGAGGCTCAGGCGCGTGCCGCCGACCGCGACCACGTGCGGCGAGGAGGCGGGATAGTCGGCAAAGCCCCGTTCCGAGGGTTCTTCAGCAGCCCAGTCGAGATAGCCGTTGTCGCCGGCGGCTGCGGTGATGACGATGCCGGGATGGTTGAAGGAGCTCGCGTTGTCTGCGGCCGCCGTCACGCCCTGCTCGGGGCCGCCCCAGGAGTTCGATATCTCCGTGGCGCCGAGCCTGGCGGTTGTTTTCTCGGCTTCTTCAAGGGCGGGAAACGAGGCCGATTCAGCCTCTACGAGCATGATCTTGCAGTTCTGGCAGGTCGCATGGGAAACCTCGATGTCGAGGGATATCTCTTCCGACCATCCACTGGCTTCTTCCACTTCCTTACACGCTTCTGCTGCTGTCGGTTCTATCCCTGTTTTGCAGATCAGTTCCTTTGCTTTTCTTGCTGCGCTGTTCGCGGGAAAGGGCAGGTTTCCGGCTTCTCCGCTCTGGTTGAGCTGCTCAAAGCATTTGTTCGCGGCGGTACATTCGGGCAGTCCAAATTCTTTGTCGTAGACCTTCAGGTCGGCTTCGGCGCTGAGGTCGTTGTAGGCGTCGACGATCGCGATGGTCTGAGTGCTCGCGGGCTGCGGCGGGAGCGGCAGTTTGTAGGCGCTGAGCAGGTCCTGGGGTCGCAGGCCAAAGGCGCCTTCCGAGGCTTTGACGGCCACGATCGGCCGGCTTCTTGTTATGCCCAGCGGGTGAGTGTGGGCTCGCGCCGCCGCCGTTCTTGGCACCAGCTCCAATGCCAGGCAGCCTGCATACCCGGGGGAGGGCGCCGCGCATACGGGGCGCACCGTGTAGTTGGAGGCGGGCAGCGGCGCGACGGTGCTTGCCGCCGCGACTGTGACGCCGGGCAGCCAACAACAGATCGCCACGGCCGGAAGGCAGAGGACGGCAGGGACGCGGATGCGGGTCTTCATCGCCTGTGGAGCTCCCTCCTTGACGTCGGCGGAAGCGAACGCCAGCTTGAGCGAAGGGTAGGGGACGCAGGCGGACGATGAGCGATCACGAGACTGTCACACGCAGGTCACGCCTCCTTTACGCGCTCGGCGCGCGGGCGTCACAGGATTGCAGCAAGGCGGGTCGCCGGTACAGACGACGGCTCGTGACCTCGCACACAGGAGGACTCCTTGCGCAATCGACTCCTCGCGGTCGCCGGTCTGCTGGCGAGCACGGGCGTGCTCGGCCTCGCTCAGGCCAACGCCACGCCGCCGCCCGCGACCTCGACCCCGATCAAGCATCTCGTTGTCATCTTCCAGGAGAACGTATCGTTCGATCATTACTTCGGCACCTATCCCAACGCGACCAATCCGGCCGGCGAGCCGGCGTTCACTCCCTCGCCCCGCACGCCCAGCGTGAACGGGCTGAGCGAAAACCTGCTCACCGAAAACCCGAACTCGTTCAACCCCTTCCGGCTGGACCGTTCGCAGGCGCTGATCTGCGACCAGGACCACGGCTACACCGCTGAGCAGCAGGCGTTCGACGGCGGTCTGATGGACAGCTTCCCCCAGTTCACGGGCGATTGCCCCGACAAATCGCTGCCGATGGGCTACTACGACGGTAATACGGTCACCGGCTTGTGGAACTACGCGCAGCACTTCGCGATGAGCGACAACTCGTTCGGCACTACCTTCGGACCCTCGACTCCGGGAGCGCTGAATCTCGTCGCCGGCCAGACGCATGGCGCCACGCCCGCCTCAGCACCCGGCGAAACGGAAAATGGAACGGTGATCGGCGATCCCGACCCGGCCACCGACGACTGCTCGGGTGCGCACACGGTGGAGATGGCTTCCACGAACAAGAACGTCGGCGATCTGCTCAACGCCAAGGGTGTCACCTGGGGCTGGTTCGAGGGTGGCTTCGCACCGACGAGCACCAAAGAAGGCAAAGCGGTGTGTGGTTCCAGCCACAAGAACGTCGGCGGCGAAACGGTTCCCGACTACAGCGCTCATCACGAGCCATTCCAGTACTACGCATCGACGGCCAACCCCCACCATCTGCCGCCGAGCTCGCCGGGCATGATCGGGCGCTCAGACCAGGCCAACCACCAGTACGACCTGTCCTCGTTCTACACCGCGCTGCATCTGCACGAGCTGCCGGCGGTGTCGTTCCTGAAGGCGGCCAAGTACCAGGACGGTCACGCTGGCTACTCCGACCCGCTGGACGAGCAGGCGTTCCTCGTACACGTGCTCAATGAACTGCAGAGCTCGCCCGACTGGCCGGGCACGGCGGTCGTGATCGCATACGACGACTCGGATGGGTTCTACGACCACGTGATGGGGCCGGTCGTCAACTCCTCGGCCTCGCCGGCCGACGCGCTGAGCGGTCCGGGCAAGTGCGGCAACGGGAAACCCGCCGGCGGCTATGAGGATCGCTGCGGCTATGGTCCGCGGCTGCCGCTGCTGGTCGTCTCACCGTGGGCGAGGCACGACTATGTCGCCCACTCGGTCAGCGACCAGAGCTCGATCCTGCGCTTCGTCGAGGACAACTGGGGAACCGGGCGTATCGGCGACGGCTCATTCGACGCCAAAGCGGGTCCGTTGAACAACATGTTCCACTTCACCCACTCCAGCGACGAAAGGCTGTTCCTCAACGAAACGACCGGCGAAGTCCTCAATGGCCAGGGCGGCTCCGGTGGCGAAGGGTCCAACGGGGGGTAGAGGCCTCGCCATTCACACTGCGCGCCGTGCATGCAGTCGCGGCGCGAACCAGACGGTGAAGCCCGGCTGATGCCGGGACTCGCCTAGCAGGGCGCAGCGGAGGGGCGGGACAGGATGTCCCGCCCCTCTCGCCATTAGGCTGACGAACGTGTCGAGCCCATTCGGATTCCTCCTCAGCGCCGAGGAGCCGTCCCGGCGCACGGGGGCGATCGTCGCGGTGGGCGCCGTGGCGCTGTGCACGCTGATCCTGTATCCGCTGAAGCAGATCGCCCCGGTCGTGTCGCTGGGCGTGGTGTACCTACTGGCGGTGCTCGTCGTGTCGGTCATCTGGGGGGCATGGCTGGGCTTCGCCACCGCGGTGCTGAGCGCGGCGGCGTTCAACTTCTTCCACCTGCCCCCGGTCGGTCAGTTCACGATTCAGAGCTCGAGCAACTGGGTGGCGCTGATCGCTTTCCTGGTGGCGGCGGCGCTCGCCAGCTCGGTGGCGGAGGTCACTCGCTCGCGGGCCCGCGAGACGGAGGAGCGCAGGCGCGAGGCTGACCTCGCGGCGGAGATGGCCAGGCTGCTGCTGCGCGGGAACAGCCTGAACGAGGCGCTGGCCACGGCCGGCGCCCGGCTCGCGGCCACGCTGGGCCTGACTTCGGCGGCGATCGAGCTGGACAGCGTGGACGGCGGCGAACGCAGCGTGGCGTTTCCGCTGCGCGAAGGCACCCGCCGGCTGGGGACGCTGCTGGTCGGGGCCGACGCCTCCGAGGCGAGCCTGCGCAGGTTGCAGGAGCGCGTCGTGCCGGCGCTCGAGGCACTGCTCAGCGCGGCGCTGGAGCGAGAGGCGCTGCTGGGCGGGGTGGTCGAGACGGCATCGCTGCGCCGGGCCGATGTGGTCAAGACAGCGCTGCTGCGCGCGGTCTCCCACGATCTGCGCTCGCCCTTGACGGCAATCTCGGCGGCGGGCGAGGCAGTGGCCTCGGCCTCGCTGTCCGAGGATGAGCGCAAGGAGATGGCCGCGGTCATCGGAGAGGAGACCAGGAGGCTGTCGCGCCTGGTCGACAACCTGCTCGACCTCTCGCGCCTGGAGGCGGGCGCGGCCGAGCCGCGGCGTGAGTGGATGTCGGTCGAGGAGGTGATTGGCTCTGCTTTGGAGGAGCTGGCCCCTGCGGCTGAGGACTTTGCGCTGTCGATCGACCGCGATCTGCCGCTGGTGCGGGCGGATTCGGCGCAGCTGGAGCGGGCGTTCGTAAACGTGCTGGAGAACGCTCGCAGGCACTCTGGCGGGCATCCCGTATCGGTCAGGGCGCGGGTGGTGCATCCCCTGGCGGGCGAGGGTGGCAGGCTGATCGTGCGGATCGTCGACCGCGGTCCGGGGATCCCGCCGGCACAGCTCGAGCGTGTGTTCGAGCCGTTCTACCGCGCGGGCACCGCACAGGGCGGACATCGCGGCTCGGGTCTGGGACTGGCGATCGCACGCGGATTCACGGAGGCCAACGGCGGCACGCTGCACGTCGAGTCGTTGCCCGAGCAGGGAGCGACGTTCGTGTTCGAGCTGCCCCTGGACGCGGAGGCGGACCCAGAGGTGGATATTGACGATGGGAGCTAACCCGCCTCTTGACCCGCCTCGCATCCTCGTGGTGGACGATGAGCCGCAGATCGTGCGCGCGCTGAAAGTGGTCCTGCGCGAGGCGGGCTTCCAGGCCGTTGCAGCCGAAACGGCGTCTGAGGCGCTCGATCTCGCCGCGGTGCGCCCGCCGGATGGGGCGATCGTCGACCTCGTGCTGCCAGACGGTGACGGGGTGGAGGTGACGCGCAGGCTGCGTGAATGGAGCGAGATGCCGATCCTCGTGCTCTCCGCAGTGGGCGAGGAGGAGCAGAAGGTCAGAGCGCTGGAGGCGGGCGCGGATGACTACATCACCAAGCCTTTCGGTGCCCGCGAGCTCGTCGCCCGCCTGCAGGCCGCGCTGCGCCGGGCGGCGCCGGCGGAGGGAGAGCCGAGCATCGTCGCCGGGGGCTTGGAGGTCGATCTTGCCGGGCGCGTCGTATTGCGCGACGGACAGCCGATCCACCTCACCCCGATCGAGTTCGAGCTGCTGCGCGTGCTCGTGCGCAACCGCGGACGGCTGATGACGCACCGCAAGCTGCTCGCGGAGGTGTGGGGTCCGGAATACGTGGACGACATCCAGCCGCTGCGCACGCACATCGCGCGGCTGCGCGCGAAGATCGAGCCGGAGGACGATTCGGAGCTCGTCCGGCATCGATACATCGTGACTGACCCTGGAGTGGGATACAGATTCTCCATGTGACGCTTCGCGTCACCGTCACAAAATCGTTATGTGAATCACCTGGACCGTTATGCGCGCGTAATACGTGGGCATCCATAGTGATCGTCATGGACGTCGTGGCCATTGCTCTCGGGATCGTCATGTTCCTGATCCTGTTGGCCCTGATCGAGGGGATCGACAGGGTATGAGCCTCTCGCTTCCCTTGGGCGCTTTCATCGCGCACATGAGCGGGGCCGACTTCTTCGGTCTCGTGGTCTCTGTGCTGGTGATCGCTTACCTCTTCTACGCGCTCATCCGCGGGGAGAAGTTCTAGGCGATGACGTTCGCCGGCTGGTTTACGATTGTCGCCTTCGCGGTCGTCCTGACCGCGCTCGCGATACCGCTCGGCGGCTACATGGCGAAGGTGTATACCGGCAAGCGGGTGTTCCTGACGCCGGTCTTCGCGTGGCCGGAGCGATTCCTCTACACAGTTCTGCGGGTCGACCCCGAGCGCGAGCAGGACTGGAAGGCGTATGCAAAAAGCCTGATCGTCTTCTCGCTCGCGGGCTGGCTTTTGCTGTACGCGATCCTGCGCACGCAGAACGCCTTCTTCGTCCCCCATGCGCTGAACCCGCTGGGCTACAAATCTGGCACCTGGAACGTGACGTTCAACACGGTGTCGTCGTTCATGACGAACACCAACTGGCAGTTCTACAGCGGCGAGACGACGATGAGCTACCTCAGCCAGATGATTGGGCTGACGGTCCAGAACTGGCTGTCGGCCGGGGTTGGCATTGTCGTGGCGGTTGCGCTGATCCGCGGGATCGTTGGGCGCAGCGGTAAGAGCCTCGGCAACTTCTGGCAGGACCTCGTGCGCACGATCCTGTACGTGCTCGCGCCGCTGTCGGTGCTCACTGCGATCGTGCTCGTCTCCCAGGGCGTGATCGCCAATCTCAACACTTACCTGAGCGTTCACACGATCACGGGCCTGACTCAATCGATCGGGATGGGCCCGGTCGCCTCGCAGGAGGCGATCAAGATGCTGGGGACGAACGGTGGCGGTTTCTTCAATACCAACTCGGCGCACCCCTTCGAGAACCCAACTGCGTTCACCAATTTCTTCGAGATGCTGATGGTGCTGGCGATTCCGGCGGCGCTGGTGTTCGCGTACGGGCGGATGACCGGCAACCGCCGTCAGGGCTACGCGATCTACGCGACGATGATGGTGATGTTCCTCGGCGCGGCCGCCGTCGCCTACATCGCCGAGGCGCACGGCTCACCGGCGCAGCACGCCGCCGGCCTGCACACACACGTGATCGCTGGCTCCACGGGCGGCAACCTGGAAGGCAAGGAGCAGCGCTTCGGAATCGCTGGTTCGGCGCTGTTCGACGTCGTCACTACCGTCACCTCGTGCGGCGCGGTGAACAGCGCGATCGAGTCGTTCACCGGTATCGGCGGTGCTGTGCCCTTCGCCAACCTGTCGGCCAGCGAGGTGATCTTCGGCGGCGTCGGCACGGGGCTGTACTCGATCCTCCTCTACGTCCTGCTGGCGGTCTTCATCGGCGGGCTGATGGTGGGACGCACGCCCGAGTGGCTGGGCAAGAAGATCGAGGCCAAAGAGATCAAGCTCGCCGGCCTCGGGATCCTGATCACGCCGCTCGCGGCGCTC
>DASZFC010000037.1:0-19899 GCA_035940195.1 Solirubrobacteraceae bacterium
GCCACCTTCGGCGCGTGCGCGGCGGCCGCGAACTCGTTGTACAGCTCGTCCACTTTCTGCCCCTTCGGGTCCGTCAGGTGAAAGGCCCTGCCGTCGAGATCGGGCTCGTGCGCGATGTGGTCCAGCGCCGCCGCGACCCAATCGACCGGCACGACGTTTGTCTTGCCCATGTCCAGGCCCACGAGCGGCAGCCACTCGGGGATCAGTTTCCGCGTCCGCTGGATCGCCTTGAAGAAGTAGTAGGGACCGTCAATCTTGTCCATCTCGCCCGTCTGCGAATCCCCCACCACAACCCCGGGGCGGTATACGCGCCAGGGCACGTATGGCTGCTCGCGCACGATGCGCTCGGACTCGAACTTAGTCCTGTGGTAGGGCGAGGGCAGCTTCTGGCCCTCGTCGAAGGAGTCCTCCTCAAACCGTCCGGAGTACTCGCCGGCCACGGCGATCGAGGAGACGTGATGCAGGCACTTGCACTCCAGCGCCCGCGCCAGCTCGACCGCGTGTGTCGTGCCGCCCACGTTGACGGCCGTGTTCTGCTCCGCTGGCGCGGTCATGTCGTAGACCGCGGCCAGGTGGAAGAAGTGCTCGATCTTGCCCCGCAGCTCCAGTGCTTGCTCACCCTCGACCCCCAGCAATGGTCTGCGCAGGTCCCCGATCACCGGTTGCACGCGCTTGCCAGCGCTTGCTCCCGTCACTGCCCGCCAGCGCTCGATCAGATCGTCCAGCCTGCCGGTCGAGCCTGCGCGCACGAGCACATATACCTTGCCCTGACGCTGGTCCAGCAGCCGTTCGACCAAGCGCCGTCCGATGAAGCCGGTCGCTCCTGTGACGAAATACGCCATTGCTCAGGTGAGGATAACCCTATGCCCCTGCGCCGGCGCCCCCGCGGCCCTCGCCTGCCGCAAAGCGCGCGGCGCCGCGCGCGCCGTCTGCGAAGACCTCGGGCCCGGCCTGTGCCTCCAGGGCGAGCCCCTCGGCGAGCGTCATCCCCAGTCCTTCGATCGCCGCGCGCCGGTCGGCGAGCATCGTGCGCTGCGGGAACCGCGCGAGTCCCTCGGCGAGCGCCAGCGCGCGCTCCAGGTGGGCGCCGGGCGGGACGACCTCCGTGAGCAGTCCCATCGACAGTGCCTCCTGCGCATCGATCATGCGCCCCGTCAGGATCAGATCCAGCGCGCGTCCCAGGCCCACGATGCGCGGCAATCGCTGGGTGCCGCCATCGATCAGCGGCACGCCCCATCGGCGCTCGGGGTAGCCCAGCGTTGAGCCCTCGGCAGCGATCCGCAGGTCACACCACAATGCGAGCTCCAGACCGCCCGCCAGGCAGAACCCGGATATCGCGGCGATCGTAGGCTTCGACGGCGTCAGGCGGGTAAACCCCATCGGCCCCTCCGCTGAGGTCAGCCTGCTCGCCATCGTCTCCGTGGCCTTCAGGTCGGCGCCGGCGCAGAACGACACTCCGCCCGCGCCGGTGAGCACCAGCACGCGCGCCCCATCGTCTGACTCGAACCGTAGGTAGGCCTCGTGCAGCTTCGCGGCGCTCTCGCCATCCACCGCGTTGCGCCGGTGCTGGCGATCGATGCTCACCACCGCCGCCGCGCCCTCGCGCTCGTAGCGGACGGCTTGCGGCTCGCTCACCAGCCGCCGCGCCGCACGGCGCTGTCGAGCGCTGTCTTCGCGGCCTTGTTCGCTTCCTTGCGCTTCTCCAGCTTGCGCTGAAGCATGCTCATCACGAACACGAACGTGGGGAAAAAGATGATCAGGATGAAGCCGGCGTCCGTCACCACTTTGTCGTTCGTTGCGCCGTAGAGTCCGCGGCCGTCGTTTTCGGCCAGCGCCGCAGGCGCCAGTGCCAGCAGGAGCAGCACGGATGAGGTGAAGGTGGCCAGCAGGCGGCGCATCGCGGGGTGGATGCTACCTGAGCACGCGGGCCCTCTCGGCCCGGCGCCTACTATCAGCAACCGATGGCCGTACTGATTGCATCCGACCTGCACAAGGACATGGCCGGGCAGCCGCTGCTGCGCGGTGTGTCTTTCAAGCTGGAGCGCCGCGAACGGATGACGATCGCGGGGCGCAACGGCGCTGGCAAGACGACGCTGCTGCGGATGCTCGCGGGGGAGACGGGGATCGACCGGGGCGAGCTGAGCGTGGCCAAGGGGGTGCGGATCGCACTGCACGACCAGCGCCCGCCACGCGAGCGGGGGATGGCGCTGCGCGACTACGTGCTCTCCGGGTGCGCCGAGGAGCTGCAGATCGAGGCAGAGCTGGTGAAGCTCGAGGGGGAGATGGCCGGTGGGGCGGCCGGTGAGGCGCTGCTCGATCGCTACAGCCGCGCGCAGGCGCGGCTGGAGGCACGCGGCGGCTATCTGTGGCGCGACCGCGCGACCACGATGGCGCGGGGGCTGGGATTCGCGGGCGTTGATCTCGACCGGGAGCTGAGTAGCTTCTCCGGCGGTCAGCTCACGCGCGCGTCGCTGGCGCGTGCGCTTGCCACGGGAGCGGATGTGCTGCTGCTGGACGAGCCCACCAACCATCTCGACATCGAGTCACTGGAGTGGCTCGAGCAGACCCTCGTGGGCCTCGATGCGGCGGTCGTGCTGGTCGCGCACGACCGCTGGTTCTTGGAGGCGGTCGGCACATCGGTGCTGGAGCTCGAGGCCAGCCGTTCGCGTTTTTTTGCGGGGACCTGGCATCAGTGGCGCCGCGAGCAGGCCGCGCGCGAAATGGCGCTTGGCAAGGCGATCGACAAGCAGCAGGCCGAGATCGAGCGGATGGAGCGCTTCATCGAGCGCTTCCGTGCCAAGGCCACCAAGGCCAAACAGGCGCAGTCGCGTGTGAAGGCGCTGAGCAAGATCGAGCGCATCGAGCGTGACCCGCGAGATGGCAAGGGGCTCGAGTTCGCCTTCAAGGCGCCGGAGCGCTCGGGCAAGGTGATCTTCGAGTTGCTCGACGGCCAGGTCGAGGTGGGTAAGCCTGCGATAACCCTGCTCGAGCACGCTGAGCTGTGGCTCGAGCGCGGCGAGCACGTCTCTCTCGTGGGGCCCAACGGCGCGGGCAAGACGACGCTGATCGAGACGCTCGCCGGGCGGCGTGAGCTCGCGGCGGGGAAGCTCAGCACGGGCCACAACGTGAACGTCGGCTACCTCTCCCAGCACGCCGATGAGCTCGGTGCGGGCGGCGATCGCAGCCAGAGCGTGGTCGAGGCCACCCAGCGCGACACCGGCTTGAACCAAGGCAAGGCGCGTGCACTGCTCGGGCGCTTCCTGTTCTCCGGCGAGGACGCGGACAAGCCGCTGGAGGGTCTCTCCGGCGGTGAGCGCCGGCGCCTGTCGCTGGCGGTACTGGTTAATTCCGGCGCGAATGTGCTGATCCTCGACGAGCCCACCAACCATCTCGACATCGAGAGCCGCGAGGCGCTCGAGGACGCGCTGCGCTCCTTTCAAGGCGCGATCCTGCTCGTCTCCCACGACCGCGCACTGCTCGACGCGGTGGGCACACGGACCGTCGCCATCGAGAATCGCTCACTGCACAGCTACACCGGGGGCTGGCCCGAGTACGTGCGGATCCGCGACGAGCGCCGGGCCGGCGGCGAGGGGCCGCCGGCGCCGGTCGCGAGGCGGCCGGTCCTGGACACGGCAGAGCCGAGCGAGAACGGATCGGCGAAGGTCAAGCAGGCCAAGCCCAAGCCGAAGGGGCCGCCGGAGAATGCTCTGAGCGAGCAGCAGCAGGCCGAGCGCATGGTCGAGGATGCAGAGGCCGCGATGCGCGCACTGGAGGACGAGCTGGCCGATCCGGCGGCGTGGGCCACCCAATACGAGTCGGCCAAGTCCCGTGCGCGTCACACGGCCGCCCGGAGGGCCGTGGAGGAGGCATATACACGTTTGGAGGCGCTCCCCGACTGACCTAAACTGCTCGTATGGACCGCCTGAAGAGCATGCGCAACATAGCCATCGTGGCGCTGATCGCCGCCGCGGTGTACTTCCTCCCGTCAGGCGGACGCGCCGCGAGCACGTTCGAAGCGCTGCTCTACGTCGGGTTCGGCGTAGCGATCGGCTACCTCGGGCTGCGCTTCTACCGCGAAGGTCGCATTGCCGTGCACGGCCTGGGCGATCGCCACCGGGGGCTGTTGTACGGCGGTCTCGCGGGGGTGGTGTTCGTATACGCCGCCCGCGCGCGCATGTGGCAGACGGGCCTCGGCGAGCTCGTCTGGTTCGCGCTTACCGGCCTCGCCGTATACGCGCTGCTCGAGGTCTATCGTCACTGGCGCGCCTATTGAGCCTCGCTGAGCAACGCCGCAGCCTGCCGGAGGAGCCCGGTGTCTACCTCTTCCGCGACGAGAAAGGCCGCGTGATCTATGTGGGCAAGGCGAAGTCGATCCGCAAACGGGTGGCGTCGCACTTCTCCAAGGCGCAGGTTCGGAGCAGCCCGGGTCACGCGGAGATGGTGGCGAGCGTCGAGAGCCTCGAATGCGTGGTCGTCGCCTCCGAGGCAGAGGCGCTGCTGGCTGAGCAGAACTTCATCAAGCAGTACCGGCCGCGCTTCAACATCCGCCTGCGCGACGACAAGTCCTACCCGTTCATCGCGATCTCGCTCGACGAGGACTACCCGCGCGTGTACTTCACGCGTGAGCGTCACCGGCCGGGCAGGGCCTACTTCGGCCCATACTCGAATGCCAAGCGCGTGCGCAGCACGCTGGAGGTGCTGGCGAAGGTGTTCATGTTCCGCTCCTGCACAGGGCCGGAGCCGGGGCGGCGCAGCGGCAGCCCGTGCCTCGACTACTACATAAAGCGCTGCGAGGCGCCGTGCGTCGGGTATGTCTCCAAGGAGGACTACCGCGCGAGCATCGACGGCGTGGCCGGCTTTCTCTCGGGACGTTTCAAGAGCATCGAGCGCGACCTCGAAGAGCGGATGCACGCGGCGGCCGCCGCCGAGGAGTTCGAGCAGGCGACCGTCGAGCGCAACCGGCTGCGCGCGGTGCACTCGCTGCTGGAGCGCCGGCGCGTCGCGAACGAGGCCGTGGGCACGTTCGACGCCATCGCCGTGGCGATCGACGGGCGCGAGGCCAACGCGCAGGTCTTCCAGGTGCGCGACGGCGTGCTGTCAGATCGCCAGTCCTTCTACCTGGCGAACGAGACCGAGCGCGACGAGGCGGAGGTCGCGGAGGAGTTCATGCTGCAGTACTACGCCGGGCACTCCTCGATCCCGGCGCTGCTCGTCGTGCAGCGGGCGCCCGGCGAGCGCCCGGCGCTGGCGGACGCCCTGGCGAGCCGGCGCGGCGGGCCGGTGGAGATACGCGCGGCCGAGCGCGGCGAGAAGCGCCGGATCCTCGAGCTGGCAGAGCGCAACGCCAGCCTGGCGCTCGATCAAGAGCGGCTGCGCTCCGAGCGCAGGCGCCAGAGCCGCGTCGAGGCCGTGGAAGGACTGCAGCAGGCGCTGGGGCTCGACGTGCCGCCGATTCGCATCGAGTGCTTCGACATCTCCAACCTCGGTGGAACTCACACGGTCGCCTCGATGGTCGTGTTCGAGGGCGGCGCGCCGAAGAAATCCGACTACCGCCGCTTCAAGATCCGCACCCTCGCCGAGGGTGCCCCGGACGACTTCGCCGCAATGGCGGAGGTGCTCGACCGCCGCTACGCCCAATGGGAGCGCCAGGCCGATCTCTCTCCGCACGACCCCGCCTATGACGCGAGCTTCGCATCGCTGCCCAATGTCGTTGTGATCGACGGCGGCAAGGGGCAGCTCGCGGCCGGCCTGCGGCCGCTGCGTGGCTTTCGCGATCGCGGCGTGGCGGTCGTCTCGCTGGCCAAGCGCATCGAGGAGCTGTTCATCCCCGGACGCCGCGCGCCGCTGGTGCTCGATCACTCCACCCCCGAGCTGCAGCTGCTCCAGCGCGTGCGTGACGAGGCGCACCGCTTCGCGATCACGCACCATCGCTCGCGCCGCGACAAGGCGATGCGCAGCTCGCTGCTGGACGAGCTACCCGGTGTCGGCCCCGCGCGCAAGCGGGCGTTGCTCGCGCATTTCGGCTCGCCCGATGCGGTAGTGGCGGCCTCGCGCGAGGAGCTCCAAGCGGTACCTGGCCTGCCCGCGAAGGTCGCGAGAGAGCTGCACGGTGCTCTACACCGCGCAGGCTGAGCACGGCAAAGTAACCACCCTCGTCCGTTATTAGCGGCACAATGAAGACGATGGCCGCGATCGAGTCACGCCTGAAGGACTTCGTCGTGATCACGGGCTTCTCCGGCGCCGGCAAGTCGACGGCGATGAACGTGTTCGAGGACGCGGGCTACTTCTGCGTCGATAACCTGCCGCCGGAGATGATCCGCTCGCTGGTGGAGCTGGTCGTCCACAAGGGCACCAAGGTCGAACGCGCAGCGGTCGTCTCGGACGTTCGCGGCGGGGTGTACTTCGAGGGGCTCAAGGAGGTCGTCGACGACCTCGACGGGCTCGGGCTGACCCATAGCGTGCTGTTTCTGGAGGCGGGCGAGCAGGCGCTGGTGACGCGCTACAAGGAGACCCGCCGGCGCCACCCGCTGGCGCCTGACGGGAGCGTCGCGGCGGGCGTCGCCGCCGAGCGCGAGCTGCTGGCGCCACTGCGCCAGCGGGCGGATGTGGTGATCGACACGACGGGCATGTCGGCGGCGTCACTGCGGGCGAAGATCGCGGAGGAGCTCTTGCCCCGCCAGGCGGTCGGCCGGCTGGCTGTGACGTTCATGTCCTTCGGCTTCAAGCACGGCCCCCCGCGCGAGGAGGATTTGGCGCTCGACGTGCGTTTCCTGCCAAATCCTCACTATGAGCCCGAGCTGCGTGAGCTGACCGGCAATGATGAGCGTGTCGTGCAGTACATCGCGCGCGACGGCCGGCTGGGAGAGCTGTATGAGCACCTGCATCCGCTGCTGGACTTCCTGCTGCCCCAGTACGTCGCCGAGGGTAAGGCACACCTGATGATCGCGATCGGCTGCACCGGCGGGCGCCATCGCTCGGTCGCGATCGCGCGGCACTTGGCCGAGCGCTACCGCGACCACGACGGGATCGACGTGGCGGTCGCCCACCGGGATATCGACTAACGCCGCAGCGGCTTCTGGGCATGGTCGCACGGCGGCTCGCTGATAGCCTTCCCCGGGCACGCCGGGCCACGGACTGATCGGCGATCGGATGGAATCTTCGGTCAGCCAGCACTCCCGAGGCCCGGCATTGTTCATTTTGCTCATGGAGGCGTAAAGAATGCCGTTACGGGTGGGGATCAATGGATTCGGCCGCATCGGCCGGAACGTTTTCCGCGCTGCGCAGGCGCGCGGGGAGCACACCGGCCAGGAGATCGAGTGGGTGGCCGTCAATGATCTGACCGACGAGGCGACGCTGGCGCACCTGCTCTCCTACGACTCGATTCTCGGTCCATATCCGGGCACGGTAGGGCACCGCGAGGGCGCACTCGAGGTCGATGGCAAGGAGATCAAGGTGCTTGCCGAGCGCGATCCGGCGGCGCTACCGTGGAGAGAGCTCGGGGTCGACGTGGTGATCGAGTCGACCGGCCTGTTCACGGATCGCGCGAGCGCCTCCAAGCACCTCGAGCAGGGGGCCAAGAAGGTGATCATCTCCGCGCCTGCAACGGACCCGGACGCCACGGTTGTGCTCGGCGTGAATTTCGACGAGGCATACGACCGCGAGAATCACCAGATCGTCTCGAACGCCTCCTGCACGACCAACTGTCTGGCGCCGGTCGCCAAGGTGCTCAACGACACGGTCGGCATCAAGCACGGCCTGATGACGACGATTCACGCATACACGGCCGACCAGCGCCTGCAGGACCTGCCGCACAAGGACCTGCGCCGCGCGCGCGCCGCCGCGATCAACCTGATCCCCGCGTCCACCGGGGCGGCGAAGGCGATCGGGCTCGTGATCCCCGAGCTGCAGGGCAAGCTGCACGGCTTTGCCGTGCGCGCACCCGTACCGGTCGGGTCGGTCGTTGACCTGACCGTCGAGTGCGCCCGCGAGACGAGCGCCGAGGAGGTCAACGCGGCGCTCGAGAGCGCCGCCGAGAGCGGCCCGCTTCAGGGGATCATGCAGTACACCGAGGACCCGATCGTCTCGAGCGACATCGTCGGCTCGCAGTACTCCTCGATCGTCGACTCGCTGCTGACGGCGGTCGTGGACTCGACGATGCTGAAGGTCGTCGCCTGGTACGACAACGAGTGGGGCTATTCCAACCGGGTCGTCGACCTCGTGCAGAAGGTGCTGTAGCTCCGATGAGGAGCATTGACGACCTGGAGGTTCGCGGCAAGCGGGTGCTCGTGAGGGTCGACTTCAACGTGCCAATGGACACCCCCGTGGACGACGGGCCACTCGCGGGCGGCGTCCCGCTCGTGAGCGACGACACGCGGATTGCGGCGGCGCTTGCCACGATCGAAGAGCTGCGTGCGCGCGGCGCACGGTTGCTGCTCGTCTCCCATCTCGGCCGGCCGAAGGGCAAGCGTGTGGCAGAGCTGTCGCTGGCGCCGGTGGCTGACCGGCTGCGTGAGCTGACGGGCGCGAAGGTGAAGCTGGCCCCGGCGGTGGTGGGTGATGAGGTGACGGCGATGGCGGAGGAGCTGCGGGACGGGGACATACTGGTGTTGGAGAACGTGCGCTTCGAGCCGGGGGAGACGAGCAACAATCCGGAGTTCGCACGGGAGCTGGCTGAGCTGGCGGACTCCTACGTGAACGACGCGTTTGGCGTGGCCCATCGTGCGCATGCGAGCACGGAGGGCATCACGCACCTGCTTCCGAGTGCGGCCGGACGGCTGCTGGAACGAGAGGTCAAGACGCTCACGGGGATCCTCGAGCATCCGCAGCACCCGCTCGTGGCGATCGTGGGCGGCGCGAAGGTGGCGGACAAGGTCATGGTGATCGAGCGCTTCTTGGAAGTGGCTGACGTGGTGATGATCGGCGGCGCGATGTGCTTCCCGTTCCTGTGCGCGCAGGGTCACGCGGTGGGCAACTCGCTGTGCGACGAGGAGGATGTGAAGCACGCGCGCAGCGCCCTCTCCAGCGCCAGCGACACGCACTCTCCGCAGCCCGGCCGAGCGCGCCTGCTGGTGCCCAACGACCTGGTGATCGGCGAGCGCTTCTCGGCGGACGCAGCCCACCGCGTGCTGGACGGGGTGGAGGTGCCGGAGGGCTGGATGGGCTTGGACATCGGCCCCAAGACAGCGGGGCGCTATGCGAGCGAGATCGCGAGCGCGGGAACCGTGTTCTGGAACGGTCCGATGGGCGCGTTTGAGCTGGAGCCGTTCGCGACGGGAACCCGCTTGGTGGCCGAAGCAGTCGCGAAGGCCGAGGGCTTGACGGTGGTCGGTGGCGGCGACTCGGCCGCGGCGCTCGCGCGCTTCGGGCTGGAGGACTCGGTCGATCATCTCTCCACGGGCGGTGGCGCGACACTCGAGCTCCTCGAGGGCCGGACGCTCCCCGGGGTGCAGGCGCTCGAAGGAGCAGGTGTGGCGTCGTGATGGCTCCGGGCGCGGACTCCACACACCCGGCCCGCACGCCGCTGGTGGCGGGCAACTGGAAGATGTACAAGACCGAATCGCAGGCCGAGGAATACATCCAGGCGCTGCTGCCGCTCGTATCCTCGGTGGACGGCGTGGAGGTGGCGATCTGCGTGCCGTTCACGGACCTGCGGGCGATGGTCGACAGCGCCCGAGGCTCACGCGTGGAAGTGTATGCGCAGAACATGTACCAGGAGCTCGAGGGGCCGTTCACGGGTGAGGTATCGGTGGCGATGCTGAGCGACGTGGGCGTGCAGGGAGTGGTGCTCGGGCACTCCGAGCGGCGGGAGCACTTCGGCGAGACCGACAAGGCGCTCGCGCTGAAGGTGCCTGCGGCACTGAACGCGGGGCTGCGCCCGATCCTGTGCGTGGGAGAGACCGAGTCCGAGCGTGAGAACGACGAGACCGACCGCAAGCTGCGCCAGCAGATCAAGGACGACCTGGTGAATGTGCCGAACGAGCGGCTGGCCGAGGTGGTGATCGCGTACGAGCCGATCTGGGCAATCGGCACCGGCAAGGTGGCTACTGCAGAGCAGGCGCAGGAGGCGATGGCGTTCATCCGGGCGCTCGTCGGCGACCGCGACGCTGAGGCAGCTGAACGCGTGCGGATCCTCTACGGGGGCTCGGTCAAGCCAGATAATGCGGCTGAACTGCTCGGGCTTGCAGACGTGGATGGTGCGCTCGCCGGCGGCGCGAGCTTGGATGCCGAGTCGTTCGCGCGGATCGTGGCGGCCGCCACGCGATGAGCCTGCCCGCCGGCCCGGGCAAGTTGCCAGTGGGAGGCGTTTGCTTGGTGGTGCTCGACGGCTGGGGGCTGGCGCCAGCTGGGCCCGGTAACGCGGTGTCGCTAGCCACCACGCCGGTGTTCGATGAGCTGTGGAGTTCCTATCCCCACACGACGCTGACCGCCTGCGGCCGCGCTGTGGGTTTGCCCGAGGGGCAGATGGGCAACTCCGAGGTGGGACACCTCAACCTCGGCGCTGGTGCCGTCGTGCGCCAGGACCTCGTGCGCATCGACGACGCCGTGGCAGACGGTTCGCTGGCCGCCAACGAGGTGCTGGCGGCGGCGCTCGATGCCGAGCGCGTGCACCTGATCGGCCTCGTCTCCGACGGCGGCGTGCACTCCTCGCTGGCGCACCTGATCGCGCTGATCGCGCTCGCCCGTGAGCGCGACGTGCAGGACGTGGTCGTGCACGCCTTCACCGACGGGCGTGACACGCTGCCGCACGCCGGGGCCGAGTACCTCGCAGAGCTCGACCGCACGCCCGGCGCGCGTGTCGGCTCGGTAGCCGGGCGTTACTGGGCGATGGACCGCGACCGCCGCTGGGACCGCACGCAGCGCGCCTACGACATGCTTGTGCTCGGCCAGGCGCCCTACGGCGCCGAGTCCGGCGAGCAGGCCGTGCGCGCCGCCTACGAGCGCGGCGAGACGGACGAGTTCATCGAGCCGACACTCGTAGGCGCACCGGCGAGGATCGCGCCGCAGGACAGTGTGATCGCGTTCAACTTCCGCCCCGACCGCATGCGGCAGTTGACACGGGCGCTTGCCGAACCCGGGTTCGGCGAGGGATCGGATCTCCACCCACCCGAGCTACCCGGCTGGAAGGGGCGTGGGGGCGCGAGCCCAGTCGCGCGGTACACGACGCTGACCGAGTATGAGGAGGGCTGGCCGTACCCCGTGGCGTTCAGACCGGAGCGTCCGCAAACGACGCTGGGGAGGGTGCTGGCCGGCGCCGGGGCAAGGCAGCTGCATGTGGCGGAGACAGAGAAGTACCCACATGTGACGTATTTCTTCAACGGCGGCGAGGAGGCGCCGCTTGCGGGTGAGCGGCGTGCGCTGGTCGATTCGCCGCGCGATGTGCCGACGTATGACCACAAGCCGCAGATGAGCGCGCGCGCGGCGGCGGCGGCGTTCACGGGGGCATGGCTCGAGGAGCGCCCGGCGTTTGGAATCGTGAACTTCGCGAACGCCGACATGGTCGGTCATACGGGTGTGATCGAGGCGGCGGTGAGGGCGGTCGAAACGGTCGACGAGTGCCTCGAGGAGGTTGTAACGGCGGTTCACGAGACCGGTGGCGCGTGCATCGTGACGGCCGACCACGGCAATGCCGACCACATGCTCGAGCCCGACGGCAGCCCCAATACCGCGCACTCGCTGAACCCGGTGCCGCTGATCGTCACTGTGCCGGGCGTGAGGTTGCGCGATCAAGACGGCATACTCGCGGATGTGGCACCAACCGTCCTTGACCTGTTGGGAATCGCACAGCCGGCCGCGATGACCGGTCGCACGCTGCTGCTCGAGGACCAAGCGAACCGGTGAACCTCTCACGCAAGCTGCTCGCCGGGTTCTTCGTCGCCTCCGGGGTCAATCATTTCGTCTCGCCCCGTTTCTACCGCGCGATCGTGCCGCCGCGGCTGCAGCACGATGCCAAGCGCGTCGTCGTCCTCAGCGGCGTGGCCGAGATCGCCGGCGGCCTCGCCGTGCTGCCGGCGCGCACTCGCCCGGCGGCCGGCGCCGGGCTGATCGCGCTGCTGGCCGCCGTGTTCCCGGCCAACCTCTATATGGCGCGCGAGCCGGAGCGCTTCAAGAGCGTGCCGCGCTGGGCGCTGTACGCACGCCTGCCGTTGCAACCGCTGATGATGTGGTGGGCGTGGCGAGCGACGCGGCGATGAGCAAGATGTCCCGCGAAGCGGGCTCCGGCGCTGCTATGTTCGAGGAGTAGGTCTTTTCGTATCGATTGCCATCATGTCGACCGCGACCGCCGTCAAGATCCCTTCTGGGGAGGAGGCTCTCAGCGAAGGAGAGGTACGCGCTTGGCGCGGCCTCATGCGAGCACACGCGTGCTTGGCCAAGCGGCTGGATGCCGAGCTGGAGCAGGCACACGGGCTGCCGATGACCTCCTATGAGGTGCTCCATCACCTGGAGGACGCGAGCGGGGGACGGATGCGGATGTGCGACCTGGCCGAGCAGGCACAGCTCTCGCGCAGCGGGCTGACGCGGCTGGTCGATCGCCTGGAGCGGGATGAGTTGCTGGAGCGCTGCTCCTGCGTTCATGACGCGCGCGGGTCATATGCCTGCCTGACGGAGCTGGGGCGCGAGCGATTGATGCAAGCGCGCGGCACACATCTGGCGGTTGTCAGGGAGCATTTCTTCTCGCGCTTTTCCGAGGACGAGCTGAGCACGCTGGCAGAGCTGTGGGACCGCATCGCGCCTCACAGCAACGGCAACGGCAACGGCAACGGCTGCTGAGAAGCGTCCGAAACTCCGAGATGTTCTCCTCAGGATGTGCTGTAGCGCGATCTGAGGAGTTTCGGACGGTTTCTAAATCCGACGAGGCGTCAGCCTCGCTGGCGCCGGTGCATGTAGAAGCCGCCGCCGATCGCAATCAGGACCGCGGCGAGGCCATATAGGCCGAAGGTCTGGACCGCATTGCTGGCTGAGTGGCCGAGGAAGTAGGCGAGCAGGCCGATGGCGGTGGCCCAGGAGATCCCACCAAGGGCGTTCCAGAGGACGAACGAGCGCCAATGCATGCGCGTGGCCCCTGCGAGCCAGGACGCCCACACTCGCAGCCCGAGCAGGAAGCGTCCGAAGAACACCGCCTTGGGCCCGTGGCGTTCGAAGAACGGCTCACCGGTGCTGAGGACCTCTAGGCGCTGGCGATGAAAGCGCCCGGGGCGCTCCAGCAGCCAGCGCCCTCCCTTGCGCCCGATCAGATAACCGATGTTGTCACCCACAATCGCTCCAGCGCCAGCAAGCACTATCACGAGCTCGATGCTGAGCTTGCCGCGGCTGGCGAGCACGGCCGCGGTGATGAGCGCGGTCTCGCCGGGGATCGGCACGCCGCTGGACTCTCCCATGACGAGAAGGAAAAGCAGCGGATAGCCGGCGGTCTGCACCAGGTGGTCGACGTTGAGGAAAGATGCGAGCATCGGCGAGTCTGAAGCATGCCGCAGCCGGCGAGGACAGCCGGGAGGCTGGCCCGGGGCGGGGTGGACTGTGAATCTACTATTTGGTGTTTTCTGAGACGAGCTGTCTGAGTTCGACGGCGATCTGCTGAACGTCCGAGGAAACGACCTTGCGGAATTCTTTTTTGGCTTCAGAAGGGGCGGTCACGACCACGATCGCGATGATCGCGCCGGTGAGTGCGAGCAGCACGAGCAGGGTGGGCAGCAGGCGAGAACGCCGGCGGCCGGCACGCTGCTGCGAGGGGTCCTGAGCAAGGATCGGGGCTTGGGAACGTGCGGGTCCGGGCCGGGGCCGCCGGGGAGTGACGGCACCGGCGGAGCCCCCGCGCTTAGAACCGCGTGGCGCGGGCGCCAGCAGGCTCGTCGCGTCTGTAATAGGTCCCCGCCCACCCGCCCTCCCGCCCTCCCGCCCGCCCCCCGTCCCGCGTGCGACGGTGGGAGGCTCGCCGGGCGCAATGCCGCGTACGCCGTCACCGATCGCGCGTCCCATCTCACGGGCGGTCTGGTAGCGCTCGCGCGGGTCGAGTGCAAGCGCGATCGCGACCGCGTCGGCCAGCTCTTCTCCGACGGCAGCGACGAGCGTGTCGAGCGTAGCTGGCTGCACCTGCTGTTGCTTGAGCGCTAGCTCGGTCAGCGAGGTGGCCTCATACGGCAGCCTTCCTGAGATCAGCTGATAGGTGACCACCCCCAGCGCGTACAGGTCGGCGCGCGGTCCGGCCTCCTCTCCGCGCGCCTGCTCAGGAGCCAGATAGGCGGCGGTGCCGAGCACGGAGCCCACCTGGGTGATGCTCGACTGCTCGGTCGCCTTGGCGATGCCGAAGTCGGCCAGCTTCACCTCGCCTTCGCGGGCGCGGAGCAGGTTGCCGGGCTTGACGTCACGATGGACCACACCGTGGCGGTGGGCGTAGTCCAAGCCTTCGCAAGCCTGCTCGATGATCGATACAGCTTCCTCCACCTCGACCCAGCCGTCGTCGCGGAGGATCTCCGCGCAGGAGGATCCCTCGATGTACTCCATCACGATGAAATGGCGGCCTGAAGGCTCGTCGAGGCCGGAGTCGAAGATCTGCA
This sequence comes from Solirubrobacteraceae bacterium, assembly GCA_035940195.1. Classification (GTDB taxonomy): domain Bacteria; phylum Actinomycetota; class Thermoleophilia; order Solirubrobacterales; family Solirubrobacteraceae; genus Palsa-744. The sequence continues at coordinate 14,553 of DASZFC010000037.1, forward strand.
CGATGTTGGGGTGGACCAGGCGCGCGGCGGCCTGCGCCTCGCGCTGGAAGCGCGAGACGAACGTGGGGTCGTCCGCGAGGTGCTCGGCGAGCAGCTTGACCGCAACCTGGCGCTCCAGGCGCAAGTCCAGAGCGAGGTGCACGGTGGACATCCCGCCGAAGCCAAGCCGGCCCTCCAGGCGGTAGCGCCCGGCGATCTCCACCTCGCTCATTTGCCCGCTTCCTGACCGCCGGCGCCTGAGTCTGTCCCGCCCGAGCCCTTGTGGTCCTTGCCGGCGCCTTCGCCTTTGCCGATCCCCGGGCTTTCTTCTGCGGCTTCTTCGCTCGGCGCGGGCGTGCCGCCGCCGGGGCCTGGGGGGCTCGGCGTGGTCGCGGTCTGCGTTTCGGTGGGCGTCGTCTGCGTGACGGCTGGCGTTGTGGTGGTGCTCGTCGTGCTGGTCGTCGTTTTCGGCGTGGTTGTGGTGGCGGTCGCCTGCGGCAGCGCTTGTTTGCATGCTTCGAGCGCGCCGGAGCGGAGCTTTGAGACTCCTTCTCCCAGGCGGCTACGGAGACTCGCGTCGACCGACGCTGGCAGCACGTCAAAGTCGTGCTGGGTTTTGAGAAGCGCGGCTTCCGTGGCTTTGCAGTCGCCGCTCTGGGCCGCCTGCGTCACTCCTTCGAAGTCGCTCTGCAGCGGCCCCGCGTCGCCGGAGGGGATCAGGCCTTTACCGGAGCTCCCGCAGGCGATGGGCAGGACGGCAGCGACGCCGAGCAGGCCGGCGCAAAGGAGACGGACGAGGTGGTTCCTTCTCATGGTCATTGACCGTACTCCAGGCGCTCGGCGAGCGAATCCGGCAAGCGCGCCGCGCGGATCGCCCCAGCGGCGCCGGCGACGTCGTAGCCGGTACGCCGGTAGGAGGCCGTCAGGCCGCCGAGGTCGAGCAGCATCCAGGAGGCGCGCGGGTCGCCATCGCGTGGCTGCCCGACGCTGCCTGGATTCAGCAGCCACTCGCCCTCGGCGATGTCGAGGAGAGTGCCCTCGCGCCGGGGTTCGCCGGTGGCCAGCTCGCCCTCCTGGCGCACAAACGCGAGCGCCACATGCGAATGGCCGATCAGGCAAATGCGCTCAGGCTGGCGATCCAGGCACAGCTCGGCGAGCAGCGCCGAGAGCACGTACTCCCACACGGGGTCGCGCGGACTGGCGTGGTAGAGGCCGATCGGCCCCTCCTTTCCCTGCGGGTGAAGGCCGGTGAGAAAGGCGAGGTTCTCGGGCGCGATCACCTCTTGGGTCCACTGCGCCGCGAGGCTGGCCCCGCGGGAGAACTCATCGAGCGGTATCTCGCCGGTGACGGCGAGATCGTGGTTGCCGGCCAGGCACACCGCGGCGTGCTCGCGTGCAAGCTCCACGCAGATGTCGGGATCCGCCCCGTAGCCGACGAGATCGCCCAGGCACCACAGCTCGGCGGCATCGCTGGCGGCGACCGCCTCGAGTACCGCCTCGAAGGCCTGCCGGTTGCCATGGATGTCGGATATAACGGCGACCTTCATCGCGCGAAGGTCCTCGAAGCCAGGTGCACTACTCCTCGGCTTCCCCCGCCTCCGTTCCGCCGTACTCGGGCAGATTCTTGATGCCCTCACGGGTGCGCCACTTGGAGTAGTTGTCCTCCATCGCGTCGATCAGCTCGCGCATGAAGCGCGGGGAGATGTTGACACGCGAGACGACCACGCCCGGAACCTCCTCGGACTCGACCTCGTGGTCGACGCGAGCGAAAGTGACGGTGAACTCGTAGTCGGAGTGGCTGACGTTGGCGAAGTTTGCGTATACCCCTCCCATGATCTCCGGGGAGAGATGAATGTTGATGTGGCGCTCGGCGCCTGGGTCCTGATCGTCGTTCACGGGCTAGTCCTTCTAGGGGGGAGGCCGGGAGGGGCGCCGGGTGGGCGGGCTCCAATCCCGCTAAGGAGTTGAATGTTGATGTGGCGCTCGGCGCCTGAGTGTTGATCGTTCACGCAGCTAGTATCGCAACCGGTGGGCATAGATCGATGACAGAGTCCGTTTGCAAGATCTCATGAGGCGCGTTCTGAGCCCGCTGGATGGCTTGCGCGAGGCCGTCCTGGCGGTTGCCGGAGAGCTTCAGGGCGAGCCCTCCGGCAAGACTGCCGCGCGCGGGGGGATCGTGCTGGAGCGCCCGCCGCGCGCGGACTTCGGCGACTACTCGACGAACGCCGCTCTGCTGCTGGCGCCGGTCGTGAGCGCTCCGCCGCGCGAGGTTGCGGAGCGTTTGGGGTCCGCGCTGGAGGGGCGGCTCGGCGCGAGCCTCGAGCGCTTCGAGGTGGCGGGACCGGGTTTCCTCAATCTGTTTCTCGCCGGCTCCTGGCTCATCGGTTCGCTCGCCGAGGTTCTCGGCTCAGGCGTTGCGTTCGGAGCGGACGGTGCTGGGGCCCGGGAGCGCATCCTCGTTGAGTTCGTCTCCGCCAATCCCACTGGGCCGATGCACGTCGGCCATGCACGCAATGCGGCCTACGGCGACTCGCTCGCGCGCGTGCTCGCATTCCACGGCCATGAGGTACAGCGGGAGTTCTATGTCACCGACGCCGGCTCACAGGTGCGCAAGCTTGGTGAATCGATCGGAGCGCTGGCGCGGGGCGAGGAGGTTCCGGACGACGGCTACAAGGGCGACTACGTCGGTGAGCTCGTGACGGAGCTGGGGAGCGCCTGCGCGATGGAGCCGGCCGAGCTGGGCCGTGCGGCTGTCGCGATCGTGATCGGCCGGATCGCTGAGTCGCTGAGCGATTTCCGCGTCAACTTCGACTCGTGGGTCTATGAGAGCGCCCTGCACGAGGGCGATCCCAGTCCCGTAGACCACACGCTGTCGCTGTTGGAGGAGCAGGGGCGCACGTATCGCAGCGAGGGCGCGCTGTGGCTCTCTACGACTGACTATGGCGACGACAAGGACCGCGTGCTGGTTCGCTCAAACGGCGAGCACACCTACTTCGCCTCAGACATCGCCTACCACGAGGACAAGCGCGAGCGCGGATTCGACCACCAGATCGACGTGTGGGGGGCCGATCACCATGGCTACGTGGCGAGGATGAAGGCCGCGTATCAGGCGCTCGGAGGCGACCCTGAGCGTTTGGAGCTGTTGATCATGCAGCTCGTCCATCTCGTGCGCTCAGGCGAGCGTGCGCAGATGTCCAAGCGGGCCGGGGAGTTCGTCACGCTCGACGATCTCCTCACAGAGATCGGCGTGGATGCCTCTCGCTGGTACCTGCTGGCGCGCTCGCATGAGACCACGGTCGATCTTGACCTCGACTTGGCGCGGGAGGAGTCGAGCGAGAACCCCGTCTACTATGTCCAGTATGCGCATGCCCGGATCGCCGCTGTGCTTGCGAAGGCGGGGGCGCAGCGCGTGCAGGCGGCGCTAAAGCAGGCAGGAGAGATGTACGGAGAGCAGCCCGTGCACGCGGCCGAGCGCACCCTGATCAAGCAGCTGCTGGCCTTTCCCGGAGAGGTTCAGGAAGCCGCCGAGCGGCGCGCGCCGCACAGGATCACCGCCTATGCGCTGGCGCTGGCCCAGGACTTCACGGCCTTCTACCGCGACTGCCGCGTGGTGGGGGCCGAGCCGGAGGCGGTCGAGTCGATGCGCATTGCGCTATGCGTGGCCACGCAGCGCACGATCGCACGCTGCCTGGACCTGCTCGGGGTGAGCGCGCCCGCGGAGATGTAGCGCTAGTCGAAGCGCGCGAGATCGGACTCGAGGCGTGCGGCGTCGGCGGAACTGAGCATCGGGGCGTCCTGCGCGCCGGTGGCCTGGTCGCGAGCGTGGCGGCGCCAGCGGGGCAGCAGCACGGCGAGCGTAGCGAGCAAGGCCAGCATCGCCGCGAGCGGGACGAGATAGACGGTCAGCTCGAAGCCATGCGCACCCGGCAGCGCAAGCACCGCCGGGCCGTACTGCGCGACCAAAGAGCGCTTGACCTGCGCTTCGCTCTGTCCTTCGTCGATCAGGCTCTGGATGAAGGCCCGCTCGCGGTCCGCCTGCTGGGATTGGGCGACGTTTAACGGGATTTTGCAGGTGACGCACATCACCTGGCGCTCGATCACCGGCAGTGAGGTATGGGTGCCCGCCCCCCCCGCGGCGGCGTAGGCCACACTCACGCCAAGCGCGGCGGATGTGCTCAGGCAGAGCAGCAGGGCGCTCAGCATTCTGCCGGGAGGACTCATGAGCTCTCCGCCAGCGTGATCGCGCTGTTCAGGAAGGCTTGGTTGATCTCGCCGCGCCTGAGCTTGAAGACGCGTCCCTGCCGGTCGATGATGAAACTCTCAGGCAGCTGGTCGGTGCCGTAGGAGTGAGCGAATTCACCGTCGCTATCGCGCAGGTTGGGATAGGTCAGGTGGTAATGGCGCACGAAGCGCTCTGAGTCGGGTGATGCATCGAGATAGGTGACCCCGAGCACGGTCGCACCGTGGCGTTCCAGCTGGCTCTGGGCGTGCTCGAGCAGGGGAGCCTCGGTCTGGCAGGGTTCACACCAGGAAGCCCAAAAGTTCAGTACGACCACCTTGCCCCGGAAGGAGGAGAGCGAGACGGCGCGAGCAGCGGAGAGTCCCTGAAGCGAGCGGGTAGCGTCAGGCGCCCTGGGGTGCTGGCCCTGCGCCACGGCCTCGTCGAGGGTGCGGCTGGCGGACTGCGCCGTGACGCCGTAGATGAGCAGCCCGATGAGGCTCACACCGGCGAGTGAGATCAGAGTTGGCAGGGCCAGACGCTTCACGCGCAGCAAGATTAGACCTCAGCCCGCGTAATATCTGCGCTAGTGCGGCGATAGCTCAGTTGGTAGAGCGCGAGCTTCCCAAGCTCGAGGTCGCGGGTTCGACCCCCGTTCGCCGCTTTCCTGAAGAAAGGCCCTATGCCGCGGCAGCGATGATGTGCTGACCTCCCTGTCGGCCGGAGGCATAGGCGCCCTCGGCGGCGCCTCGGTTCCTCTGAGTGACGGCGTTGTTCGGGGATGTCACGCTGGGACGCGTAGGCTGAGTGTTGCAATGTTCGTGCTTGTCCTGATCGGCGTCCCTGTTCTCGAGGTGTTCGTGTTCGTCGAGGCCGGTCGCGCGATCGGCTGGCTGCCGGCGGTCGTGTTGCTACTCGGGATCTCCGTGCTTGGTGTGCAGCTGCTGCGCATTCAGGGGCGCGCGGCGATCGAGCGCGTCTCGCTGGCGGTGTTTGAGCATCGTGCGCCCGGTCGCGCCGCGGTTGACGGCGCGCTCGGCTTTCTCGGTGCGCTGCTGCTCGTCGTCCCTGGATTCGTCACAGCTCTCTTTGGGGCACTGCTCCTGTTTCCGGCTACTCGCAGGCTCGCGCGTGGCTGGATGTCGCGTC
>DASZFC010000038.1:0-22822 GCA_035940195.1 Solirubrobacteraceae bacterium
CCAGGCGGGGGGAGGAGATGGCATCGGTCGACCAGGGAGCTGCCATGTCGAGATCGACGTGCGCGACCATCTTCGCCTTGATCCCGCCGTGCCCGCTCAGCTTGGAGCGGATCGTGTTCGCCAGCGCCCCGTCGCCGATGAACAGGCAGCGCTCGGTGGGCGCCATCCACAGCGCGATCGCCCGTGCCACTGTGCGCGCCAGCATCAACAGCGCCCCGAGCGCCAGCCATAGAAACAGCGCCTCGTGACGGTCGAGTTCACCCGCAACGATCAGGCCACCGCTCAACCAGGCAACCAGGGCGCACAGTGTTGCGACGTGGAAGAGCTTGGGCGCCTCATCGAGCGTCGTCTTGCGCAGCAACGTCTCGTCGCGGTCATATAGGCCGAGCACCTTCGCCCCGAGCAGCAGGATCGGCACACCGGCGATGCCCACCCACGTGAGCTGCAGCGATCTCGAGGAGAGCCCGACCGTGAGAGCAAACGCCCCAACGATCGCAACCACATCGGCCGCGAGCAGCATGCGGCGGAACAACGCGTCTCGCTGCATGCTCGCCGCTGGGCCACGCGCCTCAGTGATCCGCTGCAGCATCGGGCGCCTGATCCCGAGCCCCACGAAGCCGCGATTACTACTCGGCACCGGCGCGAGCTCGAGACGAGCTTGCGTCCCGACCTCACCCTGCATCTCGCCACTCATAGCGCCACCCCCAGCCTCCTTGCTTGTCATCATCGGTCCTCGCATGATGGGCACACACGTCTCAAACAGATGTTGAGATCCCGCTATCAAACTCAGTCAAGGAGGAATCTCGCACATCTGGCATCCGTTAGCAAGGGGCCCGGTGTCTAAAAAAACGCCCCGGGACTTGGCTCAGTTGCCAGAGATCCGCCCTAAAAGAATTATGCGCCGGTTGCATAAACCGGTTGCCGGGAAGGCCGGTTGCCGCCTGGGTGAATTAGCGGGGGGGTCTCGGCTTGCCTGCGATCGAACAATACAAAATGATTCTTCTGATCATCATCCTGACGATCTGGATCATCCTCATCCTGCTTGCCATCGGACTGTGCCTGGCCGCGCGGCTCGGAGATCTCCAGCGCAGCGATGATCCGGACCCGCGCGCGAGGATGCCGGCCGCCCGCCGTCATCGCCAAGACTCATAACACCGCGACCAACTCCCCGGGCCACGCCGAGCCCTACTGTTTGGCCGGGAATGATCGACCTTCACTCTCACGTGCTGCCGGGCATCGACGACGGCCCCGAGACGATCGAGGGCTCGCTCGCGCTCGCCCGGGCCGCCGCAGCCGCTGGCACACACGTACTCGTGGCCACGCCCCATGTCAGCTGGCACTACCCCAATGACCCCGGCACGATCGCCCCGCTGGTGGACGAGCTGAACGCGCGCTTAGCCGCGGAGGGAGTTGCCCTGGAGATCCGCTCAGGCGCCGAGATCGCGATGACGCGGCTGATCGACATCGCCCCTGCGGAGCTCAGGGGCCTGCGCCTCGGCGCAGGCCCCTGGCTGCTGGTGGAGCCCCCTTTCGCTCCAGCCTTCGCTGGCCTCGACTCGATCCTGCTCGACCTCCAGCGACACGGGCACAGTGTCCTGCTCGCCCACCCCGAGCGCTGCCAAGCCTTCCACCGCGATCCGCAAATGCTCTCCTCGCTCGTTCGTGCGGGTGTACTCACCTCGATTACCGCTGGCTCACTCGTGGGACGCTTCGGTGGGGAGGTGCGCCGCTTCGCGCTGGGCCTCGCACGCGAGGGACTGATCCACAACGTCGCCTCCGACGCCCACGATGACGTTCGCCGCCCGCCGGGCACCGCCGCGGAGCTGAGGCAAGCGGGCCTCGAGCCGCTGGCCGAGTGGCTCACCGAGCAGGTGCCCGCCGCGATCCTCAGCGGCGCGGAGATCCCGCCCCGGCCCGCGGTGGAGCTGCCGGGCATCGAGCCGGCGCGGCGAGCGTGGTGGCGCCGTCGCCACTAGGCTTCGCAACCTATGTCGAGTGAAGCGATGCAGGCCGGCTCGGCACCACGAGGGGAGCGCGCTGTCGTAGCGCTCGAGCGCGAGCAGCTGCCGCTGCTCGGGCTGGGGGCGCTCATGCTGCTCGCGCCGGCGGCGCTGATCTACCTGTCCTTCAACGCGGGTGGCTACTTCCCCAGCGCCCCCGGCTTCGTGGCGATTGTCTTCGCCCAGTCGCTGATCCTGCGCTCGACGCTCGCCGGACGCCCGTTCGAGGGCTTCAGCCGGACGCTGGCCATCCCGCTCCTGGCCCTCGTTCTCTATGCCGCCTGGCAGCTGGCCTCGACGCTCTGGTCTCATGCCACCGCGGCCAGCCTGGACAGCTATGACCGCACGCTGCTCTATGTGCTCGCCTTCGCGCTGTTCGGCTCGCTGCGCTACACGCCTGAGCGTATGCGCTGGCTGCTCAGGGCGCTGGTCGCTGGAATGGCCGCAGTGTGCCTAATCGGCCTGATCTCTCGGGTTCTCCCGCACGCGTGGCCCACCGCGAGCAGCTTCTTCAACGACCGGCTGAACTATCCACTGACGTACTGGAACGCGGAGGGCATGCTCGCGACCACGGCGCTGATCCTCGGCTTCCACCTCAGCGCCGATCGCGACGAGCACTGGAGCGTACGGATCCTGGCCGCCGCACTGCTGCCAGCGATTGCGGCGACCCTGTTGCTCACCTTCTCGCGCGGCGCGATGGGGGTCGCGATCGTCGGCTTGCTTGCTTACTGCGTACTGACACGCCTGCACACACTTCCCGCCACGCTGCTCGCGACAGTACCGTCCACCGCGATCGCGCTGCGCTCGGCGTGGGACGCCACACTGCTGGCTAGCAGCAAGCCCACGAGCGCCGCGGCCGTCGCCCAGGGACGCCACGTGGCGGCTGTGGTAGGAGCATGCATGGTGGGGGCGGGCTTGCTGCGCGGGGCTCTGCTCATCGTGGACCGCCGGCTCGGTGACCTGCCGCTCATCCGCACCCCCCCGCGCCTGGCGGTGCGCGCCGGAATCGGCATTGCGGCCGCCGTGATCGTCCTCGCGATTGCGCTCGCGCTCGGCGCCGCGGGCTTCGCGCACCGCGAGTACGACAAATTCGTCCATCACAACAACGAGGCCCCGATAGCGCAGACTCGCGACCGGCTCTCCGACCCTGCGAACAACGGCCGGCTGTCGCTGTGGAAGGCAGCGATCCACATCTACGACACACAGAAGCTGCACGGCACCGGCGCCGGCACCTACCAGCTCTACTACCCCCGCTATCGCACAGAACGGCTCTACGTCGTCGACACCCACTCGCTCTACCTGCAGAGCCTGGCCGAGCTCGGCGTAGTCGGCTTCGCGCTGATCCTGCTCGTCGTCTTCGGGGTCCTGGGTGGACTGGCGACACGGATCCGCGGACCGGACCGGGCGCTGTATGCGGCGCTGCTCGCGGCAACGCTCGCCTGGGCGATTCACCAGGCGTTTGACTGGGACTGGCAGATGCCCGCGGTCACGCTCGGCGTGTTCATGCTCGCGGGGCTCGCGCTGGCGCGCCCCGCGGACGGCGGGCCGGGTCGCTTCGGGCTGCCTGCCGGGCGCACGCTCGTCGGGCTCGGATGGCTCGTGCTCGCCGTCGCGCCACTGCTGGTGAGCATCTCCTACGCGCGCCTGCAGCAGAGCGGAGCGGAGCTCAAGAGCGGCAACTGCACAAGCGCCAAGCGGGAGGCACTGTCCTCGCTGTCGCTGTCGGCCAAGCGCCCGCAGGCGTATGTGATCGCCGGCGTCTGCGACCTGCAGCAGGGCTTCGCCCAGGCGGCGGTGTCAGCGATGGCCGAGGCAGCCACGCTTACACCGCAGAGCTGGGAAGACGCCTACTGGCTGGCCGTCGCCCGCGCCGCCGCGGGCCTTGACCCTCACGCGGCGATCCGCCGCGCGATCACGCTGGACCCGCTCGAGCACGGCCTGCGCAACGCCGAGGAACAGCTGAGCTCGGGGAATCGCCGCGCCTGGGAACTCGCAGCCCCCCGCCTGCGCCGCGAAGCGCTTACCTCGGGCAAGTTCGCGATCACGAATCTTTGAGCTACGGCTGTCGGAAAACGTCTCACCCGTTCGTATCGGTGGTCAAAGGCATTTTTCGCCAACCCATTCAGGAGGCCAGGAGACGAACATGAGGCGCAAGCACGACGCACACAAGGACGAGCTGGAGGGCGTCGCTCAGCGCCTGCGCAATGAGCGCCCCGAGTTGAGCCCGCTAGAGCTCGACCGGATCAAGACCACAGCGATGTCGCGCGCCAAGGCCAGCCGCCGCGGCCGCGTAGGTGCTCGCCGCCTCGCTACGGCAGGTCTGACCGTCGGCCTGCTGGCCGCCGGCACGGGCGGCGTCATCGCCGGTGAGCACCACGGCAACAATGGCGGCAACGCGGCGAACACGCAGTACGGCGGCGAATGCAACATCAACAACGGCAATGGCAACAGCGGTAACCACAACGGCAACGACAACGAAAACAACGCCTGCACCGAAAACACGTTCATCACCACCACCAACACCAACACCGGTGGCACGACGATCAACAACTACTTCTCGACAGTCACGGTCAGCGCTACGCCGGTGACCCCGAGCAGCGGCGTGCAGGGCGCGAAAACGACCAAGGCGAAGACGAGCAAACGTCACATCAAATTCCACATCAACGTCTCGCGCAAGTCGCACCTGCGGAAGGTGACCCTGAAGGTCAACGGCAAAGTCCTCAAGGTGCTGAAGGGCAAGCAGGCATCGGCCAACATCAACCTGGTCAACCTGCCTTGCAGCAACGGCAACACGACGGTCACGATCACCGCGGTCACAAGCAGTGGTAAGACCATCACGGAGAGCCACACCTACCACCTGTGCCAGGTCTAAAGCCCGGACAGACGGTCTGATACAGCGGTCGCATGGCCCTGGGGAAACCTATCCCCGGGGCCATGCTTCCATTTCTTCACATCCGATTCCCACCGATGCCCATCATTAGGAACCCATGGCTCACGAACTGACGCGTCCGCCCAGCCAGGCCACTTCATACAGAGACGCCAGAATGTCGGGTCGCATGCGCAGCGACACCTTCGAGCGGCTGCACGAGGAACACGCCAAGCGGCTGTCCTCCTTCCTGCTCTACCGCACCGGCAATCAGGCGCTGGCCGAAGACCTGCTCGCGGACACCTGGGAGCGAGTGCTGCGCTCGCGCCAGCGCTTCGATCCGCGGCGGGGCTCAGAGCGCCGCTGGCTATACACGATCGCCCTGAACCTGCTGCGCGATCACGCCCGCCGCCAGACCAACGAAGAGCGGGTGCTGCGCGACGCAAACGCCGGATCAACGCCCGAGGCATCTGATCCTGGACTGGCTGCGGTGGAGCACCGGGATGAGCTCTACCGGGCCCTCGCCGTGCTCAACGACTCCGAGCGCGAGGCTCTCGCCCTGCGCTTCGGCTCCGACCTGAAGCTGCGCGACGTGGCAAAGGTGCTGGGCGAGAGCGAGAGCGCCGTTGAGGGCCGCATCTATCGCGCCCTGCGCAGGCTGCGCGAGAACCTCGACTGATTAGAACTCCTTAGGAGGTTTCCACGCAGCACCCGCTGACGGTCAGCGGTGGCCGCAGCGGATGGCCTTCGGGCTGGCCCGACCCGGAGATCGAGCGGTCGGCGTGGACGGTCACCCGGAAGCGCACACGCGGGGGACGCGGGTAGCGCACAACGCAGGTCCAGGGATTCCCGAGCGCGCCGTGGGAGGGCGAGCTGCAGCGCGCCTGCAGCGCACGTCCTGAGTATCCCGGGCGAGAGTCCCTCGTGGTCAGGAGCAGCGCCTGCAGCGCTGCCGGGCCCACCGGCGCCAGGGACTGCTGCTGAAGGACGAACTGGGCGTTTCCTTCGCGGCTCTCGAGCGCCACCACGGTCCCTCCGATCCCCACCGCCAGGATCAGCGCGACGAGCACCTCCGGCCGTCTCACGCGTAGTCGCCTCTCATCTGCGCTTGAGGATAAAGCCACCGGCAAGCCAGAGATGCCCCGCTGGAGAGCGCCGTTCTCCGTCCACAGGACGCGACCGGGCTCAAATAGGCACGCCTGGCGGCCGATAGGAGCGCGTGAGCAACCTTCGCAAGCTGCTGAGCACCACCGCCGCGATCCTCGCCTGCGCGTGCGCTGGCACGGTTCCCGGCGCCGCCGTGGCTGCACCCAGCGCCGTCGGCTCGGCTGTTCCAGCAGCTAGGGCTCAGGCGCATTTCGCCGCCAAGCACAAGCGGCACTTCTCGCACAGCGCCTGCCGCGCCTCGAGGCACCGTCGCAAGGGCTATTCGGCGTGCCGTTCGCACAGAGCCCATCCCGGCCGCTCCCACGCGACACGCAACCGCTCTGCACACCGCGCGCGAGCCAGCCGGCCTCTCCCAGCCGCCTCCGGCGCGAAGACCGTCACAGTCTCGCTCTCCCCGGAAGGCTCGCCAGCGCTGGCGAGCGTGCTCGCCACACCTTGCCAGAACACCGACCTCTTGCCCGCGCCGGGCAATCTCGCAGAGATCAGCGCCGCGACCCTTTGCCTGGTAAACCAAGAGCGCGCACGCAACGGCGAGTTGCCCCTGCACCTAAGCAGTCAGCTCGATGAGGCCGCGCAGGGCCACAGCGACGAAATGTCCAGCGAGAACTACTTCGCCCACGTCGCACCAAACGGCCAGACCCCGGTTGGCCGTGTGCAGGACACCGGCTACATCCCCAGCCCCCAGGCCGGTTATACGCTCGGCGAGAACATCGCCTGGGGCACCCTCCAGCTGAGCACACCGAGCGCGATAGTCGCGTCCTGGATCGCCTCACCCGAGCATCTCGCGAACATCCTCTACAGCCCTTACCGAGACACCGCGATCGGCGTCTGCGCCGCGGCGCCCGCCTCGCTCGCCCAAGGCCTCACCGGAGCGGTGTACACGCAGGAGTTCGGCGTGATCGTCCCCTGAGCCCAGCGCTACTCCGGGACCGAAGTGCCCGGCCCAGACAGCTCGAACGCTGAGTGCAGCGCCTGCACTACGCGGGGCACGCACGCTCGGTCGATCACGCAGGAGATCTTGATCGGCGAGGTGGAGATCATCTCGATATTGACGCCCTCCTTGGCCAGCACCCCGAATACCTTCGCGGCGACGCCCGGGTGTGAGCGCATGCCGGCGCCGATGATCGAAACCTTGCCCATGTCCTCATGCGCGTCCAGATCAACGAACGCCTCACCGGATAAAGGTTCCAGAGCGGCGTGCGCGACACGCAGATCCTCGTACGGGAGGGTGAACGAGATCTCGGCCAGCCCGCCGGCCGAGGTGGGCTCGTTCTGGACGATCATGTCCACGTTCACATTCACTTTGGCCAGCGCCTGAAAGATGCGTGCCGCGGCGCCCGGCTCGTCGGGCACGCCGACGAGCGTCACCCGCGCCTCGGAGGTCGAATGCGTGACGGCTGTGATCAGGGGCTGCTCCATGGTTTCTGCCTCAGCGAGAACAACCGTACCGGGCTCGTCGTCGAAGGACGAGCGGCAGTGGATGCGCACGCCGTGGTTGCGCGCGTACTCGACCGAGCGCAACTGCAGCACGCCCGCGCCCGAGGCGGCCATCTCGAGCATCTCCTCGAAGGAGATCGTGGACAGCTTGCGCGCCTCGGGGACAATCCAGGGGTCGGCGGTGTAGACGCCGGAGACGTCAGTGTAGATCTCGCATTCCTGTGCGCCGAGCGCCGCGGCGACCGCGACGGCCGTCGTGTCCGAGCCCCCGCGCCCGAGCGTGGTGACATCGCTGGATTCAGTCGAGACGCCCTGAAACCCGGCGACGAGCACGATCCGACCCTCCTCCAGGGCGGAGGAGATGCGATCGGCGCGCACGTCGATGATGCGCGCTCGGGTGTGCGAGGCGTCGGTGACGATGCCGGCCTGCGAGCCCGTCAGCGAGATCACCTCATGACCGAAATCGTGGATCGCCATCGCGCACAGCGCACACGAGATGCGCTCGCCGGTGGACAGCAGCATGTCCATCTCCCGCGGGTCCGGCGCGCTGGAGACCTCCTCAGCCATCGCGATCAGCTGGTCGGTGGTCTTGCCCCTGGCCGAGAGCACCGCGACCACGCTGAAGCCCGCCTCGCGCTTGTCGACGATGCGCTGCGCGGCGCGCTTGATGCGCTGCGCATCGGCGACCGAAGTGCCACCAAACTTCATTACGACAAGGCCGGGCATGGGCCGAGGATTACACAGCGAGGCGGCCGACCGGCGACCGGCCCGCGAGCGCCTTGCCGAGCGTGACCTCGTCGGCGTACTCCAGATCCGAGCCCACCGGCAGGCCGCTGGCCAGGCGGGTGACGATAAGATGAGAGTCCCGCCCACCCCGCAGGTGAAGCTCCTCGGCAATGTGCAGGGCGGTAGTTTCGCCGGTCGTGGTCGGGTTGGTAGCGAGCACCACCTCGCGCACCGGGGTTTGCTCGCCGGCCGGTTGCTCTGCGGGCGCGACGCGTGCGAACAGCTCGGCGATCTTCAGGTCCTCGGGGTCGATCCCATCGATCGGCGAGAGCGCGCCCCCAAGCACGTGGTAGACGCCGTGATACTCGTGTGTGCGCTCTATCGGGATCACGTCGCTCGGCTCCTCGACGACGCAGATCAGCCCGTGATCGCGCCGCTGGTCCGTGCAGATGAGACAGCGCGTCTGGTCAGTCAGGTTAAAGCACACCTCGCACAGCCCGATCTTCTCCTTGACCTCCACAATCGCCTCCGCCAGCGCACCGGCATCCTCGCCGGAGGAGCGCAATATGTGAAAGGCCAGCCGCTGAGCGGTGCGGTTGCCAATGCCCGGCAACTTCGACAGCTCTGTCACGAGCCGCTGGACAGGAGGGGCGTATGAGCTCACAGGGGCGGGCGGGGTCCGGGCGGGTGGGAACCCAATCCGCCGAGCCCGCCGAGGTCCAGTCCCTCGGTGGCCCCGCCCATGCGGCTGGCTGCCAGCTCCTGGGCGGCGCGCAGTCCCTCGTTGACAGCCGCCAGCACCGTGTCGGCGAGGATCTCCGCATCCTCCGGGTCGACCGCCCGCGGGTCGATCTGGATCGACTTGACCTCGAGGTCGCCCGAGACCTTCACCGTGACCATGCCGCCTCCGGCCGAGGCCTCGACGACCTCGTTCTTCAGCTGCTCCTGGGCCAGCTCCATGTCCTGCTGCATCTTCTGGACCTGCTGCATCATCTGTGCCATGTTCGGCATGCGCTGCTGCTTTGCCATCAGGCCTCTTTCTGTTCGCTGTTCGCCCGCCCCTGCTCGCCGGCTTTGACCCCGGCAGCGTCCGCCGGGGTGTGCTCGCCGGAGAGCTCCTCGGCGTCGAACTCCTCCATGAAGCGTTGCACCCACTCCTCCTCTGTGGGGGGGCTTTGCTCGGGTAGGTCCTCGGCGCCTGACTCGAGCAGTTCGTAGGACAGGCGCCAGCGCTTGTCAGTGACCTTGAGCAGCGCGTCGGAGACGATCGCGCGGTTGTCGGGATGCTCGGCCTTCTTCTTCAAAAAGGCTGCCGAGGAGGCAAACGCCACAGTCAGGTCCTCGCCCGCCACCGCCACCGGCCGCGCGTCGGCAATCGCCGCAGCGATCATCGCGTTCGACGCGCTCACGGCATCCACCACTACCGGCCAGAGGGCGAGCAGGGACTCGAGATCCGTCGCGGAGACCACCTCGGGCGCTGCCTCTGGCACGACATCCACGACCGGCGCGGGCTGGGGCGTGACGTCCACAACTGGCGTGGGCTGGGGCGTCATGTCCGCAACCGCCTCCGGCGGCGCCGTGGCAGCGGGCACGGGCACTGTCCGATCCACCGCGACTGGAGAGACGGCGCGCTCGCGCTCGAGTCTCTCGATGCGACCGAGCAGGGCCGGGGTCGAGGAGTCGACCTCGGGCTTGGCCGCCTTCACCAGCGCCAGCTCCAGCCGTGTGCGCGCGTCGGCCCCCGCGCGCACACCCTCCATCGCCTCCCCAAGCAGCTCCAGCAAGCGCACGACCACCCCGCGGTCGACGCGCTCGGCCTGCGCCAGCAGGTGCGCGTCGGCCTCCTCGGTGAGCGCCATCTCAGCGGGCAGCTCGCCAAGCGTTTGCACGACGAGCAGCTCGCGTGCCCGCACCTCTAGGTCAGTCGCGAAGGACGCCGCGTCGCGGCCCTGCTCCACACACTCCTGGAGCGTCTTCAATGCCCGCCGCGCATCACCGGCGCCGACCGCGTCGACCGTCTCTTCCAGCAAGCGCGCGTCCGCCACGCCCAGCACCGCCAGCACGTCCTCGAGCACGATCTCGCGACCGCCGTAGGTAAGCAGCTGCTCCAGCGTGCCGAGCGCGTCGCGGAAGGAACCCGTCGCCGAACGGGCGATGGCGGCGACCGCCGCCGGAGGAATCTCGATCGACTCGGCCTTCGCGGCGCGGCGCACGACACTCGCGAGCTGCTCGACAGTCGGGCGGTGGAAGTCAAAGCGATGGCAGCGATCCACCACCGTGGCCGGCACCTTCTGCGCCTCGGTGGTGGCGAGCACGAACACCGTATTCGGGGGCGGCTCCTCCAGCGTCTTCAGAAACGCGTTCCACGCCGCCGTCGTGAGCATGTGTGCCTCGTCGAGGATGTACACCTTGCAACCCCCCGATACTGGCGAGTAGGCGACACTCTCCCGCAAGGCGCGAATATCGTCGACCGAGTTGTTCGACGCCGCATCCATCTCGATCACGTCCAGCGAGCTCGCCCTCCTGATCGACAAGCACGACTCGCACGCCCCGCACGGCTCTGTTGTTGGCCCGCTCGGGTGGGCGGGGTCATGACCTTGGCAGTTCAGGCATGCCGCCAGGATCTTGGCCATCGAGGTCTTCCCCGTCCCCCGCGAACCTACGAACAGGTAGGCGTGGTGCACCTTCCCGCGCTCCACCGCATTGCGCAGCGTACGCACCACCGGCTCCTGCCCCACCACATCGGCGAACGTATGGGGCCGGTGCCTGCGATACAGGGACTGAGCTTGCTCGGAAGACTGGTTGATCGGCACTTCGGCTGAGTCTACCCACGCTCGCGGGGCGGGCGGGGAGACGGGCGGTGGGCGGGCGGAACTCCATCAACCCGGATACCGTCTGCGCTCGTGACAGCCTGGACCAGGCGCCATTCGGCGCCTCTCACAGCCGCCTTCGCGATCACCGCCGGGGCGATTCTGCTGCGGCTGATCTACGGGGTGGCGTTCGCGAACTACGACACGCTCTACGCCCTTGCATGGGGAGGACAGCTCGCCCAGGGCGAAACGCCGGCCTACGGCGTCCCGATCGCGCCCACGCCGCACCCGCTGCTGGAGATCGCTGGCGTAATCCTGCGACCGCTCTCCCCCCACCTGGAGATCGAGCTCGTCGTCGCCCTCGGATTTCTCGCGCTGGCTGCATGCGGCTGGGTCGTCTTCGAGCTCGGCGCACGCTGGTTCGGGCGGGCCGCCGGCGCGCTGGCGGCGCTGATCTTCCTGACGCGTGTCCCGGTGCTCTCCGACGGCGTGCGGGCGTACCTCGACATCCCCTACCTGACGTTCGTGCTCGGCGCGCTGCTGCTCGTCTCACGCCGCCCGCGCGCGGGCGCACCCGTGCTCGCGCTGCTTGCTCTGGCCGGTCTGCTGCGGCCCGAGGCGTGGGTCTTCTCGGGCTTGTACTGGCTGTATCTGACGGGGCTGCTGCCCGCATGGCTTCGCCGGCGTCTGCCAGCCGGCGAGCCGCTGCGCGACCGCGGCGCGCTGATCCGGCTGACGCTGCTGGCGGCCGCTGGGCCGCTGATCTGGCTGGGCAGCGACCTGGTGATCACCGGCAACCCGCTGTGGTCGCTGACGAACACGCGCCACACCGCCTCGACGCTCGACCGCAAGACCGGGATCGGCAACGTGCCCCTGTACATCCCCAAACGGATCGGCGAGGTGCTGCAGGCGGCCGGGCTGGCCGGGGCTGCGAGCGGCGGTGTACTGTCGCTGCTCTGGCTGCGGGGGCGAGCGCTGCCCGGCGCGCTCGCGGGCGTCGCGGCAGTGGCGATCTTCGCCGCCTTCGCGATCATCGGCCTGCCGATCAACACCCGCTACGCCTTCCTGGCAGCAGCCTTCCTGTGCATCTTCTGCGGGGCGGGAGCCTTCGGCTGGCTGGCACTGCCGGCGGGTGACCGCCGCCGCCGGGTGTGGCTCGTGCTCGGTGGGCTGATCGTCGTGGCGCTGCTGGCGACCGCGCCCTCCCAGTACCGGACAGCCCACCGGGAACTCGACAAACTGGCCAACCAGGAGCGGATCGAAGGCGACCTCGAGGCGCTCGTCGCAAGCAACGCGATCAACCTGCGCTGCGGACCGGTGGGCGTGCCGAACCACGCGCCGGTCCCGCTGCTGGCCCTGTACCTGCGCACCAGCCCCGCGTGGATCCGCAGCGCCCAGGTGGGCCACATCGATAGCGGCGTGTACGCCGACCCAGCCAGCCTCGAGGTCGAACGGGAATACATCCTCGACAACCACGACCCGCATGAGGCTGTGACGGTGCCGCCGGGCTTCATCGCCGCGGGCGCCAACCGCTCCTGGCTGATCTTCAAGCACTGTCCTTAGAAGAAAGCCCATCTTTTGCAGGCTTTTAGCTAGTCATCCAAGCTATTCAAATGAACTCCAAACTCTTGGAGTTCTAAAGCTCGGCTGCTGTAGCCGAGTCGTGCGTAGTTGGCAGGGCTATGAAGAGACAACTCGAAAGACAGAGGCATCCAGCCCTTGCGCGACACTACGCACCACGCTACGCTAAATGTCCAGGATAGGGACAGATGAGAAGCCTTCCAAAGCCGTCCATCCGATGCACAACCTGGGCTGAATACATAATATTGGAGGCTTGAATGGCGGCCGTTCAACAAGGCCCTGAGGTTCTCGAGGATCTGACGAAGTACGCTGGGAGCTGGGTCGCGATCCGGGACGGCAAGGTCATTGCTGACGCTCTCGACTCCGTGGAACTGCGGAACAAGCCCGAGGTCCACAAGGACGACTTCCTCATGCCGGTTCCCGACGCAGCGTCGTCAGCCTTCCTTTTCTGAAGGGCGGCCTTGAGGGTCATGTCGGAGCTGGTCGTCGCCTATCGTGACCTCGGCTTGGGGGAGCCGCGACCGTTCCTGATCCTCAACGTGACCGGCCCCGGCGGAGCCAAAGGACCTATCGCTGGCTTGATTGATACCGGTGCTGACGGGACTGTCCTGCCAGCGGGTTATGCCCCACTCATGGGCTACTCACCCGCGGACATTGCCGCTCAGCAAGGTGCCGGGGTGGGCGGGAGTGTGACGATGCATCAAGCAACCAAGCCTTCCAAAGCTGTCATCCCCGAGATTCCCGACTTCGAGTTCGAGATCAACCCCTGCTTCGTAGAAGGCTGCCAGATCGCGCTTTGGGGGCGAAAAGACCTCATGCAGCACTTCGACGTGAAGATCATGGAGCGCAAGAAGCAATTCGCGCTCACACAAGCCTAAAAAGCACGTTAGCCGCTTAGCAGGTGTGCGCCCGCGCCAGGACGCACCTCGTGGGCATCAGTGGGAAGAGAGATGCCCGGCGCGAATAGGCCGAGCACCGAGCCGCCGAAGCCGCCGCCGGTCAGCCGCGCACCGGCAGCACCCGACTCGAGCAAGCGCTGGGCGGTCGCCTCGACCGCCGGCGTGGAGACCTCGTAGTTCTCACGCAGGCTCTCGTGCGAAGCGTTCAACAGCACTCCGAGCGCGGCCAGGTCCTCCGCCTGCAGGGCCGCCACCGCTTCGCGCACGCGCCGGTTCTCGCCGGTGACATGGGCGAAGCGCCGGCTGAGGGGCTCGGGTAGGCGGGCCGCGGCATCCGGGCCGGCCTCCCGCAGCGACTCGATTCCCAGGATCCGGCACGCTTCCGCGCACTCCTCGCGCCGTTCGTTGTAGCCGGAGCTCGCGTGCGCGTGGCGCTCGCCGGAATCCACCACGACCAACCGCCAGCCATCCAGCCGCAGCTCGACCGGATCGACTACCAGCGTGCGGAAGTCGATCAGCAATGCCCTGTCCGGTTGCCCGTATAGCGAGGCCAGCTGGTCCAACATGCCGGTCTGCGCGCCCACCCACTCGTTCTCCACACGCGCACACAGCCGGGCGAGCTCGATCCGGTCGCTGGTCTCGCCGGCGAGACCGAGCAGCGCCAAGCACAACGCCACCTCCACTGCGGCCGAAGAGGACAGCCCCGACCCCCGGTCCACGTCGCCAGTGATCTGCAAATTCGCACCGGCGAGCTCCAAGCCGGCCCTCTGGAGCTCGGCCACGATCCCGCGCACAAAAGCGCGCCAGCCCTCCACCGGCGAGCGGTTAGTGAGCGCGAAGGTGTCCTCTTCACCGAGGTCAAGCGCGTGGGCATGGATGCGCCCGTCCTCGCTGCGCTGGGCACACACCGTGACCCCCTCGGCGATCGCAAACGGCAACGCCAATCCCTGGTTGTAGTCGGTGTGCTCACCGATCAGGTTGACACGCCCGGGCGCGAACGCCACCGCGTGCTCACGCCGCACGGAGGATCGCCTCGCGCAGCTTGGCGGCCGACTCCTCAGGAAGCACATCGGAGACGAACGTGCCCGCGCCCTGCTCGGAGCCCGCCAGGTACTTGAGCTTCTCGGCAGTTCTCAGTGGCGGGTAGAACTCGACGTGCAGATGTCCTTCGCGCTGCGCGGTGGCCGCCACTGTGGGCGCTTGATGGACGACCATCACGTAAGGAAATGGCCGGTCCCAGAGGGCATCGAAGCCGCGCACCACTCCCTGAAGAGCCTCGGCGAGTAGGCGCAGCTCCTCGGCCTCGCACTCGAGCAGGCTCGGCCGGTGCGCGCGCATCACGACGTGTACTTCATGAGGCCAGCGAGCGGCATAAGGGACGTAGGCCACCACGCCGTCGTTCTGAAAGACGACCCGCTGATCGTCTTCGAGCTCGGCTCGCAGCAGCGCGCAGGGGGCACAGCTGCCGAGCCGCGTGTCGGCTGCGAGCTCGAGCTTCGGGACCGGGGGCAGAAACGGGTAGCCGTAGATCTGGCCATGCGGATGATGGAGCGTCACGCCCACCTCGACCCCGCGGTTCTCGAAGATGAATACGTAGTCGACGTCATCGCGCGAGCCGAGCTCTTGGAAGCGCTGGCGCCAGACCCACATCAAATCCTCGGCACGGCGCGGCGCGAGTGTGCCGAACGAGGCGTCGTGATCGTCGGTGTAGACGACGACCTCAGCCGCGCCGTGCGGCGCCTCGAAGGCGGGAAAGCGATTCTCGAACACGGCGATCTCAAACGCCGGGAAGGGAATCTCCGTCTCCGCCTGTCCCTGGCGGGTGGGACACAGGGGACAATGCTCGCGCGAAGGCAGGAAGGTGCGCTCCTGACGGTGGATCGCGTAGACGACCCGCTCGTCGCGCAACTCATTACGGCGCTGCTCACTCACGCTGCCGCGGCCCCTCGCGCTCATAGAGGATGAGCGCCCGGCCGTCGTGTTTGACGTGTCGCACAAGCATGACGCGCCCGTAGCTCTCGCCCCGCACCCTCTGCTCCTTGGGCGCTCCTGAGCCGCCGGTCTGCGGGTGGCCAGGAGGTGGAGAACTTTTGTGGGATGAACCCATCGTTCGAGGGTATACCCAGTGTGATGGCTCACGAGCAAGTCCCGAGGAGGAGGATGAAGATGTCAGAGAACGGCCAGGCACAAGAGGTCCCAGAGCGGTCATGGATCAGCTGGCCCGAGTTCGACAGACGCGCGTTCCTGCGCCGCACAGCGCTGACCGGCGTCGGCGTCGGCTCGGTGAGCACGCTGCTCGCCGCATGCGGTTCGAGCGCTTCCAGCGGGGGCGGCGGCTCGAACAGCGTGTTCGGCTCGCACCCGGGCTACAAATTCGTGTTCGTCAACCACGTCACGACGAACCCCTTTTTCACTCCCACGCAGTACGGCGCAGCGGACGCTTCGAAACTACTCGGTTGCTCGTATCAGTGGACGGGCTCGGAAAGCTCAAATGTCAACCAGATGGTCAACGCGCTGAACAGCGCGGTCACGGCCAAAGCAGACGGGATCGCTGTTGCCCTGATTGACCTGCACGCGTTCAACGCACCGGTCGAAGCGGCGATCAAGGCGGGCATCCCAGTCGTCGCATACAACGCCGACGCGGTCGGCAACGCGCGCCTCTCCTACATCGGCCAGGACCTCAAAAAGGCCGGCGAAAAGATGGGCGAAAGGATCGTCGCTGATGTCGGCTCGGGCGATGTCGCGCTGTTCATCGCGACGCCCGGATCGGCCAACCTGCAGCCGCGCATCGAAGGTGCGGAAGCGGCCGTCAAGGCCTCGGGCAAGCCGATCACCCTGCACACCGTGGCGACGGGCGCCGCCGTCCCGGGCGAGCTCTCGACGATCGACGCGTACTGGGTCGGCCACAAAAACACGAAGGGCATGTACGCCGTCGACGGGGGCAGCACGGAAAGCCTCGCAAAAGTCATGCAGAAGTACTCGCTCGGCGGCAAGGTCAAGGCCGGCGGCTTCGACCTGACCGAACAGACGCAGAACCTGCTGAAAGCCGGCGACATCGAATTCACGATCGACCAGCAGCCCTACCTGCAGGGCTTCATCCCGGTGCTGCAGCTGTTTATGTACAAGGTCTCCGGGACGCTGTCGGGCCTGGCGGAAACGGACACCGGCCTGAAGTTCCTGGACAAAGAAAGCATCACGCCCTACGTCAACTCGAAATCGCGCTACGAGGGCACCTCGACGGCCGCCAAGGTCATCGCCTAGGCGCGGGACGGAAGGCTTCGGAGGAAGGACATGGCGAGCGTGGCGGACGGGCCGGCTGCCGAGATGCCCCCGGCAGCGCCTGGGGACCCGGAGCGCTCGCTCCGGGTCCCCACGCGGCGGGAGCTGTTCGAGCGCCTCGTCTCGCTACGCGAGGGCAGCATCATCGTCGTCACGATCGTCACGGCGATCTACTTCTCGGCGAACACGAGCAGCTTCTTCACGGGGGCGAACTTCGAAACGCTGCTGCCGTACTTCGCCCCGTTCGCGATCCTCGCAGCGGGCGAGGTGTTTGTGATGATCCTCGGCGAGATCGACCTGTCGATCGGCGCGATGTACCTGTTTGCGCCGATCCTCTTCTACAAGCTCAATACGAGCATCGGACTCGGGCTGGTGCCGGGCGTGATCGTCACGCTGCTGTTGTGCATGCTCGTGGGGGCGCTGAACGGGTTCTTCGTCGCGGTCGTGGGCATCAACTCGTTCGTGGCGACGCTGGCGATGCTGTTCACGTTCGAGGGGCTCGCGCTGATCATCTCCAAAGGAACGCCCGTGGCGACGCCCGGCGGGCAGCCACCGCTGGGGACGTTCGGAAAGGTCTTCGGCGGTGGCACCTACTCGGAGATCATCTGGGCGGTCGCGATCGTCGCGACCCTGCAGGTCGTCTTGACGTTCACCCGCTGGGGGCTGTACACGGTCGCGATCGGCTCCAACAAGCTGGGCGCCGCCGAGGCCGGCGTGAAGGTGAAGCTGGTGATGATTCGCAACTACATGCTCTGCAGCCTGACGGCGGCTCTCGTGGGCATCTTCGAGGCGGTTCGCTCCGCGACGGTGCAACCCGATCCGGCCGGCGCAAACGAAATCCTCTTCCTCGCGGTGGCGGCCGGCGTGATCGGCGGCACGCTCTTGACGGGCGGCTCGGGGACCGTGGTGGGCGCGCTGATCGGCGCGCTGTTCCTGGGGATTCTCAAGGACGGGCTGATCCTGCAGGGCGTCAACGCTAACTACCTGCTCTTCTACACGGGCCTGGCCGTGATCGTGGCGATGACCGCCAACGTCTACGTGGGCCGGGCCCGCCGGGGGCATAGCGGTGGTTGACCCGACAGAGCCACCCGGCGCCATTCCCCCGGCCGAAGCACCAGACGTCGTCCCGCCGGCGACGGCCTCCGATGATGTCCTGCGCGTCGAGCACATCTCCAAGCGCTTCGGTCCCGTGACGGCGCTGCGGGACGTCAACCTGCACCTGAAAAAGGGTGAGGTGCTGGGCCTGCTCGGCGACAACGGCGCGGGCAAGTCGACGCTGATCAAGATCCTCTGCGGCTTTCAGAGGCAGGACGGCGGCAAGATGTTCCTGCGCGGCCAGCCGTACGCGCCGAAAAGCGTCGACGACGCACGCGCCAAAGGGATCGACACGGTCTTCCAGGACCTCGCGCTGATCGACGAACTGTCCGTCTACCACAACCTGTTCCTGCGCCGCGAGCGCGTGTTCAAACCGATACCGCTGCTGTCCAACCGGCAGATGAAGCGCGAGGCGCGCACAGCACTGGATGAGATCGGCATCAACATCCCGCAGATCGGCGTCGCCGTCGCACGGCTCTCCGGCGGGCAGCGCCAGGCGATCGCCGTCGCGCGCACGGTCAACGGCGACGCCGACATCATTCTGCTCGACGAGCCGCTCGCGGCGATGGGCGCGAAAGAGGGGGCGCAGATCCTCGACCTCGTCGCGCGACTAAAAGACGAGGGGAAAGTCTCGATCATCATGATTCTGCACAACTACGTCCACGTGCTGCAGGCGTGCGACCGCGTGAGCATGATCCAGGACGGCGTGATCGCCCTCGACAAGCCAACCTCTGAGACCTCGGTGGAGGAGCTCACGGAGATCGTCGTCAACGAGTACCGCCGCGCGAGACTGGAAAACCAAGCCTGAGATTGATGGACCGTGCACCCATCGTCGAGATCCTCGCCACCGGTCACCGATCGCTGCCCGCGACTCCAGCTCGGGTGTTCCCGCTGCGCCTGCCGGGGATCGCTTAAGGCTGCTTCCTTCCGGACCTGACCTGGTTCACAAGCCGACACCGCGCGGGACCCGAACCATCGACGCCCCGGACAGCGGAGCGACCGGGGCGCAACCCCTCGGAAGGGAGTTCAGCCCCGCTAGAGCGGATTGCGGATACAGGGCGCCGCTACCTCCCCGCCTAGCACGGTCCGACTCGATCGTAGCGCAGGGACCCCGCTTTGCGTTAGGCTGCGCGACCGTGACCTACTCAAAGAGCATTCCAATTCGCCCTAGCACGGCTATCGCTGCGCTGGGCGCCGCCATCCTAATCGCCGGCTGCGGCTCCAGCGGATCGAGCAGCACGATCGGCGTCGGCAACGAGAACAAATCCGACGAAGCGCTGGCGAAAGCCACGTCGAGCACCCCCGAAACCCCCACGACACCCCCGGCGGCGACGGCAAAAACGCCCGCAACCGGCCCGCTGTCGAAAGAGCCCAGCGTGAAGCCCCCGTCCGGCGCGGCACCATCGAAACTGGTGATCAAGGACCTGATCAAGGGCACGGGCAAAGAAGCCAAGGCGGGAGGCACGGTCACGGTCAATGACGTTGGCGTGGTGTACAAGACCGGCAAGCAGTTCGAAAACACCTTCACGCGCAAAGAACCGTCGACGTTTGCACTCAGCGGGCTGATCCCTGGCTGGACCAAAGGCATTCCAGGTATGCGCGTAGGCGGAAGACGCGAGCTGATCATCCCGCCAGCGCTCGCCTACGGCAAGGCCGGGCGGCCGCCGTCGATCCCGCCGAACGCGCCGCTGGTGTTCGTGATCGACCTGCTCGCGGCTTAGAACACGCGCGTGAAAGCGCTCCGCGTCGCGGCGCTATTGCTCATCCTGAGCGGCGTCGCGGGCGCGGGCACCGTGCTTGCTGGCTGCGGCAGCGCGAGCGGCGTCGCGGCGAGCCCAGCCGCGCTGAAGTTGCAGCGCGAAGACCTCATCGCCGTGACCCGCGGCCTGCACCAGGCCGCCGTCTCGGCCCAGCGGGAGATGGCCGCCGCGAGGATCGCCTGGCCGCCGCTCGTCGGCGGGTTGCCGGCGCCCATTGGGCCTGCAACCCGCCCGGCGGTCTTCACCGCGAGCCGGCTGGCGCGCGCGATCGTCATGCCGCCGCCGCTGCGCACAGCGCAAGCGCGCCTGCTGACCGGACCCGCCGCGGGCATCGCCGGCCTCTTTGCAACATTTAGCAGGCTGGCCGAGCGCGGCTGGACGCTGACCAGCGCGGCCGCCGCTGAGATCACCAGCGGCTCGCCCGCGGCCGCGATGTTCGCGCGCGAAAACGTGGCGCTATACATCGACAGCATCTACGACGGCCACTTCGATGCTGCCCTGATCGGCAAGAGCCTGCTCACGGGCTACCGTATGCTCGGTGGCGAAAAGGCCTTCGGCGGAACGCTCAGCCAAGCGGAAGCCGATGCGTTCGCGAGCGCATACTCCCCGGCCACCGAGCGCCTGTATCCCCACCCGAAGGTGAAGCTGGGGTCCTAGCGCATACCGAGGGTGGCGGGGATGCCCTGGGGCACAGCGGCCCAATAGAATCGCTCCTCAAGGACGCGTAGCTCAGCTGGCTAGAGTGCTCGCTTCACACGCGAGAGGTCGCAGGTTCGAGTCCTGCCGCGTCCATCGGTGGCTTGGCACGCGCTGTAGGAAAGACCGTTCCGAGCAAGCCGCGGGCCGCGGCTATACGGTGATCTGGATGTTCTGGGGGTGATTTCCTAGCCATTCTGCGCAAACAACCACCGTCGGCATGTGAAAACTCATATCGCACAGGACGCTTTCGCTCGCGCTCAATCCTCGCCCGCGACCAGCTCCATCAGCAAGCTGTCGTGCCAGCCGCCGCCTCCCACGTCGCGCTCGTGCTGGTGCATCACACCCACGCGCCTAAAGCCGGCCTTCTCATACGCCCTGATCGCTCCCACGTTCTCTATCGCCGGGTCGATCGTGATGCGGTGGTGCCCACGCTCGCTTATCAGCATTCCTACCACGCGTCTCACGGCCTCGCTGCCATACCCGCGCCCATGCAGCGGGGGATCCAGGAACAAATCGATCGCCGCATGGCGGTACTTGGGCTCCCGCTCCTCTGAATACTGGATCAGCCCCGCGACCGCCCCATCGATCTCGATCGTCAACCGCACCGACTCGGGCTCATCCCACGGAAAGCCGTCCTCTGGGTTATCCCACCAGCGGAGAACCTCCTGCGTGCGGTGGATACGCAGCAGCTCAGCCTCGTCGCCCTCGACCAGCGGGCGAAGGACCATGCCTGCGTGAGGATCGCCACCGGCCAGCGCCATTTCGGCTCCCAGCCTAGCCAGCGGCCGGGTGCTGCGATCGTAGGAGCCGAAATGACCGTTCTCCTCGCCCTCCTCGCATCCCTCTTCATCGGAATCTCGGACTTCCTCGGCGGCACCGCCAGCCGCACACGCTCCCCGCTGGAAACGAGCGTCGTGGTGTTCCTCACAACGCTCTTTACACTCGTCCCGATCGCCGTCCTGCTCGGCGCGAGCGACCTCACAGTCAAAGACCTGGGACTGGGCGCCATCAGCGGTCTCCCCACCAGCATCGCCTACGTGGGCTTCTTCACGGCAATCGGCCGCGGGCGAATGAGCATCGTCGTGCCGATCTCGGCGGCAATCACCGCACTGGTGCCCGCAATCACCGGCATCGCCGAGGGCAACGTGCTCTCGACCGTCGCGCTGGCCGGAATCCTCTGCGCGCTCGTGGCGATCCCGCTCGTCGCCTATGAGACCAGCGACGGCGTGCTCACCGCCGGCGATGGCTTCTCAGCAGCCCGGCAGGTACTGGTGGCGATTCTCTGCGGGGTGGGCTTCGGGATCTACTTCGTCTGCGTGGGGCACACCCATCGCAGCTCAGGCCTGTGGCCGACGGTCGCAAGCCTCGTGGTGGCAATAGCGGTTCTCGTTCCGCTCGCCGCCCGTGGGGGCGTGATGCCCACGGTCACCTCCCTGCCACGGCTCGCAATCGCCGGCGGGGTGGCGTTGGGTCTCGCCGACGTGGCCCTCACGACCGCGCTCCAGCGCGGGCCGCTCACAATCGCATCCGTGCTCGGCAACCTCTATCCGCTCGTCACGATCGCCCTTGGCGTCACAATCCTCAAGGAGCGGCTCAGACCGTGGCACGTGGCGGGGATCCTGCTCGCCCTCGCCGGCGTGGTGATGATCGCGTCAGGGCAGTAGGCCGGCGACTAGGCCTGCCCGCAGATAAGGTCTCCCGCATGTCCGAATACGCCGCGTTTCTGCGCGGAATCAACGTCGGGGGTCATCGGATTTCGAGCGGTGAGCTGTGCGCGCGGTTTGTGCAGCTGGGCTTCGGCGAGGTGAGCACATTCCGGGCGAGCGGCAACGTCGTCTTCGCCGCCACCAGCCCCGAGCCGCTCGCCGGAATGACGGCGCGCATCGAGGCGGGACTGGCAGCCTCGCTGGGCTATGCGGTGCCCGTCTTCCTGCGCACCGCCACCGAGGTCCGCGCGATCGCCGCGCACCAGCCATTCCCCAAGCCCCTGATAGCAGCCTCTCAGGGCAAGCTCCAGGTCGCGATGCTCTGCGAGCGGCCCACCGGGCGAGTGCGCAAAGAGGTGCTGGCTCTGGCCACAGATGAGGACAGGCTTGCATTCAGCGATCGTGAGCTGCACTGGCTTCCCAGCGGAGGCATCCTCGACTCCGCGCTTGACTTCAAGGTGATCGGCAAGCTGCTCGGCCCGATGACAACACGAACCAAGGGCACGGTCGAGCAACTCGCAGCCAAGTACTTCGCAGGCTGACCCGGATCCGTGCGCTCCGGCACCGGCGTCAGTTATGGGATACCAAATCTTTTTTCAAGGTATACCGGGAGAAGCGCCGGCGGGTGCTTTAGGAAAAGATGGAGCGGATGGAGAGGGACTTTGAGCTGCAGACGCATCGCGCGGAGGATCGCCACTGGTGGTACCGGGGGCGCCGGCGTGTACTCGAGCGCGTGATCGCGGAGCTGCACCTGCCCGCACACGCACGGATCCTCGACGCCGGCTGCGGCAGCGGGC
>DASZFC010000039.1:0-33285 GCA_035940195.1 Solirubrobacteraceae bacterium
CCGATGCCTTCCTTCTCGCTGCGATGGAGCACTTCCACCCAGTCGTGCTCGCCGGCGAGGCGATCGGCGATCTCTCCCGTGCCGTCGGGCGAGCCGTCATCCACCACCAGCACGCGAAAGCCATCGGGGGCGGCGCGCGCCAGCACCTCGCCGACGGCCAGGACGATCGCCTCGACGTTCTCGGCCTCGTTGTAGGTCGGGAGGATGAGCCACGCCGCGCCGGTCATAAGTCGCCGTACCCTAGAGCAGTGGACCTGACGAACGCGACGATCGCCGATGCCCTCGGGGAGCTGGGCGACCTGTACGAGCTCGACGGGGCAATTGTCCACCGCGTGCAGGCCTATCGCAATGCGGCCAAGGCGGTTCGCGAGGCCTCCGTGTCGGTCGCGGCGCTGGCGCGCGCGGGCCGGGCGATCGAGCTGCCGGGGATAGGCAAGACGCTCGAGCAGAAGATCCTCACGCTGCTCGACACCGGCACAACCCCCTCGACCGAGCGGCTGCGCGCGCGGTTTCCTCCAGGCCTGATCGAGATCACACGGCTACCTGGCCTCGGTCCTAAGCGTGCGCGGCTGCTCTACACAGAGCTGGGGATCGACTCGCCTGAGAAGCTGCGCGAGGCGGCACTGGCACAGCGCCTGCAAGCCGTACGAGGGTTCGGCGCGAAATTCGAGACAAGCGTGCTCGCGGCACTCGACCAAATGCCCGCCCACTCCCCAGGGCAGGGGGACGGGCGCCTGCTGCTGCCGCGAGCGATCGAGCTGGGCGAGACGCTCACCGCCGGCTTGACCGAGCGGGGAGGCGAGGGCACGCAGGTGCAGATCGCGGGGTCCGCCCGCCGGATGGCGGACAGCGTCAAGGACATCGACCTGATCGCCACCACGACCCGTCCGGCCGCGCTCGCGAAGAGCCTCAACAAACTCGAGGAGATCGACAGCGTCAGCTCTGCTGGCAAGGCTGGAGCCAGGGCGCGCACCCATGCGGGCATCGCGGTCGACCTGCGGATCGCCAAACCCGGTCAGCTCGGCAACCTGCTGCAGCACTTCACCGGCTCGGGTCCTCACAACGCGGCGCTTCGTGAAGCGGCCGTCAGGCAAGGTCTGCACGTCTCTGAGTACGGGATCCTCGACGATGCAACCGGCACCATCGAAACGCACGGGACCGAGGAGGAGATCTATCGCCGCCTCGGCCTCGCCTACATCGAGCCGGAGCTGCGCGAACACCGGGGAGAGCTGGAGGCCGCGCGCACCCCCGGCGGGCTGCCAGCACTGATCGCGCTGGAGGACATCCGCGGCGATTTGCACAGCCACACGATCGCCTCCGACGGTCACAACACGATCGAGGAGATGGGTCGCGCGGCACGTGAGCGCGGCTATGAGTACCTGGCGATCACCGACCACTCTGCCTCACACGGCTTCGGCAATGACGTCTCCCCGGAACAGTTGCGCCGCCAGATCGAGTTCGTGCGCCAGGCGAACGAGCGGGTGGAGGGCATCGAGCTGCTGGCGGGCAGCGAGGTCAACATCCTGCCCGACGGCTCGCTCGACTACGACGACGAGCTGCTGGGCGAGCTCGACTGGGTGATCGCCAGTGTGCACACCGCCTTCAGCACTGACGAGCAACGCATGACCGAGCGTGTGATCGCCGCGATCGAGCATCCGCTCGTGCGCGCCATCGGCCACCCCACCGGCCGCCTGATCGAGCGCCGGGCCCCCTACGCGATCGACCTCGAGGCCATTTTCGCTGCGGCGGCCCGCACTGGAACGATGCTCGAGATAAACGCCAACCCCGAGCGCCGCGACCTCTCCGACGTGCACGCCCGCGCCGCCGCACGCGCCGGCGTCTCGATCCTGATCGACTCCGACGCTCACCGCACCGCCACCCTGGCCAATATGCGCTGGGGGATCGCCACTGCGCGCCGCGCCTGGCTGACCGCCGCAGACGTCGCCAACACGCGGCCCTGGGCCGAGCTAGCCAAGCAGGCGCGGCAGTAGCTGCTCGGCGACCACCCGGTCTGCCGCCTCGCGGCTGAACGGCTCGAGCGCCTCGCGCGCGTGGGTGGCGTAACCCTCCAGGGGATCGTCGAGCGCCGTGCGCAGGGCCGGCGCGAGCTCCTCGCCGACCAGGCGCTCGTCGAGCTCCCGCGCGATCGGCAGCGCTGCGTAGGGCCCGGGCGCTTCGGTCGTGACGAGCTGAGCGCCGTCGGCGAGCGCCTCGAGCTGGGCGATCCCGTAGTCCTCGCGGCGAGGGGCGCAGACGAACACGCGGGCACGGCGCAGCAATCCGCGGTACTCCTCGTAGGGGAGCATGCCCACGGCACGCACCCCGGCCCGAAGCTCTTCGGCGCCGGCGCCCATCACGAGCAGCTCCTCGCCAGGGCGCCGCGCCTCTCGCCAGGCCTCGAGCACGCAGTCGAGGCCCTTCTTCTTGGGGTTCGCCGCATACGTGACCGCGGCGATGTCGCGCACTCCATCGGTCGGTCCCGACGGCTCGACGGGGACGGGGAGCACCAGCGCACGTCCGCCGCGCGACGCCACGCCGGGCGCCTCGCGCAGGCCTCCATCACTCCACGGGAGCAGCACCGGCGCCTGGCCCAGGCGGCGGCGCTCGAGTGGCCGTTGCCACAGGCCATGGCGCCCCGGCCTATTGCCAGCGGAGGGAGCATCAAAGCGGATCGCCCCTTCTCTCGGCCACAGCAGCGCGGCGGTAGTGCTCGAGTAGATCACCGCGCGCGGCGCCGAGCGGTCGAGCTCGGCGCGTGCCGCACGGCGGGCGGCAAGCGCCCACCCCAAATCGGTCAGGGCGAGTGTGCGCATTCCTGGCGGCGGCGGGGTCTCCACGACCGCCGCGCTCGCGCCGGCCCGGCGCAGCGACTGTTCAAGCTCCGCGTCGGCCGCGCGCAGGCCCGCGGTGGAGCCCAGCGAGACGATCAGCACGTCCACCCCGTGCGCCGATGTCATCTAGGTAACGGCGCCATTCACATGTTCGGGGCGCAGCGTCTTGAAGCCAGGCGCGCGCTCGAGCGCCATCGGGCGCACGGGAGAGGTGCGACGCACATAGAAGCACACGCCGTCGCGCTCCTCGATCGCTGCCACCGCTGCGTCCTGGCGCCGCCAGGCCAGCGCCCAGATGATCGCGAAGCCCGCGGCGATGCCAGGGATCTGGGGAGCGAGGAAAGCCAGGCCACCCGCCAGCAGCGTGAACAGCAGCAGCGGCCACAGCCGGTTGATGAGGATCGCGCTCGGATGATGCTCGGGCAGCGTGGTCGTGGCCTTGGCACCGGCGAGCAGGCGCGCGATCGGCGGGTTCGTCGCGGCCCGCCTGCCCAGACGCAAGCCAACGAGCACTGCGAGGACCCACCAGCCCACCGCGACCGGCGCCAGCAGCGTGTTGGAGCTTTGCCCAGCCGCGAGGATGGTGACCGCGCCGAGCGCGGTGGCTGCGCCGGCGCTGAGCAGAACGGTGGTCTTGAGGAAGTCGACGAAGCGCACTTGACAACTACAACAGCGCCTCGAGCAGACCGCGCACGCCGTCGGTGCCGTCGAGCACGAGGTCGGCCTCTGCTGCCAGCTCCGGGGGAGCTTCATCAGAGCTGACCGCCGCGCAGATGGCGGTGGTCAAGGCTCCATCCTTTACGAGCGAGCGCAGCCCGCGGAAGGCATCGAGGTCGGTCGTGTCGTCGCCGACATACAGCGCGGCGGCGAGGAGCGGCGCGGGTGGGCTCTTGAGCAACGCGGCGATGCCAAGGCCCTTGTCGAGCTCGACGGGGGGGCGCACCTCCAGCACCTTGCGCCCCCAATGGACCGCGAAGCCCTCCTCTTCGGCTTGTCGCGCGATTTCCTGCACCGCCTGTGCGGCGCCGTCCTCGTCAGGCGCTCCGCGCCAGTGGAAGGCGGCGATCGTGTCCTTGTCCTCGCTGCGCACCCTGATGCGCTGGTGCTCGTTGGTGTAGGCGCGCGCGGCGAACTCCCGCACGCGCGCGGTCCACGCGGCGAGATCGGGGTTGACCTCCGGGCTCGTAGCTCGCGGGCGCAGTAGCTCGCCGCCGTGGTTGCCGACGTAGGCGATCGTCCCAATCGCGACGATCTGCCGCGCGGTGCTCGCACGCCGGCCGCTGACGCAGCCCACAACTCCGTAACGCTTGGCGATCTCGATCAACAGCGCGCGCGTCGCCTCGGGAACGTGTGCGTCCGCGGCGTGCCTAACGATCGGCGCGAGGGTACCGTCGATGTCCAGCAAAACGGCACCGTGGTGAGGGTCGGAACGTAGTGGCTCAAGCGCCTCCACGAGCGTGGCAGCGGGCGACACGCCCTCTAGTATGGCGCGCATGGTGGCTGATGAGTCCTCTCGCACGCGTGCTTGCTGAGCAGGAGGGGACGAGCGGAGAGCGTTCGCGGCAGCGAACGCTCGAGCTGATCGCGATCGGCACGGCCGCGGGGCTGTTCAGCGGGGTCTTCGGGGTCGGCGGCGGCTCGGTGATCGTGCCGCTGCTCGTGCTGTGGCTCGGCTATCACGAGCGCGAGGCGACCGGCACATCGCTGGCGGCGATCGTGTTCATCGCGGCGTTCGCCAGCGCGCTGGGAGCCGCATACGGCAACTTGCGACTGCTCGACGCGGTGGCGATCGGCGTGCCCGCCACCGGCGGCGTGCTGATCGGCACATGGCTGCAGCAACGACTTGCCGGCCGCTCGATCATGCTCCTGTTCGCTGCGGTGCTGGTGGCCGCGGCTGTGGAGCTGCTGCTCGAATGATCGACTCGGTCACGATCGCGCTCGAGCTCGCCGCGCTCGGCCTCGTGGCGGGGGTGCTCGGGGGCCTCTTAGGGGTGGGCGGCGGCGTGCTGTTCGTGCCGGGGCTCGTGGTCATCCTCGGGCTGAGCCAGCACCAGGCGGAGGCCACCTCGCTGCTGGCGATCGTCCCGGTTGCCCTCCTCGGAGCACTCACCCAGGATCGCTATGGAAACGTGCGCCGTTCGGACGCGCTGAAGATCGGCCTGCTCTCGATCGTCGGCGTGGCGGGCGGCGTTGCCCTCGCGAACATCCTCTCGGGAGCCGTGCTCCGGGGAGCGTTCGCGCTGCTGCTGCTCGTGATCGCAGCACAGCTGGTGCGCCGGGCGCTCACCCAGCTCCGAAAAAATGATCCGTACGCCCTGTGAAGGGCGTAGACTTGTGGTATGGGACTTGAGAATCCATCTCATATAGCGATCCTGGTGGTGGTCCTGCTGTTGGTGTTCGGCGCCAAGCGACTTCCCGAGATCGGGCGTTCACTGGGGAGCGGAATGCGTGAGTTCAAGGACTCGATCAGTGGCGGAGGCGACCGGCCGGAGGCCAGCCAGCAGCAGCCGGCACTGACTCCGGCCGCACAGCAGCCGCAAGCGCCTGCCCAGGCTCCGCCGGTGGCTGGGCCAGCCACGCCTCCGGCCACCCCGGCCGAGCCTCAGCCCTAACCGCGGTGGAGGACCGGTCCGGTCCGGACCGCCTCAAACGCAGACCCCGGGACCCGCTTGATCTGTTCCAAGTCTTCGTCGTTCCAGCGAGAATCGGGCGCGCCAGTGATGTACCACGACGAGCCGTTGTCGGCCACAATCAACCCGTAGCGCTTCAGCGCGCGCAACACCACCAGTGACTCGCCGTGAAAGCCGGCGAGGCTGTACCCCGCCTTCAAACGCAGCCGCAACCCCATCGGCGGCAGGTTGGGATCGGAGCTCAAGGAGGCGAAGTGGGTGGCCGGATGGATGTACCCACGCTGCGTGCGCTCCACCGTCACCCGCAGGGCATGGTCGATCTGACCCGCATGGACCTCCGGATAGCGCACGAGCAGGGGGAAGATCGGCAGCCCAGCCGCGTCCGCCGAGGTCCACCCTTCCGGACGCAGCGCGTTCGAGCGCAGGTTGAACACGGCGCCCGAGTCCGCTTCCCAACCAGCTCTGCTGCGGCGCGCGGCGTACAGCTCAAACAGCTTGCAACTGCCCCGCTGCAGCACCAGAACGTGCCGGTCGCCTTCTTCTCCCGCGGGCGGGCCCTCGATTCGCGCGTTCGCCGGGATCGGGTATGGCCCGGGGTCGGATTCTCCGTTATATGCGGTAAAGGTGATGGGCATCTCATGTTGTTGAGGGCCGACAACCGCGTAGGGGATTCCATAGCTGGGATTGGTCCCGAAGTCGGGGTGCAGGTGCCCAGTCAACCCGATGCTCGCAATGTACGCCGCCGATCTTGGATCCACCGGAGCGTGGGAGATGTCCTGGTTGAGCGCATTGCTCTGAGGGAAGAGCGGGCAGGAGTACTCACGCGGGCCGGCGGCTGACGGCGTCACTCCGAGAACCGCTGTGCCCGTCGCTATCGCCAGGACCGCCACTACAGCGACGATCGATCTCCCATGGCGCACCGGCACAACGGCAATTTTACTCCCCGTCGGCGAAGTGATCCGGGTCGGGGAGCACCGACGGGCGGGCCTCCGCCAAAAGAGACGCACCGCAGTGCCAGCAGTAGGCGGCGCCGCGGCTGTGCACGGCACCGCAGGAGTGACACTGTCCGTGAATGCCCGCCTCGGCGGCGCCCAGCAGCCGTTGCACCTCACCGAGCTCGGCGTCGGCCTCCTGCAGCTCGGCGGCTTTGCGGGCGAGCACGTCCAGGCGATAGTGGTCGCGAACAGCCATCTCATAGGTGAGGCCGCCGAGGTCCCATGTCAGCCCGGCGACGCGCTCGGCCAGCTCATAACGGCGGCGGCGTAGCTCGGTCAGTGGCGATAGCGCGAGCGTCCCCATCAGCCGCCCGTTTCGATCGGCTGGGCGCCGAGCGAGTTGACTTCTTCCTGATGCTTCTTCCCGGTCGTGCTGCCGAGTTTCTTGAGTTTGGTCGAGTTCACTTTGATCGCTTTCGGCGGCGGTTTCTTTTCGATCGCCTGCGCTTCCTGCACTTCCTTGGCTTCGGTCTTGGCGCTTTCCTTGCCCGGCACGGCGCTCGCGGCTGGCTTAGAGACCGCGCCCGGCGCGGTCGTGCTGGCAGTCGTAGCGGCGGGGGCGGCGAGCGGCGCAGCGGCACTGAGACCTTCGACCTTCAGCACCTGCTGACTGGGCGTTCTGCTCTGGGTGACCCAGTGACCAATCAAGAGACCGACCACGATCGCCAGCAACAGCACTGACAACAGTCCGAACAGACCCGAGTAGCGGCGCATCCATCCATACGCTCCCACGGCTGATTCGCTAACAGACAAATACGTGGACGGCAACGACCCGGCCGGACCCTGGCTCGCCGCATATGGCTGCGCCTCGGCCTGCAGCACGTCCAGGAACGCGAGCCGCACCGGCGAGACCGGCTGGCCGCACGCCAGGCAGTAGCGCTGGTCGGGCGCGAGCGGCGCGGAGCAGTTCGCACAGCTCGCGCCGGCCTGCTCGGAGGGAACGGGCGCCAGGCTCATCCGAACGCGCCCCGCACGTAGTCTCGGGTGCGCTGCGCGCGCGGTTCGCCAAACACCTCGGCGGTGCTCCCGTACTCGACGAGATCACCGAGGTACATGAACGCGACCCTGTCGGCAACCCGGCGCGCCTGGGCGAGGTTGTGGGTGACGATCACCACCGCCAGCTCGCGCCGCAGCTCGCCGATCAGCTCCTCGATCACGCTCGTGGAGATCGGGTCAAGGGCGCTGCACGGCTCGTCCATCAGCAGCACCTCCGGGCGGGGAGCGATCGCACGCGCGATGCACAGCCGCTGCTGCTGGCCGCCGGACAGGCGCAGCGCCGGCCGGTCGAGATCGTCGCGGACCTCCTCGTAGAGGCCGGCCCGGCGCAGTGCATCGATCACGAGCGGCTCCAACTCGCGCCGGCGCGGGCGCTTGCGCGACTGCTCGCGCAGCGCGAACGCGACGTTGTCGAAGATCGACATCGGGAAGGGGTTGGGCTGCTGGAAGACCATCGCGACGCGTGCCCTCAGCGTCGTGTCGGCGATCTCGTGAATGTCCTCGCCGTCGAGCAGGATGCGACCGCCGCTGCTCGCGCCTGGCGTCAGCTCGGTGAGCCGGTTGAGCGATCGCAGGAGGCTCGTCTTGCCGCACCCGGAGGGCCCGATCAGCGCGAGCACCTCGCCCTGGTGGATGGACAGCGAAACCGACTTGACGGCGTGCCTGCTGGGGAACGCGATGCTGACCTCGTCTAGGCGCAGACGCTCCAGCCCGCTCGCTGAGCCAACTCGCACGGACTCGCGTTCGTGGGGCGCCAGCACTGGCACGGGCGGCCGGTCGAGCACGATCGTGCGCACCGGTGGCACCACCGGCTCCGTCTGAGCTTCGCGGTTAAGGACTTTCTCCATCGAAACAATGAGGTTAGCTGGATTTGGGCTCACAGTCGAGCGAATCCGCCCGGGGTGGGCGGCAGGCGGCCTCTCGTAGGTACTCATAGGACCCCTCCCGTCACGGTCCGGCCGGTGGTTTGCGCACTGGAACGACCGATCCGGTCGACGATCAGATTCAGGCCCAGCACGAACAGCATCAGCACGACGGCGGCCGCGTAGGCCTTCTGCGGCGCGCCACCTTCGCCCGCGGGCGAGTTCTCGTACACGTAGCTGGTGAGCGTCGAGCCCGTCCCGCGGAGCAGTCCAAGACCCGGAACGGACCCCTGTGATTCCAGCCGTGGGGTGCCGCCCAGCAGCAGGACGACTATCGCCGTGTCGCCGATGATCCGGCTGACCCCGAGGGTGACCCCCGCAGCCATGTTCGACCGTACGCTCGGAAGCAGCACCCGGCGGATCGTCGCGATCCGCGTCTTGCCCAGAGCGAAGGCTGCCTCGCGCATGTGCGCCGGGACCGCCTGCAGCCCGTCGCGGGTGGCCACGAACATCGGCGGCAACGCGATCAGCGACATCATCGCGCCAGCCGCGATGAACGACCTTCCGAACACCCCGCCCCCGGAGGCGGTGAAGGAGAAGGGGGCGAACAGCGGCAGCTGGAAGAGCGCCAGCCCGAACACGGCGATCACGATGTCGGGCGTACCGGCGACGATCTCGATGCTGGACTCGACGATCCGCGCCAGCCAGGCCGGCCGGCCGTACTCGGCGATCCACACCGCGCTGCCCACAGCCACCGGGACCGCCAGGGTGATGCCGATCGCGCACAGCAGCAGCGTGCCGGCCATGGGATCGAGGAAGCCTCCGGAGCCGGCCTGGGAGAGACTGACCTGCGGGCGGCTGAACAGCAGGTTCGGCCGCAAATACTGGATGCCCCGGTAGCCCATGTAGAGAGCGATCGCCGCGGCGATCGCGCACAACCCCAGTCCCGCGATCCAGGCGAAGGCCAGCGCAAGGCGATCGCTCCACCGCCAGTGCAGCGGCGAGGAGCGCTTTCCAGGCCCACTGCGCATCGGCTGGGGCGAGCCGGTCTCATATGCCACCAGCGTGCTCACCCGCGCACCTGATAGCGGCGGAGGGGCAGCTTGATCAGATAGCCCGCCACCGATAGCACGAAGGCCGAGAACAGCAGCAGCAGCGCGAACGCGTACAGAGTCGACTTGAGCGCAGGCGCACCGACGCCTTCGTGGTAGTCGACGATCGCCGAGGCCAGCGTGCGCAGCGGCTCGAACAGGACGGTCAGGCCGTCGCCTAGCCGCGGCGCGAAATCGCGTGAGCCGGAGACCATCGAGATCATGATCGCCTCGCCCAGCGCCCGCGCGGTCGCCAGCACGGCGGCCGCCACGATCGCGGGGCGGGCGGCGCGCAGCGTGACCGCCAGCATCGCTCGCACCGGGTTGACGCCCAGCGCGATCGCGCCCTCCCGCCATGAGTTCGGCACCGAGGAGAGCGCCTCGCAGATCAGCGCGATCATGATCGGCGTGATCATCACCGTCAGGATCACGATCGCCACGCCCAGCCCCGCGCCGGTCAGCTCGACGGTGTTCTGCACAGCGACCTTTTCGCCCGGGCTGA
Organism: Solirubrobacteraceae bacterium; assembly: GCA_035940195.1. Lineage (GTDB taxonomy): Bacteria > Actinomycetota > Thermoleophilia > Solirubrobacterales > Solirubrobacteraceae > Palsa-744. The sequence continues at coordinate 9,909 of DASZFC010000039.1, forward strand.
TCACGTGGTTGCCGACGAACGGCACCAGCACCAGGATGCCGATCAGCCCGTAGACGACGGACGGCACCGAGGCCAGCAGGCGGATCACCGGGATCGCGATACCGCGCAGCCGCGCCGGTGCGAGCTCGACGATGAAGATCGACGAGAGCACCGAAATCGCCAGCCCCAGCACGACCGCCGCGAGAGTCGTGATCAGGGTCCCGTAGATCAGCGGCCAGGCCCGCAGGTGGTAGGCCGACGCGGGCGGGCGCACGCTGGTCGCCTGCATCGAGGAGATCTGCTGTTCGAGGCTGCCCCCCGAGCCGAGCCAACTGAGCCCGTTGTGGGCGAAGGCCGGCCAGGCCTGGATCGCGACGAACACGACCATCGCGACGACCACCACGCCGACCAGCAGCGACACCGCGCCGAGCGTACGCTCGGCGCGGTGGTCTGGCCATGGGTTGCGGAGTCCTTCCAGCACTGCGGCTTGCTACTTGATCGGGATCCACTGGCTCGAGATGATCTTGCGTGCCGCGGCAGAGGCCTCGATCCAGCCGATGAACGCCGACGCCGCGCCTGTCGCTTTGCCCTTGGTCACCTCGTAGAACCGCGCGGTGCCTACATATTGCCCGGAGGTCACGGTCGTCTTGTTACAGGACACACCGTCGTAGCCGACCGAGTTCACCGCACCCAGAGCGGCCTGGTAGTTGGACAGGAATCCGATCCCGTTCGGATCGCTTTCGACCGCCTGGCGGAGCAGGCCCTCAGATGACTGTTCGGAGGCGAGGCTCGAGACTTTCTTGCCTTCCAGCAGCAGCGTCTGGAAGTTAGTCAGCACGCCCGCGACCGAAGTGCGGCTGATCAGGTCGATCGTGCCGCTTGCGGTAGCCCCAGGCACTCCGCTCCAAGCGCGCGTCTTGCCGGTGAAGATCGAGATCACCTGCGCCGGCGTGAGGTTGCTCAGCGTGTTTGCTTTGTTCGTGACTACGCAGATCCCGTACTTGGCGATCGGGTAGAAGACGAGGCCAGCCGGATCGGACGGGAGCGGATCGCGCGATACGTCCCCAACCGTGACCCGGCCGGCCGCGACATCGTTGATGCCGATCTGCGCCCCACCCTGGGCGATCTTGAACTTGACCTTGTGGTGGAAGAGCTTCACGTACTTCTGGGCGAGCAGCGAGACGAGCGGGTAGGAGGCGGTGGCTCCGCTGATCGTGACCGTGGTCGTCGCCGATGCGGCCGCGGGCGCCGCGACCCCGAGTACGCCCGCCACGAGCAGGACCCCACCCGCCCGGGCCGAGAGACGGCTAATTCGATTCATGAACGAGGGCTCCATTTCAGATGGTTTTGACGATGTGACGAGGCGAACCTACCATATTCTTCATGAACTAGATCGAAATAAGGTATTTTATGAAGAAAGCGACCCTCGGCACGCCTGTTTCCGCCCGGCTCAAGTCCATGACCACCACATCCGACACCCCCACACCCACCGCCCCAGCCCCAAGCGTGCCGCGCCTGCCTTCGCTGCGCGTCACCGCGGCGCTGGCGGCGGGAATGCTTGCTATCGGCGTAGCCGCCGGCGCGGCGATCGGCCCAAGGGTGGGCGAGCCCGATTCAGCGCTCGCGAGCAACCCGGGGATCCTCCAGAAACTGCCCGCGCTGATCGCTTCGCTGGCCGCCGGACGCCCGCCGGGCTCCACTCAGCAGGCGACCGCCCCCACCCGGCCCCCAGTGATCGCACCGGGGACGACGCCCACGGCGGCCTCCGCCACGCCTGCGAGCACAACGCATGACGCCAGCACGACAAAAGCCAGTTCGCCCAGCCCGGCGACGTATAGCGCGAGCCAACCGTCCGTCCCCACACCCACGTCCACCCCGACAAACAAGACGAGCAACGGTGCGACCCTGCCGCCGGTCACGAATGTGTGGCTGATCGAGCTGTCGGGCTCCTCGTTCGCACAAGCCCTCGCCAAGCCCACCGCGGCTCCCTACATCACCAGCCAGCTGATCGGAAAAGGCGCCTACCTCAGCAGTTGGCCGGCGCTCAGCGGCAGTGCGTTCGCCAACGACGCAGCGCTCGCCGGACACCGCTCAGCCGCCGGCGGGCAGCCGCCGCTGCTGCACTCGATTGTCCAACCCCCCTGCCCGGAAGGCCCCGCCGGCGGCGCCTGCACAGCTGGCAGCACCGGTCAGCTGACCGCGGCGGATGAATTCTTGAAGGCGACGCTCGCGACGATCATCGCGAGCACCACGTATGGAGAACACGGCCTGGTCGTCGTCACGTTCGCGACCGTCGGCGTGGCGACCGCCTCGGAACTGCCCGCTGGCGCCTCCACGGCGACACTCACCTCCCAGCCCCCCGCGGGCGTCCTGCTGCTATCGCCGTTCGCCAAGGCGGGCACGCGGCCGACGATCGCATTCAACCCAACTGCACCAAAGCAGAGCCTCGAAAAGCTCCTGAACTGACGCACTGATCGACGTCCACTGACAACCGAACGGAGACCCCCGTTGTACGCATCTCAATCCGCCCACCGCAAGGCCGCAAGGTGGCTGGCCGCGATCGTGGGCGCTGGCGCCCTGTCCCTCGCGAGCCCGGCTCTCAGCCAGGCAGAAGAATCAAACCCGAACAACTACAACTGCCTCGGCAGCACGGCCGCCGGGCAGCCGGAAGTGGGCAGCGACGAACAGGAGGTGGAGTACAGCCTCTACTGCAACGGGCCAATCACCGGCTATCAGCTCGAGTCACAGATTCCGTTGACTGGAGTCCAGAGCCCGCCGCTCGTGACCGCAACCGCCACTCCGTTGGGCCGTCCAACCGGTGCTCCACTAACCGACACCTTCTCCTGCTCCGGGGAAATCCCCGGCTACGCGGTCAACTGCGTCGGTCAGGCCAAGACTGGATACGAGACGATCACGGGCCAGTTCGCGATCGGCTCAAAGCTCTGCGCTGAGCCCCGCGTAGACCCGCTGCTGACAGTCACATACGCATACCTCGAAAAGGGCGTCGTCACTCAGGCCATCTCCGGGCCGTTCGATCTCGGCCGTCCGAACGGCTGCCCACCCAGCGCGCTCTCAGGGGGCACCCGCCTGTCGCCTAAGCCGGTCACGCTCGCCGCCAAGGGCAAACACAAAGGCAAGCACGGCGGGGGCAACGCCAAGAACAAGAAGAGCAAAAAGAAGCACAAGAAGTAAGTCACCGCCAAGCAAGCTGTAGCGGCCCGGCTCAGGGCGGCGCCACGAAACGGTGACGCCGCCCACAGCCGGACGCCACCGGCGTTGTGTTTCCGCCGGGCCGATGCATTGACTGCTGCTTTCAGCCAGCTGAGAGCCGTCGCTCAGAGCAGGCTGGAGGTCATCCGTTCGATCTCAGCGATCGAGGTGAGCCCTTCGCGTACCTTCACCAAGCCGTCGTCGCGCAGACGACACATTCCCTGCCCGACCGCCACCGCGGCGATCGCGTCAACGGAGCCGTGCTCGAGGATCAGCGTACGAATCTCCTCGGTGACCGACATAACCTCATACAGCCCGATACGGCCGCGGTAGCCGGAACCGCCGCAGCGCGAGCAACCCACTGCCTCGTAAGGCTCGGCGCCCGTCAGGCCGTGCTCGGCGAGCACCGCCTCTGAGACCGTCATCACTCGCTTGCAGTGCTTGCAGAGCATTCTCACCAGGCGCTGGGCGACGATGCAATCAATTGCGGAGGAAACCAGAAACGGCTCGATGCCCATATCCATCAGCCGCCCCAGCGCGCTGGGCGCGTCGCGCGTGTGCAAGGTCGAGAGCACGAGGTGGCCGGTGAGCGCCGCCTCGACCGCGATGTGCGCGGTCTCGCGATCGCGGATCTCGCCGACCATGATCACGTCGGGGTCGGCGCGCAACATCGAGCGCAACCCGACATCGAAAGTGACTCCCGCCTTGGGGGCGATCTGCATCTGCTTGACGCCTTGCATGCGCTGCTCGACGGGATCCTCGATCGTGAGGATGCTCCGTTCCCCGTCGTTGAGCACATTCAGCGCGGCATACAGCGTCGTCGACTTGCCGGATCCGGTCGGCCCGGTGACGAGCACCGCCCCGTTTGGCTTGGCGATCGCACTCGAGAAGCGCTTCATCTCATCCTCCGCCATCCCCAGCGAATCGAGCCCCTCGACCGTAACCCCCCTGTCCATGATGCGCAGCACAACACCCTCCCCATGGACGAGCGGAAGCGTGACCACGCGGATGTCCACGCGCCGTCCGTCGACCGTCAAGGCGAACCGGCCATCCTGTGGCAGGCGCCGCTCAGAGATGTCCAGGTCGCCCATGATCTTGATGCGGGACACCACGCCCATCGCCATCCTCCGCTTGACGGTGGCGGCCGGGGAAAGCACGCCATCGACACGGAACAGCACACGCGTGTCCCCTTCTTCGGGGTTGATGTGGATATCCGAGGCGCCCTGCTGTATCGCCTGAGCGACGATCGAGTGCACCAGCTTGATGACCGGGGCATCGCGGTCGGCCTCCTCGGCCAGCAGGTCGGGTTCGGACTCGTCCTCGGACTCGTCGTCGATGATGTCCTCGATCGAATCGTCCATCTGGGCGAGCCGCGTGAGGAGCAGGTTCAAGTCCTCCACCGATGCCGCCGCGACCTTGATGCGCCGGCCGGTCATCATCGCGACGTCGTCGATCGTCAGCACGTTGGTGGGATCGGCCATCGCCAGCAGCAGCGTCCCGTCGTCGGTATAGCCGACGGGAACGGCCTGGTAGCGCTTGGCGGTCTCGGAGCGGATCAGGTTGACCGCGCCCATGTCGAGGTCGTAGACCGACAGGTCGATGTAGTCCAAGCCGAAGCGCTCCGCCACGGCCCGGGCGAGCTGATCGTGGCGCAGGACGCCCCGCTCGACCAGGACTTGGCCCGTGGGCCTGCCCTGGGCACGCGCAGCCCCCACCGCCTCCTCGACCGTAGCGCGGTCGGCGAAGCCGAGGTCGACGATCACCTCGCCGATCATCCGCGAGGAGCGTCCCGAGCGCACCGGCGGGTACAGGCCGTCTCCCGAAGGCCCGATTGCGATCTCCTCCTCAGAATCTGCAGGCGACTCGGCTGTGGGCATGGCGGTATCGCTCATCATTGGTTTTATCGGCATCGCGGGGGAGCCGCTTGATCGCTTAGGAAGGCATTCCGTGCTCAAATGCGCCCTTAACCACGGCATCGAGCGCGTTTAGCCGGTAGAGAGCTATCGCCTCTCCAGAAGCAAAGCGCTGCCCAGCGGCCATGTCGGCTCCGTGGTGGAGCATCACGCAGTGCTCTAGCGCAAGCCGGCGCTCATCCCCGAGCGTCTTTGGGGCATGGAGCGCGAGCAGGCGCAGGCCCAGCTCGATGTGGCCCAGCAACTGCCCTTCCCGGCTGCGCGTAATCTCGGCGCCGTAGGTGAATTCGCGGGTCTTACCCAGGTCGTGGACGATCGCGGCGCTGAGGAGCAGGTCACGGTCCAGGCGCGGGTGCAGTATGCAGAGCTCGAGCGCCATGCTCGCCACCGCGACGGTGTGCTCGAGCAAGCCGCCGAGATAGGCATGGTGAGACCCTGAACGCCCCTGGCCCGCTCCGCGCGAGCGAGAGTCTCCTCCTGCTCCAGGCGCCGGCAGCGAACAGGGCGCACGGCGTATCTCCGCGCGCAACGCCTCCTCACCGAGCAGGCGCTCCAGCAGCCCCTTCAATCCGGGGTCATAGACCTCGCGCACGAGATGCTCCAAGAAGCCTTCGAGCTCGTCGAGATCGCGGTAGGCGACAGGCAGGAAGCGGGCGGGGTCGGCCTGCTCGCCCTCTGCGCGCGCGATCGTCGCAAGCGCGATCTGGAGCTCATCGCGAAAACGCTCGACCCGCCCGTGTATACGCACCAGGTCACCGCGCTCAAAGCGCCCTGCGAGCATGTCGGCATCGCGAAAAGCGCGCGCGATTATCGTCCCGGTGTTGTCGCGCAGCTCAACCGTCAGGTAGGGAGTGCCCGCGCGCGAGTGCAGGCGCTCCTTGCGGATACAGGCGAAGACGCCATCCACCTCCTGCTCGCAGCGAAGGGTGGCGATCTGGGCATCTTCGGGTAACGCTGAGAGCTCGCTCGCCCGGAGCCCACCCGCCGGCTCCATTTGCAGAGTGTCCGCTTGCGAATCGCTGCCGACGGAGGTCATCGGCTCATCATGTACGGTGGTCCGGATGCAGCCCCTCATCTGGGACCGCCGTCCGGATGGCCTTAGGGCCCCAGCGATGGTATGCGCCTTCCAGGGCTGGAACGACGCTGGAGATGCCGCCTCGAGCGCTGTCTCCTTCCTGGCCGCTTCGCTGGATGCGCAGCGCTTTGCGCGTATCGACTCAGAGGAGTTCTACGACTTCCAAGCAAACCGTCCCCGTATTCAGCTCACCGAGGCAGGCGTGCGGGAGATCGTGTGGCCTACGGTCGAGGTCTTCGAGGCGCTCGCGCCCAGGGCCCCACGCGACCTCGTGCTCGTTCAGGGCACCGAGCCGTCAATGCGCTGGCGCGCCTTTAGCGCGCACCTGGTCGAGCTCGCCGAAGCACTGGGCGTGCAGATGGTCGTCTCGCTGGGAGCGCTGCTTGCCGACGTGCCCCACACCCGCCCGGTGAGCATGACCGGGTTCGCGTCCGATCCCTCGCTGGTGGAGCGCTTGGGCCTGGGGCCCTCCAGCTACGAGGGGCCCACCGGGATCGTGGGCGTACTGCACAGCGCCTGCCTGGATGCCGGGCTGCCTTCGGCGAGCCTGTGGGCGGGAGTCCCTCACTACGTCGCCGCCGCGGCCAATCCCAAGGCTGCGCTGGCTTTGGTACGCAGGGTGGAAGGCCTGATCGGCGTCTCTGTGGACGTCTCCGGCTTGGAGGTGGCGGCCACCGACTATGAGCGTCAGGTGGGGCTTGCGGTGCAGAGCGATCCTGACATCCAGGCGTTCGTCGAGCGGCTCGAACGGGCAGCGGAGAGCGAAGAGGAGGAGATCGCACCCGAGGACGTTCCCTCGGGAGACATGCTCGCGCGTGAATTCCAGCGCTTCCTGCGCCAGCGCGGGGACGATGGAAAGTAGGCGGACAGAATTGAAACCGTCCGAAAGCTGCGGGATTTCCTATAGCCCTAGCCCAGCCTGAGGAGTTTCGGACGCTTTCTTATTACTTCTCGGCCGCCGGGCAGGCGATGCGGTAGTCGCAGATCGAGCAGGCCGCATGAGAGGGGGTCGGCTCGAACTGCTGGCCAAGGATGCCCTCGCCCACCGCGAGCACGGTGTCCTTGACCCACTCCGTGCCGGCGTCGTCCCTCGGAACGGGGACCTTTAGGTCATCGAGCACGTAGTAGTAGGCCTGCCGCGAAGCCTTCAGTTGCCAGGACTCGCGCGCGGCGAGTGCGTAAAGGGACAGCTGGATGTCGTCTTTCAGCTGGGCGACGCTCTTTGGGCGGGAGGTCTTGTAGTCGATCAGCTCGTACTCATCTCCGGTCCCCTCCGTCAGGCGGTCGACACGGTCGACGCGACCGCGCAAGTGGTGAGGCCCAAGACGGAAGGCGAATGGGCGCTCAAACCACACTGGCTCGGAGTCCTGACCATGCAGCCGCTCGTGATAGCGCGTAAGCGCAGCGCGAGCCTTCGCACGCAGACGGCGGTCCTCCTCGCTAGCGCCGAAGCCGCTTTTCCGCCAGCTTGTCTCGAGCACCTCCAGCAGCTGCGCAAGCGTCTCCCCGGAAGCGGAGTGATAGCGCTCGAGTACGTGATGGACGACGATTCCGAAGCGCTGGTTGCGCGTCTGATCAGTGGGGATGCGCAAAACGCGTGCGAACTTGTACCGCAGCGGGCAACTACGGTAGGTCTCGATGTCTGAAGCCGACAGTGCCAAACCCTTCCCCTTGCGTGGCAGGAAGGGCTCAAGCGAGGGCTCCCCGCGCGGGGCGATCACCTGCGCGCGAGTGCTCTGGAGGGGCGGGCCGATCTCTGGACGGTCGGCAAGCAGCGTTTCATCGAGCGACGAGGTCTGGAAGATCTCGCGTTGCAGTGGGGTCGTGGCGGCAAGCAGGCGGGCGTTCACATCGGCAAGCGCCTCCGCCATGCCCTGCCCGGCAGGGCGCTGGAGCAGCGCCGCGAGCTTGAGCAGCTCCAAGTAGCGAACCACCCCGTGAGAGATGTCCAGGTCGGTATCCAAGCGCAGCTCGCCGAGACGCCCACCGATACGTGCGACGCTTCCGAGCACCTCCTCGCGCATCATCTGCAGCGTCGCCTCGAGCTCGCCCAGCGCAGACTCCGCTCCTCCCAACACTGGGTGATCAGTTGGCCCATGGACAACACCTCCAGTGGCGGTGCCCCCGATCTCCAGGCGATTCTCCTCTTCGGCCCGCAGCGCCACCGCAGTGAGATGACGCACTAGATCGCGCGGGCTCGAGCGCGGCTTGCGCCGTACGAAATCGACGGCCAGCTCGCGCAGCCGTATGAGGCTGGCCCGCTGCTCCGCCGCGTCCTCGGGAGCAAGCAGCCGCCGGTGACGCATGCCGACACGCTCGATCAGGCGTCCCATGAACAGGTCAGGCCGGACCGTATCGAGCCCAGTAGCGACGTTCCGGTGCAGTTCGACGAATCGCTGGATGCGCTCGCGCGCCTCGGGCGGGACCTGCGGCGCCTCGGTGGCAACCGCGAGCGCCGAGACCAAGTCCAGCTTGCGCCGGCGTGCGAGCTGAATCACACGCGCCAGGTCGACTTGGCGTAGCTCGATCGGCGGCCGCGCGAGCGCACGGACCACCGCCGCGGCGTCTGTCGGATCGACGAGCAGGCGCATCCATGCGAGTACGTCGCGCACCTCGGCCCGCTCGAGGAAGGTTGCCGCTCGAAGCTGGGCGCCCTCTGAGTCCTCGAGCGGAGGCTTAGCGGGCGCGATCCTAGAAGTAGGCATCTATGAAGGATACGAGCGTCCCCCGAGAGGATGCACATTCCGGTCAAGTACACGAGAGGCCCTACGCTCTTGGTGTGGACGCTATCGATTGGGACGCCGCCCAGCGAATCGGCGAGCGGCTCGCCGGCTTGGGCGGGCGGGCTCAATACGAAGGCGTGAGCACGGCGTCCCTGGAGCCGCTCGTGCAGGACTTCGCCCGTCGCGTAAGCAACTACACGGGCCTGGAGCTGTCAGCGGAGCTGCCTGCTTTGGAGGCAGTCGACCGGCCGGCCTGGATCGCAGCCAACCTGAAGACCATGCGGCCGATGCTGGACCCCCTAACCGCGCGCCTGAACAGCACCGGCAACGGGACGTCAGGCCTGCTTTCCGGACCGCTGCGCTCGGCATCGGGCTTCCTGCTCGGGGCACAGGTCGGAGCGCTGACAGGGGTGCTCTCCCAGCGGGTACTCGGCCAGTACGACCTCGCGTTGCTCGACGCCTCGGTGCCGGCGCGCCTATTGCTTCTGGCCCCAAACCTGACTCTCACCGCGCGCAATCTTGGGGTGGATCGCGACGAGCTCGTCCTCTGGGTAACAATCCACGAGATAACTCACGCAGTCCAGTTCTCCGGCGCGCCGTGGCTGCGCGGCTACCTAGGCGGACTGCTGAAAGAGCTGCTCGACGGGCTGCAGCTGTCGATCACACCCCGCTCCAGAGATGACGCCAACGGCGGTGGCTGGCGCCGCCCCAAGCTTCCGGATCCCTCAGACCTTCGCGACATTGTGGACCGTGCACGGCGGGGGGAGTTGTTGCGTATGACCCTCGGCGACGAGCGCTGGCAGCTGGTCGAGCGCATGCAGGCGGCGATGTCGCTGATCGAGGGACACGCCGAGCACACGATGGACGCGGTCGGCGCCGAGGTGCTGCCATCGTTGCCGCGCCTGCGTGCGGCGATGAACCGCCGGCGCGAGACGCGCGGGTTGCCGTGGCGGGTGCTCGAGCGGCTGCTCGGCCTGGAGATGAAGCTGCGCCAGTACGAGGTCGGACGGCGCTTCTGCGACGCCGTCGTCGAGCAAGGCGGCCGAGAGGCGCTGGCCCGTGTATGGACCGGCCCCGAGCAGCTGCCGAGCGACGACGAGCTGAAGTATCCGGCGCGCTGGCTGGCGCGGACAGCCAGCGTTTCGTAGCGTTTTCGGCTCGAACACACGTTCCATCTGTTACAAGCTACCCCGCTCCAGACGCATTGTTCACAGGGTTTTTACGTGCCGCAAAGGTATCGGTGTAACGATCTCGAGCTAGCGGGTTACAAACATGTGTTCGATGACAGGTTCCGCCGAACCGACGAACGAGAACGAACAAAACGTCCAGGTCCTCCCCGAGGGACCAGAACAGGAGACCCGCCCTAATGGCAACCGCCAATACCACTACACCCCGCAGCGCCAAAGCCGCCAAGCCGGCCGCTAAAAAGACCTCTGCCGCCCGCCGTGGTGGCTCCTCCGCCAGCACTCCCAGCCAGAGCACTAAAGCCAAGACCACCAAGGCCAAGGCCGCGCGCACACGCTCGATCCACCAGACCCAGTCGGCCATCCGTCAGACCGAGACCGCGACGCGTAACACCGTCAGCGTGTTCGGCGACTACACCGAGCGCGCGGTCCTGATCCCCGTCGGCGCCGCCCTGATCGCCCGTGAGCGGGTCCTCGCGGGCGTGAACGACGTGATCTCGAGCTACGGATCAACGACCAAGGCTCAGGCCCAGTTGCGCCGTTTCGAGCGCCGCGGCAACACTGCCCGCAACCGGCTGGAGCGCGAGGTTCGCAAAGCTCGCGTCCGCTTCGAGCGCGAACTGCGCCAGCGCCGGCGCGAGCTGGAGAAGACGGTGAGCAACCTGGAGGAGCGTCGCGACGCCGTCGCGAAGAACGTCACCGACCTGCCGAACCGCGTTCAGGAGCGCATCCAGAGCCTCGTCTGAGAACACCCTTCCCCCGCCCCGGACCTGGAGAGGCCGGTGAAAGGCGGGAGAGTCTGCCGGCCTCATATCCCGCCGGCAGTAGCAGCAACCTCTCCTCCCTCGACTCCGGGGCGGTCCCCACCGCCCCGGAGTCATTTAATCGCCGAGTCGAGGAAGGTTTGCCAGAATGAAGACCGTGGCCACCGAAGAGGAGATCCGTAAGGCGCTCGAGGTCGTGATCGACCCCGAGCTGCACCGCTCGATCGTCGAGCTCGACATGGTGCGCTCGATCGAGATCGGCGGCAATGGGGTCGTCGACGTCACCGTCTCGCTGACCACACCAGGCTGCCCGATCAAGGGCCATTTCCAGACGGCCGTCGCGCAGGCCGTCTCGGCGCTGGAGGGAGTGGCGCACGTAAACGTGTACTTCGACGTGCTCGACGACACCCAGAAGGCGGCGCTGCAGCAGAAGCTGGGACGCGGCAGCTTGCCTGACGGGGCGCTCGCGCAAGTTGCGAACGTGTTGTGTATCGGCTCGGGCAAGGGCGGCGTCGGCAAGTCGACACTGACCGCAAATCTCGCGGCGGCGCTCGCGGGCGAGGGCAAGCGTGTTGGCGTGCTCGATGCCGATGTGTGGGGCTACTCGATCCCGCGCATGTACGGGCTCGGCTCAACGCGCCCGCCAGTTTCCGCCGAGCGCAAAATCCTCCCTCTGGACGCACATGGGGTGAAGGTGATGTCGATCGGCTTCTTTCTAGAGGAGGATGCCGCCGTCGTCTGGCGCGGGCCGATGCTGCACAAGGCGCTGACCCAGTTCCTCCAGGATGTCGACTGGGGCGTGCTCGACTACCTGCTGATCGATCTGCCTCCGGGGACAGGTGACGTGTCGATGACGCTTGCACAGCTGCTACCGCAGGCCAAGTTCGTGATCGTCACCACCCCGCAGGCAACCGCACAGAAGGTCGCGCGCCGCTCCGCCGAGATGGCCCACAAGGTTTCACTGGAGATCGGCGGAGTGATCGAGAACATGTCCGGTTTCACGACACCGGGCGGCGAGCGCTTTGCGATCTTTGGCGAGGGCGGCGGCAAGGAGCTGGCAGATGAGCTCGATGTACCCCTGTTGGGCAAGGTTCCGCTGACGATGCCGCTGCGTGAACACGCCGATAGCGGCACCCCACTCGTGATCGAGGATCCCGGCGACCCGGCATCCCAGGCGATTCACCAAGCTGCGCGGGGGCTGATTGCGATGGGCCGCCCGGCCGCGCCAGAAGTGCTGCCCATGGCCGGGATTGCCGTGGGCGAGCAGGCTCCGGATCCTCCGGCAGAGAGCCGAAAACCGGCGGGTATGTCGCTACCGATGGCTTAAGGATCGTCCGAAAGCTCCGCGATTCTTGCCTATTGCTCACGGTACGCGCCCAGAGGAGCTTTCAGACAGATATCCAATCAAACGATCGCGGGTTTCAGACAGAGACATCCTGCTCGATCGCTTGACAGGCGTAGCCCACTTGAGAGGATCGTCTTATGCCCGTGCAGGAACAAGAGGAGGAGCAGGAGCCCCGCGACAGCGTTGTTGAATTCGACGAACGCCGCGTCAAGCTCGAGCGGCTGCGCGCGGAAGGGATCGACCCATATCCGCACGTCAGCCTGCTGGGAGAGCGCACGCTGATCAAGGACGTAAACGAGGCGCACAACGCCGGGGAGCTGAGCGAGGGCCCCCACCCCGAGTTGCGCTACACGGTCGCCGGCCGTGTGATCTCGCGGCGCGAGCACCCGAAGACGTCGTTCATCGACCTGCGCGACTTCTCGGGAGCGCTGCAACTCGTCGTGCGCCTGGCGGATCTCGGCCAGGAGATCTACGACCGCGTGATGGGCCTGGACATTGGCGACATCGTTGGCGTCGAGGGACACATCTACAAGACCAAGCGCGGGCAGCTGGTGCTGGCAGTGGAGGAGTGCACGCTGCTGACCAAGACGCTGCGCCCACCGCCGGACAAGCATCACGGCCTGGGCGACACGGGCACGCGCTACCGCTACCGCGAGCTGGATCTGATCGCCAACGAGGACACGCGCGAGCTGTTCGTCAAGCGCGCGCGCATCGTCGCGGCGATCCGCACGTGGCTTGACGAACGCAACTTCGTCGAGGTGGAAACGCCGGCGCTGCAGTCGCTGGCGGGCGGCGCCGGATCGCGCCCGTTCACGACACACCACAACGCGCTGGACCGGGACCTGTACCTGCGCATCTCCGTCGAGCTGTTCCTCAACCGCTGCATCGTCGGCGGACTGGAGAACGTCTACGACATGGGCAAGGTGTTCCGCAACGAGGGCATCTCGCCAAAGCACAGCCCGGAGTTCACGATCATCGAGTTCATGTTCGCCTACGCCGACTACCACGACGTGGCTACGGCGACCGAAGAGATGTTCCGCGACGTCGCCCAGCGCGTGCTCGGGCGCACGACGGTGAAACGGGGCGGCGAGACGATCGACCTCGCCATGCCCTGGCGGCGCACGACGATGCGCGAGGAGATGCTGAGCGTCGTCGGCATCGACTTCCTCGCCGAGGACCGCGAGGCCACGACCAAGCAGATGATGGAGGCCCTCGAGGAACGCATCCACCCGGCGACCACCTGGGCCGAGCTCGTGCTCGCCGTCTACAGCAAGTTGATCGAGCCGCACATCATCCAGCCGACGCACGTCTTCGACTTCCCGCTCGAGCCCTTCCCGATCACCAAGCGCCACGCCGAGCACCCCGAGCTCGCCGAGCACTTCGACGCGGTGATCGGCGGCATCGAGCTCGTCTCAGGCGACACCGAGCTCAACGACCCCGTCGATCAGTGGCAGCGCTTCGTGGACCAGCGCCAGCGGCGGATGGCCGGCGACGAGGACGTGCCCCATCCGAACGACGAGGAGTACGCGCGCGCGATCGAGTACGGCTACTCGCCGACGGCAGGCGGCGGGATGGGCGTGGACCGGCTGATCATGATCCTCACCGAACGCGATTCATTGCGCGAGGTGATTCCCTTCCCGATCGTGCGGGAGCTCAAATGAGCTCCAAGCTCGATCTCGACCCGGGGGTGATCGCCGAGTGTCGCCAGGCGGCGAGCGCGATCGCGGCTCAGGTGGCGGAGCAGATCGCGGGCAAGACGACCGTGTCGGTCGAGCGCACGATCACGCGGCTGCTCGGCGTCGACGGCGCCAACGAGCTCGAAGCGCCGCTGCCGAACGTGCTCGTCGACCACGTGCGCGACCAGGGCGAGCTCGGCAAGGGCATCGCCTACTGGCTGGGCAACGCGCTGCTGGCCGACGCCGGCGCGACGCCGCAGACGATTGCGCAGGACGTCGATCGCGGCGATCTCGACCTCACGAACCTGCCCCGCGCGGCCGACGACGCGATCGGCATGCGCGTGATGCGCGAGTGCGAGCGGGGCATAACGCAGATCGCTGCCGACATGCAGGAGCGCCGCGAGCTGCGCGATCGCCTGGGCGAGAGCCCGCCGCCGCTGCGCTACGTGCTTACGGCGACGGGCAACGTGTATGAGGATGTCGTGCACGGCTTGGCCGTGGCGCAGGCGGGCGGTGACATCGTCGCGGTGATCCGCTCGACGGCACAGAGCCTGCTCGACTACGTGCCCTACGGGCCGACGACGGAGGGCTACGGCGGCACGTTCGCCACGCAAGCCAACTTCCGCATCATGCGCGAGGCGCTCGATGAGTGGTCTCTGAAGAACGGCCGCTACGTGCGCCTGTCGAGCTTCTGCTCGGGGCTGTGCATGCCCGAGATCGCCGCGATGGGTGCGATCGAGGGCTTCGACAACATGGTCAACGACGCGCTGTACGGGATCCTCTACCGCGACATCAACCCCGTGCGCGGGCTGATCGACCAGCGCGTCTCGCGGATGATCAATGGCCACTTCGGCGTCGTCATCAACACGGGCGAGGACAACTATCTGCGCACGGCCGACGCTGTCGAGGCCGCTCCCTCCGTCACGGCCTCGCAGTTCATCAACCGTCAGCTCGCGCTCGACTCGGGCGTCCCCGACGCGCAGATCGCGCTTGGCGACGCGTACGAGATCGACAACCCGGTGCCCAACAGCCTGCTGCTGGAGTGGGCGCAGGCGCTATTGACCCGCGAGTTGTTCCCCGATTGTCCGGTCAAGTACATGCCTCCGACGCGCCACATGGACGGCAACCTCTACCGAACGCACGCCACCGACTCGCTGTTCAACCTCGTGACGATCGCGACCGGCCAGGGCATCCAGACGATCGGCGTGCCAACCGAGGGCATCTTCACGCCGCACGTACACGACCGCGTGATCGGCCTTGAAAACGTCAACTACGTGTTCAACGCCGCGCGCGACCTCGGCGAGGAGATCGAGTTCAAGGCGGGCGGCATCATCCAGACGCGCGCGCAAGAGGTGCTCGCGGGCGCACATCAACTACTCGAGCGGATCGCCGAGACCGGCCTGTTCTCAGCGCTGGCAGAAGGCGTGTTCGGCGACGTGCCGCGCCAGATCGACGAGGGCCGTGGCACTGAGGGCATCGTCGCGGTGGCCGACGGCTACCTGAACCCGGCGAGCGAGTTGATGCGGGGAGCGTCGAGCCTTGCCTGAGGCCACGAAGCCGGGCGCGAGCGCCACCCGAAAGGTTGACCTCGCGCAGGTCAAGCCCTACGCCGACCACCTCGGTGACGGGATCGTGCAGATGAGCTTCACGCTGCCCGTGCCGTACGGTCTGGCGGCGCGCAAGGCGGCGCAGGAGCTGGCGGCGAAGATGGGCTTCGAGCACCCGGAGGTCGTGCACTACCAGGAGCTGACCGACGGCTACACCTACTTCGTGATGTTCGGCGAGTGCACGCAGACGGTCGACTACGCATCCCTAGGCGGCGACGGGTTCGACATCGAGTACATGAGCGAGGACGAGATCGAAGCGTTCGCACGCGAGCACATCGGCCGGCCGGTCGTGGTCGTTGGCGCCGCCACTGGCACGGACACGCACAGCGTCGGCATCGACGCGATGCTCAACCTGAAGGGGTTTCACGGGCACCATGGCCTCGAGGGTTACAAAGCGTTCCAGACGCACAACCTCGGAAGCCAGGTGCCAAACAGTGTGCTCGTCTCGAGAGCCATCGACCTGCACGCCGACGCGATCCTCGTCTCGCAGACCGTCACCCAGCAGAACCTGCATGTCTCGAACCTGACCGAGCTCGTGGAGATCGTCGAAGCGGAGGGCGCTCGCAAGCAGATGATCCTCACCTGCGGCGGGCCACGGGTGTCGAACGAGCTCGCGAAGGAGCTCGGCTATGACGCGGGGTTCTCGAAGGGCACCTACCCGCACCACGTGGCGAGCTTCATCGTGCGAGAGCTGGCCGCGCGCGTGTCAGCAGCGTGACGGCCCACCTGTCGCAGCTGACCGCCTCGGCGCGCAGGCTGGCGCTGGTCGGATTGGCGAAGAACACCGGCAAGACCGTGGCGCTGGCGGCGCTGCTGCGCGAGCTCCAGGCGGAGGACCGATGCGTGGGCGTTACCTCGATCGGCCGCGACGGCGAGGAGCACGACGTGATCGATACGCGCATCGACAAGCCGCGGATCTTCCTTGCGGCGGGCAACCTTGTGGCGAGCACCGACGCGCTTCTGCGGGCAAGTGGTGTCGCACACGAACGGCTGACGCAGACCGGCGTGAGGACTCCGCTCGGTGAAGTCATCATCGCCAGACTCGCAGAACAGGGCGCCGTCGAAGTCGCCGGCCCGAGCGCCGCCGAAGATCTGCGCGAGGTGGGCGAGACCATGATCGGCTTCGGTGCCGAGCACGTGCTGATCGACGGCGCGATCGACCGCCGCGCGGCGTCCTCGCCTGATGTCGCCGACGGCCTGGTGCTGTCGACCGGGGCGATCCTCAGCACGGATCTCGAGGAGGTCGTGGCCCGCACGAGAGATGCAGTCGAGCTGGTTAGGCTACCCGTGGCCGGCGAGAACGCCGCCGAACAACGGATCACGGTCACGCGGCGCCTGGCTCTAGATGCCGAGCCCACAGAGATCGCGACGCTTCTGCGTGAGCATCCGCAGACGATGACATTGCAGGTCGAGGGGGCACTCGGCGAGCGCTTCCTGGAGGGCCTCCTGGCAGCGTGCAAGGATCTTGGCCCGCCCACCCGGCGCGAGCTGCGGATCGTGGCGGGCGATCCGACGAAGGTGTTCCTGTCCCATCGAGGCCCGAGCTGGTATCGCCGTCAGGGTCTTTGCATCGAGGTTTTGCAGGTGGTTGGATTGAAGGCAATCACGATCAACCCCGTCGCGCCACAATCACACCGCTTCGACTCCCGGCAGTTGCGCGAGCTGATCGAAGCGGCCGTCCCGGACGTTCCCGTCCTCGACGTGCTCGATCGGACCTACTTGGCGTTGGCGAAGTAGTCGGCGTTGATCTGCGTGAACTTCTGCCACTCCTCAGGAAGCTGGTCCTCGGCGAAGCAAGCGTCCACCGGACATGCCTCGACGCAGGCGTCGCAGTCGATGCACTCCTCGGGGTCGATGTAGAGCATTTCGGCCGCGTCATAGCCGGGCTCGTCGGGCGTCGGGTGGATGCAGTCCACTGGGCACACCTCGACGCAGGAGTTGTCCTTCGTGCCGATGCACGGCTCGGCGATCACGTAGGCCATTCGCTTCTTTCTTGTCGCTTTTCCGGGGTTCGTCCGGCGGAGGGGCATATTGTACGAACGATGCTGCTGCTTACCGGCGCGACCGGCCTGGTGGGCTCCGCGCTGCTGCGTCGCCTGGTGGCCGAGGGAACCCAGGTGCGCTGTCTCGTGCGCGACCCCCGGCGGCTGGGTGCGCAGCGAGTGCGCGTGCAGATCGCGCTGGGCGACCTGACTGACCCGCCGTCATTTCGCAACGCGCTGCGCGGCGTGCACACCGTCGTGCACCTAGCCGCCTCGATTCGTGACCAGCCGCGCTCCTCGATTGAGGAGCTCAATGGCATCGCCACCTGGCGCATGGTGCAGGCGGCGCAGCGCGCGGGCGTGGAGCACTTCGTGTTCTTTTCAGTGCTCGGAGCCAGCACCCATCATCGCGCGCGCTTGCACCGCGCAAAGGCACTCGCCGAGCAGGCGGTTAGCGAGGCGAGCCTACGCACAACGGTGTTCGCTCCCTCCATCGTGTACGCCCCCGGAGACCGGTGGCTAGGACTGCTGGAGCGGATGGCGCTGCTCCCGGCAATGCCCGTCTCCGGGCGGGGCCGCGCAACCTATGAACCGATCTGGGCCGAGGACGTGGCCGGCTGCGTGATTGGCGCCCTGCGCACGGAGGGCGGGGAGCATCACCGGCGCTATGAGCTCGCCGGCCCTGAGGTGCTCAGCCACAACGACATCGTGCGTACAGTGCTGCGCTCGCTGCACCGCAACCGGCCACTTGTGCACGTCCCCACGCCGGTCGTGTCGCGTACCCTGCGCCTGCTGGAGGCGGCAATAGGCCCAAGCGCGTTCGCCACCTGGGATGAGGCCGAGCTGATGGAGGTCCCGATGCTCTCCGCTCGCGGTTGCGCTGATGCCGAGAGCCTCGGCGTCACGCCCGCGCCGATGCAGGCCGTGCTCGGCGCTGGATGACTCACGCGTTAGCAGCGACAGGCGGGCGCCGGTCAGCCCAAGGCCGCGCCTCTTCCAACTGCGCAGCAAGCGCAAGCAGCCCCGCCTCTCCCGCCGGGCGACCGACGATCTGCACTCCCAGCGGCAGGCCGTCCTCGCCGTGGAACAAAGGCAGAGAGATGCCGGGCTGGCCGCCGGCGTTGAAGCTGGCGGTGAACGGGGTGAAGTAGCTCGAGCGCGTGAACGTCGACATCGGGTCGGGGGCGGCGGTGTCGAGCGTGCCGATCGGCAGCGGGCGCTCGGCCAGCGCGGGGGTGAGCAGGGCGTCGTAGGGGTCCAGAAAGGCCGCCAGGCGCCGCGAGAACCTCTGCAACTGCGTGGCCGCGCCGGCGCCCTGCACGGCGTTCAGCTCCCGAGCGAGCGAGAAGATCGCCCAGCTCATCGGCTCCATGTCCTCAGGTGTCGGCTCGCGGCCGGCGACGATGCCGGAGGCGGTCATGGAAAGCGCGAGCTGGATCCCGAAGACGACGCCGAACAGCTCCCTGACCCCGTCTGTCCGCCACGGCAGCTCGACCTCCTCCACCTCGTGCCCGAGCGAGCGCAGGAGCTCCGCGGCGTCTGCCACGGCGCGGACGCAGAGCTCATCGACGGTCGCGTCGGGGATCGGCGGCAGCGTCGTGGCTGCGATCCGCAGGGCGCCCGGCGGGTGCAGTAACGCCGCCGCGAAGGGCTCCGACGGCGGCGGCGCCCAGTTGGCGTCGCCGGTCTCATAGCCCGCGAGCACGTCGAGGATCGCCGCCGTGTCGGCGACTGTGCGCGTAAGCACGCCGTCGATGTCGAGCGGCCCTTCGCCGCGATCGGGCGCCGAGGAGATGCGTCCGCGCGCGGGCTTCAGCCCCACGAGGCCGCAGCAGGCCGCGGGGATGCGCAGCGAGCCGCCCCCATCGTTCCCGTGAGCGACCGGCACCATGCCCGCGGCCACCGCCGCCGCCGCGCCGCCGGAGGAGCCGCCGGGGGTGCGGCCAGGGTCCCAGGGATTGCGGGTGGGACCGAACAGGCGCGCCTCGCTGACCGGCAGGATGCCGTACTCGGGCAGCGTGGTTGTGCCGACGATCACGAACCCGGCCGCTCGCAACCGGCGCGTGATGTTGTGGTCGTAACGGGCCACGTTGTCCTTCATCAGCGAGCAGCCGAGCGTCAGGCGCAGGTCCTGCACCGCGCGGTTGTTCTTGATCGCGATCGGGACGCCGGCGAACGGGCGCTCGTCGCCTGAGCTCACTTCGTCCGCCGCGGCCAGCGCCCGCTCGGCGTCGATCTCGACGAATGCGTTCAGCTGCGGGTTGAGCTCCTCGATCCGCTCCAGCGAAATCTCGACGAGCTCGTGAGAGGACACCTCGCCCGTGCGCACCATCTCCGCGAGCTCACTCGCTCCTGCAAACATCAGATCGCTATCGGGCACGTCTCCTCCTCTGGATGAGAAACGCGGGTGACCGCCCGCTCGCGGCAGCCTACCTGCGACGATATGGGCCTGCCCACAAGGCAGCGTCCCTCGTCAAGCATCAAGCCCAGAAAGCGAGTGCCATGAGCGCGGTTCAGTCAGCAACACCGGAGGTCCAGTCGGGCCTCGAAGGAGTCGTCGCCTTCGCCACAGAGATAGCTGAGCCCGACAAAGAGGGTGGCGCGCTGCGCTACCGCGGCGTCGACATCGAAGACCTCGTCGGTCAGGTCCCCTACGAGCAGGTGTGGGGCCTGCTCGTAGACGGTCACTTCAAACCCGGGCTGCCACCGGCCGAACCGCACGCGCTCACCGTGCGCTCCGGCGACCACCGCGTGGACGTGCAGTCGGCCCTGGCCATGCTCGCCCCCGAGTGGGGCTTCTCCCAGCTGATCGACATCACCGACGAGGAGGCCCGCGACAACCTCGCGCGCGCATCCGTGATGGCTCTCTCCTTCGTCGCCCAGTCCGCACGCGAAGCCGGGCAGCCCCCAGTACCCCAGTCGGAGATCAACGAGGGCAGCACGATCCCCGAGCGCTTCCTGATCCGCTGGCGCGGTGAGGCCAACCCTGACCACGTCAAGGCGATCGACGCCTACTGGGTCTCAGCGGCCGAGCACGGTATGAACGCCTCCACGTTCACGGCCCGTGTGATTGCTTCGACGGGAGCCGACTGTGCCGCGGCGCTCTCCGGAGCAGTCGGCGCGCTGTCGGGCCCGCTGCACGGCGGGGCGCCCTCGCGCGTATTGAAGATGCTCGACGAAGTCGAAGAGAGCGGTGACCCCGAGGGCTGGGTCACAAAAGCGCTCGATCGTGGCGAGCGGCTGATGGGCTTCGGCCACCGCATCTACCGCGCCGAAGATCCGCGCGCGCGGGTGCTGCGCCGGACCTCAGCAGAACTGGGCTCGCCCCGCTTCCAGGCCGCAGAGGCGCTCGAGAAGGCCGCTCTGGCAGAGCTGCACGCGCGACAGCCCGACCGCGTGCTGGCCACGAACGTCGAGTTCTGGTCGGCCGTGATCCTCGACCTGGCCGAAGTCCCGCCGGAGCTCTTCACGCCAATGTTCACATGCGCGCGCGTGGCCGGCTGGTCGGCGCACATCCTCGAGCAGAAGCGTGAGGCGAAGCTGATCAGGCCCACCGCGAAGTACGTGGGGCATGGCCCGCGACCCGTCTCAGCCGTGGAATAGAACCCGTCCCGAAAACTCCCCGCATTCCCTCAAAGGCTGCGCCAGCGCGATCTGAGGAGTACTAACTATCTATCCGAAACTCCTTAGATCTGGGTGGGAGGGGTCCGAATCCGGGCTGCAGGGAAATCTCGGAGTCCTCAGATAGTGCTTAAGAGCTCTCAGGGCAGAAACGAGCACCCAAAAAGACAGAGGGCCCAGCATCCTGCCAGGCCCTCTGCTCATCTATCGACTGCCCGCACGCGCGGCTGAAGCACCGCGCGTGCGGTGGACGATCTGGCTACATCATCCCCGACATGTCAGGCATCCCGCCGCCACCGGCCCCGGCGCCTTCCTTTTCAGGAAGCTCGGCGACGATCGCCTCGGTGGTGAGGATGTTCTTGGCGATCGACGCGGCGTTCTGCAGCGCAGAGCGCGTGACCATCGCCGGGTCGATCACGCCGGCCGCCACGAGATCGACGACCTCGTTGGTCGAGGCGTTCAGGCCAAAGCCTTTCTTGGCCTTGCGCACGTCGTTGACGACAACCGAGCCCTCCAGGCCCGCGTTCTCGGCCAGCTGACGCAGCGGCTCCTCCAGGGCGCGCAAGACTATGCGGGCTCCTGTGCGCTCGTCGTCTGAGCCGTCGACCGACGCACCGTTGTCACCGATCGTGACCGCCGACGTGGCTTCCAGCAGTGCCACGCCCCCGCCGGGCACGATGCCCTCCTCGAGGGCAGCGCGGGTTGCCTGCAGCGCGTCCTCGACGCGGTGCTTCTTCTCCTTCATCTCCGTCTCGGTGGCCGCCCCGACCTTCACCACGGCGACGCCGCCGGAGAGCTTTGCCAAGCGCTCCTGCAGCTTCTCGCGGTCGAAGTCCGAGTCGGTGTTCTCGATTTCGGCTTTGATCTGGTTGATCCGGCCTTTGATCGCGGCCTTGTCACCAGCGCCGTCGACGATCGTGGTCGTGTCTTTCGTAACCACCACGCGACGGGCCCGCCCGAGCTGTTTGATCTCGGTGTTCTCGAGCTTCAGACCGAGCTCCTCGGTAATAACCTCCGCCTTCGTCAGGATCGCGATGTCCTCGAGCATCCGCTTGCGGCGGTCACCGAAGCCAGGCGCCTTCACCGCAACGCCCGTGAAGGTGCCGCGGAGCTTGTTCACCACCAGCGTCGCGAGCGACTCGCCCTCGACGTCCTCGGCGATGATCAGGATCGACTTGCCCGACTGGATCACTGCCTCGAGCACCGGCAGCACATCGCGAACCGAGCCGATCTTCTGGTTGGCGATCAGGATGTAGGGGTCCTCGAGCACCGCCTCCATGCGGTCCTGGTCGGTGACCATGTAGGGCGAGATGTAGCCCTTGTCGAACTGCATGCCCTCGGTGAACTCGAGGTCCATGCCGAACGTCTGGCCCTCCTCGACGTTGACGACGCCGTCCTTGCCGACCTTCTCGATGGCGTCGGCGATCACGTCGCCGATGTCCTCGTCGCCGGCCGAGATGGTCGCCACGCGGGCGATCTGGTCCTTGCCGGAGACCTCCTTGGACTGCGAGGCGATGTTCTTGACGACCTCGTCCACGGCCCGCTCGATGCCGCGCTTGAGCGCCAGCGGGTTGGCCCCGGCGGCCACGTTCTTCAGCCCCTGGCGTACGATCGCCTGGGCCAGCACGGTCGCGGTCGTGGTGCCGTCGCCGGCGACGTCGTTGGTGGCGGTGGCCACCTCACGCACGAGCTGGGCGCCCTGGTTCTCGAAGACGTCCTCGACCTCGATCTCACGCGCGATCGTGACGCCGTCGTTGGTGATCGTGGGCGCGCCGAACTTCTTGTCGAGCACCACGTAGCGGCCCTTGGGCCCGAGCGTGACCTTCACTGCATTTGCAACCGCGTCGACGCCGGCCTCCAGGGCCTTGCGCGCCTCGGAGCCGTACTTGAGTTCCTTGTGAGCCATATCTGTTCAGATCTCCTTGGTGCTAAGCGACAATGGCGAGGACATCGGACTCGCGTAGCACGAGCAGGTCCTCTCCGGTGTCCGGGTCTTTGGTCTCGGTGCCGCCGTACTTGCTGTAGAGGACCTTGTCACCCGTCTTCACGTCCAACGGGATGCGCTTGCCGTCGTCGTCGAGCTTGCCGTCGCCGGCGGCCAAGACCTCTCCAATTACGGGCTTCTCCTTGGCGGTGTCGGGAAGCACGATGCCACTGGCGGTGGTCTGCTCCTCCTCGATCGCCCGCACGATCAGGCGATCGCCCAGGGGCTTCAGCTTCATATCGAAAACCTCCATCTAGAGAGTGCTTCGGACACTCGGCCGTACTCCCGGCCTTCTGTGCCGGTGGCCTAGCGCC
>DASZFC010000040.1:0-55035 GCA_035940195.1 Solirubrobacteraceae bacterium
CCACGGAGGACCTACCTCCATCTCCTGCACAGCGAGGAATCAAGAACACTCCGGTCATTTCTTACGGACCACCTTCTTACGAACCGGTCCATACCTGGCCCGAGCCTCCTTTTCGCACTTCTTCCTCTTTGCATGGCGCACATCCATTTGACATTAACTGGGGAGACGCCAGCGAGATGCTTAAGCCGGCGTCATGTGGGATCAAGGTCGGAGGCGAAGTTATTTTCTGGGACACCGATCGTAAGGGCAAACCCAAGAAGGTCAAACGCCAACTAGCGCATGGAGAAGAGCTCAAGCTCAAACAGAATGCGATCGTCTATGTAACGCTGGAGCCCATCTTGCGACTACCCGACTACATGGCCGCGCGCTTTAACCTGACGATCCGCGATATCTATCGAGGTGTCTTGGTCGGCACCGGCCCATTGGTAGACCCAGGGTTTCAGGGTCGTCTGTCGCTACCACTTCACAACTTGACCGTCAATGACTATCGGATCTACGGCGGTGAACCGCTCGTTTGGATGGAGTTCACGAAGCTGAGCCCCAACGACCGCTGGGCCGGTGGCACCAGCTTGCCCCGTAGTGGGCATTACGTCGAGTTTCCGCAGCGCAAGCTGAAGAGGGGGACGCTTGAGGCATACCTTGCACGGGCGTCAGACGAGCCAATCACCAGTTCCATCCCTCCATTGCTGAGGGGAGCAGAGAAATCGGCCCGAAACGCCAAACGGAGCGCAAATGTAGTCGCCTTCGTCTCGTTCGTGGCTGCCGTGGCGGTTGTGGTCGGCGTCGTAGCAGCTCTGGTATCAATCTACGGCTTAGTTGACTCCTCTAACGACAGCCGAAACCAGCTGACTCGCCAGGTCGACGCGCTCGAACATCAGGTTGAAGCTCTACGCACGAGTAGGACTGAAGGAGCGAGAGTAAGGACGACTCCCTAGTTAGGAAGCAGGTCGAGGACATGCTTCAATGTCACTTGCCTGTCGTGCAGTGCAGTGTCGATTACTAGGCTTGCAAGGGATGCCAAATGCTCGATAGATGCCTCCGTGAGATCCTCGCGAAGCGCGGCAAACGTAGGATGCTCAAGGGTCGGCTGTGCCCCGATACGCTCCGCGTAACGTTTCTTGAGCACAGAGTCTGACGCTGTCAGATGGACGTGTAACGTCGGCACTATCCCGCTGATCGCGGCCACCTGATCTGGCGTCCGTACCGCGTCCACGACGGTCAGGCGATCGAGAGTCATGGATCGAACGGCGTCAGCGACCCATCTGCCGCCGGTGCTGTGATCCAAAGCGTTCCCGAGCTGCTGGAGACGGCCACGGTCTAACTGCTCAGCCGTCTGGTGGACTTGGGCTGTGATCAGCGTACGTGTCGTGAGGACATGCGCCGCCTGACTCTGCTTTAGTCCATCGGCTAGAGTCGTCTTGCCAGCGCAGACGGCACCGGAGAGCAGAATGAGGACAGGCACAGGATCCATAGTGCCTGACATGGTCGACCGTCACCAGTCCGCCCGTGCTGATGCTGTCTCCCAGGTTCGTCCCTAATGCTTGGCCTCGTACCTACTGGCCTGCTGACCGGTGACACTGTGCTTTCGCCCGGCCTACGACCGTGACCGTCTCCCAAAAAATACATCGGGCTGAGGGCTGCTCGAGGGGATACTCACCGCTGAACGGACAGTGGTCTCGCTCTAAAGCGACGTCCACACGATGCGGTCGTTTGCGGCGCCAGGAAGTCCTCATCCAACAGACAGGGGAACTCAGATGGCTTGTATTCGCAAGGAAATCCTGATCGACGCAAGCCCTGAGGACGTGTGGGCGGCGGTTCGCGATTGGGGTGCGCTTCACGAGCGTCTCGTGCCGGGCTTCGTCACGGACACTCAGCTCGACGGAGAGGACCGGATCGTCACCTTCTTCAACGGCGCAGTGGTCCGCGAGGTGCTCATCGATCTCGACGACGAGACCCGCCGGCTCGCCTGGTCGATCACCGGCGGCCCGTACACGCACCACAACGCATCCGCGCAAGTCTTCTCTGAGGGAGAGAATGGGGCCAGGTTCGTTTGGACCGCCGACCTGCTGCCAAACGAGCTCGCCACCACAACCGCCGAGATGATGCAGCAGGGCACGAACGTCGTCAAGAAGACACTGGAGGCCCAGGCAGTGCAAGGGCTAGCGGCCGCCTTGTAATACTGGCGGGCATGGGCCACTCTCCCCGCCTCGGTTCCACCGTCGCCGTTGTGACCGGCGCGTCGAGTGGCATCGGTGAGGCGACCGCGCTTGCCCTCGCCGGCGAGGGCGCCACCGTCGCGATCGTGGCCCGCCGTGCAGATCGCCTGGAGGACCTCGCGGCGCGGATCTCCCCGGCCGGGACGGAGCCGATCGTGATCCCCGCCGACCTCACAGACGCCGCCGAGCCTGCACGCGTGATCGATGAGGTGGTGACAAAGGCGGGACGGATCGACATCCTCGTGAACAACGCTGGCGTCATGCTCCTCGGCCCGATCTCCGGCGCACCCGTGGAGGAGTGGGAGCGGATGATCGCCATCAACGTCCGCGGCCTGCTGCACTGCGCCCATGCGGCGCTGCCCCATCTGTTGCAGGCGGCGCAGGATGGTCCGCGCAACGTCGCCGACATGGTCAACATCACCTCCGTCGCCGGGCGCAACGTCAACAGCGGCTCGGGCGTTTACAACCTGACCAAGCACGGCGTGGGCGCATTCAGCGAGTCACTGCGCCAGGAGGTAACGCGACGCCACGTGCGCATCGGTTTGATCGAGCCCGGAGCCGTCGAGACTGAGCTCTCCCAGCACAACCGCCCCGAGATCCGGGAGATGATTGCCGAGCGTTTTGGGAACATGGAGCGGTTGCAGGCCGGCGAGATTGCTGACGCGATCCTCTACATGATCACGCGGCCGCGGCACGTTGCGATCAACGAGATCCTCATCCGCCCAACCGAGCAGGAGCGCTAGCCGCCACTCAGCAGGCGGCGTACCCGCTGTCAGGAGCCGTTCGTCAGCACGGCGGCGGCGAGCTCCCGGGGCTGGCTGCCACTGGGCATGTGCCCCACTATCGCCGGGGCTTCAGCGTCACGACGCGGTGGGTGACGCCCCGGCCGCTCAGTATCACGTCGAGCGGTCCGCCACCCAGACGTGACAGCAGCGTCTGGCTCTCAGCAGAGAGACTCGAGCGAACCGAGGTGCTGGCGCCGGGCGCGAGCGCGAAGACCACATTGGCGAGCCTCACCGTGAGGATGCGCGTGGATATTGTCCATCTGCCGTTGCGCCGGGCGATGAGTCTCTCTCGCGCTATGACGATCGCCTCCGCGTTGCCCGTGCAGACTCCTCCTTCGCCGTCGCAGGCGAGCACGAGCGAGATGGCACCTTTGCCGAGGGTAACTGAGCGGCTGCTGGCGAGTCCCGCGAGGGTGGGTGCCGCGACGGTGTTGGCCGGCAGGGGTGCCGAGACGGGAGGGGCGCTCGCGAGTACCTGCGCCCATCCGCTTACCCAGGCGGAGACCGCGCCGGCGCGTGTGAACACGGACGGGCTGGTGGTGGCGCATTCGCCGTAGACGTGGCTTGCGATGCCGATCTGCACCATGCCGCCGGCCGCTGACGGTTCTGGCACGAGCAGCGGGCCGCCGCTGTCCCCGTTGCACACGCCCGTCTGGCGGGCGGGCTCCTCGATTGTGCAGATCTCGCCCGCCGGGCTGAACTGAGAGGCTTCGCGTTCGCACCATTCCGGGCCCTGCAGGACCGTCCGTGCCCACTGCAGCCGTTCGACCGGGCTGTTCTGGCTGGAGTATGTCTTACCCCATCCGGCCAGGAGCGCGCTCGTGCTTCCACGCGGACTCGAGGCGAGCGTGACCGGCGGCGCCGTGGTAGGAGTGGACAGCTGCAGCAACGCGACATCACCGACGGCGGTGTGACGGTCAAAGCAGGGGCAAGCGATCACCCTCGTGACACCTGAGACCTGTCTTTCAGTTGCGGGAGCGGCCCAATCCACGTTCCCGGTCACGACCCGATAGCCCGAGGCTTCGTTCACCACGCCGGTCTGCATGTCCTCGGCGCAGTGGCCGGCCGTCATGACCAGGTTTGGGGCGACTACCGTCCCGGAGCACTGCCCCACCCCGTTGCCGCGAAAGTCGAGAACGTAGGCCATCCACGGGAACGTGCCCGCTTGCGCAGACTGACCGCCGATGACCGCGATATGAGCGCGCTCGTGCCGCAATACAGAGGGGGCTCGGTTCCTCGCACCGGCGGCCGGCGCAAAGACGAGGGTGCCCGCAAGAATGGCGACGGTGAGAACCGCGCGCACCGGGGAAATCACCCGACCAATATCGGCACAAACCCTCCGCGGCTGAAGCACAGCGGCGGCGGGTGTAAGCACCGCCGAGGCCGCCGGTGGACCACGCGGCGCCGGGGGTACGATGGCCTTTGGGTGGAGGCAGCGATACTCTGAACGGCAATGCGCTCGCGCTGCACGCTCATCATCGTCGTGCTGGCCTTCGCCCTGGCGCCCGCCAGCGCGATCGCCACACCTGCAGACATCGCCTCCACGCACGCCTACATCCGTGCGGACTATACGCTTGCTCGCGCCGATGTGGCCCTGATCGCTCCGGTGCAGAGGAAGATCGAGCAGCTGAACGGTGTCCTCGCGCACGAATGCCCTCTCATAGGCACCGGCTCCCCTGAGAACGAAGCATCGCAGCCGATCAGCCACGAGGTCACCGTGGCGCTGTGGTCGATCTCCTACGGAGCCGCCGCCGGGCCGATCCGCTCCTTCGTGAGCGCCACAGGGCGGCTGCATTGGAGCAACCAAGCAATCACGCGCATCGCCAAGAGCTACGCCCGCAACCTGCACGAACTGGCGACCGTCCCTCTTCCCGCTCTCTGCACAGACGTGCGCTCGTGGAAGGCAACTGGCTTCCAGGTCATCTCCCCGGCTGTCGTCAGCCTCGTCACACGGGTGGAGGGGATCGAACCAAAGACGATTCCGCCGCGACTGCTCGCCCCGTATGAGCGCGGCGCCGACGCCAGCATCCTGGCACGCACGAAGCGTCTGGAAACAAAGCTCGCGGAAAACGAATTCATGGTCGGACAGACCGACTGGATCCAGGTGCTCGGGACTCTCGGGCTGAACGAGTAAACAGCAGAGATGGGGCGCCCTGGACTCGTCCTTCATGCTCCTACGGGGTGATACCGAGCCGGTAGAGGATGTTGTAACGCTGAGCCATCAATCAGCATTATCCTTTCGCCGCGGCTTGACGCAGCAGGCGTGTCTCGAAGGCGCCGGCGGCAGTGCGAGCCCCACCGGTGGCGATATACGCGGCGGCGATGCGCTGCGCCCCCTCCGTCATGGCCATCGCGTCTCTCACCTTCTTGCGAAGCCGCTCGGGGTTCAGGCGGCTGGCGGGCAGCCGCGTTCCCGCGCGCGCGACTTCGACGCGACGGGCGACCTCCAGCTGGTCGCGCCCGAACGGGACCGTGCACACCGGGACGCCGTGTGAGAGCGCCTTCTGGGTCGAGCCCATGCCGCCGTGCGTGATGGCACAGGCGGCGCGCTCGAGGATCGCCCCGTGCGAGATGAAGCGCTCGACGTGGGCGTTCGCGGGCGCCTCGAACTGGGTCGGGTCGCCGGAGGGCAGCGTCGCGACGACAGTGACCGGCTCGCCGGCGAGCGCCTCCAACGCGACCTGGACAAGCCGGCCGTCGTCCTGGAACTCCGTCGAGGTATTAACGAGCACGATCGGCCCAGTCGTCTGCTCGAGCCATGGCGGCGGATCGGCGGGTGGGTCCCAAGCGCAGGGACCGATCATCACGACGTTCCCGGGCCAGTCGCGTCGCGGGTACTCAAACGGCTCGGCTGTCATCGAGAGCAAAAGCGGCGCGCCTGCGATCCACTCCTCCGCCGTGCTGACCGGCGCGAGGCCGCTGCACGCACGGATGCCATTGATGGCTGGGCGCATCTGCCCTTCCATCGCGCTCAGCACGACCCGCCGGATGAGCCGGTCGCGCACATGGCCGAGCGGTCCCCGCGCTGGAGCGAGCCCCGGGCCGTAAGGCGGAGCGTCTTTGGAGGGCAGCGGCAGCGGATACGGGCAGAACGCAGCCCATGGCCCACCCCAGGCCTCCGCGGCCATCAGGCTTCCCCAGCAGTTGAAGTCCACCAGCACCGCGTCCGGGTCCGTATCCGCAATCGCCTGGGTCAGATCCGGGGCGTCGTGCTCGGCGCGGGCACAGAAGACCTTCACGTTCAGCCGCAGCGACTCGCGCGGGTTGCTCGTACGCCAATCCTCGTGCTCGATCGCTTCGATCTGCGGGTCGATCGGGGCTACCGCGAAGCCACGAGCCTGCATCAGCTCGATCTGTGAGGCGAGCGTGCGCAACACGACCTCGTGCCCGCGCCCGTGGAGCTCGTCGAGGATCGGCGTGAGCGGGAACAGGTGGCTCCGCGCCGGTGAGGTGTAGGCGAGGATGCGAGCCATATAATATTCATCTTAGTCGATATCAAATGAACTTGTCGAGCCCACCACAAAAACGTCCTTACCGGATGGACGCTCGCGCCGAGGCGGCCGCGGCTACCGGCGAGCGGCTGCTCACCGCTGCGTGGCGGCACTTCGCGACACGTTCCTACGAGGACGTCCTGCTGCGTGAGATCGCCACTGAAGCCGGCGTCACGGCGCAGACGCTGCACACGCGCTTCGGCTCCAAGGACGAACTGTTCCTCGCCGCATATGCGTGGTTCGGCCAGCAAGAGATGTCAGATCGTCCCGCCGCCCCCACCGGAGATGTGCAAGAGACGATCGCGCTGCTGTTTGATCGCTATGAGACACACGGGTCGGCGATCCTGCGGATGCTTTCCCAGGAGGAGCGGATCCCCGCCGTCCGACAGATGACAGACGCCGGCCGTGCCTACCACCGGCACTGGGCAGAGACGACCTTCGCGCCGCTCCTGCGCGGCCTGCGAGGCGACAAACGCAAGCGGCGCCTGAACGCGATCGTGATTTCAACCGACCTGCTGGTTTGGAAACTTCTGCGTGTCGATATGGATCTGCGGCGGGAGGAGGCGGAACGGGTGGTTGGGGAGATGGTGATTGGTTGATCGGCGATAAGTGCTGCCTGCCCGTCGTGAGTACGATGGCCTTCGAATGATGGAGGCGCTGGGTCCGCTGATCCCCGACGACGGCCCGGCCGCTTCCCGAGCGTGGCGCCGCATGCGCGGCATCACCGTCTTGATCATCGTTTTCGTTCTGATCACCCTGCTCTCGCCTGTGCTCTTGACCGGCGCGATAGCCGTCGATGCTGCGCTGTACCTGCGCCGCCGCAAGCCCTGGATGGCGGTCCGCCTGCTCGCAATGCTGTGGTGGTTTCTCATCGGCGAGCTCTACGGCCTTCTCGGACTGCTCCTAATCTGGGTCCTCTCGGGCGGCCGCGACAGCGCTCGCCGGCGCGATCGCGTGTATCGCCTCAAGCGGCGATGGCTGCGCAGCCACCTCGCCGGCATCCGCGCACTATTCGGTTTGCGCTTCGCAGTTAGTGGGATTAAAGAAGCAGCCCCAGGCCCAGTCCTCGTCATGATCCGTCATGCCAGCATCATCGACAACGCACTCCCCGACGCGATCCTCGGGCGTGCCCACGGGCTCAACTTCCGCTTCATCATCAAGCGCGAGCTGCAGATGCTTCCCACGATCGACATCGGCGGCCGCTGGGTGCCAACGCTGTTCGTGCGCCGCGCCTCGGGCGACACTGCATCCGAACTCGAACGGATGCGCGCCCTGACCGTCAACATGTCCTCTAACGACGGTCTGCTGATCTATCCCGAGGGCACGCGCTGCACGATGGAGAAGCTCGCTCGTGCCAAGGCGATCATCGCCGAGCGCCAACCCGAGCTCGCACCGCTGGCCGGCCGGCTGCAAAACGTGCTCCCGCCCCGCCTCGGCGGCACCCTCGAGCTGCTCGAATCGGCGCGCAACGCCGACGTCGTGATCTTCGGCCACGTAGGCCTCGACGGCTTTGAGTACATCAGCGACATCTGGTCCGGCGGCCTCGTCGGCACTACGGTCCATCTGCGGTTCTGGCGCTTTCCAGCCGCCGAGGTTCCCCTCGGGCGCGACGCGCTAATCGTGTGGCTCTATGACCGCTGGCAGGAGCTCGACGACTGGATCGGCGAGATGCGAGGAGCGCAGCGCCAGGCCTAGCCAATGGGCGTTGTTGTGGCTTGCCCGAGCTGTGCAGTGCACAACGGACAGCGGCGTGCGGCCACTGGGATCGCGCTTGTGCATTCCGGGCACTCCTTAGTATCCGGGTCCTCCTGCGCGCGACGGGACTGCAGGTAGTTCATCGGCTTGACGACGAAGAAGAACACCGCCGCGGCGACCGACACGAACGTGATCAGATTGTTGATGAAGTCGCCGTACAGGAAATGGCTCGAGTTGATCGTGAACGCCAGCGTCCCGAAGTCGGGCTTGCCGAAGATCAGCGCGATGACCGGAGTCAGCAGATCCGCCACCAGGGCTTTGACGACCAAGCCAAACGCGGTCCCGATCACAACCGCCACCGCCAGGTCGACGACGTTCCCGCGCAACAGGAACTTCTTGAAATCACCGAGCAAAGTCACGACACCAACCTCCCGTGTAGTGCTCTCGGCGACACACAGCCCGCCGGAGCGGGATCAAACAGTCCTAGCCAAAAAACGAAGCGTATCGCCACGCAAGCCGCGGTACGAGCGGCCCGGGTCTGTCAAGCGATTGAGGATCGAGTCCCACGCACCGTCGGGCACCACCCGCTGCTCCTTCCCCATCGCCGTGGCCTGCTCTCTGCGCGTTCTACTCTCGATACCCCATCTGCCACACGACCCGGAGGTGCAGGATGACCAAGACTCTCTATACAACAGAGGCTCACGTAACCGGAGGACGCGCCGAGGGACACGGACGCACCAGCGATGGCGCGCTCGAAGTCGATCTGCGCATCCCCACGGAGATGGGCGGTCCCGGTGGCGGCACCAACCCAGAGCAGCTGTTCGCCGTCGGCTACGCCGCCTGCTTCGAGAGCGCCCTCGGCGTGGTCGCCCGCCGCCTCAAGGCCAACACCGGCGACGTCGCCATCGACTCAAAGGTCTCCCTCTCGCCAGACGGCAAGGGCGGCTTCCTGCTCGGCGTGCAGCTCGACGTCACCCTTCCCTCCGTAACCGACTCCGCAACCGCTGTCCAGATCGTCCGCGCCGCGCACGAAGTCTGCCCCTACTCCAACGCCACCCGCGACAACATCGAGGTCGCCCTCACCGCAAACGGACACGCCACCGGCTGACCCAGCGACAGCTGTCGCTGACGAGGCGGTTGGCGGCCGGCCGCAGCCCTCAGCCGATCCGCTCCGCCAGCTCGACGATGATCCCCTCCGGGCCGCGGATGTAGCAGAGCCGATAGGTGTTCTCGTAGCGCTCCATCTCGCCGACGAGCTCAGCACCGCGGGCTTGCAACCTGGCGAGCACGTCGTCGATGTCGTCGACCGCAAATGTGATGTGACGGATACCCGGGGTGTTCGCCGGCGCGTGCCGCTCACCGCTCCGGCCCGGCGGGGCATGAAACTTCGCCAGCTCAATCCGTCCGTGGCCGTCCGGAGTCTCCAACATCGCGATCTCCGCCCGGACGCCCTCGAGCCCCACCAAGCGGTCCACCCAACCGCCCTGCACCGGACTCTCGCCCCGCAGCTCGAGTCCGAGCTCGACGAAGAACGCCGTCGCGGCGGCGAGGTCGTCGACCACGATGCCCACGTGGTCCATGCGTTGGATCGTCATGCGCTCGACTGTAGCGACACGACGGCCCAGCTACGACAAGCCGGGACAACGCCTCCACGATCACGCCCGAGCTGCTGTCCGACTCCCACCGATGTGTCGCGCCTGAAGCGTATTGTCTGCTCATCATGAACGAGGACGACCGCACAGACGACCCCGAGAGAGACCAGGCCACCCTGCCGAGCGATGTGCAGGCGCGCTGGGACGCGCTCGCGGACGCGGCAAGGCAGATGGCCTCGGCGACCGGTGACGCCGAAGGCTTCCAAGCCGCGTTCAACGCGATGACACATGTAGGACGCAGCATCGACCACCAGCAGATCCTCAACGCCATGCACGTACCGAAGGACGCAGGCGAGCACACGGAGGCGCTGCGCGAGATGCTCGTCCGCATCCCCGACGGCTGGGGGCGCTGGATCCGCTGCGACCGCGGCTGGTATCCCCTGCTGGTCGAGCTCGACGAGCAGTTACGCGCATTGCTGCCCAATTACGAACTTCATCAGGTGAAGGAGAAGTACGGTGGCCTTCGCTACTACTTTGAGCCCGGCGAGGAGATCCGCGACCCCGATGACCCCGAACCGTCAATACCCGGCCCAGGGTGCAGCGACGCCGAATCGGCGCAGTGGGAACGAGCGCACGACGCCTGGTGGGCGCGCCTGGACGCCTACAAGGAGACGCCCGAGGGGCAGAAGCGCATCGCCGGCCTGGAGCGGCGCATGGAGCTCGCCGAGAAGCTCGTCGACACCGCCGAGGGGCGCGCGGGCGTCACCTGCGAGCTCTGCGGTGCGGCCGGCCGGCTGCACCGGACACCCGCACGCGCCCCGTGGTACAAGACGCTCTGCCCGGACTGCGCCGAGCGGGCGGGTTACGTACCCAGCAGAGAATCAGACCCGCAGTAAGAGCGGGATAGAAGCACCACTGTAGACCCGTGCTTAGGACCCGGAAATACTGACGGGGACCACCAAGGTCCCCGTCAGCGGCATAGCGGGGGCGGGATTCGAACCCGCGACCTTCGGGTTATGAGCCCGACGAGCTACCAGACTGCTCCACCCCGCGTCGCTTCTAAAGGTTCTAGCAGAAATCGCTCTCTCAGTGGCTCTGGGGCGGGGATTGGGCGCCCTCTTGCGGTGCTCACCGGACTAGCTATGAGGGTCGAATCACCCTCAGAACGCGACCGGCTCGCCATCCCGGAAGAACCCACCGGAGGGCCCGTCATCCGGGATCCTCGCCAGCCACACGATTCCCGCGGCGCCATCCTCCACCGGCTTCTTCGCGCCCATCGGGCCGCCCATATCCGTGTTCACAAAGCCCGGACACGCAGAGTTGACCAGGATTCCCTCCTCCTTCAGCTCAGTCGACAGGATTCTCGTCATCGCGTTCAGCGCCGCCTTCGACACTCTGTACCCCGGCGACCACCCACCCATCTCGGTCACCCCGCCCATACCGCTCGACACGTTCACGATTCGCGGGTGCTCACTCTGCCGGAGCAACGGAAGCAGCGCGATCGTCAACCGGTACGCCCCGAAGAAGTTCGTATCCAACGCCGCCTGCAGCTTCTCAAAGTCTGGGTCGGCGCCCGCCACGCCGAAGTCGCTGCCAATCCCGGCGTTGTTCACGAGCACGTCCAAGCTGCCCGGATCGCTACGCACCTGCTCAGCCGCCTGCGCGATGCTCACCGGGTCGGCCACGTCAAGTCTCAGCGGAGTCACCTTCCCGCCGGTCTCCCTGCTCAGCTCATCCGCGGCCGCGCTCGCCTTTGCCTGATCGCGTGCGCTGAGAATCACCTCGTAATCGCGCTCAGCCAGCTGCCGCGCCACCTCCCGTCCGATCCCGCGATTCGCGCCGGTCACCAATGCCACGCCCGCGCTCCTGCTCTGCTCGCTGTTGCCCATCTGCTTCCTCGCTCCTTCCCGCTCGCAGTCACCGGCGAACCTACTCGAGAACGTTCCGATCTACTATCCGCCCGCATGACCCGCGTCGCGGTAATCGACATCGGCACCAACTCCACCCGCCTGCTCATCGCCGGCGTCGATTCCTCGGGCGCCGTCTCCCCACTGGTTCGGCGGTCCACGGTCACCCGGCTCGGCGACGGCGTCGACGCCTCCGGGTCGCTCTCTGAGGAGGCGATTTCCCGCGTGCTGCGCACGCTCGATGGCTACTGCACCGAAATCATTGCTTATGACTGTGCCGCCAACCTTGCAGTCCTCACCTCGGCTGTCCGCGACGCTTCCAACGGCGCCGCCTTCACCGAGCGCATTCGCGAGGACTTCTCACTCGACGCCCGCACCCTCTCCGGCGAGGAAGAGGCCCAGCTCACCTTCCTCGGCGCGATGCATGACCGCGAGCCCTCCGAGCAGCCCTGTGTAGTGATCGACATCGGCGGGGGTTCTACCGAGTTCATCGTCGGCCATAACTCCACCGCCACCTTCCACGTCTCCCTTCCCGCCGGCGTCGTCCGTATGAGCGAGCGCCACATCAAAAGCGATCCACCCGCGCCATCTGAGCTTCAAAGCCTCGCCTTAGACGTCCGCACAATCTTCCTAGAGGGCCTGCCACCAGAGGAGCGCTCCCCAGTCACTGAAGGCATCGCCGTCGCCGGCACCGCCACCTCTGCCGCCGCGATCGACCAAGAGCTCGATCCCTACGACCCTTCCCGGGTCCACGGATACCCTCTCCTGCTCGCCACCACCGAGCTCCTGCTCGCCCGCCTGGCCGACATGACCGAAGCCCAGCGCCGAGCCATAGCCGGCCTGCACCCCGACCGCGCCCCTACGATCGTCGCCGGCATGATCCTCCTCTCCGAGGCCTTCCGGGCGTTCGAGCTCGACTGTGTCGAGGTCTCCGACCACGACATCCTGTTCGGCGGCGCGCTGCGCCTCGCCGGCCTGGCCTGACGCTCAGGCGAGGTTCGATTTGCGCGGATAAACGACCGTCGGATCGGTCAGCACGTTCACGAGCGCAGGCTTGTCCGCGCTGAACGCACGCTCCAACGCTCCTCGCAGGTCCCCTGGGCGCTCTACCAGCTCGCCATATCCCCCCAGCGCCTCCACAACCTGGTCATACCTCGTCCCCGGCCTCAGATCCGCCGCCACCGAATACCCATACAGGAACTCCATCGGATGCTTCTCAAGGGCCCAGATCCCGTTGTTCCCCATCACTCCCACCACATTCACCCCGTGCCTGGCCAGCGTGTCCCACTCCATTCCCGAGAACCCGAACGCGCCGTCCCCCTGCAGCAGCACCACTTGCCTGCCCGGCTTCGCTAGCTTCGCCGCCAGCGCATATCCCGCCCCCGCACCCAGACAGCCAAACGGCCCTGGGTCAAGCCAGCAGCCGGGCTCGAAGCTGTCGATCACCCGTCCCGCGTAGGACACGAAGTCCCCGCCATCCCCGATCACGATCGCGTCGCGGTCGAGCACCTCTCCGAGCTCCCGATAAAGGCGCATCGGATGCAGCGGCATCCGCTCGTCATCGAGCTCAGCCCGCTCTGCCTCGCGGCGCTCTGCCTCGCTCTCCCTCAGCCCCGCGATCCAATCCTCGCTGTTCAGGGCCTTCGCCCCCGCCGCTCCCCGCAGGTCGCTCAGTGTCGTCGCCAACGCTCCATAGCACTCCGCCGCCACCGCCCTTGGATGAGGGCGCTCGGGCTCTGCCGAGTCGACCACCACGATCTCCGTGTCATCCCCAAACGATCCCCCAAAGCCCAGCCTGAAGTCCATCGGCACGCCCACCACCAGCGCCACGTCCGCACCCTTCAGCGCCTGCCCGCGCACGCGAGAGAAGAACAGCTCGTGGTCCGCCGGGACACATCCCCGCGCCAAACCGTTCAAGAACACCGGAATCCGCAGCGTCTGCGCGAGCTCGAGGAGGGCCTGCTCGCCGTGCCCCCAGTACAGATCGGTGCCCGCCATGATTACAGGGCGCTCCGCCCCCCTCAGCAGCTCGGACGCGCGTTGCACCTGATCGCCATCGGCGCCTTTGCTCGCGCGCTCGGGTGACTCCTCCAGGACTCCCTCCGGCTCCGCTGCCTCCATGAACACGTAGTCCATCGGGAAGTCCACGAACGTAGGGCCCCCATGCCCGGCAAGCGCCATGCTGAACGCCTCGTCGACCAAGCCCGGGATCTCCGCGGTGCTCTCCGGGGTCGCCGCCAGCTTGCTTAGCGGTCGCACAAACGGCACGTGATCGATCTCCTGCAGCGAGCCCATCCCCCAGCGCATTGCGGGCGCGCGCCCCGCGAGCACGACCATCGGCGAATGATTCGCCTGCGCGCTCGCCATCGCGCTCATCCCGTTCGTGACCCCCGGTCCCGCGGTCAGCGCACACACGCCGGGTTCACGCGTCACCTTCGCCCAGCCCTCCGCGGCGAATGCCGCCGTGGACTCGTGGCGCACGTCCACGATCTCGATTCCCTCCTCCTTGCACCCGTCGTAGATCGAGAACAGGTGCCCGCCTGAGAGCGTGAACAGCTTGCTCACTCCATGCGCCTTCAAGCGCCGGGCGATCAGCCGCCCACCGTGAAAGGTCTCGGTCTCGGCGGCCTTCTCCGCGCTCTCCCGGGTAGACATGCCGCGACTCTATCCAAGCTCGCTGTGCGCGCGATGCCCGGGGTGGGACTCGAACCCACATACCCTTTCGCGGGCCGCGGATTTTAAATCCGCTGCGTATACCGATTCCGCCACCCGGGCCTACGAACACGCCAGTGTACGGGAGCCCGCAAACCCGCAACTTCCAGCTTGCTACCGTGTAGGAAAGGGTAGAAAGGACTGGACCGCCCGTGGAGGTCTCCGCACTAACACACAGCAGCGTGCCGGGTCTCTCCAGGCCCTCGCCACTGCTGCGCCTCCAGTCCGACGAGCGGCTAGTCGCGCTCACTCGCCGGGGCCAGCATGCGGCCTTCGAGACGCTCTTCTCACGCTACCAATCGCGCCTGCTCTCCTTCTGCCGGCACATGCTCTCCTCACGGGAGGACGCTGAGGATGTGCTGCAGGAGGTCTTCACCGCGGCCTTCAACGCGATCCTCGCCGACGAGCGCGAGATCAACGTGCGCCCGTGGCTGTACCGGATCGCGCGCAACCGCTCACTCAACCACCTGCGCCGCGCGACCGCGGTTGGTGTCGATTCGATGGACATCCACTTCGCCGAGCAGGGCATCTCGACCGGCGATAAGGTGCTCCGCCGCGAGAGCTTCCGCCAGCTAATCGCTGACGTCCGGCAGCTGCCCGAGACTCAGCGCACCGCGCTTCTGCTGCGCGAGATAGACGCGCTCTCCTACGAGCAGATCGCCCTCGCGATGGAGACGACAGTGCCGTCGGTCAAGTCGCTGCTCGTACGCGCCCGCATCTCCCTGGCCGAGGCCACCGAGGCGCGCAAGCTCAGCTGTGCGGAGGTTCGTCTGGAGCTCGGAGAGGTCGCCGAGGGGCTGATCAAGCTGGGTGCTCCCGCCCGCCGGCACGTGCGCGACTGCGAACGCTGCCACGCCTTCAAAAAGCACCTCAAGGACAACAACCACGCACTCGCCGCTATCTTCCCTGTCGGCCCGCTGCTGCTGGTCAAGCACCTGCTTCTCACCAAGCTCGGCTCAACCGCCTCGGCTGGCAGCGCGCACGTAGCTTCGGGCGCAGGGGCAACGGCTGGGGCCACCGCGGGGGCAGCCTCGGCCGCCGGCGCCGGCACGGCCGGGGGGGTCAGCGCCGCCGGCGGCATTCTGACGGCCGGGGCCGGCGCGCTCGGCGCCAAGGCGGTTGCCGGACTCGCCGCCGCCGCGATCGTCACCGCCGGCGCCGTCGCCGTCAACCACCCCAGCCACGTAACCCGCCACCATCAAAGCTCCTCACAGGGCACCGCCCGCCTGGCGAGCGCCGCCGAAGGGCCCGTCGTCGCGCGCGAGCAGCCCCAACCGGTCAGCTCCACCACCCCCCCCAGCAGCCGGGCGGTCACCGCGGTAACCCATCATCTCAGGAGTCACCGCTCCAGCGCGAAGGCCAAGACAATCACCGCCGCCGTGACCCCACGCGCCACGCCCGTCGCAGAGGTGGCGCCCCCGCCGGTCACCCCGGCGCCCACCAAACCAGCCGCGACACCTGTCACGCAGGTCACGACCGAGACCACCGAACTTCCCGCTGCGGCCACCCAGCAGCCACAGCCCAGTACGCCTGCGGTGCCGGTCAGCACCCCGCCGCCCCCAAGCGAAGCAGCCCCCCAGCCCGCCGCGCCTCAAGAACCGGCACCGGCTCCTAACCCACCTGCGCCCACCAGCGAAGTGCCAGCTCCAGCGCCGGCGCAAAGCCCGAGTGAACAGACCGGCGGCACTCCGGCTCCCCCCGCAAGCGGCGGCTAGCCGAAGGTAAAGGTCTTCAGCGGCTTTTCCAGCACGCCGGAGACCCCAACTTCAAGCGGCGAGGAGACCTTCGAGCTCGTCGTCGTACTCAGCATCTCGATCGCCACCCCATCGCGTGCCCCCGGGCGTTCTGGCAGCAGCAGCACGTCGCGCCCGTACAACCTGCGGCCTGCAACCAACACGGTGTAGAGCACGTTGTAACCGGGGACCGTATTCACACGCGTCTTGCCTTCACCACGCAGTAAGAAGCCGCTGTACTTCCTGCTCAGCTCATTGATGTAGCCGCTCGCATACAGGGGCAGCTCGCCGCTCACGCTACCCACATAGGGCGGCAGCCGCAGCGGCGCCACCGCGAAGGAGTCCTCCAGCTCACCGCCCGGCGAGCGGCGCTCGATCCGCACGAGCTCCCCGGGCGCCGCGGCTGTCCGGTAGAGGCCCCGGTAGCTAAAGCCAAACGGCGCCGCACCGCCGTGAGAAAACGTGGCGGGCAAGAGCGTGAGAACGACCGCCACCGCCAGTACCGCAAGACCGCTACCCGCCGCGATCACCGTTCCTCGCGCCATCCTCCCCGCCGCATGCCAGCGCGGCGCCAGCAGCTGGCCAAGGGTCGGCCCGTACTGCGGCTTCAAAGGCACCGTCGTCACTGCCCCGCCGCCCTATTCGCCGATGGAGAACAGCGACTCGAGATCGTGGCGCGAGAAAGCCGCGAACGCGACCATCGTCTGGGTGCGCGTGACACCCGCCAGACCGCCAATCTCTGCAGTCACCACATTCGCCAGCTGCTCGTGGTCGGCAACGCGCACGATCGCGACGAAATCCCACTCACCCGTCACCGAATAGGCCTCCGCCACGCCCTCCACGTCCGCCAGCGCGCTTCCCAAGCTCGAGAGCGCGTCGCGCTCGGCCTCGATCAGCACGACGGCGTTGGTCATCGTCATGGCGAGTGACTCTCGCCCGGCTCAAGCACCACCACATGCGAGGAAGAGTCCGCCTGCACATCGGCCTTGAACGCCTGCACGTCGGTCTCGATCGCCGGGAAGGTGCCGTAGTGGCACGGGATCACCTCGCGCGCACCGATCAGCTTCGCCGCCTGCACCGCATCGAAGCGGTCCATTGTGTAGTGGCCGCCCACGCAGATCAGCGCAAGGTCGATCTCACCTGCGCGCCTTGCGATCAGCTCCAGGTCGGAGAACAGAGCGGTGTCACCCAAGTGATAGATGGTCTTACCGGCGAAGTTCACGATCAGGCCGGCCGGGGTGTTCACGGCACCCTTGGGAGTCGTCGAGGTGTGCCAAGCCGGCACCAGCTTCACCGAGCCCCAGCCGCACTCGACGGTTCCCCCGAGGTTGGGGTCGCGGACCTTCTCCAGGCCCTCCTCAGAGAGCTCGTTGGCGATCTCCACGATCGCCACCACCTCCGCGCCGGTGCGCTTGGCAATCGCCACCGTATCTCCGAGATGGTCGGCGTGGCCGTGCGTCAGCAGGATCGCGTCTGCGCTCACCTCATCGGCGCTGGCCGCCGCCTTCGGATTGCCCGTGAGAAATGGGTCGATCAGCACCGTCGTATCTCCGTCGGTCAGCTCGAAGGCCGCGTGGCCCAGGAAGCGGATCTCCATCTTCGCTGCTCCTCTTCTTCGCCGTTTCCGTGAGCCCCCATCATAGGAGCGTTCCGTCCTAGGTCTCCGCGGGATCTGAGCGGTACATGCCGAGCCCCAGCACCAGCCCGATCACCCCGCCCACCACGCCCGCCAGCCAGCTTGCCTCCGGGCGCGCGTAAGGCATTACCAGCAGCAGGACGGCGATCGCCGCGGCGCCGAGCAGGTCGCCCTCGTAATAGTGGCCCGCACGCGCGTCTCTGAAGTCCGGAACCACCCAGGCGCCCAGCAGGCCCAGAGCCGCTGCGTTGCCACCGCCCACGATCGGCTCGGCATAGACGGCGCTCGCCACCAGCGCCCCGGCCGCTCCAGCCCCAAGGAACACCACGAGCGCCACGGCCGGCCCACGGCGACGCTCGAGCAGCCAGCCGAAGATCGCGACAGCCAGCAGCGCGAGGAACGCATACAGCCCGTTCAGATAGGCGAACTGGGTGGTGAAGAGCTTCCACCATTCCCCGTTGATGGGACCCACGATCGCCACGTGGAAATAGAGGTCCGGCTTGGCGTGGAACGCAACCCACGCCGCGCAGCTAATCGCCACCAGCGCGATCGTCACATAAGGCGTCGAGCCGGCCCGCGGCCTCGCCGCGCGGCGTACGCGAGGACCATTCACGCGCGGCAGGCGCAGTCCTCGTAAGCGCCGCTGAGCGCCCGCGTCCTTCTCGCGCGGCAGCTCAGGCGCGCGGCGGCGGAGGCGGTGCCCGCAGTAAGGACACTCCGTGATGTACGGGCTGACCTCCGATCCGCACTGCTTGCACACCACGAACAGATCGGGAGCAGAGGACATCGTCAACTCATTCTAAGTGCCGATCAAGCCCGGCCCGAACACCTCTGAAATACTCAAGCGATGAAACCAGGCTACGACGGGAAGCTCTACATCCTCGCGTTCGACCACCGGGGGTCCTTCCAAAAGAAGTTCTTTGGCATCGAGGGCGACCCCGATCCCGAGCAGACGGCGATGATCGCCGACGCCAAGCACCTGATCTTCGAGGGACTTCAGCAAGCGGTCACCGCTGGCGCCGATCCCTCAGTTACCGGCGTGCTCGTCGATGAGCAGTTCGGCGGCACTGTGCCCGAGGAAGCGCGTGCACAGAGCCTAAAGCTGGCGATGCCCGCTGAGCGCTCAGGCCAGAACATGTTCGACTTCCAGTACGGCGAGGACTTCGGCGAGCACATCCTCAAGTTTGACCCCGACTTCACGAAGGTCCTCGTCCGTTACAACCCCGAGGGCAACGCCAGCGAAAACCGCGAGCAGCTGGCCAAGCTCAAGCGCCTGAGCGACTGGCTCTCAGAGCACGAGCGCAAGTTCCTGTTCGAGCTGCTGGTACCTGCGGAGGAGACCCAGCTACAGGCCGTGGGCGGCGACTCAGAGCGCTACGACGCCGAGCTGCGTCCCGCGCTGATGCGCGGTGCGATCGCCGAGATTCAGGATGCGGGCATCGAGGTGGACATCTGGAAGATCGAGGGGGTCGATGAACGCTCCGACTGCGAGATGCTCGTCACCCAAGCGCGCGCCGGTGGGCGCGACGGAGTGGTCTGCGTCGTCCTCGGCCGGGGCGCCGATGACGCGAAGGTCGACCATTGGCTCGCGCAGGCCGCCCCCGTCGACGGCTTCGTCGGCTTCGCGATCGGGCGCTCGATCTGGTGGGACCCGCTGAAGGCCTACGTCGATGGCAAGATCGACCGCGCCACCGGCGCTCGCAAGATCGCCGAGAACTATCTCCGCTTCGTCGCCGTCTACGAGCGCGCCAAGACATCGTGAGAATGAAACAAAGCCTTGGCGAGCTGGAGCGGGCGTTCGTCAAAGAGATATCGCTCGAGCGTCGCCGCCGCGCCTCGCTGCGACGCACGACCGAGCAGCGCGCACTCAAGCGCGAGGTGGAGCGGCGTCATAAGCGCGGTTCTGTT
Organism: Solirubrobacteraceae bacterium; assembly: GCA_035940195.1. GTDB lineage: Bacteria > Actinomycetota > Thermoleophilia > Solirubrobacterales > Solirubrobacteraceae > Palsa-744. The sequence goes on from DASZFC010000040.1 coordinate 19,676, forward strand.
CGCTTCGTGCTACTCGTGCTCACGCTGATCGCGACCGCGGTGATTGTCACCGTGATCATGTTCCGCACGCTTTATTTGTTGTTGGGCTGAGGGCCGTCGCTCAAATCCCGCAGCGCCTCGCTCACCTCGCCGCGAACGTCCTGCTCGGCGGCGCCCTCCCCATCCTTGCGGTGGATCTCCAAGTAGATCTCCGTGCGGAATACCGGGACCTCCTGCGGGGCCTGGATACCGATGCGCACCTTGTCGCCCATCACAGACAGGACCGACACCTCGACATCGTCCCCGATCATGATGCTTTGGTTGGACTTGCGGGTCAGGACCAGCATTCGGTGCACCTTCCTCTTTGCCTACAGGCAACCGGCTTGCTTGCCCCCGCAGCCGATGGGCCAAGCATAGTCTGAGGGCCGGGAGAACGCGACCCCGGCGTGCTCCGGCCGCTATGCGCTAGTCTCCCGGACCGTCCATGGCTCGTAGATCTCTGCGCCCACATTTGAACCAGATCCGCCTCTGGGTACGGCAAGGCCGCACCGACGCCTGGATCGCCCACCAGCTCGAGGTCAGCGTGCGAGACATCGAGCTCTTCAAGCGCCAGAACGAGCTCTCAGGCGACGAGGAGGCCGCCGCGGGAGCGCCAGGAGCCGATTACGAGGAGATCGACCTCCGTGCCGAGGACGACGCGCTGATTGCCGCCGAGCTCGAAGCGGCCGAGATCGAGGCCGCCCGCATCCAGGCAGAAGCTCCGCCGGAGCAGGACGAGGATGATGACGAGGAGGAGTCCGACACCGGCGAGCAAGACGCCCCCCGGCGCCGTCGCAGCCGTCGCGGTGGTCGTGGCCGGCGCACCGCGCGCAACAACGCCGGTCCCCTGGAGGGCACCTTCGACCACGGTGAGGAGGGCTACGGCCTGTGGCTCGACCCCGCCGTCCAGGACAACCCGATCTATGCCGAGCACTGGGCCGGTCACCGGCCCGTTGAGGTCCTTGTCGAGGAAGACCGCATCGTGATCCGCCGCACCGGCTCCGACAGCGACGACTAGGCTATCTTTACCTCTCTGCGGCCTCCGGCATAGTCCGAGGCCCCGCGCAGATATCTCCCGAAAGCAGCGTCGACCACGATGCCCGCCTCCCATGCCCACGGATCCTCCGGGGCCGCCTTCATCGCCACCTGCAGGCACCATGCGGTACCGCGCCCGTAGAGCTCAACCAGCTCCTCCGCCGAGAACCTCCCGCCCAGGCGCCTGCGCAGCTCCGCGACCAATGCCTCGGTGACGCGCTCCAGCTGTGCCCCGCGCTGCGCCGGCGCGGCGCGCAGCCGGCGCTCGCCCTGTTGCCACTGGTAGATCGCGTTCTCGAATTCCGACACTCCGGGCGAGGCTAGCAGCGCGGACTAGGATCAGTTATTGGGCAAGTTGCTGATGATGTACGGCTGCTCGCCGTGCTTCATCATGCCCAGTGCTCGCGCCTGCGCTTCGACCGTCGCGAGCTTTCCCAGTGCTTCGTGCTGGCGCCGAAGCTTCGTGTTTTCGCGCTGCATAGCGGCTACCTTCGTGCTCACGTCGCGCGCCTGCAGCCACGTGCTCAGAAGATGAACTCCAGCGCTCAGGTACAGGTAGGCCAGGATCACCAGCACGCCGAGCATCGCCACGCGGCCCATCCGGTCCCAGCGGACGCGCGCCGGGGCGGGTCGTGCGGCACGGCGGGCCGAAGAGCGGCGAGCCGAGTGCGAGGCGGAGGGCATCCCTCTCGCATTCGCCCTCTTGCGCTGGCTTCCTTCTTGCGTCAGCGGCGAAAAACCGCGCGCCCGGGGAACTGCGCATCGGACCCCAGTTGCTCCTCGATCCGCAACAGCTGGTTGTACTTCGCCACCCTGTCCGAGCGCGACGGCGCGCCGGTCTTGATCTGTCCGCAGCCGGTGGCCACCGCGAGGTCGGCGATCGTCACGTCCTCTGTCTCACCAGAGCGATGGCTCATTACGGCGGTGTAGCCGGCCTCACGCGCCATCGCGACCGCTTGCAGGGTCTCGCTCAGCGTTCCGATCTGGTTGACCTTGATCAGAATCGAGTTCGCCACACCCTCCTCGATGCCGCGCTGCAGGCGCTCGGTGTTGGTCACGAACAGGTCGTCCCCCACCAGCTGCACCGAGCTCCCCAGGCGCTCGGTGAGCGCCTTCCACCCGTCCCAGTCCTCCTCATCCATCCCATCCTCGATCGAGACGATCGGGTAGCGAGAGGCGAGATCGGCCCAGTAATCGGACATTTCGCCGGCGCTGAGCGTGCGCCCCTCGTGCTCGAGCACATATCCGCCGTCGCGATAGAGCTCGCTCGCAGCCGGGTCAAGCGCGATCGCCACATCCTCGCCCGGAGTGTGCCCCGCCGCCTCAATGCCCGCCACGAGCATCTTCAGCGCATCCTCGTTGGACGCCAGGTCCGGGGCAAAACCCCCCTCGTCGCCCACGGTGGTGCCCAGTCCCCGCTCGCGTAAGGTGCCCTTCAGGGCGTGGAAGACCTCAGTGCCCATCCGCAGTCCCTCAGAGAAGCTCTGAGCGCCGAGTGGCACCACCATGAACTCCTGGAAATCGACTTTGTTGTCGGCATGCGCCCCGCCGTTGAGCACGTTCATCATCGGCACCGGCAGCACCCGCGCCGACTCACCGCCCAAATAGCGCCACAGCGCCAGGCCCTCCTCGGCCGCCTGCGCATGCGCCACCGCCAGCGACACGCCCAAGATCGCATTGGCGCCCAGCCGTGACTTGTCCGGGGTCCCGTCGAGCTCGACCAGAGCCTCGTCGAGGCCACGCTGATCTGAGGCGTCCATGCCGGTGACCGCCCGCGCGATCTCGCCATTCGCGTTCGCCACCGCCCGGGTCACGCCCTTTCCCTGCCAGCGCTCCCCGCCGTCTCGCAGCTCCTTCGCCTCGAACTCGCCCGTCGAAGCCCCCGAGGGCACCGCTGCGTGGCCGTGGGCACCAGAGCGCAGGCCGATCTCGACCTCGATCGTGGGGTTACCGCGGCTATCGAGGATCTGGCGGGCGTGGACCCGCTCGATCTGGCTCATGCGACCGGCCCTTCAGTCACCGGCACGACCCGGACCCGACCTATTTTTTGGCCGGCGTGACGGGTACTTTGGTCGTCTGCGGCGGTGTACTCGTCTGCGGTGTTGCCGTACCAGCACCAGTGGAGAGCCCCGCCGGCGTCTTCGGTTCTTTGTACTGCTTGCAGTCGGCCACTACATAGCCAGCGCGGCAGTCCGTTTTTGCCTTCCACTTCTTTTTGAAGTTCTTGACGAAGGTGCTGAGCGCCGTCTGCTGTTGAGTAGCGGTCAGCTGCTGCTTAATCGCCGGTTCGACCTGCGCCAGCGTCTGCTGACTGCCTGGCGTGCTGCTTTTGACCTCGAAGACGTAGTAGCCGAACGGAGTCTTCACCGGGCCGCTCAACACGTTCGGTTTGGCGGAGAAGATCGCCGCGTCGAGTGACTTCTCCTCCTGGCCCTTGACCACCCCCGACAGCAAGCCGCCGCTGGCCTTGCTCGTCGGGTCGATCGAAACCTTCTTGGCGACGCTCGCGAAGCTCTTGCCTGATTCGACTTCCTTCTTGGCGCTCTTAGCCGCCGCTTCTGTTTTGGTGAGGATGATCTCCACCGCGCGCTTTTCCGGCGTTCCGTAGCGCGACTGGTTTTCTTTGTAGTACTTGGCGATTTCGGCCTTGCTGGGAGCGCCTTTGCCTTTCGCGACCTTCTTCTGGATTTTCTGCGAGAGCAGGTTCAGCTTGACGCGCAGCAGCAGGTCCGAGACGGACTGACCCGAGGTGGCTAGGAATTTTTCGAATTCCGCGGCCTTCGGAAACTGCGTCTTCTTGATTTTTTCGAATTCTTTCTTGACTTCTTTGTCAGAGATATTCACGCCCAGCGAGTTCGCTTCACCGAGCACCCATTCGGAGGAGACCAGGAAACCGAGCACCTCCTGCTGCAGCGATTTGTACTGCTGTTCGCACTGGGACTTCAGCGTTGCTTCGGTGGGCGCCGCCTGACCCTTGGCCGGCTTGGGCGCGAGGGATTTCTCGTGCGCAATGCAGGCGGTGTAGTTCGGCGGGTCCGGGATGACCGGCTTGGAACCCGGGGTCGTCGCGCTCGAGGCCCCGGCGACGCTCATCCAGTGGTTGAACGCGGTCTTCGTGACTCCCTTGCCGTCGACCGCAACGACGGAGTCGCCGGGAATGCCACCACCGCACGCAGACAGACCCACGAGGGCAAACAAAACGGCGCCTAGCGCCGGGATGATTCGAAAGGCCTTGGACACGACGCGGGCACTCTAGCGGAAACCTCCGAAGCCGTGCTTAACGAATAGCTAAAGGCAGCCTAAGCGGCCTCGCGGCTGATCGCCAGCAGTACCTCGGCAGCCCTGACCACGGCCGGAAACCGCTCCTTGCCCTCCTTCGGCACCCTCACCGAGACCTGTGAGCGTCCGGATTCGTACAGCGCCTCAGGCAACTCTTTGCGCAGTCGCTTCGCGCGCACCGAGTCGAGCTCGACGGGCGTCACCGCCAGACGGTCCCCCCGGAAGCTGACAGTCCGCACACCCGCCTGGCCGAACTTGATGCGCGCGCGCTGCAAAGCCAGCAGGTTTGCAAGCGGCTCTGGCACCGGCCCGAAGCGATCCTCGAGCTCCTCCCGCAGCCCCTCCACGTCCGCCACCTCAAACGCCCCCGCCACGCGGCGGTGCACCTCGATCTTCGCCTGCTCGTATGGAACGTAATCGCTGGGCACATAGGCGTCGACGTTCACATCCAGGCGCACAGGCTCTGCCAGCTCCTCGACGGCGGACCGGTCCCCATCCACGGACGCCACCGCTTCGTCGAGCATCTGCATGTACAGCTCGAACCCCAGCGCCGCCACATGCCCGGACTGCTCATCGCCGAGCAGGTTGCCCGCACCGCGGATCTCCAGGTCGCGCATCGCGATCTTGAAGCCCGCGCCGAGCTCGGTGTAGTCCGACAGCGCCGCCAGGCGCTGCGCTGCCTCCAGCGTGAGCGCCGCCGCCGAGTCGTAGAGCAGGTAGGCGTACGCGCGCTCGCGGCTGCGTCCCACGCGCCCGCGGATTTGGTACAGCTGCGCCAGCCCAAACGCGTCTGCGTGCTCCACGATCAGGGTGTTCGCTTGGGGGATATCGATCCCCGACTCGATGATCGACGTGCACACCAGCACGTCGGCGCCGCCGCGCAGGTAGTCCATCATCACCTCCTCGAGCTCCCCCTCACCCATCTGGCCGTGGGCGACGGCGAAGCGCACCTGCGGGCACAGCGCCCGCAGCCGCTCGGCCGTCTCGTCGATCGTCTCGACACGGTTGTGCAGGAAGAACGCCTGCCCATCACGCTCGTGCTCGCGCATGATCGCTTTCCTGACCAGCTCCTCCTCGTACTCCCCCACATACGTCTTCACGGGCCGCCTGCCCTCCGGGGGCGTCTCGATCACGGAGATGTTCCGCAGCCCCGCCAGCGACATCTGCAGCGTGCGCGGGATCGGCGTGGCGCTCATCGAGATCACGTCGACCTTCAGCTTCAGCTGGCGCAACAGCTCCTTCTGCTTGACCCCGAAGCGCTGCTCCTCATCAACAATCAACAACCCCAGATCCTTGGCGCGAACGTCGCGCGAGAGCACCCGGTGGGTGCCGATCAGGATGTCGACTCTTCCATCCGCGAAGCCCTTGATCGCCGTTTTCTGCTCGGCCTGAGAGCGAAACCGCGAGACGTGCTCGAGCGTGAACGGGTAGTCGGCGAGCCGCTCGGCGAACGTGCCGTAGTGCTGCTGGGCGAGGATCGTCGTCGGCACCAGCATCAGCACCTGCTTGCCCTCGTTCGCCGCCTTGAACGCCGCGCGCAGCGCGACCTCGGTCTTGCCGTAGCCGACGTCGCCGCAGATCAGACGGTCCATCGGCTGGGGCGCTTCCATGTCCGCCTTCACCAGCTCGATTGCCTCGCGCTGGTCGGGGGTCTCAGTAAAGGGGAAGCGCTCCTCAAACTCTCGCTGCCAGTCGGAGTCCGGCTCGAACGCGTGACCGGTCCGCCGGCGGCGCTCGGCGTACAGGCTCAGCAGCTCCCCCGCCAGCTCCTGCGCGGCACGCCGTGCCCGGGCCTTCATCGTGTCCCAGCGAGTGCCCCCGAGCTTGCTCAGTGGTGGATGCTCGGCACCGGCACCGACGTAGCGGGAGATCTTGGCGAGCTGGTCGGTGGGCACGAACACCTTGTCGTCGCCCTGGTATTCGAGGTACAGGTAGTCGCGCGTCACATCCGCGACGGTGCGCGTCTCAAAGCCCGCGAAGCGCGCCACGCCGTGGTCCTCGTGCACGACGATGTCGCCCGTGCGCAGCTCGGTGAACGAGCGCAGCGCCCCCCGGTGAGCCGGACCCCTCCCGCCCCCGCCAGGGCGATCCCCGCGCGCGGCACGGCGGCGGCGCAGCAGGCGGTGCTCGGGGTATACGGCGAGCTTGAGCGCAGGCGCGATGAAGCCCTCGCGCAGGGACGCCCTCGCAAAGCGCAGCGACGGCTCCATCGCCTGGTGGCCGACGTCCTGGGAGGTGCCCTCGCCCAGCCACGTCGCCTGCAGGCGACCGAGGTTGTAGGCCGCGCGCTCGCCCTCGCCGCGCTGGGGGAAGGCCACGACCGTGCGGTAGCCGCTTCGCACGAGCTTCTCGAGCTCCGGCTCGGCCTCGCCCAGCGAACGCGCCGCGGTGTCCGCGCTCTGTGCGCGCAGCTCGATCTCCTGGCCGCTTGCCAGTGACGACAACCAGATCCGCGCGCGTTCTTTCAATGCCGCTTCGATCTGCTCGGGGCTCACGTACAGGTGGTGGGCATCCTCGTCTTTGAAGGCAGTGGTGACGTCGGTCCAGTGATCGCTCAACGCCGGCGCAAGCTCCTCCTCGGCGGCCACCAGCAGCTGCGTGTCCGCGCCGAGCAGGTCGAGCAGGGCGCCGAAGCGCTCGACCGGCAGGAGCTCGGCGATGTCCGGGCGGTTCGCCTCCTCCTCCAGGGCGGCGATCTCCGCCAGCTCTCGGTGCTCGGCCGCGAGCTCGGCCGCGGGGGCGATCTCGACCTCATCGACATCCCCGAGCGAGCGCTGCGTGAACGTCGAGAACCACCGCAGCGACTCGATCTCCACATCGAACATATCCACCCGCACCGCGCGCTCCTCGGTCGCGGGGAAGACATCCAAGAGACCCCCACGCAGCGCGAACTGCCCGCGCTCCTCCACCTGCTCAACACGTTCATACCCGGCCGCAACCAATTCCGCGGCGCACTCGTCGAGGTCGAGCAACTCGCCCTTACGCAGCGTGAACGAGTGCGGGCGCAGCGCCGGGTCGGGCACCTTCTCCGAGAGCGCCACCGCCGAGACCACAACCACTGGCGGCTCGAGGGCGGGCGGGCTCTCACCGGCCGTCTCGAGCAGTGCGTCGAGCGCCGCCACGCGCAGACCCACGAGATGCGCCGGCGGCGTCAGGTGCGACTCATAGGCCACACCCCGCGAAGGGTAGTAGCGCACCCGTCGCGGCGCTAGCCACGCACGCAGGTCGGCGGCCATATCGCGCGCCGCGCGATCATCGCCCACGACCACCAGCACCGGCCGCGCCCGCTTCAGCGGCCCGGTGTCGGCCAGCGCCGCGACCGCATATGGCCGCAGCGACGCCGACACGAACGCATGACCGCCCTCCTTCGCCAATCGCTGCGCCGATTCGTCCTCTTCGATCAGCCCCAACAGGGAGCGCAGCGCCATCTAGGAGTGCTCCTCGCCCAAGACGACGCGTTCGACCTGCTCACGAGCGCGCTCCACCAGCTCCGCGACGTCCTCCGCGGGCTCGCGAAAGCGCCCCAGCACATGTCCCGAGACGACCTCGGGATCGGTACTGCCGGGCCGGCCCACGCCGACTCGTACGCGCATGAACTCCGTAGAGCCCAACTCCTGCTTGATCGACTTCAGGCCGTTGTGTCCCGCCAGTCCACCGCCGAGACGAGTGCGCACATCGCCGAACGGGAGATCGATCTCGTCGTGAACAACCAGGACACGGTCCAACGGCAGCTTCAGCGAGCCGCGCGCTGGTCCGACGGAGCGCCCGGCATCGTTCATGTAGGTCTGCGGCCACAGCACCGCCACGCGCTGTGTGGGGTGGTGCTCACCCGCGCGTCCCTCAGCGATGCACCCCCTAAAACGCTCTCTCGCTCTCCCCAACCCCCAATGCTCCGCAAGCGCATCCGCCACCGCAAACCCCACGTTGTGAGGTGTCCCCGTGTACTCGCGACCAGGGTTGCCGAGCCCGACGATCAGCCAGTCGATGGCTCCGCCACCGCCACCGAAGGGGCGTCGCAGAGGCCTACTCCTCGCTAGCGGAGCCCTCGGAGCCGGCGCCCTCGGAGCTCTCGGCAGCCTCGCCCTCAGCGGCCTCGCCCTCGCCGACGAGCTCCGTCTCGGCCTCGATTTCCTCCTCCACTTCGGCCTGCAGCCGGGGTGGGGACAGAGTCACGAGCACCGTCTCCTCGAGGTCATCCAGCAGCGTCACTCCCTCGGGCACCGCCACCACCGAGAGCAGCAGCGTGTCACCGATCACCATCTCTGAGACGTCGTGCACGATCGACTCGGGGATCGCTGTCGGCAGAGCCTCCACATTGAGCTCGCGCGTGATCTGCTCGAGCACGCCGCCCTCCTTCACACCCGGCGCGTCGTCGGTGCCCGTCAACTCCAGCGGCACGACCGCGTGGATCGCCTCATCCAAGCGTACGCGCAGCAGATCGACATGGATCGTCTCACCGCGCACCGGGTCGCGCTGGGTCTCCTTCAACACCACCGGCGTCGCTTTCCCGCCGTCGACGCTCAGATCGAGCACCGCGCCCGTGGAGGCGAGGGCGAGGCGCAGCTCGCGCGCATCGGCGTCGAAACCCACCGCCTCCCCGCCGTGTCCATAGAGCACCCCGGGTACGCGGCCTGAGCGGCGCAGGCGCCGCACCGCACGCGAGCCCCCCGCCTCGCGACTAGTCACATCCAGCTTGGTTGCAGTCTCGGCCATGATCGGAGCGTGACTCTAGCAATCTCCTTCGTTTGAGATCGGCGCACCGATCGACACAAGCGCGACCGAGATGCCCGCCACGAAGTTCCCCCTCCGCCGCACCTGCACGCACTGCACGACCGGCAGCCTCCCGAGCACCGTCCACGCCACCCTGGTCTTCCCGCTAGCGCCAGTCAAGCTGTAAGCCGTCGCCGACTTCAGCGTCAAGATCTTCACCGCCCCCGGCCTGCGCAGGCTGATCGCGTTCGCGCGCGTCCGCGCCACACACGCCGGGTTGCGCCGGCAGCCCGGCGTGTGGTCGAGCATGCCTTCGGCGTTCCCCGCCGCCTGCGCCTTCAGCAGCGCCACCACGTCGTCGCGTTCAGCGTTCTCCGTCGAGAGGAATCTCGCAAGCACGCCGCTGATCCCCACGAACAACACCACGCCCACTGCGATCAGGAGGCGGCGTTTCAGAACAGCTGGTTCTCGCCGCCGAACACTTCGCTCACCGAGTCATCGATGAAGATGCGCCGGATCGAATCGGTCAGCAGCTCCGCGCACGGCAGCACCCTGATGTTCTCAGGACGATCGGGGCTCACGGGGATCGTGTCCGTCACCACGATCTCCTCGATCCCCGAAGCGCTCAGGTTCTCGAACGCATCCCCCGAGAAGACTCCGTGCGTGGCGGCCGCATAGACCCTCGACGCCCCCTCCTCCAGCACCGTCCGAGCCGCCGCCTTCAGCGTCCCCGCAGTATCGATCATGTCATCCACAATCACCGCCGTCTTACCCTTCACATCGCCGATCACATACCCGATCTCCGCCACCTGCTGCGCCGGGCGCTCCTTGTCGAGGATCGCCAGCTCCGCGCCGATCTTCGAAGCGAACTTCTTGTTCAGCTTGACCCTTCCCGCATCCGGCGCCACCACCACCAAGTCCGACAGGCCGAGGTCACCGAAGTACCGCGTGAGCATGAACAACGCAGTCATGTGATCCACCGGTTTCTGGAAGAAGCCCTGGATCTGGCCCGCATGCAGGTCCATGGTCAGTACCCGATCTGCTCCGGCCGCCTCGAGCATGCGCGCAACAAGCCGTGCCGAGATCGGCTCGCGCGGCGCGGACTTCTTGTCCTGGCGCGAATACCCGAACCACGGCGTCACGGCGATCACCCGGTGCGCTGAGGCGCCCACCGCCGCATCGATCATGAACAGCAGCTCCATCAGCGAATCGTTCGCCGTCACCCCCGTCTGCGGGTTGCCGCACGTTGGCTGCACGATGAACACATCCGCTCCGCGAATCGACTCGTCGTAACGGCAATACACCTCACCGTTGGAGAACGTCCGCAGCTCGACCGGGCCGAGATCGACCCCCAGCTTGTCGGCGATGTCCACCGCCAGCTGCGGGTTCGCGCGCCCGCTGAACAGCATCAGCCGCTTGTTGTAGTCAATCGCCAGGCTCGCCCGCGAGGACTGCGTACTCGGGTCCATCGCGCTGCTCATCTGCGCTCGGAGTTTAGAGATTCATCCTTGCGCCGCTCCGCGTAGCCCTCTTTGTTGGTCTGCCGCGCGCGCGCCATGCCCAGCGCGCCTGCAGGTACGTCATCGGCGATCACCGATCCCGCCCCCGTATACGCCTCGTCGCCAACCGTCACCGGCGCCACGAACGACACGTGCACGCTCGAGCGCACGTGCTTGCCGATCGTCGTGCGGTGCTTGCTTTGGCCGTCGTAATTGGCGGTGATTGTGCTCGCGCCCAGATTGGTTCCCTCGCCCACATCCGCATCGCCGATGTAGGACAGGTGCGGAACCTTCGCACCCGGACCGATGTCGGAGTTCTTCACCTCCACGAACGTGCCGATCTTCGATCCCTTGCGCAGGCGCGTCCCCGGGCGCAGGTAGGCGAAGGGCCCCACGCTCACCCCATCCTCGATCACGCTGTCGATGATGTATGAGTGCCTGACGGTGCAGTCCGCGCCGATCTTCGTCTGGCCCCTGATCGTCGTGAACGGCTCGATCACGGTGTCCTTGCCAATCTCCACATCGACGTCGATCACCGTCGCCTCAGGGTCGACGATGCTTACTCCCGCGCGCATGTGCCGCTCGTGGATCGCCCGCTGCGCGAGCTTTCCCACCTGCGCCAGCGCCACCCGGTCGTTGACCCCGAGCACCAGGCTCACCTCCTGGAGCTGATGGACGGCCACCGGCTCACCGCCGGCTCTGAGGATGTCCAGCACCTGCGGCAGATACAGCTCTCCCTGGGCGTTCTCCGCGGTGAGGCTTCCCAACGCCCCCCTCAGCGCGCTCGCCTCGAAGGCATAAATGCCCGTATTCACCTCTCGGATCTCGAGCTCCTCCGGGGTGGCGTCGCCGTCCTGCTTGGTCTCCACCACCCGCTCCACCGCTCCGCCCGCACCGCGCACCACCCGCCCATAGCCGCTCGGATCGTCGAGCACCGTGCTCACCATGGTGGCCGGCGCCCCGCTCTGCGCGTGCGCCCGCATCAGCCCCCCGATTACATCCGCGCTCACGAGCGGCACGTCCCCACTGAGGACCACCACCGGCGCCTGGGAGTCGATCTGCGACATCGCCGCCACCACCGCGCCGCCCGTCCCATCTGACTGAGGCTGGATGGCGAGCTCGACGCCCGCAGGCAGCACCTCCTCCAGTGTCCTATCCGGGGAATCGACGACCACGACTTTCCCCGCTCCCGCTTGCAGAGCCGCGTGCACCGGCCACAGCAACATCGGCCTGCCACACAGCTCGTGCAGCACCTTCGGCGTCCGCGAGCGCATGCGCGTCCCCTGGCCCGCGGCGAGGATCAGGACGGTGGGAGCCAGCGTCACCCCTGGGACTGTAGTGCGCCACCACTGCGCAGGCAATATCGGCGCACTGTCGCGACTGGGGGGCAGGGATTCGAACCCCGATTCTCAGGACCAAAACCTGATGTCCTGCCATTGGACGACCCCCCAAGGGATCACACATGCTCGCATGAGACCGGGTCGCGGAGCATCGTGACGGCGACACAGCCACGCGGGGCTGGCTTTCACGCCGGCGCGACGCTTCGATCTCCTTCCTCTGCAAGGATGCCTGCACTCTGTCTCGGGGAGCGCAGACATCGGGGATGAACATCGGTGTGCGCGGCGCGACATCGCCGGTACTCCTCGCTCTGTTGGCGCTGTCCGCCTGCGCGCTGCTGATGCCCGCGAGCGCGCTGGGCTACAGCGCGAAGCGCAAAACGCCCTCTTTCTGCGCGCACGCCAGCCTGCGGCCCACTCCCACCAACACGGCGGCCATCGACAGGGCGGCACTGTGTCTGATCAATCAGGCGCGCGCCGCTTACCACTTGCGCCAGCTGCGGGCCAACCAAGAACTGCAGGCCGTGGCCACAAAGCTGGTCAGGGGCATGGTGAACCACAACTACTACAGCGACAACAGCCCTTCCGGACAGTCACCGGGAGCGCTGATCGCGGCCATCCCCTACGGAGCCCGGGCGGCGAGCCTCTCAACCGCCCAGGATCTCGGCTGGGGCACGCTCGCCGATGCCACCCCGGCGGGCATCGTCACGGCGTGGATGCACTCGCCCCCGCACCGCGAAATCATCCTGACCGCTGCATTCCGCGACGCCGGCGCCGGCGTGGTGCCGGCCGTGCCATCGGTCATTGCTCCCGGCGCGCCCGGAGCCACCTACGCCATCGAGTTCGGCGTGCGGGGCTGAGAGAGCCTTTTCAAGAGCGCCTGCCGGAGCCACGCGGGACGCGTCCGCCCTCCGCTCCGGCCTCCAATGCCGGGCCGCTCGCGGAGGAGATCCCCAGCACCCGCATCGACTTCAGCCCGAGGCTCAGCTTCTCGCGCCCGTCGCTGGAGCTGACGTCCAGTCCCGAGAGCTCGCGCACACGCTCCAAGCGGTAGTAAATCGTGTGGCGGTGGGTGAACAGCCGCTGGGCCGTGCTCTTGACATTCCCGTCCGCCTCGAGAAAGGTCTCGAGCGTGCGCACCAGATCGGTCTCGTACTGCTCGTCGTAGGCGACCAGCGGCTCGACCGTCTCTGAGTAGAAACGCCGCAGCTCGGCCGGGTTCTCGCTCATCGCGCTCAGCAATAGCCGGTAGGCGCCCGTCTGCTCGAAGGCAAGCGCCGGGTGGGCGGGATCGGTTCCCCCACCCTGCGCGACGTTCGCCGCGAGCAGTGCCTCTGAGACAGCGCGCGAGAGATCGAGGGGATCCTCCGCGATCCGGCTGCGGCCGATCGCGAACGTGTACCCCTGAAGCCCTGCCTCCATCTCGCGCAGGACCGCCTCGGCGGCGCGCGCGGCCGTCGGCTCCTCCCCCCCGGGCACCAGCAGCAGCACCTCGGCACCCGCCGTCCCGTCACGCTCGGACAGGGCGGCGATGGACCTGCTAACCACGGCTCGCGCGCCGCGCTCGGCGACCGCGCGCACCCGGCCACGCCAGCCCTCGTCGGTGGGCGCTTGCGGGAGGGCGCGCGCGACGATAATGCTCGCGCCGTCCTGCAGCTCGAGCGACAGCCCGCGCGCGCTTGCGATCAGCTCCTCGCGCTCGGCCGGCTCGCGGCGCAACAACCCGCTCAGGAAGCCTGCCGCAGCTGTCTGCGACAGGCGCTCCGGCGCTCGCACGCGCTCGACCTCCGAGGCGATCATCGTCACCAGCAGCCTGCGCATCGATGCGCTCACCTCTTTTTTCGCGCGCATGTGCAGCGTCCCGACGACCGCGTCGGCCACCCGCAGGGGGATACTGCTCACACCCTCTCCCTCCGACAGCAGCGCGCGCTCCTCCGCCGGCGATCTCGCCGCAACCGCGAGCGTCGCCCCCCAGGCGTCGCACACCGCGAGGCTTGCCTCCAGCGCCTTGCCCGCCGCGCGCACCACCTCGGGCAGGCCCGCCCCCGACTCGACCGCCTCGGTGATCGCGTCCAAAGCCGCGAGATCTGACATCGCCCTCAGCCCCAGAAATAGACGACGGCGAGCGCCCCAGCGACGCCGGTGCCGACGAGCACCGCGAGCACATACAGCGACAGGATGCTCGCGGCCACCCGCTCCCACAATCGCGAGTAGGCGCTCCACGCCGGCACGAGGATCAAGCCGGCATATAGCGCCAGCCCGAACACACCCGCACACACGGCCACAAGGTCGTTGATTGCTGTCCTGCTCATTTGCTCGGCCTCATTGTGACTCACGCTGAGGTCGCACGCGCGAACGGCGCATCCACCGGTATGGCACAGACCGGCGCCGTCAGCCGGCCTGCCAGGCCCGCGGCGGCGCGCTGTGCCCGGCCCAGCCCGTTGGCGTGCGCGAACAACCCCACGACCGTCGGCCCCGAGCCGCTCACCAGCGCAATCTCCGCCCCCGCCTCACGCACCTCTTCGAGCGCAGCGGCGATCTCCGGGCACAGCGAGATCGCCGCTTGCCCGAGGTCGTTCTCCAGCAGCTCGCTCGCCGCCGGCAGCGGAGCGCTCAGCTCGAGCGCCGCCCTCAGCGCGCCGCGGCGATCCTCCAGCTCCGCGGCCGGACGGCCCACGCCCAGCCTGTCCGCCTCCGCGTACACTGCAGCCGTCGAAAGCTCCGCGCCGGCCGGTAGGATCAGCAGCCCGAACCACTCCGGGTTGGGGTCTGGCAGCCGCTCCAACACCTCACCGGCGCCCGTCGCCAGCCAGCGCCCAGGCACGATCTGCGCCGGAACGTCCGCGCCCAACTGCGCACCGAGCTCGTGGAGCAGCCGATCGTCGCCGAGACCTGAGGCGTGCCTGGCCAGCCGCAGCGCCGCCGCAGCGTCCGCCGAGCCGCCTCCCAGCCCAGCCGCGACCGGGATCCGCTTGTCGATGCTCAGCCTCAGCGGCGGTGCATCCCAATCTGTCGCCTCACGGAACGCTCTCAACGCCGCCGCCGCCAGGTTATCCCCCGGCGGCCCGGACACTCCCGGGCACAGCACCTCGTCCCCCTCCACGCCCGTGCCCGCCCACTCCAGCGTCAGCTCGTCCGCCAGCGAGACCGACTGCATGACCGTCACCAGCTCATGCCTCCCGTCCTCCGCCCGCATGGGTCCGAGAAACAGCCCGAGGTTGATCTTCGCGGGAGCGAGCGCCCGCGCGGGGAGCCCGTTCATAGCTCCAGCGCCCGCGCCAGCGCCCGGAAGTCCTCGGGCCCCAGACGCTCCGCGCGCACGTCTTCCGGATGGCCGAGTTCTCTCAGCGCGCTTCGTATGCCCTCCCGATTGAATGGTGGGGGGGATCCCGATCCGCCCGACAGCACGAGCGAGCCCGCCAGCGTCTTGCGCCGGTGCGCGAACGCTCCGTTCACCAGTCTCCGCAGCGACACACCGGCTGCCGGCGCCTTTCGGCGCAGTTCCACCAGCACGGAATCAACGTTCGGGACCGGATGGAAAACCGTCCGTGGAACAACCCGTAGCAACTGCACCTCACAGGCAAGCTGTGCGATCACCGACGGCACACCGTAAGCGCCGCCGCCCGCCCCAGCCGCCAGGCGCTCGCCGACCTCACGCTGGACCATCGCCACCCACCGCTCTACTCCCGGGAGCTCCTCGATCGTCCTGAGCAACACCCCCGCCGCCACTCCGTAGGGCAGGTTCGCCACGACCTTGGTCGGCGTCGGGCTCATAACCCGAAGGTCGATCCGCATCGCGTCACCCCAGTGCACGCTCACGTTTGCGTGATGGTCTGTCGCGTCGAGAAGCGCGTCGCGCAAGCGCTCGTCGATCTCCACCACGTGCACGTACTCCACACGCCCGGCCAGGTACTCGGACAGAACTCCCAAGCCTCCGCCGATCTCCAGGACCACGTCCTGCTCGTCCAGCTCCGCGGCGCGTCCGATCACGCCGAGAATGTTCGAGTCCACCAGGAAGTTCTGCCCCAGCTCGCGATCGGGCCGCACGCCGAAAGCTTTGAGCCGTCGCAGGCTCGGCTGGACGGGAGCGACGTCGTTCTCGGTACTTTTCACCAACCAAACACCCGCGCCGCGTTGCGCTCGACCGTCGCCCCGAGCTCCCCCACGGAGACCCCCCGCAGCTCCGCCAGAAAGGCGACGGTGTGCGCCACGAAAGCCGGCTGGTTGCGCTCCCCCCGCACCGCCTGCGGACTCAGATAGGGCGCGTCCGTCTCGACCAGCAGCCGGTCCTCGGGGACGCTCCGCGCCGCCTCCGCGAGGTCTGCGGCGTTCTTGTACGTGACGTTGCCGGCAAACGAGACCATATAGCCCCGATCGAGACACTCCCCCAAGCGCTCGGGCATCGAGAAGCAGTGGATTACCACGCTGCACCCCTGCGCTTCGCTTCCGAGCTGAGCGAGCGTCTCCTTCTCAGCGGCCCTGGAGTGGATCACAAGCGGCTTGCCGGTCTCGCGTGCGAGCGCGATCTGCGCGGCGAATGCGCGCTCCTGGTCGGCGCGGGGGCTGAGATCACGGTAGAAGTCAAGCCCGGTCTCGCCGATCGCCACGCAGCGCTCGTGCGCCGCCAGCGCCCTCAGCTCGGCCTCCTCTGCCTCATCGAAACCTTTGGCCTCGTTCGGGTGAGCGCCGACGGCCGCATACACCTGCGGAAACGCCTCGGCCGCCGCCAGCGCCATCCGCGAGGACGCGCCGTCGGTGCCAACGGTGAGCATCTTCACCACGCCCGCCTCCTCGGCCGCCGCCACGAGCCCGGCGTCCTCCCCCTCACACAGGTGCAGATGCGTGTGGCTGTCGATCATGCGCTCTTCGGAAACAGCGACTCGATCGTGCTCACGCGCTCGATCTTTCCAGCCCCAAATGCGGCACCCGCCAGGGAGAGATCAGGCGCGCCCAGCGCCGCCAGCAACTTGGTCGTGGCCTCGGGCAGATACGGATGCAAAAGCACCGACACCACGCGCAAGCCCTCGGCGAGGGTTGCGAGCACTCGGTCCAGCTCCTGCGCGCGCGCAGGATCCTTGGCGAGCTGCCACGGCGCCTGCTCCTCGACAAAACGGTTCAAGCGCCGCACCCGCTGCCAAATCTCATCGAGCGCCACCGTCAGCTCGACCCCATCGATCAGCTCGCTCACGCGCTCGGCCAAACCCTCGAAATCCGCGGATAGCAGTTCGTCGGATTGAACCCCCAAAACCACCCCGTCCCGGTAACGCCCAACCATCGCTATTACACGGCTCGCGAGGTTCCCCAGCTCGTTCGCCAGCTCACTTTCATACCGCTGCTCGAAGGCCGCAGTCGAGACTGAGCCGTCCTGGCCGAAGGGCACGTCGCGCAACAAATAGAAGCGCAGCGCGTCGGCGCCAAATCGCTCGATAACCGCGAACGGGTCGAGTACGTTGCCCAGCGACTTTGACATCTTCTCGCCATCCATCAGCAGATACCCGTGCACGAACACCCGCTCCGGCAGCTCGATCTCAGCGGCCATCAAGAGCGCCGGCCAGTACACCGCGTGGAAGCGCAAGATGTCCTTCGCGATCACGTGGCAGCTCGCCGGCCAGAACCTGCGTGTCAAGTCCTCTCCCCCCGCGTAGGAGAGCGCCGAGTAGTAGTTCAGCAGCGCGTCGAACCACACGTAGAACACGTGCTCGGAGTCCCACGGCACCTTCACCCCCCACGTCAGCTTGTGCCGTGTCAGGGGCACATCGCGCAGCCCCGAGCGAAGAAACGACAGCGCCTCGTTGTAGCGCGTGCGCGGCGCGACGAAATCCTCGCGCTGCGCATACAGCCGCTCCAACGGCTCCTGAAACGCAGACAGCCTGAAGAAGTAATTCTCCTCCTGCTCCCGCGTCAGCTCGATGTGGTGGATTGGGCAGCGGTTGCCCTCGTCGACTTCGTTCTCCGCCTTGAAATCCGCGCACCGGGGGCAGTACCAGCCCTCATACATACCTTCGTACACAAATCCGTTTTCCCGCACTCTGCCCAGCACCTCCTGGACCTTCGCTTCGTGCTGGGGGTCGGTCGTGCGGATGAAGAAGTCGTTGCTCGCCTGCAGCTGTGGCGCTAGCGCCTTGAAACGCTCTGCGTTTCTGTCGGCCAGCTCTTGCGGCTCGATCCCCAGCGCATGCGCGGCGTCGGCGACCGGCTCGCCGTGCTCATCGGTCCCCGTCAAAAAGAACACATCCTCGCCCCGCTGACGATGGTGACGCGCCATCACATCCGCCGCGATCGTCGTATACGCGTGCCCCAAATGCGGCGCCGCGTTGACGTAGTAAATCGGCGTGGTCACATAGAAGGAGGACATGCCCGCCCCAGGCTACTGTCCGGAGCGCATCAGCTCTCTGTAGAGCTCGTTCGCGCCCACCCCCGTCAACCTCGCCACGACTGTCGCGGCAGGCCGCGGCTTCGCGCCCGCCGCGACGAGCTCCCGCAGCGCGGCGAGCGCGGCTGGTAGCTGAGCCGCTTGCGCCGGAGCGGCACCCACCACCAGCACCACCTCGCCCTTCGGGGCGCGCTCGCCATAGTGGCTCGCCAGCTCAGCGGCGCTCCCGCGGCGGACTTCCTCGTGGCGCTTGGTCAGCTCCCTGCACACCGCCGCCGGACGCTCCGGGTCGCTCTCGGCCAGCAGCATCAGTGTGGCCGCCACGCGCCGTGGCGACTCGAACGCAACGAGCGTCTCCGGCGTGTGCGCGACCATGCGCTCTAGCTCTGAGCGCTTGCGCGGCAGGAACCCGGCGAAACGCCACCGCTCTGCCGGCAATCCCGAGGCGACAATCGCGGTCACGGCCGCACTGGGCCCCGGCAACACCTCGACCGCCAGCCCCACCTCCAGGCACGCCCGCACAAGCGCAAAGCCGGGGTCTGAGACCAGCGGCATGCCCGCGTCAGAGACCAGTGCGACCACCGCTCCCGCCTGCATCCGCGTCACCAGTTCCTCTGAGCGCGCGCGTTCGTTGTGCTCGTGGTAGCTGATCAGCCGCGCGCGGATTCCATGGCGGTCGAGCAGTACTTTCGTATGTCGCGTGTCCTCACACGCCACGATGCCGGCGTCTCGCAGTGCCTCGAGGACGCGTATGGTCACGTCCTCGAGGTTGCCGATTGGCGTCGCACACACGAGCAAGCGTCCGTGCTGGACGATCGAGGATCTCTGCGATCCTCGATCGGTCAGCGCAACCGCAGGATTCTCGGCGTCCATCACGCAAATATAGGTTGCACTCATGCCCGCCGGACAGGATCAGCCACCGCAGTACACCCGTTATCGCGCGCGCCGCGGGCTACTCCCGCGCCGCGAGGAGAATCTCGGGGCAGCAGGGCGGCGCGCAGGGCAGGCCCGCCGCAACGCCGGTCCGGGGCTGACGGGCTGGCGCCGGTGGGCGACGCGCAAGCGCATCCTGCTCGGCCTGCTGGCGTTCGTGCTCAGCTGGCTGGTGCTCTCGCTCGTGCTGTTCCTACTCAGCTCCGCAATCAATCGCACCTCGCCGCCAGGCGATCTCGCGGGCGCGCTCGACCCCGCAGGCTATCCGCTCACCTCGGCCAACAACATCCTCGTGCTCGGCTCCGACCGCCGCCAGAAGAACTCAAAGGAACCTGGCGCCGAAACCACAGGTCCTGGCCGGTCGGACTCGATCATGCTGATCCGCACCGGCGGCGGACACGCCGCGCGCCTGTCGATCCCCCGCGACACAATCGTCGAAATCCCCGGCCACGGCCTGCAGAAGATCAACGCTGCGCACGCTTTTGGCGGCCCGGCGGAATCGGTACGCGTGATCAAGCGCTGGCTGGGCATCCCGATCAACCACGTGGTGGAAGTGAACTTCGAAAACTTCCCGCAGCTGATCGACGCGATGGGCGGGGTGGACTACACGGGCGGTTGTGTGGTCTCACGCATCGATGGCGGCTTCAGCCGCGGTGGCTACACGCTGCGGCTGCCCGCGGGCACCCATCACCTGGATGGCAAGGCGGCGCTCGCACTCGCGCGAACGCGCGAGAACCTCTGCGCGCCCAGCCAGACCGACCTGCAGCGCCAGGAACACCAGCAGGCCCTGTTCAACGCGATGAAGAGCCGCCTGCTCTCCCCGTCGAGCTTTTTTCGCCTGCCCCTGATCGCCTGGAACGCTCCCCCCGCGATCATCTCCGACATGAGCGGCCCCACGCTCGTGGGCCTGTTCGGGGCACTGGCGGCCGGTGGCGCGCCACCCACACGCGTCTTCAAGCACCTGCGGCCCGACAACGTCCCCGGCGTCGGGGAAGGCCTGACCGTCTCGGAAGGCGAACGCCAAGCGGCAGTCGCGCAGTTCCTCTCCGGCTAGCTGCTAGCCCTTCGTGGCGAGCGGCTTGGTGTCCTTCTTGGGCTTGTCGGCGCCTTTCTCGCTCTTGCTCTCAGACGAGGACGAGGAGTCAGACGAGGAGGAAGAAGCGGAGTCCATGGATGTGGACTTCTCGGTGGAGGAGCCATCCGGCGTGGAGCTGCTCTCTGAGGAGGACTTCTCTGCCGCTGCGGCCGTCTCACGCTGGCGGTTGCGGGTGCCGTAGTCGGTGTTGTAGAAGCCTTTGCCCTTGAAGTGCACAGCCGGCGCGTGCAGGACGCGCTCGACGGGCACTCCCGTGTCGGGGTCGACTGTGAGCGCATCGTCAGAGAACGACTGCTGAATCTCGAACGTCGTCCCGTCGGGGCGCCTGTACTCGTAAATTGGCATAGAGAGAATCTAGTCGGCCAAGAGAGCGCGCGCGCAGACGATGCCCGCATGGATCGTCTGGGTGAAGTCACGCTCGGGCTCGGCGAGCATTCGCAGCGCGAACCCATCGCCGAGCGAGAAGAGGATGTCCGCGACGGCCTCCGGCTCGGCGTGCAGTCGCAACACTCCGTCCTTTTGCGCGACGGCCAGCATGCTCGCCAGCCGCTCTCTGGTGAGGCTCACGAGCCTCGCGTACTCGACCGCGATGTCCGCGTTGCGCCGTGAGAGGGTGAACAGCTCGAAGACGAGCGTCAGGAAGTCCGGATCCTCGCGGACCGTCTCCTGCAGGCTCTGGGCCATCAGGTCGATGAAGTCATCGGCCGTCGTCGCAGTGGAGAGCTGCTGCTCGAGCCGCTCCAAACGCAGCTCGCAATCGCGCCGCACCGCCTCGACGAGCAGCTGCTCCTTGGTGGAGAAGTAATAGTGCAGCAGTCCCCTCGAGACGCCCGCCTCGCGTGAGACGTGCTCGAAGGTCGAGGCCGCAGCGCCGCGCTGCGCGACGCTTGAGCGCATGGCCTCGACGATGCGTTGCGCCTTCTCGCCTGCGGGAAGGCGGGCTTCCGCCTTCAGGAGGCCGCTGCGCCGACCGGAGCAGGCTCCGCGGGAGCAGTGGTCGAGCTGTAGTCGAACTCCTCCTCGGCCCCGAACAGCAGGTCGAGCACCTTCGAGCGCAACCCCTCGCTGAGAACCATCGCGAGCGCGCCCGCGATCATCAGCAGCATGAGCGATCGTCCCAGTCCGCCGCGCCGGCGGCGCTTGGGGCCCTCCTTGAGCGAGCTCGACGCGTCCCTCAGGGCGTTCGCCGCCTCGCGCAGCTCGCGCTGGAGCTTCTTGTCCTCGAAGATCGCCTTGCTCGCCGGCTTGCCGTTGCTCATGCGCCCGTACGCGCTGCGTGCCGCGCCGTAGGCCGTCAACAGGCTGCCGCGCAAATCCTCGTCCTCGATCAAGCGCTGCAGGTACCGGTTGCGCTGCGCCTTGCGCGCCGCTTCACCTGCTCTGCCGATGCTGTCCTTTGCCGCCATTTGGCCACCACCTATACCGAAAAGATTGCTGGGGTTTCATCCAATATACCCGCGGAGGATGGGTTCATGAGGAATTCTTCAGTCGCTGCTGAGCGACAACTGACAATCTAGACCGATGCCCACCTTCCAGGCGACCGTGGCCGTGCTCGGCGGACTGTTGATCCTGGGCGCGCTGCTGTCAGGACTGGCGCGTCGCAGTTTCATGTCGCTGACGGCTCTGTTCGTGCTGGCCGGCTTTGCCGTCGGGGACGGGGGCTTTCGCTGGATTTCCTTCAGCGCGCAGTCGGGGTTCGTGCGGGACCTGGCGTATGCGGCGCTGATCGTGATCCTCTTCCGCGACGGCCTGGAGGTCGAGAGCGAGATGCTCCAGCGCGAGTGGCACCTGCCGCTGCGCAAGCTCCTCGTCGCGATGCCCATCACCGCGCTCCTCGTCGCGCTCGCCGGGCGGACGATCGTCGGTCTCAGCTGGACCGAGGCTTTCCTGCTCGGTGCGCTGCTATCGCCGACCGACCCGATCCTCTCCTCGAGCATCGTCACCAACCCGCGTGTGCCGCGGCTGATCCGGCATTCGCTGAATCTCGAGTCCGGGCTCAACGACGGGCTCGCGCTGCCCGCCGTCCTCGCCTTCCTCGCCGCGCTCACGGTCGGCTCTGAACACTTCGTCTGGTGGCGCTTTGTCCTGCAGGACATCGGCCTCGGCTTCCTCTACGGTCTGGCCTGCGGCTGGATCGCCTCTCTGCTGATGCCACGCGAGGGCCGACGCAGCGAGCGGGATCTCGAGAGATCGATCCCTTCGCACCAGAAGTCCCTCTACGCACTCGGCGTCGCCTTCGCCACCTACGGCGTGACGGTTCTGTCGCCGAAAGGCAACGGCTTCATCGCCGTGTTCGTCGCCGCCATCGTGCTCGGCATCCGCCGTCCCGACCTGCGCAAGCACTTCGAGCAGCGCGCCGATGAGATCGTGGAGATCGTCAAGCTCGGCATCTTCCTCGTCTTCGGCTCACTGCTCACCCTCCACGCGCTCTTCAACGACGGTTGGGCGGCCGTGGCGCTCGTGCTCGTCACCTTCCTCATCGCCCGCCCCCTCGCGGTCTGGCTCGCCCTCTTGGGCACCTCCACCGACCGTCCCACCCGCCTCTTCATGGGCTGGTTCGGTCCCAAGGGCGTCGCCACCATGACCTTCTCGCTCATCGTCCTCGACCAGGGCATCGCCTCCGGCCAGCGCATCTTCGATCTCACCGCGCTCGTCGTTTTCGCCTCGATCATCTTCCACGGCTTGAGCGACACCCCCGGAGCGAACTGGATCGCCCGGCACGCCCGGGCGGCAGAGGTGAACTCCTAGGCGTGGAGCGCTGCCTGCTCCTGCGCCGAGGGAAATGCCCACGCCGCCCGCGAGCGGCGCTCCTGGCGAAACACGAACCGCAGTTGCTGGGGCGGGCGCAGCTGGGCCTCTGAGGGACGAAAGGTCGAGCACGGCTCGCCGAGCTCCAGCGCGCAGAGCAGGTTGGCGTGGAAGTAGCAGTCCTCGCAGGAAACCTTCCGTACTGACGACCGCTTCGGCGGTCGCTTGCTCTGCTTCGGCGGCACTTACTTCCCCCTCGCTTCGCGGCTCTTTCATGGACTGACCGGCCGAGCCATCAAAGCACCGCTCGCCAGCCCGCACAAGGCGCAGCGAAGGGCCTTCCCGCAAATCGCAGAGAAAATGATTCCTACCCGCAAAGAGCCCTTAATCAGTCACTATCTCGTGACGAGCAGACGGTTTTTCGTGCACTTTCCGGGACTCTGCGGCCGGCGGCGCGTCATCATTGCTCGCGATGCGCATCCTCGTCACCGGCGCCTCTGGCTTCGCCGGCTCGCTGCTCGTTCCCCGGCTCCTATCCGGCGGGCACGAGGTATGCGCCCTGGCGCGCAATCAGGCGCGGGTCATCACGGCACTGCAAGACAGCACTGCGGAGGGCGCCGGGGATGTCGAGGTGCTGCGCGGCGACGTCCTGACCGGCGACGGCCTGGACCGCGCGCTTGCGGGGGTGGAGGTGGCCTACTACCTGATCCACTCGATGGAGCGCTCCCCCGCAGGGTCCCCCACTCAGGGCTCCTTCGCCGAGCGGGAGCGGATCGCGGCTGAGAACTTCGCCTCAGCGGCCACCCGTGCGAACGTCAAGCGCATCGTCTACCTGGGCGGAGTCACCGGTGAGGGAAGCGAGCAATCCGCTCACCTGAAGAGCCGTCAGGAGGTGGAGCGGATACTGCTCGAGGCCGTCCCCGGCTCAGTCGCCCTGCGCGCATCGATCGTGATCGGCGCCCGCTCGCGCTCGTTCCGCTTCCTCGTCCGTCTCATCGAGCGCATGCGCGTGCTCACGCTGCCCGCCTGGCGCTCCTTTCGCACTCAGCCGATCGACGAGCGCGACGTCATCGAGCTGCTCGCCGCCGCGGCCACCGCGTCGGCGGTGGCCGGTCTCTCCCTCGACGTGGGTGGACCCGACATCCTCACCTACGAAGAGATGATCTCCCGGATCGCCGGTCTGATGCTCATCCATCGTCCCGTGCTTGGGCTCGCCGTGAACATCACGCCCGTCGCCTCACGCATCGCCGCCGCGATCACCGCGGAGGATCCCGAGCTGATCCTCCCCCTGATGGAGAGCCTGCAGGGCGACCTGCTGATGAGCGATGATCACGCAGCCGGGCTGCTCGGCGTGGAGCTGCACTCCTTCGACTCCGCGGTCGAACACGCCCTGCGAGTGTGGGAGCAGTCCGAGCCACTGGCCGCCCGCTGATGAGCCTCGTAACCGCCTCGATCCAGATCGCCGCCACACCCGCGGATGTGTGGAAGACGATCATGGATCCGAATCGCCTGGGCGATTGGGTGAGCATTCACCGCCGGCTCGATCATGCCGACGACGGGCCACCGCGCGTGGGCTTCCAGATGGACCAGCAAATCCACCTGCGCGGAGTCAACCTCGAGGTTCACTGGAAGCTCGTCGACTGCCGTCCCTGCGAGCGAGCCGTGTGGGAGGGTCGCGGGCCGGCGCGTTCACGCGCTCGCACGGAATACGTCCTGCGCGCGAGCGGCGACGAGGGCACACGCTTTGACTATCACAACGAGTTTCGTCCCCCGCTCGGGCCGATAGGGGCGATCGTCAGCCGCGCGCTCGTCGGCGGCATGCCGGAACGAGAGGCAAAGCGCACGCTCGATCGCCTGCGCGCCTATCTCGAGGGATAGGCGCGATTGGCACTCCCGGCCGGTGTGGAGGGAATGTGTGTCCAGAACATCGTGAACTCTTTAGAAATAAATCGTGTAGTGTCATGCAAGAAATAATTTCCATACCTCACATTTACACTATTGAAGAGGATGTATTCCGTGACCGACTTCCTTGACGAGAAGCGCAAAGAGATCACCGACAAGCTGAAGGAGCTAAAGCCCGCGGTTGACGAGTACAACCGCCTCGAGGCCGCTGCTGCAGCTCTGGCCGGTGTGGGCGGCTCGGCTGCCCCCTCCACAACGGCCCCCGCTACCCGCCGCGGGCCCGGGCGCCCGCGCGGTACAGGCAAAGCCGCTCCAGCCAAAGCGGGGCGCAAAAAAACTTCCCGCGCCCCGGGGCGCCCCGCCGGTAAACGGCGTGCCGGGCGGCGCAAAGGCAGCGGCACGCGCGGGGCTGAGGCGCTGGCATTCGTGCAGGGCCAGCCCGGCATCACAATTCCCGAGCTGGCCGCGAAGATGGGCATCAAGCAGAACTACCTCTACCGCGTGCTGCCCGGGCTCGAGCAGGAAAACAAGGTAGCCAAGCAGGGCCGCGGCTGGCACCCTAAGGGCTAACGGCTTTTAGCCACTGGCGATGCAAGGGCGCGGCATGGATGCCGCGCCCTTTTTCTTCTCTAGATCAAGCCGAGATCTTTGACGGTGTCGCGCTCGCTCACCAGCTCGGCTACCGAGGCGTCGATCTTGGAGCGTGAGAACTCGCCGGGGTCCAGCCCCTGCACGATCTCCCACTCACCGTCCGTGCAGATGCAGGGAAAGCCGCAGATGAGCCCCTCGGGTATGCCGTAGGAGCCATCGGAGGGGACACCCATCGACACCCAGTCGATGTTGCCGCCAACCCAGTCGTTGACGTGGTCGATCGCAGCGCTGGCTGCCGACGCGGCGCTCGAGGAGCCGCGCGCCTCGATGATCGCCGCGCCGCGTTTACCGACGTTCGGCAGAAAATCGTTTTCGATCCATGCCTGGTCATCGACCGCCTTCGCCGCCTGCTCACCACGCACCTGCGTGTGGAACAGGTCCGGGTACATCGTTGGTGAGTGGTTTCCCCACACCCCCATCTGGGTGATGTCGCTCACCGGTACAGCCACCTTATTGGCGAGCTGACCCACCGCACGGTTGTGATCGAGGCGCATCATCGACGTGAACCGCTCCTTCGGAATGTCCGGCGCGTTGTTCATCGCGATCAAGCAGTTCGTGTTCGCCGGGTTGCCCACCACGAGCACCTTCAAGTCCGCCGCCGCGCGATCGTTCAGCGCCTTGCCCTGGACGGTGAAGATCTTGCCGTTCTCTGAGAGCAGCTCCGCGCGCTCCATGCCCTTCGTGCGCGGACGCGAGCCGACCAGCAGAGCGATGTTCACCCCGTCGAAGGCGTCGTTCGGGTCATCGTGCAGATCGAGCCCCGCCAGCAGCGGAAAGGCGCAGTCGACCAGCTCCATCGCCACACCCTCCAGCGCCCCCATCGCCTGCGGAATCTCGAGCAGGCGCAGATCGACAGGGCGCTCAGGACCGAGCAGCTGCCCGGAGGCGATGCGAAACACGAGGCTGTATCCGATCTGACCGGCGGCCCCCGTTACGGTGACGCGTATGGGGGTCTTGCTCGCGCTGGGTTTGCTCATTGATTCATCTCCTGGCTGAGGTTGTCGTCGATCGAACCGAGGAATTCCTGCGTCGTCTGCCACTCCTGGCCGGGGCCGACGAGCAGGGCCAAGTCCTTGGTCATCTTCCCGCTTTCAACAGTCTGCACACAGACCCGCTCGAGAGTCTCGGCGAAGGCGCACACCTCGGGCGTGCCATCCATCCGCCCACGGGCTTGCAGCCCCCGCGTCCAGGCGAAGATCGAGGCGATCGGGTTCGTCGAGGTCGCCTTGCCCTGCTGGTGCAGACGGTAATGGCGCGTGACGGTGCCGTGCGCGGCCTCCGCCTCCACCGTCTTTCCGTCGGCGCTCATCAGCACGCTCGTCATCAACCCCAGCGAGCCGAACCCCTGCGCGACGGTGTCTGACTGCACATCCCCGTCGTAGTTCTTGCAGGCCCACACATACCCGCCCTCCCACTTCAGCGCGGCCGCGACCATGTCGTCGATCAACCGGTGTTCATATGAGATACCCGCGGCCTCGAAGTCCGCCTTGAACTCGTTCTCGTAGATCTCTGCAAAGAGATCCTTGAAGCGGCCGTCATAGCGCTTGAGGATCGTGTTCTTCGTCGACAGGTACACCGGCAGCCCGTGGTCCAGCCCATAGCGCAGCGAGGCCCGTGCGAAGTCGCGGATCGAGGAGTCGAGGTTGTACATCGCCATCGCGATCCCCGGACCCGGGAAGTCATACACGTCGAGCTCGACCGGCTCTGAGCCGTCCTTCGGCGTGTACGTCAGCGTCAGCTTGCCCTCGCCGGGGACAACGAGATCGGTCGCTCGGTACTGGTCACCGAACGCGTGACGGCCGATCACGATCGGCTTGGTCCAACTCGGCACCAGGCGCGGGATGTTCGCGATCACGATCGGCTCGCGAAAGATCACCCCGCCGAGGATGTTGCGGATCGTCCCGTTCGGCGAGCGATACATCTCCTTCAAGTGAAACTCCTCCACGCGCGCCTCGTCCGGTGTGATCGTGGCGCACTTCACCCCCACCCCATAGCGCTTGATCGCTTCGGCCGCTTCGACGGTGATGAGATCGTTCGTGGCGTCGCGGCACTCAATGCTCAGGTCGTAGTACTTCAGGTCCACGTCCAGATACGGCAGGATCAGCTGTTCCTTGATGAACGACCAGATGATCCGCGTCATCTCGTCGCCATCGAGCTCGACTACTGGGTTCTGCACCTTGATCTTGGCCATGTTCGTCCTTGGGGTCTGGGAGTGCTCGCCGGCGGGCGATGCTATCGCGGGCGAGCCGGCGGGCTGGTGGGATGGGCGCAGCGGGCAGGTATCCTTACCTAATGGCAACCATGCCGAGGACAGTGACGGGGGAGGGCAGCGCACCGTGGCTGAC
Organism: Solirubrobacteraceae bacterium; assembly: GCA_035940195.1. Lineage (GTDB taxonomy): Bacteria > Actinomycetota > Thermoleophilia > Solirubrobacterales > Solirubrobacteraceae > Palsa-744. The sequence continues at coordinate 47,602 of DASZFC010000040.1, forward strand.
CCACGAGGTCGCAAACCAGCCTCCGCCGCTCGAAGGACTGGATGTGTTCTCCAGCAACCTCCCGCTCGTCGAGGCGACCGGGCGTGAGGGAGCCGGCTGGGTGCGCGAGCGGGCCTCGGCGCTCGGCCGCGTCGTAGGGGGCGAGCCGCAGCAGCTATGGGGAAGGCTTGCTAACGAGAACAAGCCTGTATTGCACACGCACGACCGCTACGGCAACCGCATCGACGAGGTCGAGTTCCACCCAGCCTGGCATCAGCTGATGCGGATGGGTGTCGAGCACGAGCTCCACTCGCTGCCGTGGACGAGCGACGAGCCCTCGCCGCACACCGCCCGCGCGGCGATGTACATGACCGCGATGCAGGCCGAGGCGGGCTTCTGCTGCCCGATCACGATGACCTTCGCGGTGGTGCCCGCGCTACGCGCCCAGCCCGAGCTGGCGGCGGAGTGGGAGCCGCTCGTGACCGCGACCACCTACGACCCCCGCCCGGTACCAGCCGCCGGGAAGGGCTCGGCGATCGCGGGCATGGCGATGACCGAGAAGCAGGGCGGCTCCGACGTTCGCGCCAACACCACCATCGCAACACCCTTAAATGGCGGCGGCGCGGGCGGCGAGTACGAGATCGCTGGCCACAAGTGGTTCTGCTCAGCGCCGATGTCCGACATCTTCCTCGTGCTCGCCCAGACCCCCGACGGCCTCTCCTGCTTCCTTTTACCGCGGATCCTCCCCGATGGCGGGCGCAACGCCTTCCACATCCAACGCCTGAAGGACAAGCTCGGCAACCACTCAAACGCCTCCTCGGAGATCGAGCTGCACGGCGCCTGGGCGCAGATGGTGGGCGACCCCGGCCGCGGCGTGCCGGCGATTATTGAGATGGTCGGCCACACGCGCCTTGACTGCGTGATCGGCGCCGCCGCGGGCATGCGTGTGGCAGTTGTCAACGCCACCCACCATGCGGCGCACCGCTCGGCGTTCGGCAACACGCTGATCGACCAGCCATTGATGCGCAATGTGCTCGCCGACCTCTGCTTGGAGTCGGAGGCCACGACGGCGCTCGCGATGCGCCTCGCGCGCGCCTACGATGAAGCGCACGCGGACGCCGAGGCGGGCGAGGACTCAAGCGACGCCCAGCTGTTCAAGCGTGTGGCGACCGCAGTCGGTAAGTACTGGGCTTGCAAGCGCGCCCCCAACCACGCCTTCGAGGCGATGGAGTGCCTCGGGGGCAACGGCTATGTCGAGGAGTCCGGGATGCCACGCCTCTACCGCGAGGCGCCGCTGGCCTCGATCTGGGAGGGCTCGGGCAACGTGATCAGCCTCGACGTCTTGCGCGCTCTCTCGCGCTCACCGCGATCGCTCGAGGTGTTCCTCGCCGAGGTGGAACAGGCCCAGGGCGCCGACGCGCGGCTGGACGCTCACATCGCGGCGCTCAAGCGCCAATTCACCGACCCCGCCACGCTCGAGTCCCGCGCGCGGCGCGTTGTCGAAGGCATGGCGCTTGCACTGCAGGGCTCGCTGCTCGTCCGGAATGCCCCGCCGGCCGTCGCCGATGCCTTCTGCGCCTCCCGCCTGGCGGGCGACGGCGGCCTCGAGTACGGCACGCTGCCAGCGGGCACCGGCTTCGAGACGATCATCGAGCGGAGCCGGCCGCACCTATAGCTCCGGGCCCAGCCCAGGCTGGGCCTAACATTGAGACATGAGGCCCCGCACGAACTTCCAGCTTGCGCGCGTCTTCGGCATCCGCGTGGGTGTCGGCTTCAGCTGGTTCGTCGTGCTGTTTGTGTTCATCATCTTCGTCACGCCGATCTTCCACACTCAGCTTGGCGGGTCGCGCACGACTGCCTATCTCGTTGCCGTCGCCTCGGTGCTGTCGTTCTTCGCCTCGCTCGTGCTGCACGAGCTCGGCCACGCGCTCGCCGCCCGGCGCAGCGGCCTGCAGGTCGCCGGCATCGATCTGTGGGCGCTCGGCGGCATGACGCGCACGGAGGAGTCCAAAGATCCCGGCACCGAGTTCCGCGTAGCGCTCGCCGGCCCGCTGGTCACGCTCGGTGTAATCGCCGCGTGCACCCTGACCGGGCTGCTGCTGACCGGCAGCAAGGATTTCTTCGAACTCGCGATCGGCGAAGAAGGGCCGCATGCGACGCCCGCGCTCGTGTGGCTGACATGGCTGGCGACGATCAACGTGCTTGTGCTGCTGTTCAACCTCGTGCCGGCCTTCCCGCTCGACGGGGGACGCATCGCGCACTCCGCGATCTGGTGGCGAACGGGCGACCGCAACCGGGCAACGCACGCGACAGGACGCGCCGGTCAGGGCTTTGCGCTGCTGCTGGGCGCGCTGGGACTGTGGTGGCTCGCCAACGGCGTGGGCACGGCGGGCCTGTGGTCGATCCTGCTCGCCTACTTCCTCTACCAGTCCGCTGGGGCGGCCGTCGTGCAGGGGGCGCTCGGACGGCGCATCCAGAGCCTCACGGTGGCGGACATCATGGATCGCGAGCCCGTGACGATCCCGGCCAGCGCGACGCTGCTCGACGCGCACGAGCAGTTCTTCCTGCGCTACCGCTGGCCATGGTTCGTTGTGGTCGACCCGGCGCACCATTTCCTCGGCGTGGTCGCGGCTGCGCGCGTCGACGCGGAGATCTCCGCCGGGCGCCCTGCGCTGCCAGTGGTGGACGTGCTCGAGGACGACATGCACGTACGCATCGACGAAGGCGAACCGCTCGAATCACTGCTCGGGTCAGACGGCCTCGGGCGCCTCGGCGCGATGGTTGCAGTCGATCACGACGGCGTGCTGCAAGGCGTGGTCACGCTGGCCGAGGTCCGTAAAGCGCTGCGAGTGGCAATCTGAGCGTAAGACGGTCCGGGCACCCGAGCGTTATAGAGTCCTGCCCGCAGCGACTCCCCTTCCCCTGTAAGCCGACCTCAGAAAGCCATGCCAGCACACGACGTATTGATCATCGGGGCCGGCCTTGCGGGCCAGCGTGCCGCCCTCGCGGCCGCGCAAACCGGCGCCAGCGTTGCGATCATGAGCAAGGTCCACCCGGTGCGCTCACACTCGGTCGCGGCCGCGGGCGGCATCAATGCGGCGATCAGCGTCGATGATGACTGGCACTCCCATGCCTATGACACTGTCAAGGGCTCGGATTTCCTTGGCGACCAGGACGCGATCGAAATCATGTGCTCAGAGGCGCCGAAGGAGGTCATGGACCTGGAGCACATGGGCGTGACCTTCCACCGCAACGAGGCGGGCGAGATGGACCTGCGCGCGTTCGGCGGCGCGTCGATGAAGCGCACCGCCTACGTGGCCGACATCACCGGGCAGGCGCTGCTGCACGTGCTCTACGAGCAGCTGATGCGCCACCACGAGACGGTCGAACGCTACGAGGAGTGGTTCACGACCTCGCTGCTGAAGGACGACGCCGGCCACTGCTGCGGGGTGATCGCGCGCGAGGTCCGCAGCGGGCGGATGGAGGCCTTCACGGCCAAGAACGTGATCCTCGCGTGCGGCGGCGCCGGCCAGGCGTACAAGCCGACGACCAACGGCCTGATCGTGACCGGCGACGGGATCGCGATGGCCTACCGCGCGGGCGCGCCGCTGATGGACATGGAGATGGTCCAGTACCACCCCACCTGCCTCCTCGAGACGGGCATCCTCATCACCGAGGGCGCCCGCGGCGAGGGCGCGCACCTGCTGAACTCCGACGGTGAGCGCTTCATGGAGAAATCGGCGCCCAACAAGATGGAGCTCGCCTCGCGCGACGTCGTCTCGCGCGCGGAGCAGATCGAGATCAACGAGGGCCGCGGCGTCGGCCCGGACGGCGCCGGCATCTATCTCGACGTAACGGTCGTGCCGCGCAAGCGCACGCTGGAGGCGCTGCGCGAGATCGTCAACCTGGGGCGCGACTTTGCGGGCGTGGACATCACACGCGAACCGATCATGATCCGCCCCGGCCAGCACTACATCATGGGGGGCGTGAAGACCGACGTCGACGGGCGCACACCGATCGAGGGGCTGTACGCGGCGGGCGAGGTCGCGTGCGTGTCCGTGCACGGCGGCAACCGCCTGGGCGCGAACTCGCTGCTGGACACTTTGATCTTCGGACGTCGCGCGGGCGAACACGCCGCTCATCGCGCGGCGACGATGGGCATGCCGAGCGTGGACACGCGCCCCCACCTGCGCGAGGATTCAGCGATGATCGACGCGATCATCGCCCGGGAGGACGGGAATGGATCAAACAGACGCGTATCGGAGATCAAGAACGAGCTCGGCGAAGTGATGAACAAGCACGCCGCCGTGTTCCGCGACGAGGCCGGGCTGCAGGGCGCGCTCGAGACGATCGGCCGCCTCAAAGTGCAGGCCGCCAGCGCGTGGATCGACGACCGCGGCACGGTCTTCAACCAGGACGTGCTCGGAGCGATCGAGCTCGGCTACATGGTCGACTGCGCAGAGGCGACCGTCGTCGCGGCGATCGAGCGTAAGGAGTCTCGCGGCGCGCAGTTCCGCACGGACTTCCCCGAGCGCAACGACGAGGAGTGGCTCAAGCACATCGACATCACACTCGACGAAAATGGAGAACCCCAGGTCTCCTACTCGCCGGTCACCATCACCCAGTGGCAGCCCGAGGAGAGGAAGTACTGATGATCTTCAATCCAACCAACTGCGACTGATGGCCGAAACACACAAGCCGCCGGAGAAGTTCACGCTGCGGTTGCGCCGCTACGACCCCGAGGCCGGCGAGGCCCCCTACTGGGACGAGCACACGATCGAGCTCGAGCCGCACCGCTCGGTATTGGAGGCGATCCTGCAGGCCAAAGACCGTTTTGACGGCTCGATCGGCGTGCGTTGCTCCTGCCGCCAGGCGATCTGCGGATCCTGCGGCATCCGCGTCAACGGCGAACCCGCGCTCGCGTGCCACACGCACCTCGACGCCGCCAAGCGGAGCGCGAAGGACGGCGTGATCGAGATCGAGCCGATGGGCAACATGCCAGTGCTGAAGGACCTGATCGTGGACATGGACGCGGTTCACTGGAAGAAGATCCAGCGCGTCACGCCGTGGCTAATCGCCAAGCAGCCTGTGCCCGAGCGCGAGTACATCGTCTCGAAAGAGTCGATGGTCGACGTGACCCAGACGATGGGCTGCATCCAGTGCGGCGCGTGCGTGTCGGACTGCCTGGCGATGGAGGTGGACCCCGGCTTCATCGGGCCTGCCGCGCTCGCGAAGGCCTACCGCTTCGTGGGCGACCCGCGCGACGACGAACACGAGGTCCGGTTGCGCGACCTGGCCGAAGACCCGCAGGGGATCTACGACTGCACGCACTGCTTCAAGTGCGTGGAGGCCTGCCCCAAGGACGTCAACCCGATGGGCCAGATCATGCGCCTGCGGCGGATCGCGGGCAACGACTTCGACATCGTCGACCAGAACAACGGCGAGCGCCACGAGGCCACGATGGTTGGCCTGATCCGCGACTACGGCCTGCTGCACGAGGCCGAGATGGTGCCGCGCTCCTACGGCGGCAACTCGTGGTTCGGCAAGTTCCATCCGGCGGCCGGCAAGGAGCTTTTGTCCTCGCTGCCGATCGTGATCAAGGGCGTGTTGCGGCGCAAAGTCAACATCAAGATCGCGATCTTCGGCCACAAGATCGCAAAGCAGGACCTGAAGGGCGTGCAGGCGATCTACGACAAGGTCGAGGGCCGCAAGGAGCGGTATGAGCTTAACCTCTACATCACGGGGGAGGACGAACCCACGCAGGACGCAGCAGCAGTGCCACTCGCCGCGGCCCAGTCGAGTACCGAAGGGAGCGCCAGCTGATGAAGGTCGCCTACTGGCCCGGCTGCGTGAGCCGCGGCTTCACTCCCGAGCTGCACGGTTCGATGGCGCTCCTCGCGCCGCTGCTCGACATCGAGCTGGTCGAACTGGACCGCGCGTGCTGCACGGGGGCGGGCGTGATCGCCGAGCACAACCAGGAGCTCGCGGACACGCTGAACGCGCGCACGTTCGCGCTCGCCCAGCAGGTGGACGGGGCGGAGCTGATGATGAACATCTGCTCGACCTGCCAGGGCGCGCAGAGCGAGTGCCAGGAACGGCTCGACGCGAACGCGGAGTACCGCTCACACGTCAACGAGACGCTCTCAGCCGAGGGCCTCACCTATGTAAAGGATCCCGCCCGCCCCCTGACGAACAAGAACTTCCTGTGGCTGCTCGTCGAGGAGATCGGACTGGAGGAGCTGCGCTCGAAAGTGAGGCGTCCCTTGACGAACCTCAAGGTCGGCCCTTTCTACGGCTGCTACATCGTCAGGCCCCGCCCGCGGTTGGGGATCGACGAGGAGCACCCGCGCGACCACTACCTCGAGCAGGTGATCGAGGCGCTCGGCGGCACCGTGATCGAGTACGCGGGCATGCGCAAGTGCTGCGGCTTTCCGATTATCACGATGAACAAGGAGGCCTCGCTCAAGCAGGCCGGCCGCCATCTCGGCGACGCGGTCGACGCGGATGCTGACTGCCTCGTGACCCCTTGCCCGCTGTGCCATTTGAACCTCGACATGCAGCAGCCGCTCGCCGAGGGCGTCGTCGGACGCGAGCTGAACATGCCTGTCCTGCACCTGCCCCAGCTCGTCGGCCTCGCGCTGGGCCTCGAACCCAAGGAGCTAGGCCTCAGCCGCCACGTGGTACGGCCGACGCCGGTGATCGACTGGTCCACGTCCGTCGTAGGCGCCGCGGCACCCGCGGGCGGCTGGTAGCGCGCTTCCGAGCGCATAGGCTGCGCCAGTGCGAATCCTCACCGTCGTAGGGAACCGTCAGCAGCAATCGAGCGGGAGGGTGGCAGGCCCCCCTCCCGACCACCCCCCGCGTCATCAATCCGGACTGCGACCGTGAAGATCCTCACCGTCGTAGGCAACCGTCCGCAGTTCATCAAGGCTGCGGCCGTCTCTGGGCTGCTGCGGAAAGAGCATGAGGAGGTGCTGGTGCACACCGGCCAGCACTACGACGACTCGCTCTCGACAGTGTTCTTCACCGAGCTCGGCCTCGCCCGTCCCGACCGCGAGCTGGGCATCGGGGGCGGCTCGAACACCGGGCAGACGGCGCGGATGCTCGCCGCTCTGGAGCCACTGCTGGGCGACGAGCAGCCCGGCGCGGTCCTCGTCTACGGCGACACCAACTCGACGCTCGCCGGCGCGCTGGCCGCGGCCGGGGCCGCCCTGCCGGTCGTGCACATCGAGGCCGGCATGCGCTCGTTCGACAGGACGATGCCAGAGGAGCTGAACCGTGTGCTCACCGACCACATCGGCGAGTTGCTGCTGTGCGCATCGGACACCGCCGCGGCCAACCTGCGCGCCGAGTCGGTCGCGGGCCGAGTCGAGGTCGTGGGAGACGTGATGACCGACGTCGCGCTGCGACGCCAGCCCGCCGCGCGCGCGGACGTCGGGACCCTGCGCGCCCACG
>DASZFC010000041.1:0-2605 GCA_035940195.1 Solirubrobacteraceae bacterium
CCAACCCCCCCCCCCCCCCCAATAAGGGTCGGGCCGGCCGCCGGCTCGGGCTGCTCCTCGGTCACGATCTCAGCGGCGGCCTCCGCGCCGATGAACGGCGCGAGCACCACATAGGCCAGATAGTCTGCGATTGCCGGAAGCAGGTGGATCTGCCCGCTCGCGACCCGGCAGCGGACTGTGTGCCAGATCGCGCCCGTGACACCCTCGAGGGCGAGCATGCCGCCAGCCCCCTCGGGGGCTCCCTCGGTGAGCAGCGTGGTGATTTCCTGGGTGAGCTCGCGACCACGCTCGATCACCTCTGGCCCGGAGGTGTACACCCCCGTGGCGATCATCCGGGCGTGGAGCGGCTGCTCAGCCAAGTGGCGCATGAGTGCACCGATCGCCTTGCGCACCGCACGGGGCCAGTCCTCGCCGACCAGCTCGAGGTCGGCGGTGGTCCAGAGGAGCTCGTCGCTCATCTCGTCGAGGGCGGCGAGGAAGCACTCCTGCGTGTCTTTGAATAGGTCGAAGAAGGTGTCCATTGAGACGCCTGCTTCGTCGGCTATCCGTAGCGGGCTGAGATCTTTGTAATCCTCGAGCACGGTGAGCCTCAACGCGCACTCGAGCAGGCGCCCGCGAGCGTCCAGATGCGAGGTGTCGCCGCCCACGTGGCCGTTCAGGACGTGTCCGTTGGTGATTTGCCCGTTCGTGGCGTGTCCATTTGAGGAGGAGCCGTTCAAGGTGTTCCCGTTTGCGGGGTGCCCATTCGTGGAGTTGCCGTTTGTGAAGCCCGCGTTGACACGAAAGCGCTCAGCCAGGCTGCCGAGCGCGGGTGTTTCGAACAGGAGCGTCCAACGCAGCAGCTCGTTGGTCAGGGCTGGGATCTCCTCCGCGCACCCGGTAGACAGGCGTAGGGAGATCATCTCGTGCAGGCCACCGACGATCCCCCTGATAACGGGGAGCGGAAGGGCGTTTGCCTCGGGCGCGTGTGCGAAGCTGCGCAGGAGCATCTGCTCGAAGGTCCCAGTTGCCCGGCACAAGTACTGTATGCCCGCTGCTCCGGCCATGGGCGCCTCGGTGATCACCAGGCTGACACCCTTTGGGTCGCTACCGATCTCCTTGGTGAACTGCTCAAACGCGGCTCGCAGGCGCCTCTTGAGGGTGCCGTCGACAGCTCGGTAGGCCTCGCTGGTCCGCTTGAGCACTCCTGCGGCGACTAGATCGACGCTTGTCAGGAAGCACTCTTCCTTGTTGGCGTAATGCTCGTAGAAGGACCGCCGGGAGACGCCGGCGAGTCCGACCACATACTTGACGCTCGTCCGTTCATAGCCCCTCCTGGCGACGGCCTCGACCATCGCCCCGTGGATGCGGGCCCGCTGGTTCTGGATGATCTTGTTGCGAGGTATTCGGTGGGGGCCGTGGGGCAGGCGCTTGTAGAGGGGGGTGGCCGGCGGTGCGGACTTTCGCCTGCCCGCAGGCTCACCGCTCTGCGGCAACGACGGACTCCCTCCCATTGCCTGTCGACCCCTCTCCATCCGACCCCCTCCGAACCGGCCTTCGCGCCAGCAAACACCCTCACGTGTGCTGACGCTTGACACATCATCACATGTCGGTGCTTTAAGTCAATCCGGAACCCTGTCCGGTAACCGGGGCCTGCCTGGGCCAGTTGGCTCGTTCAGTGCAGGACGACCTTCAAGAGGAGGATCGCCAGGCCCATCGTGATTCCCACGCTGGCTTCGAGCACGAGCTCGCCGGGCGTGGCACGGGCGCGGATCCCGGCCAGCAGCTCGAATGCGATCAGGCTCGCCACTGCGGTCCACAGCGCCACTTCCACGCCCGTAGCCTGGGCGGCGCCCACCGCCCAGGCGAGCAGCAGCGCGAGCAGCGGGATGCAGGCCCCCCTGGCGATCGTCCAGTTCTCGAGCAACGCCCGCCCCAAGCCCTTGGCACTGAGACGCTCGTGCGTCTGCAGGCGATGGCCAAGGACGCGTGCATAAGCGTGTGCGAGCCAGTACAGCGAGAGCGCGATCACGGCTGAGCCGGCGGTGTCCAGATAGCTCTCGTGTAGCCCGCTCTCCGCGGCAAGTAGCGCGCCGATCGCGATCACCCCGTAGATCACGCTCGCCGGGTTCTCTTCAGGGCTGATCCAGTCGATCCCCCGGCCGGTCCAGCCACGCGCGGCGGTATCTGAGGGTGGTGGCTGGGGAGGGGATGCAGGTCGAGCGATGCGCGGATTATCTCCCAGCCGCAGACAGATTTCTGAACGGCGGATCCCCTTGCTCGTGGGGTTCCGCTGCGTCTTTAGTTTCAACCGCAGCCGCTACGATCTGCACGGCGCGCCGACGTAGCTCAGCTGGTAGAGCACCTCCATGGTAAGGAGGGGGTCCGGGGTTCGAGTCCCCGCGTCGGCTTCGCTCCATCGCTCGCACAGGCGCTCGTGGAGCAGCGGCGCACCACGCGGCGACGGGGGTCGTTTTACCACCCAATAGTGTGTCCGGTCTGCATGACCGGCACGGTTCAGCTCTCCTGGCTTCAGGCGCGAGCCCACGCGACGGACGCGCTGGAGGCGACGCTGGAGCGCCTCGCGCGTGTGGCTCCGGCTGACGCGCTATGCGGGGCGGCGGTC
>DASZFC010000042.1:0-31034 GCA_035940195.1 Solirubrobacteraceae bacterium
GGATGGCCGACCTGCCGATCGTCCCTGAGCGCTTCAAGCTCGTCGTCCGCGACGAGCGCTCCAAGAAGCAGATGAACGTGATCAAGCGACTGCTCGGGCGCGAGGACCTCGATCACGTGATCAACGCCTGCGATGCCGGGCGGGAGGGCGAGCTGATCTTTGCCTACCTGTATGAGAAGGCAAACGCGAGCAAGCCGGTTAAGCGGTTGTGGCTGAACTCGATGACGAACGCGGCGATGAAAGAGGCGTTCAAAGGGCTGCGTCCGGCGGCGGAGTTCGCAATGCTGGAGCAGGCTGCGCGTTCTCGCTCAGAGGCCGACTGGATCGTGGGCATGAACGCCACGCGCGCCGCAACCATCCGTTTGCGCAGCTCGTTCGATGGCGCGGTCTCGCTTGGCCGCGTGCAAACGCCGACGCTAGCCATCATCGCTCGCCGCGAGGAGGAGATCAAGGCCTTCATACCTGAGCCGTATTGGCTGGTGGACGCCACTTTCGTGGCCGGGGTAGGTGGGCATCCAAACGGCGAGCAGGCCAGCGGCGAGCGGACCTACACCGGCCGCTTCCATGCTCAGAGCAAGCCGCGGATCTCGAGCGAGGTGGAAGCGGCTGCGGTCGTGCAGGCGTGTGAAGGCAAGCAGGGTCAGATCACAAAGCTGGAGAAGAAAAAGCAGAAAGAGCGCGCGCCGATGCTGTATGACCTGACGACGCTGCAGCGGGAGGCGAACACCCGGTATGGGTTCTCCGCCAAGCGCACGCTGGCGGCGGCGCAGCGGTTGTATGAGGAGCACAAGGCGCTGACATATCCGAGGACGAACTCCCGCTACCTGACGACCGAGATGATCGGCGAGATCAAGCCGATTGCTGCGCTGGTGGGGAAACGGGCCGAGTACTCCAAAGCCGCGGAGTACGTGACCGGGCTGGATAAATTGCCGTTGGGCCGGGTGGTGAACGACGCCAAGGTGACCGACCACCACGCGATCATCCCAACACGCTCCGAGCACAACCTCGAGAAAATGAGCTCGGACGACCGTCGCGTCTACGACATGGCGGTGCGCCGCTTCCTGGCGGTGTTTCACCCGGAGGCGGTGTTCGAGAACACGAAGGTCGAGACGACTGTGCCGGCTGGCCTGCAGGAGCAGGACGGGGGAGGCGGGGGGGCTTCCTACATCTTTCGCACGCGCGGCAAGCTTCTGCTGGTGCCCGGCTGGCGCGGGGTATACGACGAGGTGGCCTTCGACTCCGCGGTGAAGGGCGAGGAGGACGAGGGCGCCGACCAGCAGCTTCCGCGGCTGACCGAGGGCGAGGAGGTACAGACAAAGGAGATCGCCAGCGAGCGCAAGGAAACCAAACCGCCCCGGCGTTACAGCGACGCCTCGCTGCTCGGAGCGATGGAGACCGCGGGCAAGCTGGTCGACGACGAAGAGCTGCGCGAGGCGATGAAGGAGTCGGGAATCGGCACGCCGGCCACGCGCGCCGCGATCATCGAGCGGCTGATCACGGTCGGCTACGTCGAGCGCGACGCGCGGGCACTGGTTGCGACCGAGAAGGGGCTGAACGTGATCCGCCTGCTCGACGCGCACATGCTCACCTCGCCCGAACTGACCGGCAACTGGGAGCACCGCCTCGGCAAGATCGAGCGCGGCGAGGACTCGCGCGAGAAGTTCATGAGCGATATCGCGGGCTTCGCCGAGCAGACCGTCAAGACGCTCGACGAGACGCTCAAAGATGTGCGCATTCCCCGCGCCAGGCTGGGACCGTGCCCGGTATGTGGGCACGAGATCGTGGAGAACCGCAAGGGCTACTCGTGCTGGGCTCGTGATGATTCAGGGTGCGGGTTTGTGATCTGGAAGGGCAAAGCGGGCAAGTCGCTACCGATCGCTGTGGCGCGCGAACTGATCAAAACCGGCTATACCAAGAACGCCGTAACCGGCTTCAGAGGGCGCAGCGGCCGCAGCTTCCGGGCGCGCCTAGCCCTCAGCCAGACGGAGGAGGGGCAATGGCGGGTCGAGTTCGACGAGGAGTGGGCGAAGGAGGGCGTGAAGCCTCCGGAGGCCGAGTCCGAGAGCCCAGCTGATGTACCGGCTTCTAGCGCTGCGTAGCACGGAGGCTCTGACAGATCTCCTGCAGCGAGCGTGTCGGGTGGGTACGCAAGGATGAGTAGCAGTGCCGATCACGCTCATCACCGGGCCCGCGAACGCGGGCAAGGCCCGCGAGGTGATGAGTGCAGTGCGCCGGCACTTGGCCCATGGGGTGCAGCCGCTGCTGATCGTGCCGACGCAAGCCGGCGCGGAGCACTACCGGTGCGAGCTGGTGCGGGCGGGGGTGGTGCTGGGCGCGCGAGTGGAGCGCTTTGAGGGGCTGATCGGCGAGGCGGTACGCCGCGCGGGTACGGGCGAGCCGGCGCTGGGAAGAATTGCCCGCGAACGGGTGCTGGCGAAGGCGGCCGGGGCGCCAGGAGGCGGTGTACAGAGCACTCCAGGGCTCCTGCGTGCGCTGGCGGTGATGGTGGCTGAGCTGGAGGTGCAGCGCGTAACGCCGGCGCGGCTAGGAGCGGCACTGCGGGCATGGGAGGCTGCGGACGGCGGAGACGCGACGGCAGGCGTGGAGGAGCTCTGGAGGTGTTTTGGGGAGTACCGGCGCATCCTGGCGCAGATTGGGCGCACTGATCACGAGCGCCGCGCCGCGCAAGCGCTGGACGCATTGCGTCGCAAGCCCGCACTCTGGGGTGCGACGCCGGTGATCATGTACGGGTTTGACGATTTCGGTGCCTTGCAGCTCGATGTGATCGAGACACTCGGCACCGTGGTGGGCGCGCCGGTGACGGTGTCGCTTACATACGAGCCTGGACGGGCAGCGTTCGCGGGACGGGCGGGCACCTTTCAGACGATTGCGCCGCTGGCTTCCGAGCACCGGCGGCTACAGGCGCGCGCTGAGTATTACGCCCCGGCGGCACGCACGGCGCTGCACCATCTGGAGCGCTCGCTGTTCGAGCCGGGGGCGGCCCAGGTGGACTCCGGCGGGGCTGTGCGGCTGCTGGAGGGCGGGGGTGAGCGCGCCGAGCTGGAGCTGGTGGCGGGCGAGATCGCACAGCTGCTGGAGCAGGGCATGGCGGCCGGGGACGTCGCTGTGCTGGCGCGCCCAGCCAGCACGTCGATGGAGCTGCTCGAAGAGGTCTTCGGCGACGCCCGCATCCCCTTTTCGCTGCAGCGCAGGCGTGTCTTCGCCGACACCGCGATCGGCCGCGCGCTGATCGGGCTGCTGCGCTGCGTCGCCGCGCCAGGCAACGAGGCCAGCGAAGCCGGTGAGGCCGGCGCGGAAAACACCGCTGCCGGCGAGCCCTCGAGCCGCGCTCCGGGCGAGCTGGGCGATCTGCTCGCCTGGCTGCGCGCGCCCGGGCTGCTCGACGTGCCGGCGCTGGCCGACTCGCTCGAGCTGCGCGCGCGTCGTTCCGGGGCTCTCAGCGCCGGTCGCGCGAGGTTGCTGTGGGAGGAGCGCAACTGGCGCCTGGAGACGCTCGACCACCTCCAGGTTTCCCAACAACGCGGCGCCGCGGCACTGATCGAGCGCTCCTCGCGCGAGCTGTATTGGCTGTTCTGCGCCCCACGCCGCTCCCGCGCTGAGCTGCTGGCGGCCAGCGAGCTCGACGAGGCCGCCGCGCTGGCGGCTGGGCGTCGCGCACTGGCGCAGCTGCGCGAGCTCGCGCAGATCGCGCCCGAGCTTGCACCGGCGAGCGCGGCGGAGCTGGCCGGCGTGCTCGGCGGCGTCGAGCTCCTCAGCGGCGAGCGTCCGCTGGCCGGCGCGGTGGCCGTGCTCGAGGCGCTGTCGCTGCTGAACGCCGAAGGCGGTCGTCATGTGCGCGCACTGTTCGTCTGCGGCCTGCAGGAGGGCGTCTTTCCCCAGAGCGCGCGGGCGCAGCCGCTACTGTCCGAGCAGGAGCGTCGGCGCTTGGCCGAAGTCTCCGGGCTGCTCCTGCGCGAGCGGGAGGATCTGCTCGCGTCCGAGCGCTACCTGCTCTACGCCGCTGTCTCGCGTCCGCAGGAGCGGCTCGTGCTGAGCTGGCACAGCGCCGACGACGACGGTCAGACGACGCCGCGCTCGCTGTTCGTCGACGACGTCTGCGACCTGTTCGAGCCGGAGCTTCTCGCCACACGCGCGTGGCGTCGTCTGGGCGCCGTCGACGACCTCGCGCTGGCGAGGAGCAATGATTCGTCCGCCCTTGAGGCGCTTGCCGCGGACTCCGGTGCCAGCGCGCAAGCGGAGGGTGCCGATGAGCCGCTGCGTGACACGCACCTGCTCGGCGAGCTGGCGGCGCGCCCATGGTCGGCGTCGTCGCTGGAACGGTGGATCGGCTGTCCGGTGGCGTGGTTCGTCGAGCGGCTGCTGCGCCCGGACGCGCTCGAGTCCGACCCGGAGCCGCTCGCTCGCGGGGCGCTGGCGCACGCCGCGCTGAAGGACACGCTCGAGGGACTGCGCCGCGAGACCGGCAGTGCGCGGCTGACGCGCGGCAACCTCGCGCGCGCTCGCGAGCTTCTCGCCAGCGCCCTGGCCGGGAACGAAGCCGGTCATCCGCTGTCGGTCGCGCCGGAGCGGCGCGCTGCCGTGCGCCGGCGCCTGCAGGCCGACCTCGACCGCTACTTGACGCTCGCCGCAGAGAGCGAAAGCCCGTTGGCGCCGCGCGAGCTGGAGCTCGGGTTCGGCTTTGAGGAGGGCGACGAACGCGGCGAGGCGAGCCAGCTGCCTGCATTCGAGTTAGGCGGAGGGGTGAGGCTGCGCGGGCGCATCGACCGCGTCGACGCCGACGAGGCGGGTAACGCCGTCGTGTACGACTACAAGGGCAAAGGCCCGCCGGGCGCGGCGAGGTGGATAAAGGACGGCAAGCTGCAGGTGGCACTGTATATGCGCGCCACCGAGGAGTTGCTCGGGCTGCGCGCGGCTGGCGGCTTCTACCAGCCGCTCACCGGCAGCGACCTGCGACCACGCGGCGTGCTCGACGCTGACAGCGGGCTGGAGCTCGACTGCGTCTCAACGGATGTTCGCGAGCACGCCGAGCTGCGCGAGCTGCTCGACCAAGCCGTCGCCGTGGCGCGCGAAGTCGCCGCGCAGGCGGCCGGCGGGCGGCTGCAGGCGCGACCGGACACGTGTGCGTTCAAAGGCGGCTGCCAGTATCCGACGATCTGCCGGTGCGAGCGTTGAGCCCGCGGACGCCGGTGTTGCAGCCGCAAACGCTTCCCGGCGTGGAGCCGGCCGGCACGCTCGCGGGGGCGAGCGGCGAGGTGCGCGCGCTCACGGACGAGCAGCGAGAGGCCATCGGGCGTCGCGCGGAGTCGCTTCTGGTGTCGGCAGCGGCCGGCAGCGGCAAGACATCCGTGCTCGTCGAGCGCTTCGTCGCAGCGGTTCGCGACGACGGCGTGGCGCCGGGCCGGATCCTTGCGATCACGTTCACCGAGCGAGCCGCCGGCGAGCTGCGCGACCGCGTGCGCGATCGCCTACTGGAGCTCGGCGACCGTCAGGCTGCGCGCGATACCGAGGCGGCGTTAGTGGGTACCTTTCACGGCTTCTGCGCGCGAATGCTACGCGCGCACCCGTTCGCAGCCGGCCTGGACCCGGACTTCGCGATCCTCGACGAGGGGCTGGCGGGGAGGCTGCGCGAGCTGGCCTTCCAGTCGGCGGTCCGCAAGCTGCTCGCCGCCGTGGGCGCCACAGCGGTCGACCTGCTGGCCGCATACGGCGTCGACCGGGTGCGCTCGATGATCGAGCAGGTCTATCTGGAGCTGCGCAGCCGCGGCCAGCCGCTGCCGCGCCTACCAGTGCCGGCGCAGGACGCGGACGCAGATGAGCTTGGTGTGCAGGCGGCGGCAGCGTGCGTGTTGCTGGGCGATCTGCTCGTGCGCTTCGGTGAGGTCTACGATCAGCTCAAGCGCGAGCGAGCGAGCGTGGACTTTGACGACCTGGAGCTGCTCGCGCAGGAGCTGCTGAACGAGCACGAGCCGGTCCGCGAGGAATGGTCTCACCGCTTCGACCTGCTGATGGTCGACGAGTTCCAGGACACCAATCCGCGCCAGCTTGCGATCCTGCGCGCGCTGGACCGCGGCAACCTGTTCACGGTCGGTGACGAGCTGCAGTCGATCTACGGCTTTCGTCACGCCGACGTGAGCCTGTTTCGCACCCGGCGCAACGAGCTATCAGAGCGCGGCGCGAGTCTCTCGCTGACGCGCAACTTCCGCAGTGACGAGCCGTTGCTCGACGTCGTGAACGCAGTCTTCGGCGAGCGCTTCGCGGACTTCGTCGCACTGCGTGCGGGCGAGCGGGACGGTGGAGGAGACGCGGGCGCGTCGCGTGCATTGGCCACCAGCGTCGCCGGGCCGGCCCATGGTGGAACTTCGCCAGCGCACACCTCAGCACGCGACCCGGCTGTCGAGCTGCTGCTCACGGACATCGATGGCTGGGAGCAGCGCGAGGATCTGGCTGCGGAGGTCGCCGCTGGGCTGCCGCCAGCACCATTGTGGCGCCAGGCGGAGGCACGGATGCTCGCGCGAAGGGTGGAGGAGCTCGTCCGCGATGGTGTCGCGCGGCCGGGGGAGGTCGTCGTGCTGCTGCGCGCGTCCGGCGACCTGGAGGTTTTCGAGCGCGCGCTGCAGTCATGCGGGCTGCGCACACTCGCGGCGGTTGGCGCCTTCTGGGGCCACCAGCAGATTGGTGACCTGATCTCCTACCTGCGCACGCTGGCCAACCCGCTGGACGAGGAAGCGCTCTACGGTCTGCTCGCGTCACCGCTCGGCGGCTGCTCGCGCGATTGCCTGGCGCTGCTGGCGCATGAGGCGCAGGGCGCGCGGCGGGGGGCCTGGGAGACCGCGCTGGCGAGCCTCACCGGAGAGGGAGACCTCGCGGCGAGGCTCGCCCCGGCCGACCGCGGCGTGCTCACGCGCGCCTGTGACCTGCTGGCGCGCGAGCGCGCCAGCGCGCCGCTGCACACGATCGCTGTACTGCTCGAGCGCGCGATCGCGGCGACCGGCTATCGCGAGCACGTGCTCGCGCTCGAGTGGGGTGAGCGGCGCCTGGCAAACGTGCACAAGCTGCTGCGCCTGGCGCGGCACTTCGAGGCAGGTCAGGGCCGCGACCTGCGCGGCTTTCTTGATCATGTCCAGTACCTCGCGAGCGGCCCGCGGATCGAGCCGGACGCGCCCGTCGAGGGCGTCGAGCCCAATGCAGTGCGCCTGATGACCGTGCACGCCGCCAAGGGGTTGGAGTTCCCCGTCGTGTGCGTGGCCGATCTCGGGCGAGCGCCCAGCTCGCGGATGCCCGACCTGTTGGTCGACGGCGACCGCGTCGGCCTGCGCCTGATGCGCCTCGACGGCGCCGTGTCGAGCCCAGCGCTCGCCTACGAGGATCTGTGCGCCGAACGCCGCGGGCGCGAAGCCGAGGAGGAGGACCGCATCGCCTACGTCGCGATGACGCGAGCGCGCGAGCGCTTGCTACTCAGCGGATCGGTCAGGTTCGGCCGCTGGCCGGTCCCGGTGCCCGGTGCCGCGCCGATCTCCTGGCTGGGCCCGGCGCTGTCGCGGGACCTGCCGGCGCTCACCGCCGGGGCAGGGCAGACGCATGACCTCGCGCTCGCGCCGGGCGGCCCGGCGGCCGTGCGCTGCCTCTTCAACTCTCCCGCCGCGCCGTTTCCGCCGGGCAAGCCGTCCGCCGGCTCGCCGGATCCGCCTGCCCCGAGCGCGCTGCGCGCCGCCACACCGCTGCCCACTCGGCAGGCCACTGACGCGCCGCCGCCGGAGCGTGGCTCCGGGCGCGAGAAGCTGATGGCGCTCAGCTACAGCTCCCTGAGCGAGCTTGAGCGCTGCGGCTACCGCTACTACCTCGAACGCGTGCTCGGTCTGCCCGAGGATCGTGCCGCCGCGACAGCGAGCGTCGCCGGCGGCAGTCTGGAGGCGCGTGTACGCGGCACGATCGTCCACCGGCTGTTGGAGCCGCTTGACTTCGCGCGCGGCGGCGCACCGTCTGAGGAGGACGTGGCGATCCTCGCCCGCGAGCTGGGCGTGCGTATTGAGCTCCACGAACGCGAGGAGCTCGCGACACTGCTGCACAGGGCACTCGACAGCGGCTTCGCGGCGCGCTTGGCAACCACTTCGCGCCGGGCGCGGCGTGAGTATCCATTTGCCTTCTCCATCGGAGAGGACGAGCAGCTCGTCACCGGTGTGATCGACATCCTCGTGCCCGAACCGGACGGCGGGGTACTGGTCGTGGATTACAAGAGCGACCGGGTTGACGGGGAGGAGGATCTGGCTGCGCTGGTGCAGCGCGAGTATGCGATCCAGCGCCTGGTGTATGCGCTCGCTGTCTTGCGCGATGGCGCCCCGCGCGTGGAGATCGTCCACTGGTTCCTGCACCGTCCAGGGCAGCCAATTGGTGCCAGCTACACCACGGCCGATAAGCCAAAGCTCGAAGATCGCCTGGCAGAGCTGGCACGACGAGCCCAGGCACATACGTTCGCCGTCAGCAAAGAGCCGCACCGCGGTTTGTGCCTGACCTGCCCGGGACGTTCCGGACTGTGCTCCTGGAGTGACTCCGACACGCTGCGTGAGCGCATGGGAGCATAGGAGGACCTTGACCGAGGATCCCTGGGAGGCGCGTTCGGATGAGGAGCTGTTCACCAGCGCGCGCGCGGGCGACGTTCGGGCGCGCGAGCGGCTGGCCGAGCGCTACCTGCCGCTCGCCCGCAGTCTGGCGCACCGCTATCAGCGCAGCGAGGAGCCGTTTGAGGATCTCGTGCAGGTCGCCTCGTTGGGTTTGCTGGAAGCGATAGACCGGTTTGACTCCGGCCGCGATGTGGCTTTTCCGAGCTTTGCCGTGCCGACAATCCTCGGTGTGCTCAGGCATCACTTCCGCGACCGCACGTGGTCGGTGCGGGTGCCCCGCGACCTTCAGGAGATGGCGCTGCGAGTAGACCGGGCGGCCACCGAGCTGTCTTTGGGCAAGCGCCGCGCGCCGACGGTGAGCGAGCTCGCCGAGGCGGTGGGCGCCACTGAGGAGCAGGTGCTCGACGCGCTCCAGGCAGCGGCTGCCTACCAAGCTGGCTCTCTGGATGCGCCCCGTCAAGGGCGCGCTGGTACAGAGGTCTCTGGGGAAAGCTTGGCCGACGCGCTGGGCGAGGAGGAGGCGGGCTTCGAGCGGGCTGAGGAGCGCGCTACCCTGGCGCCGCTGCTCGCGCATGTCTCCTCCAGCGAGCGTCTCGTGCTGAGGCTGCGCTTCGGTGAGGAACTGACTCAGACAGAGATCGCCGAGCGGATCGGGGTCTCCCAGATGCAAGTCTCGCGGCTCATCCGCCATGCGCTCGTCCGCCTGCGCGCGGGCATGATCGAGTACGAACCTCCGCAGTGAGGTGCCGCCGGGCGACCGCGCCTGCGGCGCTCAGTCGAAGTGCAACGTGAGGATTAGTTCCTCTCGCGGATGCCCGGTGGAAGAGGACTCGATCCTCAGCTCATCAGAAAGCCGCTCGAGCACGTTGCCGATGCCGGGGACAGCCGCGTCAGCGAGCAGCTTGGTGGCGCCCTGCTCGGAAAGCTCACCGACGCGCAACTGAATCTCCCGCCCATCGGTAACCACCGTAAAGGCAACGTGGCCGTCGTTCGCATGCGCCGGGGTGTGGGCGGCGAGGGCGTCGCAGAGAATCATCGCGTCGTTCAGCCGGTTCACCGGGCAGTCGGCTCGGGCGAGAACCATCTCGACCACGCGAGATAGCACAGGACCGGTCAGGGGGCCATTTGCCAGGCGCAGGGAAACGGAGTTCTCCCCCGGCTCATTCTGGGTAGGTGTACTCGTCATGGGGCGCCGCTTGAGAGCGGGAAGGTCATGCGGACCTCGGTGCGCTCGTCCCCGTCATCGCGACCGAGCTGAACGGACTCCGTCACTGAGGCGATCAGCGGGAGTCCCAGGCCGAGCCCGGGACTGTCAGGTCGCGGTCCGATTCCCGGGCCTTCATCGCGCACCACCACCACAAGCTTTTCTTCCTGCAGCGTGGCGAGGATCTCGAGCTGCCCCTCCTCACCGTCGGGATAGGCGTGAACGACAACGTTTGTGCAGGCCTCGGTGACGGCGAGACGGATGTTGGAGAGAATTTGCTCATCGACAGCGAGCGCCTCGCCCAGTGCTCCGAAGGCGTGACGTACCACTGCAATATTTGCGGCTCGCGCCGGAAGCGCCAGCTCTATGTCCGGCGTCATCGTGACTCCTGAGATCCTTGACGTAACTGCGTCCTTGCTGATCTGCCCTGCGTAGACAGTTCTCACACATCAAACACCGGCGACCGGCCACGATCTCCGCTCCGCGATGCCCTCGGGAGCATCCGGTCGGGCTCGCGAGCCCAGTGCACCTATGCGAATGAGCATACGCGAGAGCCATGTCGGAATCCGGCCTGAGGACCCTCGACGCCCAGCTCACAGTGCCTCCGCGCTGCTACGCTTTCTGGCTCCGCCTCAGGTGCCCGCCTATACCCGTACTGGGGTGTGCCCACCCGTACGGGATGCACCGCCCCAAGGGAGCACTTCCATGACTTCGTACACCAAGCAGCCGCCCAAGGCCGTCGGACTCTACGACCCTCGCTTCGAGCACGATGCGTGTGGCGTGGGCATGGTCGCGCGCCTGGACAACAGGCCAACCCACGAGGTCATCTCGCGGGCGATCACGGCGCTCGAGAACCTCGAGCATCGCGGTGCCTCTGGCGCTGATCCCTGCACTGGCGACGGCGCGGGCATCCTCATCCAGATGCCCGACGAGCTGCTGCGCGCTCTCGCCGGCTTCGAGCTGCCCCGGGCGGGCGCCTATGGCGTGCTGATGTGCTTCCTGCCGAGGAACGACGAGCAGCGCGCGAACCTCGAGCGACTGCTCGAGCGGACCGTCGAGGCGGAGGGTCAGCAGGTGCTCGGCTGGCGGGATGTGCCGGTCGACGAGCAGCACACCGGTGAGGTCGCCGGTGTGAGCCGGCCCGTGATCCGCCAGCTGTTCGTCGGCGCCGGAGCGGCGCAGGCCGAGGATCAGGACGCCTTCGAGCGCAAGCTGTACGTGATCAGGCGGATCTGCGAGCTGAGTCCGGAGGGGGAGGGGCTGTATGTCGCCTCGAGCTCCTCGCGCACGCTCAACTACAAGGGCATGCTGATCAGCTACCAGCTGGCGGCCTTCTACCCGGACCTGCGCGATGAGCGTGCCAAGAGCGCACTCGCGCTCGTGCACTCGCGCTTCTCCACCAACACGTTCCCGAGCTGGGAGCTCGCGCACCCTTATCGCGTGATCTGCCACAACGGCGAGATCAACACGGTGATGGGCAACGTCAACTGGATGCGCGCACGAGAGTCAGAGCTCTCCAGCGAGCTGTTCGGCGAGGACCTGCCGAAGATCCTGCCCGTCGTCGGTCCGGGGAACTCCGACTCGGCGACGTTCGACAACGTACTGGAGCTGCTGCTGCTCGGCGGGCGCTCGCTGCCCCACGCGGCGATGATGATGATCCCCGAGGCCTATCGCGATCGCGACGACCTGTCCGAGGAGCTCAAGGGCTTTTACGCCTTCCACTCCTGCCTGATGGAGCCCTGGGACGGGCCGGCCTCGGTGGCGTTCACTGACGGGCGCGTCGTCGGCGCAACGCTCGACCGCAACGGCCTGCGGCCTGGGCGCTGGGTGGAGACGACCGACGGGCACGTCGTGCTGGGCTCGGAGTCCGGGCTGCTGGACATCCCGCCCGAGCAGGTACGCCGGCTGGGTCGCCTGCAGCCAGGCAAGCTGTTCCTCGTCGATCTAGAGCGCGGGCGGATCGTCGAGGACGAGGAGGTCAAGCGCGAGGTATCCACGCTCAAGCCCTACGGTGAGTGGTACGCGCGCAGCTCAGTGCCGTTCTCCGAGTTGCCGCCGTGGGACCAGGTGACGATCTCAGAGGAGCCGCTGCGCGCGCGCCAGCAGGCGTTCGGCTACTCCCAGGAGGATCTGCGCGTGCTGCTCACGCCGATGGCGCGCGACGCCGCCGAGCCCATCGGCTCGATGGGCAACGACCTGTCCCTAGCCGTGCTCTCCGAGCAGGCGCCGCCGCTCTTCTCCTACTTCAAGCAGCTGTTCGCGCAGGTGACCAACCCGCCGATCGACCCGATCCGCGAGGAAATCGTGATGAGCCTCTCGACGAGCCTCGGCACCGAGCTCAACCTGTTCGAGGAGACCCCCGCCCACGCGCACAAGCTCGTGCTGGGCCAGCCGATCCTGCTCAACCGCGAGCTCGAGACGCTGGGGCACGTAGCACATGACCTGTTCGCCGCGCGTACGATCAACATCACGTTCTCGCTGGAGAAGGGCGCAGCAGGGATGGCCGAAGCGCTCGCGCGCATCTGCCGCGAATCCTCGGAGGCGATCGAGGAACGGGTCAACATCATCGTCCTGTCCGACCGGATGGTGGGACCGCGCCGCGTGCCGGTTCCCTCGCTGCTGGCGGTCGCGGCTGTCCACCATCACCTGGTGCGCGAAGGCACGCGCTTGCGCGCGGGCATCATCCTCGAGTCGGGCGAGCCGCGCGAGGTGCACCATTTCGCCACGCTGATCGGCTACGGAGCGAGCGCGATCAACCCCTACCTGATGCTCGAGACCCTCGATGACCTGGTGCTCAACCAGAAGGCCATCACGCGCACCGGCGCCGACGGGGCCGAGGTCCCGGTGGGCGCCGTGGAAGCCGCCGAGAACGTCGTCAAGGCACTGGGCAAAGCGCTCCTGAAGACGATCTCAAAGATGGGCATCTCGACGATCCAGTCCTACTGCGGCGCGCAGATCTTCGAGGCGGTTGGGCTTGAGCGCGAAGTGGTCGACAGGCACTTCACGGGCACGGCGTCACGCATCGGCGGTGTGGGTCTCGACGTGCTGGCGGCCGAGGCTCTGGAGCGCCACGCGCGCGCCTACCCTGCGGGCGCGCGGGCCCTCGGTCAGCTGCTGCCCGTGGGCGGCGTGTACGCGTGGCGTCGCGACGGCGAGCACCACATGTGGAACCCCGAGACGATCGCGCTGGTGCAGCACGCGGTGCGCGCGGCCAACGGCGACGTGGGCGCGGCGCTGCGCGGCGACGCCGGCGCGCACGCGGCGGTTCGCGGGAGCGCGGCGTTCGAGAAGTACCGCGAATACGCGCAGGCGGTCAACGAAGACGCCGCGCGCAAGGCCACCCTGCGCGGTCTGCTGCAGATCGGACCGGCTGGCTCAGGCGTGGAGCAGCCTCAGGCGATCGGACTCGAGCAGGTAGAGCCGGCGAGCGAGATAGTCAAGCGTTTCTGTACCGGGGCGATGAGCCTCGGCTCGATCTCGCGCGAGGCCCACGAGACGCTGGCTATCGCGATGAACCGGCTCGGCGGGCGCTCGAACACGGGCGAGGGCGGCGAGGACCCGGCGCGCTTCCAGGCGGACGCCAACGGGGATGAGCGGCGCTCGGCGATCAAGCAGGTGGCCTCCGGTCGTTTCGGGGTGACGATCCATTACCTCGTCAATGCCGACGAGCTGCAGATCAAGATGGCCCAGGGCGCCAAGCCCGGCGAGGGCGGCCAGCTGCCGGGGCACAAGGTCGACTCCTACATCGGCTCGATCCGCCACACGATGCCCGGCGTTGGGCTCATATCGCCGCCTCCGCACCACGACATCTACTCGATCGAGGACCTCAAGCAGCTGATCTACGACCTGCGCTGCGCGAACCCCAAAGCGGAGGTGTCGGTCAAGCTCGTGTCCGAGGTTGGCGTGGGGACAGTCGCGGCGGGCGTCTCCAAGGCGAACGCCGACC
Organism: Solirubrobacteraceae bacterium; assembly: GCA_035940195.1. Taxonomy (GTDB): domain Bacteria; phylum Actinomycetota; class Thermoleophilia; order Solirubrobacterales; family Solirubrobacteraceae; genus Palsa-744. The sequence goes on from DASZFC010000042.1 coordinate 13,790, forward strand.
GTGTGCTGATCGCGGGACACGATGGGGGCACGGGCGCTTCACCACTGTCCTCTATCCAGTCGGCCGGCATTCCCTGGGAGATAGGCCTCGCTGAGACCCAGCAGACGCTGCTGCTGAACAACCTGCGCTCGCGCATCAAGGTGCAGACCGACGGCCAGCTGAAGACCGGTCGCGACGTCATGATCGCCGCGATGCTCGGAGCTGACGAGATGGGTTTCTCGACCGCTCCGCTGATCGCCACGGGTTGCATCATGATGCGCGCCTGTCACCTGAACACGTGCCCCGTGGGCATCGCCACGCAGGACCCCGAGCTGCGCAAGCGCTTCCAGGGCACCCCCGAGCACGTCGTCAACTTTTTCTTCTTCGTCGCCGAGGAGGTGCGCGAGATCCTCGCCTCGCTCGGCCTGCGCACGCTCGATGAAGCGATCGGCCGCGTCGACCTGCTCTCCGCGCGCGAGGCGATCGACCATTGGAAGGCGCGCGGCGTAGACCTTTCGCACGTGCTCACGCACATAGAGCTCGATGAGGATCCCACCCATCCCGCGGTGCGCCACCGCGTCGAACCCCCCCCGCCCGTGCTCGAGGACGCGCTGGACTGGCAGCTCGTGGAGAGCGCCAGGCCGGTGCTGGCAGGCGCGAGCGATCCGCAGCCCGATGGTCGCGTCAAAATCGCCGGCCACCGCGTGAAGCTCGAGATGCCGATCCGTAATCGCAACCGTTGCGTCGGCGGCATCCTCTCCAGTCACATTGCACAGGTGTATGGGGCGGGCGGTTTGCCCGAGGATTCGATCGTGGTGGACTTCGAGGGCTCCGCGGGCCAGAGCTTCGGCGGCTGGCTGGCGCCCGGTGTGACATTCACGCTGCGCGGCGACGCCAACGACTATGCAGGCAAGGGACTGTCGGGTGGTGTGATCGCGGTGCGCCCGCGCGAGGGCATGGGCGAGCACTTCAAGGCCGAGCAGAATGTGATTGTTGGCAATACCGTGCTGTACGGGGCGACACGCGGCAGGGCGTTCTTCCGCGGCCTGACCGGCGAGCGCTTCGCGGTGCGTAACTCGGGCGCCTGCGCGGTGGTCGAGGGTGTGGGCGACCACTGCTGTGAGTACATGACCGGCGGCCGGGTCGTCGTGCTCGGTGAGACCGGGCGTAACTTTGCCGCCGGTATGAGCGGCGGCGTGGCCTACGTGCTCGACGAGGCCGGTGACTTCGCCGGGCGTTGCAACATGGGCATGGTCGGCTTCGAAGCGCTGTCCGCGGCGGACGCGAACGAGCTGCGCGAGTTGATCGAAGAGCATCGCAGCCGCACGGGCTCGCCGGTTGCCGAGCGCGTGCTCAGCAACTTCGGCGGCCTGCTGGCGAAGGGTGCCTTCGTGAAGGTCATGCCGCATGACTACAAGCGCGTTCTGGCCGAACAGGCAGGCGTACCGGCCGGCCAGCAGGTGGCGGTGCCGGCCTGATGGGCAAGCTCGGGGCCTTTCTTCAGATCGAGCGTCACGGCATCCCTCAGCGGGACGCCGTCGAGCGCACGCACGACTACCGCGAGTTTCTGCTGACGCGTCCCGTGCCCGAGCTGCGCGAGCAGAGCGCTCGCTGCATGGACTGCGGCGTGCCTTTCTGCCACAACGGTTGTCCGCTGGGCAACCTGATCCCCGACTGGAACGACCTCGTCTACCGCGACCGTTTCAAGGACGCGATCGAGCAACTGCACGCCACGAACAACTTCCCCGAGTTCACCGGCCGGCTGTGCCCGGCGCCGTGTGAGGCGGCGTGTGTACTCGAGATCCGCGAGGGAGACGCGGTCACGATCAAACAGATCGAGAACTCGATCATCAACCGTGCTTGGGAGGAGGGCTGGGTGCTTCCCCAGCCGCCGAAGACGGAGACCGGCCAGGCGGTCGCGGTCGTCGGTTCCGGCCCCGCCGGCATGGCGGCCGCCCAGCAGTTGCGCCGGGCTGGCCACCGCGTGGTCCTGTTCGAGCGCGACGAGGCGATCGGCGGCCTGGTGCGCTTCGGGGTCCCGGACTTCAAGATCGAGAAGGCGGTTGTTCAGCGTCGGGTCGAGCAACTCCTCGCCGAGGGCGTCGAGCTCCGCTGTGGCGTGGACGTCGGGCGCGACGTGAGCGTAGGGGAGCTGCGCGGTGACTTCGACGCCGTCGTGCTGGCGACCGGCTCGCGCGTCCCCCGTGACCTGTCGGCTCCGGGCAGGGAGCTCGACGGTGTCCACTTCGCGATGGACTACCTGTACCAGCGCAACCGCTTCATCGCCCGCGAGTTCGGTCCCGAGCCGGCCACCGCCCAGCCACCCGCGGAGCGCGAGATCACGGCCAAGGACCGCGATGTCGTGGTGATTGGCGGTGGCGACACAGGGGCGGACTGCGTCGGCAACGCGATGCGCGAGGGCGCGCGCTCGATCACGCAGCTGGAGCTGTTACCCGAGCCGCCGCCGCGCCGCCCCGACGAGCGTACGCCGTGGCCGGAGTGGCCGCTGAAGTACCGCCTCAGCTACGCGATGGAGGAGGCCAGGGAGACGCACACGGGCGAGCAGGACTACTCGGTCGTGACGAGGAGCTTCTCCGGCGATGGCAACGGGAGGGTCGCCGCGCTGCACATAGCTCAGGCCGGGCCCGAGCCGCCGTTCGCTCCGGTGCCAGGAACCGAACGCGAGCTGAAGGCCCAACTGGTGCTGCTGGCGATGGGTTTTCTGTACCCGGAGCAGCAGCTGCTCGACCAGCTCGGGGTGGAGAAGGACCCGCGCGGCAACGTGAAGACCGCCAAGCCATATGCGACCTCCCTCGACGGCGTGTTCGCCGCCGGCGACGCCCGGCGGGGACAGTCGCTGATCGTGTGGGCGATCAACGAGGGCCGCCAGTGCGCGCGCATGGTCGACCGCTACCTCGCCGGAAAACGTAACGGCGCCGGTGGCTCCGGCGACGCCGCGGCCGGCCCGCCCCAGGACGAGGCCCTCACCGGTAACGCTGATGCAGACGAAGGCCCCGAGGGCCCACCGCAGCACGTGGGGCCGGGGATCGAAGCCGGGTAGATGAGATGAGCGATTCGCCCAACGGCAGTCCCGGCTCGCGCGGTCTGCCCAGGGTGTGCGTGATCGGAGCCGGCGTGAGCGGGCTCACCGCCTGCAAGGCGCTCGCGGACTTCGGTGTCCCCCACACCTGCTTCGAGGCATCTGACGAGGTCGGGGGAAACTGGTACTTCCAGAACCCCAACGGGGTCTCCTCGGCGTACCGCTCGCTGCACATCGACATCTCCAAGCCCTCGATCTCCTTCCGGGACTTCCCGATGCCCGATCGCTACCCCGACTATCCGCATCACACCCATATCTTCGAGTGGCTACGCGACTATGCCGAGGCTTTCGAGCTACGCGAGCGGATCCGCTTCGGCACGCGCGTGGAGCACGCCCAGCGCGGCCCCGGGGGCGGATGGCAGATCACGCTGCAGGACGGCGGCCGGGAGTGCTTCGACGCGTTGCTCGTCTGCAACGGACATCACTGGGACCCGCGCTACCCCGACTTCCCCGGATCCTTCGACGGGCCCCAGATCCACTCGCACGACTACATCGATCCCACCACCCCGCTCGACCTGCACGGCAAGCGCGTGCTCGTCGTCGGGATCGGTAACAGCGCTGTCGACATCGTCTCCGAGCTCGCGCGCAAGACGGTGTCTGAAACCGTCTTCCTTTCGACCCGCTCGGGCGCGTACGTAATACCGAAGTACATCTTCGGCAAGCCGGCCGATCAGGTCGTCAGGACGAACCCAAGACTCTCTGTCGGCCTCCAGCGCCGCATGGCCCGCGTCCTACCGAGGATCTTCTCCGGACGGATGGAGGATTTCGGGCTGCCCACCCCTAACCACAACTTCCTCGACGCCCACCCCACCGTCTCCAGCGAGCTGCTCGGGCGGCTCGGAGCTGGCGATGCGGTGGCCAAGGGCGACGTCGCCGAGCTTCTCGGCGACCGCGTGCGCTTTGCCGATGACAGCGTGGAGCCGGTTGACGCGATCATCTATGCGACGGGCTACAACGTCAGCTTCCCGTTCTTCGATCCAGAGTTCCTCTCGGCGCCGGAAAACGTGCTGGCGCTCTACAAGAGGATGCTCAAGCCCGGCCTCGATGACCTCGCGTTCATCGGGCTCGGCCAGCCGATTCCCACGATCTTCCCGTTCTCCGAGCTGCAGTCAAAGCTCGCGGCGCGCTGGCTGAGCGGGGATTGGGCGCCGCCGCCGCAGAGCGAGATGGAAATGGAGATCCGTCGCGACGAGGCGTTCCACACGGGCCACTTCACCAACAAGCCCAGGCACACGATGCAGCTCGAGTGGTACGGCTTCGAGCATGAGCTCCACACGCGCTCGATCCCGGCCGGCCAGGCACGTGCGCTTGCCGGAGCGCCGACCGGCCGCGCCGCCGCGGGACGCGCCGCGGCGCTGGAAGCCTCAGAGCTCCCGGCATGAGCGCGGTCTCGTTCGACAGCGGCGGAGTCCGCTGCGCGGGCGTCCACCTATCCGGGCAGGACGACACCTTCGCCGGCGAGGACGGCCGTCGCCCCTGTGTCGTGCTCGCCAACGGCCTTGGCGGCACTGTCGACTCGGGGCTGCTCCCGTTCGCCGAGCGCTTCGCCAGGGCCGGCATCGACGCGCTTGCGTTCGACTACAGGCACTTTGGACTGAGCGACGGCGAGCCCCGGCAGCTGCTCTCGATTCCCCGCCAACTCGAGGACTATGCGGCAGCGATCTCCTACGCGCGCTCGCTGGAGGGTGTCGATCCGGATCGGGTCGTGGTGTGGGGCTCCTCCTACGCCGGTGGCCACGTCGTAGCGGTAGCCGTCGCCGACGGCAGCGTCGCGGCTGCCATCTCCCAAGTGCCGGCAATGGACGGCGCGGTGGCGCTGCTCAACCTCGCGCGCTACGCGGGTATCGGCCATCTCGCAAGGTGCGTGCTCGCAGGAATACGCGATGTTGCCGCCTCGCTGCGCGGGCGCCCGCCCGTGATGGTTCCGCTGGTAGGCGCGCCCGGTACCATCGGCGCGATGACCAGCCCCGACGCTGAGCCGGGCTATCGCGCGATCGCGGGTCCTTCGTGGCGCAACGAGATGGCGGCGCGAATATTTCTCAGGGCTGGCGCCTACCGTCCCGGTCTGCAGGCCGGCCGCCTTCCTTGTCCGATCCTTGTACAGATCGCCGACCACGACGCGGTCGCTCCCGTCAAGGCTGCCCAGGACGCTGCGTGGCGCGCGACCGGCCGCGCGGAGGTGCGGACGTATCCGATCGGGCACTTCGACATCTACACCGGCGAGCCGTTCGAGCGAGCGATCGCCGACCAGCTGCACTTCCTGCGCCGGCACGCCGGTGTGTCCTCGCGCGCGCGCGCAGCAGCCCAGATCCAATAGCTCCGGCGCGGTCTTGCCTACTTTCTGCCGACACAATCGCTTCATCGAGCGCTGCCCGATCTGCAGCAAGACGCTGCCCGGCAACAAGCCTGGGGGGAGCGGATCCCCGCGAGCGCCCGGGTCTGAGAAGCCTTCCGCTCGGGCCACCCGGCGCGGAGGAATACGCGGCGAGGCCGTGCGAGTTCGCAGGGATGCTCGCGCAGAGGATGACGGCTACCGCTCAGCGCTTGTGCCTGGCATTCATGCCTCTGCAGACGCGAGCCGCCTAGCCGAAGAGATCGCCTTCGCTCACGGTTGCCTGCTTGCGCTGGGCGCTGAGCCCCCCGGCCTATACGGCGAGGTTCGCGCGCTTGCCTCCGAAGATCTCGAGCAGGCAACCTGGACGTGCTTCTTGATCGCCTACCTCTCACCGCTGGAGGGCGATAATCCCTTCGCCGGTATCCGCACGGCCTTGGCTGGCGCCCGCGATGGCAACGCTTACGCTGGTGGCGAGCTGGGAGATCTCGATGGAATCCCGCTGGGGCCACGAACCTCCCACGATCCCGCGCGCGGAGCGAACACGCTGCTCGCCTACCGTCACTGGGCTGAGCGTGCTGGCGGCCAGGCGCAGGCGTTCGAGGGAGATCCTGAGTGGAGCCCACAGCGCCGCTTCGAGCGGTGCTTCGAGCGCCTCGCGCTTGCAGGCTTCGGCCGCATGGGGCGCTATGACCTGCTCATCATGCTGGGAGGGCTCGGCCTGTACGGGTTGCGAGCCGACTCGCTGCATTTCACCAGCGCCAGCGACCCGTCCGCCCCTGACCCCGCCACCCTGGCCGCCAAGCGGATGTTCGCGATTGGCGACCCGCTGATCCTCGAGCGTCGCGCCCATGCGCTCGCCGAGGCTATCCCGGTGCCTGTTGAGTCACTCGACCTGGCGCTTTGGAACTGGAGCCCGCCCGCCCCCGGGGTACGGGCAACGCTCGGATTTCCAAGCGAGACCTGCGATCTAGATACGCTCGAGCGCGGCCGGGAGGCGCTGGAACTTTAGAAAAAGTACGTCCACACCGCCACCTACAGTCTGGACGATGCCGCTGTGCTTCATTGAGCCCCAGGACGCGATTCGCGTGATCGCCGAGTCGGTCGGCCGCGAGGCTCGTCGCCAGCTGGTGGGCGAGGTGGTACGCGCATGGGTGGATGACATCCCCGACCAGGAGCTCTCGGTCCACTACGCCAAGGCGATCGCCGATCTCGACGAGGACGATCTGCACCTGCTCGCCGCCTGGCATGCCTCACTGGAGGTCGGCCAGCCGATTCCCAACACGGAGTTCCTCGTTGGAGTGTTCGCGAGCCTGGGCGAGAACCGGCGCGAGGCGCTGAAGATCGCGGCGGGCTTCCGCGGCGAGGAAGCTTTTCAGGCGGGTGTCTCCGAGGAGCAGGCACTGGACACCGTGCTACCTCGCCTTTCACGCGAGCGGGCGATGGAGCTCGCGACCGAGTGCATCCAGCTGTACATGTGGGACCGCCTCGGCTGCGACAACTAGCGGGGCGGCAGGGCAGCTAGACTCGGAGCATGTCCGACGAGGTTGCCGCCACACCTACGGTCGATGACGTGATGGAGGCGTTGTCAAACGTGATCGACCCCGAGCTCGGGTTGGATTTCGTCGAGCTGGGTTTGATCTACGGCGTGGAGGTCTCAGCTGGCAACGTGAACGTCACGTTCACGCTCACGACGCCCGGGTGCCCGATTGGCCCGCAGGTGACCGAGCAGATCGAAGAGTTCGTGGGCGAACTGGAGGGCGTCAAGACGATTGAGTCCGAGATGGTCTTCACGCCGCCGTGGTCGCCGGAGAAGATGTCCGAGGACGCAAAGTTCGCGCTGGGGTATTGAGTCGAGCTCAGGCGGGCGTGGCGACCGCTTCGCGAGCGAGCGACACCAGCATCGCAAGTTCCTCGGCGATGCTCTGGCCGACCGCGTCGATGTCGGGCAGGGCGTCGAAGTCGCCGAGCAGGCCGAAGTTCATCTGCCCGTTGTAGGACATGATCGCGATCGCGAGTGCGTGATGCTGGGGGAGGAAGGCCACCGGGTAGGCCTCGAGCATCTCGCGGCCGAGCACGTACAGCGGGAATTGCGGGCCGGGCACGTTGGTGACGAGCAGGTTGAATAGGCGAGTGGAGAAGTTCAGGCGCGAGGCCTGCGCCAGGATTGTCGGCGGCGCGAAGTTCTGGACGCCCGCGATGACCTCGGCGCCCAGTGCCTGCTTTGACTCCTTCAGGCCGTCCATCGCCTCCGAGACGAAGCGCAGGCGCTGGATGGGGTCGGCGATATAGATGGGTAGGGGCCCGCGCATCGCGACGATGCGATTGCCCCCCTGGTGGTGCTCGTCCTCAGCCCGGACCGAGACGGGGACGAGCGCGCGCAGCTCCAACCCAGCAGTGCGCACGCCGCGGGAGATCAGGAACGAGCGCAGTGCGCCGGCGACGACCGTGAGCACGACATCGTTGACGGTGCCGCCAAAGGCGTTCTTCACGGCCTTGAAGTCCTGAAGTGAACTGGCGATGCCGACAAAGCGCCTGTGCGGGCCGATGTCGACGTTCAGGGGCGTCTGTGGCGCGGGGTTCAGGCCTGCCCACACGATCTCGCCGAGGCCCTCGGCGGCCTCGCGCGCACGGGCGAATGCGTGGTCGGGGTGCGACAGCGCGTCGAGTGCCCCCTCTGCCAGCTCGACCCCGGCCCGCATCGCGCCACGCAAGCCTGCGGTGAGGAGCTCCGCGGCACCGGGCTCTGAGTGTGGCTGCCAGGCGCGCCCGGAATGTTTGAGCGGTGGCGGTTTCGGCGAGAGGTCGAACAGCACCGTCGCCAGATCGATGCCGGCGATGCCGTCGATCAGAGCGTGGTGGGTCTTTGAGATCAGGGCGAAACGATCGTCCTGCAAGCCCTCGATCAGCCACATCTCCCACAATGGCTTGGAGCGGTCGAGCTGCTGGGAGAAGATCCAGGCGGTCAGGCTCTGCAGCTGCTCCCAGCCTCCGGGAGTGGGCAGGGCGGCGTTGCGGATGTGGTACTCGAGGTTGAAGCTCGGATCGTCGACCCACACCGGCCGTCCGCTGTCAAGCGCTGTATGGGCGAGCTTGTGTCGGTAGCGCGGTACCAGGTGCAGCCGCCGGCGGATCTGTTCGAGGAACTCCTCCATCGAGGGGGGCGGCCCCTCGACGATCGTCAGCCCGCCGACGTGCATGTGCGACGTCGGGCCCTCCTGGTGCAGGAAGGAGGCGTCGACTGGGGTGAGCCTGTCCAAGTGGCGCTGCGCCATCGGTCTAGCGTACCTGGAGGCTCTCTACAATGGCGATGATGTCCAACACCGTCGAGAAGGTACTGCTCGCGGCACCGCGCGGCTATTGCGCGGGCGTGGATCGTGCAGTGCAGACAGTGCAGCGGGCGCTCGAGATCCATGGCCCGCCGGTGTATGTGCGCAAGGAGATCGTGCACAACAAGCACGTCGTTGAGCGGCTGCGCGAGCGGGGAGTGATCTTCGTTGAGCGCGAGACCGATGTCCCGGAGGGGTCGGTGTGCGTGTTCTCCGCACACGGTGTCGCGCCCAGCGTGTACGCCAACGCGCAGGCGCGTGAGCTGCGGACGATCGATGCCACCTGCCCGCTCGTGACGAAGGTTCACCGCGAGGCGCTGCGTTTCGCCGAGGAGGGCTACACGATCGTGCTCGTCGGTCACGACGGTCACGAGGAGGTCGAAGGCACGATGGGCGAGGCCCCGGAGCGGATCGTGCTCGTGCAGTCAGAGCAAGACGTGGATGAGCTGGAGGTCGAGGACCCCGAGCGAATCGCCTACGTCACACAGACCACGCTCTCCGTCGATGAAACCAGCTCGATCCTCGCCCGCCTGAAGGAGCGCTTCCCGAGCGTGGTGGGACCCCGCACGGATGACATCTGCTACGCCACCACCAACCGCCAGACAGCCGTCAAGCAGCTGGCTGGCAGCTGCGACCTGATGCTCGTGATCGGCTCGCGCAACTCGTCGAACTCGGTGCGGCTGGTCGAGGTCGCGCGCGCCTGCGGCACCGATGCTCACCTAATCGACAGCGCGAGCGAGGTATGCGAGGAGTGGCTCGATGGTAAGCGCGTCGTGGGGATCTCCTCCGGCGCCAGCGCGCCCGAGAATCTGGTGGGCGAGCTGGTCAGCTACTTCCGGGCGCGGGGGGTGAGCGACATCTCCGAGGTGGACGCCATTCGCGAGGATGTCCGCTTCATGCTACCCAAGCAGGTGCGCAAGGTGATTGGGTTCCCGCCCACCCCGCCCACCCCGCCCGCCCCGCCCGCCCCGCCCGCCCCGCCCGCCCCGCCCACCCCGCGACCGGATGGCGTGGTCGAGGTCTCCTGAGCACATTAATCGTCTCTGATCTGCACCTCGGCAGCGGCTTGGGCTCGGATGTGCTGAGTCGTCCCTCACCGCGCGCGGCTTTGCTGGAGGCTCTGGAGGATGTCGATCGCCTCGTGCTGCTCGGCGACGTGCTCGAGTTGCGCCACCGCCCGCCGCGCTATGCGATGGCCGCCGCGCGGCCGTTCTTCGAAGATCTCGGGCAGGCGCTCTCCGGCCGCGAGATCGTGGTGAGCGCGGGCAACCACGACCATCTGCTGATCGAGTCGTGGCTCGGCGAGCGCGCGCTGCAGGCGCCGGAGCCGCTCGGACTCGAACAGCGCCTGCTCCCGGAGCAGGCCTCGCCGATGCTCGCCAGGCTCTCCGAGTGGGCCGCGCCGGCACAGATGAGCGTCGCCTATCCGGGCCTGTGGGTGCGCCCCGATGTATACGCCACCCACGGCCATTATCTCGACTGCCATCTGACGGTACCCACGATCGAGCGCCTGAGCGTCGCCGCGATGAGTCGCCTGCTGGGGCTCCCGGCCGCGTCCTTCAGCCGGGTCGAGGACTACGAGGCGGTGGGGGCGCCGGTGTTCGCGTGGCGAGACACCGTTGCCAGGGAAACCCGTATGGGCCATGTCTCGAAGGTCGACACGATCCGCGCGTGGCGAGCACTCACAGGCGACGGAGGCGGCTCTTCGCGGGTGCGCAAGCTGCGCAGGCTCGCCCTCGCAGGCGCGTTCTCGCTCGCCGTCGCGGCGCTCAACCGCGCCGGGCTGGGGCCGTTGCGGACCGACATCTCGACCGGGGAGTTGCGCCGCGCGGGGCTGCGCGCGATGGGCGAGGTGGCTGAGCGTCTCGGCCTGGGCGACGCGTACGTGATCTTCGGCCACACACACCGCGCCGGACCGCTCCCGGGCGACAGCGAGTCCGAGTGGCACGGGCGCGGCGGTGCGCGGTTGATGAATTGCGGCTGTTGGACGTACGACCTCGTGTTCCTCGGCCGCGGCACTGGTGAGACCCCCTACTGGCCGGGCAGCTGCGTGCTCGTCGAGGACGACCAGTCAACTTCACCGCTGCTGAAGCGCCTGCTGCTGGATCGCTCCCACGCCGAGCTGGCGCCGGCGCTGGCCGGCAGTCCTACGCCAAGCCCGGCGTGAAGCAGGTCGCGTAACACTGCACGTCCGGGCCGATCTCCAGCTCCAGCACGGCGGCGGTGTGGCGCTCGTGCTCGATCAGCGGATAGGCGCCCGGGTGGGTGACCTCGTGCTCGCTGCCGTTGACGCGCACGGTCCCCGACCCATCGAGCACCGCCCACACGCCGCGGGCCTCATACGGGCCGGAGTAGGCGCCCTGTTGATCCTCGGTCTGCTTCACCAGCGCAGCGTCCGGCGCGTCCTCCGGGCGCAGTGGCGCCAGGGGCTCGCGCTCGACTCCCAAAAGCTCCTGGATCGCCAGCTCGGTTTCCGCGTAGGCGCCCTCACCGTAGTGGTACTCAAATAGGCGTGCGCGGCCGTCGAACAGGTAGCGCGCCGGCCAGCCCTGGTTCTCGTAGTCACGCCACAGCTCGAGCTCGCGGTCGATCAGCACGGGGTACTCGATCCCCAGGCGTGTCACCGCCGCCCTGACCGCGTCCTCCTCGCGCGCGGGTGGAAAGCCGGGTGAGTGCACGCCGACCGTGCGCAGGCCGTCATCCGCGTAGCGCTCGTGCCAGGCCTGTAGATAGGGCAGCGTGCGGACTGAGTTTGGGCGGCAGAAGTCCCAGAAGTCGATCAGCAGCGGCTTGCCGCGCTGGATGATGCTCGCCTCGCGCCCGGCCACGTTCGCCCAGGGCAGCCCCGTGGGGAACAGCGGCGCGACGATCGTGTCCGTGGGCACCCTCAAAACGGAGCGCGCCTCAGCCTATGGAGCCGACCATCTCCAATTGGATGAGCCTGTTCAGCTCGACCGCGTACTCCATCGGCAGCTCCTTCGTCACCGGCTCGATGAAGCCGTTGACGATCATCGCTGCCGCCTCGTCCTCGGTGAATCCGCGTGAGCCCATGTAGAACAGCTGGTCGTCGGAGATCCGCCCGACGGTGGCCTCGTGGGCGACGGTCACGTGCGGATTCTGGATCTGGATGTCCGGCCAGGTGTCGGATTTCGATTCGCCGTCCATCATCAGCCCGTCGCACTGCACGCGCGCTTTCGAACCCTGCGAGTTTGAGCCCATCTTGACGAGGCCCCGGTAGCCCATGATCCCGCCGTCCTTGGAGATCGACTTGGCGAGGATGTCCGAGGTCGTGTTCGGCGCCAGGTGCACGACCTTCGCCCCGGTGTCCTTGTGCACGCCTTTGCCCGCCACGCCAACGTTGAGGTGGTCGGCACGTGCTCCCTCGCCCATCAGGTAGGAGCCCGGGTAGAGCATCACGTACTTGGCGCCCATCGATCCGCCGACCCACTCGACGGTGCCGCCGGCGTCGACCATCGCGCGCTTGGTGTTGAGGTTGTAGACGTCCTTCGACCAGTTCTGCACGGTCGTGTAGCGAGCCTTCGCGCCCTCGTGCACGAAGATCTCAACGACGGCGGAATGCATCGAGTTGACGCTGTAGGTCTGGGCGGTGCAGCCCTCGATGTAGTTCACCTCCGAGCCCTCGTCGGCGACGATCAGGGTGTGCTCGAAGGTGCCCTCGCCGGCGCCCTCCATACGGAAGTAGGACTGCAGCGGCAGGTCACACTTGACGCCCTTGGGGATGTAGCAGAAGGCGCCACCGGACCAGACGGCGCCGTGCAGCGCCGAGAACTTGTTGTCCTGTGCCGGTACGCACTTGGTCATGAAGTATTTCTGCACCAGCTCCGGGTACTCGGTGATCGCCGTGTCCATTGAGCAGAACAGGATGCCCTGCTTGGCGTACTCCTCCTTCAGCCCCTCGTACACGGGCTCCTGGCGCCACACGCCGACGACGCCAGCGAGGTGCTCGCGCTCGGCCTGGGGGATGCCGAGGTCCTCGTAGGTCTGCTTCATCTCGGCGGGGACGTCGTCCCACGAGTTGAAGCGACCGGCGGTGGGGGGGGAGTAGAGGACGAGATCGTCGAGGTTCAGACCGCTCAGATCGGGGCCCCAGGTCGGAATCGGCTTGCGTTCGAAGATTTCCAGCGACTTGATCCGTTTGCCGGCCATCCAGTCGGGCTCGCCCTTGATCTTCGACAGCTCTGTGACGACCTCGCGCGAGATCCCCTGGCGGGCGCGCAGCTGACCCTGGTCGTCCTCGACGATCGGGCTGGGCTTGGCGATCCTGGTGCGGTCAATCGTGGCCATGCGACTCCTCGCTGCGGGGTGGTTTGTGAATCCCGTGCTCTGAACTAGGAATTGTATCGCGGTGCTCAGGCGGGTCAGATTGGGGTTGGCGGGAAGGCATCACTCGGGCCAGGCGTCCTCGCCGGTGATGGCGCCGCGGACGACCTTCAGGTTCAGCAGCGCGCACTTGCGACGCGTCGCGGAGACCGGGATACCGAGCAGCTCGATCATCCAGTCGGCGTTGAGCTCACCGGCCTCGCTCAGCTCCATCCCGATCAGCTCCTCTGAGGCGATCGACGCCGATGCTTGGGAGATCGCGCAGCCGTGGCCGTGGAACTTCAGATCCTCGATGCGCCCGCCGGCGACGCGAATGTGGACGCCCAGCTCGTCGCCGCACAGCGGGTTGTGCTCGAGCGCCGCGAAGTCGTGCGGGTCGAGCTCGCCGAAGTTGTGGGGGCGCTTGTAGTGCTCGAGGATGTAGTCGCGGTACAGGTCGTCCATGTCAGAGTCCGAACACCTGACGCCCGGCCAGCAGCGCGTCTATGAGCGCGTCGATGTCGGAGGGCTCGTTGTAGACGCCGACCGACGCGCGCGCGGTGGCGCTGACACCCAGACAGCGCATCAGTGGCTGTGCGCAGTGGTGGCCGGCGCGGATGCACACTCCTCCGCGGCCGGCCAGCTCGGCGACGTCGTGGGGGTGGATGCCCTCGACCGTGAACGACGCCAGGCCGCCCCGGCGCTCGGCCTCGGGCGGGCCGGCGACGCGCAGGCCGGGAACCTCGGCGAGACGGTCGAGCATGTAGGCGGTCAGGGCCTGCTCGTGCGCGCGCACCTGCTCCATTCCCAGCGCCGACAGGTAGTCCACGGCCGCGCCCAGCCCGACCGCCTCCGCGATCGGGGGCGTGCCCGCCTCGAACTTGTAGGGCAGCTCGTTCCAGGTGGCTGTCTGAAAGTCGACCGAGGAGATCATGTCTCCGCCCGTCATGAACGGCTCCATTTGCTCGAGGATCCCGGCGCGGCCGTGCAGCACGCCGATGCCGGTGGGGCCGAGCGCCTTGTGGCCAGTCCAGGCGTAGAAGTCCGCTCCGATCGCGTCCACGTCCACCGGCATGTGCGGCACAGCCTGGGCGCCGTCCACGAGCGACAGCGCGCCGGCGTCGCGGATACGGGCGACCATCTCCGCGACGGGAACGATCGTGCCGAGCACGTTGGAGACGTGGGAGAAGGCCACGAGCCTCACGTCGCCCCGCGCGAGCTCAGAGTCGAGCTGCTCCAGCGACAGTTCGCCGCGGTCGTCGACCTCCAGGTAGCGCAGCGTGGCGCCGCGCTCGCGGCACAGCATCTGCCAGGGGACGATGTTGGCGTGGTGCTCGAGCTGGGTGATGAGGATGGCGTCGCCGGGGCCGACGTTCGGCTGCCCACCGGCGCTTCCGCGACCCCAGGCGTAGGCGACGAGGTTGATCGCCTCGGTGACGTTCTTCGTGAACACCGTCGTCCGCGGCGACGCGCCTGCGAACGTGGCGACGCGACGGCGCGCGCCGTCATAGGCCGCGTCGGCCTCCTGGGCGAGCGCGTAGACGCCGCGGTGGACGTTCGCGTTGTGGGCGCGCAGGTGCTCGGCCAATGCGTCGATCACGACTGCCGGCTTTTGCGAGGTTGCGCCCGAGTCCAGGTAGATCAGCGGCTGGGGTGGGTGGGCACTCGATCTGCGGGCGAAGATCGGGAAGTCGGCCTTGACGTCGAGCGAGGTGGGGGGACTAGCGACTGGTGGCATACGTCTCGATGTCCTCACGCGCGGAGGCGAGCTTGGCGGCGAGCTTCGTGCGGATGAGGTCTTCCAGGGGCTCGTCGTTCAGCTGTGCGAGCACGGGCTCGAAGAAGCCCTCGACGAGCAGGCGCACTGCCGCGGGGCGGTCGAGGCCGCGCGACTGCATGTAGAAGATCGCGGCCTCGTCGAGCTCGCCGACGGTGCCGCCGTGCGAGGCGGAGACGTCATCGGCGGAGACGAGCACCGAGGGGATCGCGTCCAGGCGCGCCTTCGGCGAGAGCATCATCGTGTGGATCTGCAGGTAGGTGTGGGTTTGCTGGGCGCCGGGGTCGATCTGGATCAGCCCCTCGAAGCTCGCGCGGCTCTCACCGGTGGCGGCGCCGCGCCAGTGGACGTCCCCGCCGGAGGGCCCGGTCTCGTGCAGGTCCACGGCGAACGCGTCGAGATGCTCGTCGGCCTCGGTGAAGAACAGGCCGCGAAACGCCATGTCGCCGCCGGGCTCGGATACGGCCAGCTCCAGGTGCTGGCGCACGAGATGGCCGCCCAGCAGCGAGGGCAGCCAGTGGCAGTAGGCGTCGCGCCCGACGCCGACGAAGCGCGTTGAGCAGTCATACACCTCGCCCCGGCCCCAGTCCTGCAGCTGCGCAAGCCGGCAGCGCGCGCCATCTTCCAGGTAGCACTCGAACGCGCCCGCGTGCAGCGACTGGCCCTCTGGGAAGTCCTCCGCGAGGTCGTACTCGTGCACGCGGAACTCGCTCGTCTTGCCCCCGATGACAAGCGTGCGCGCGTACTGCGCGACGCCGGGACCGTCGATCGCGTAGACGATCTCAAACGGGTCCTCCACGACCACGCCGGCAGGGACATGCAAAAAGGCGCCGCCCGTCCAGAACGCCGCGTTGGCGGCCTCCAGCTTGTTGCGATCGACCGTCAGGCGCTTGGAATACCAGCGCTCGGCCAGCTCGCGGTGATCTTGGAAAGCTTCCTGCAGCGAACACAAGATCACGCCGCGCTCGGCCAGTGCGGGGTCGAGCGCGGCATGAACGACCGACCCGGCGCTCTGCACGATCCGCCCGGCGTGGGGCCGGTCGGGGAGCGTGCGTGTGACGACCTCGGGCACGGTGCCCGGCTCGGATGGCATGGGTGCAGTCTCCAGCGCGTCCAGGTCGAGGCTCTGCAGGCTGGTGGTCCAGAAGCCCGAGCGCCGCCAGATGGGCAGCTCCGTGGTCTCAAAGCTCTTCAGCGCCGCCTCGCGCAGCTGCTCGAGCGTGCGCCCGTTACCGGCCCCGGCGCCGGCAAGCGCATGGTAGAGCGTCGCCTCGCGATGGCGGCCGGGCTTGACCGCCACCTCAGGCACTTGCCCCGACCTCTTGGCGGATCTGGTCATAGCCCTCACGCTCCAGGCGCTCGACCAGCTCGACACCGCCCTGAAGGACTATGCGCCCGTCCATCAGGATGTGCACGAACTCGGGCTTGACGTAATGGAGGATGCGCTGGTAGTGGGTGATGATCAGCGCGCCGAGGCCCTGCTCGTCATGCAACCGCTGGACGCCCTCGGCGACGGTGCGCAGCGCGTCGATGTCCAGGCCCGAGTCGGTCTCGTCGAGGATCGCGACGTCGGGAGCGAGCATCGCCATTTGCAGGATCTCCGCGCGCTTCTTCTCGCCACCGGAGAAGCCGTCGTTGAGGTGGCGCGAGGTGAAGGAGCGGTCGACGTCGAGCAGCTCGATCGCGTGCTGGAGCTGGGTGCGGAACTCCTTGACTTGGATCGGCTCATCGCGCTTGGCGTTGATGGCCATGCGCAGGAAGTTCGCGACGGAGACGCCGGGGATCGAGACGGGGTACTGGAAGGCGAGGAACAGGCCGGCGTGGGCGCGCTCGTGGGGCTCGGCCGCGGTGATGTCCTCGCCCTTGAAGGTGATCGAGCCCTCGGTGATCTCATATGACGGATGTCCGAGCAGCGTGTTGGCGAGCGTGGACTTGCCCGAGCCGTTGGGGCCCATCAGCGCGTGGACCTCCCCGCGCGAGACGTCCAGATCGACCCCCCTGAGGATCTCGCGCTCCTCGATGCGCACGTGCAGGTCTCTGATCTCTAGGTCGGCCATGTCGTGTGGTCAAGCTCCAGTGGTTAGGGGTTCTCTGCCGGTTTGCCCGCGCGCTGCGCCGGTGGGTATCGGGATCGCCCCGGCCGGGATGGATGTCTCCTGTAGAGATACGGGGTGCGCGGAGTTCGATAGGAGGTCGGCGAGCGTAGTCTCGTTGAGCGTACGCACGATCGAACCACGCACGCGCGTCCACAGCAGCTTTGTAGGGCAGACATGGGGCGGATGGGCCCCAGAGGTTGACTCCCGCGAGCACACGATGGTCCCGTCCGAAGCTTGGGAGATGCACTCGATAGGTGCGATCGAGCCCTCCAGCGCCTCCACGACCTCCGCCATGGTGATCTCCGCGGGTGG
>DASZFC010000043.1:0-8940 GCA_035940195.1 Solirubrobacteraceae bacterium
CGTTCAACCGCTCCGGCACCTCTCCACCGCACTCGCTTGCGATCCAGCGGATGCCGAAGGCTACGACACGAGCGCTTGATCCGTTGCTAGGCTCTCCTCGCGATGGTTCTAGCTCTCAGCAAAGCGCTCAGCACCGACATCGGCCTAATCGCCACCTTCGGCGGAATCGGCGTGGTCGTCAACATCATCGTCGTGTTCATCGCCATCCAGATCCGTGGCGAGCGCCGGCAGAACCAGGAATATCTTTCCTCGCGCCACACCACTCGCGTCTGAGCCCGCGCGCCGCGCGTTGCGCTGCCGCGGCCGGTGCTGCGCAGACACCTGCCGGTGCTCTTCAGCCCCTGCGGGATGCCGCAAACGTACCGAGTCGCTCGACGACCGCTTTGCGGTCGGTGCCGTGTGCTTGGAGCACGTGATCGAAGTCGGGGCCGTACACATCCATCACGGCCATCAGCACGTCGGTCGTTGCGACCCTCGCGGCGCCCCTCTGGCGGGCAACGCGGGTGGCGCGCTCGGTGACTTTCTCAATAGCGTCGCGATCGTCGATCCTGGAAGAGGGGGGCTCAGCACCGGTGTTCTCGCCGCTGGCTTGGAGCCGTCCTTCGCTTAGCTTTAGCTCTGTTAGCACGGCTCCCACTTCGCCATGCAGGAACAGGACCCGCAGCCAGCGCTCGGCCTTGT
Source organism: Solirubrobacteraceae bacterium (assembly GCA_035940195.1). Taxonomy (GTDB): domain Bacteria; phylum Actinomycetota; class Thermoleophilia; order Solirubrobacterales; family Solirubrobacteraceae; genus Palsa-744. The sequence goes on from DASZFC010000043.1 coordinate 682, forward strand.
CTTCAGGAGTGCGAGCGAAGGGCAGCGCTGTGGAGGCCATGCCCAATAGGAGTGCCGTGTCTGGGGCGAGTGTTGGCAAAGCGCTCACCGTGACACCCTGAGATCGGCTTGCCGTCTGGCGTGGTGGGCATGCAAGGGCGCGACATTGTCGGGTTGAAGCGTGAGGACCGGTAGCCCACCTGAGTAGCGCAGCACGAGCAGCATGGAACCGGTGCGTCCTGCGGCGAGCTCCGCCGAGCGAATCAGCTCAGCCGCCTGCAGGCGCTGCACCCCGCATGCGAGGAGGAAGTCCTCGGTCCGGTCGCGCGCCGGTGCCTCGTTACCGAGCAGGAGTTCCTCCTGCAGCACCACCGGCGCACTGGCGCCTCCCTCGAGGCACAGCAGGCATGCAGCCATATCGTCGGGGCGTGCGTCGGTGGCATCGGCCACGCTGTCCAAAAGCGCTGCTGCGGTGGCTCCGGCGCCGAGTCCGGCGAGCGTCTGCGCGAGCCGCTGCGAGCCGAACAGCTCTCCCCCCACCCGCGACTCGGTGACGCCATCGGTGTGGAAGCAGACCCGCGCCTTTCCCGGTATGGATAGGACCGTCTGGCGGGTCCCGGTTGGAATGCCGGCTCCGATCGGTGGTGAGGAGCAGGCGGTGACCGGGCCGGCCAAGCTGACTGAAAAAGCGCTGGCCGCCTCGCTGGCCTGTGGCTGGCCGCGCCGCTCTTTGAGGCCAAGCACGAGCGGTGGCGGGTGTCCGGCTGAGGCGTAGACGAGGATGCGATCGCGTGGCTGGTATGTGGCCACCACGACGGTGGCGAGCGATCCCCCGAGCTGGCGCTCGAGCACACTGCCCGCCGTCCGCAAGACTTCCCTCGGTGAGAGGCCGGCCTCGAGGTATGCCCGCAGCGTGAAGCGCACGAGCGCTGTGTGGGGCAACGCTTGGCGCCCGTGTCCAGAGAGGTCGCCGACGATGATCGCCAGCTGGCCATCCTCTAGCGCGAACACATCGTAGAAGTCTCCGCCGGCTCCCGGTCCGGCCGCTGGCCGGTAAGCCACCGAGGTTCCTACCGGACCGAGCCGAGAGGGTATGACGGGGAGCAGGGCGCTTTGAAGCAGCCCCACGTCCTCGAGCAGCTGGCTACGCTGTTTCTCCAGACGCCGGGCGCGCAACGCGACAAGGCGCGAGCGTATCGCCAGCGCGAACGCGAGCGCGAGCAGCGTGCCGATAGCGGCCCACACCGGTGTGGGGACGACACCGACGATCCTCGTGATCGTCGTAACGATAGGTGACGGGCGGACGGGCGTCCGCGAGTGCCGCGCCGCACTTTCCGTGCGCTTGGAGTGCGCCGGGGGGACTGTCCTCGCAATCGCCGCAGCTGCGAGGAGTCCGGGCACGTGCAGGACGGGACCGCGGCTCGCGGCGCGCTTTGCAGTGTGGCGCGAGCGTGAGGCTGCATGCCTGAAGCGGCCAGCGACCGCCTGTGCTGCCGCACCGGCGACTCGCGGCGGGGACGCTGCCGGCGCTGCTGTGATCGCTGCCGGCGCGGCGAGTGCGCTAGCGCCTGCAGATGGGCTCGAGCCCGCCGTCGCTGCAGCGGCTCTGGTGGCGGTTTTAGCCTGCGAGGGCTTGGCTGTCTCTGGCTTGCCGCTGGTCACGCTGGGTGGGGCGGATCCCTGGGAATCCGAATGCTGCTGGGAGCGTCCCCGTCGTTCTTGGCGGCCTTCCTCTTTTCGTTCGTGGTGCTCTGAGCCGTGCCGTTCGCGCCCTGCGCCATGGCGTTCTTGGCGGTCCGCCGCAGGTGCTGTCTGCGCTGCCGCCGTGCCCTGGTTTGCCCCGCCATTCTGTTGGAGACCTGCCCCACTCTGATCCGCTCCGGCAGGCTGTTCGTGATGTTCGCCGGCGTGGTGTTCGCGATAACCGCTCGCGCCCGGCGCTTCGTGGTGCTGTGAGCCGTGCCGTTCGCGCCCTGTGCCATGGCCTTCTTGGCTGTCCGCCCCCGCCGTGCCCTGGCCCCCAGATTCCTGCGGTTGCAGCTGCGCGGCGGGCTGTGTGTTGTTGGTCGGAGCGCCGGGGTTCGCTGCACCGCCGGACCCTGGCCTCGAGTGGTCTGGCCTGGCCGTGGCGGCTGGGATGAATGACAAAGCGAGAGCAGCACAGCCGGCGGTGGCTCCCAGCGTAAGGCGCAAGCGAGGCCGGATAGCTGGTGGAAGGCCGCGCTGCACGCTCGTCATCAGCGGACCTATGCCGGCCCGCCGGCCTGGCCGCCGTTTCCCCGCGCGTAGGAGAGAGCCTCGTCGAGTGCCGGGAAGATTGCAAACACTCCATCCAATCCAGAGAACTCGAAGATCATCAGCACGTTGGCCCGGGTGCAGACGATCGCCAGGCGTGCCCCGGCGTCGAGGCTTCTCTTGACCCCGACGAGCACCCCTAGCGCCGTCGAGTCCATGAAGGTGGCAAGCGAGAGGTCCACGACGAGCTGGCTGTGGCCCGTCTGCAGCGAATCGACGAGCATCCACTTCAGGCGCGGGGCCGTTGTCAGATCGAGCTCTCCTTGAACTGAGATCACGCTCGTGCGCGCGTCCAGCTCGCGCTGCTCGATCCCGAACTCTGTTGGGGTGTGCTCCGGGTGGGTGGATGTGGCGCCTTGGCTGAACATCATGGTCCTCGCTTTGGGTGTGCTGGCAGAAGATCACGGGCTAGGCGGGCAGCTCACCAGCGGCTGCTCCGCGCGCGCGCCTAAGGACCCCCTCGGCCCGGACGGATCTGCGCTTTACAGCCTCGGCGGATCTCAAACGAATGTCCACGGGCGCAGACGCTAGGCACGGCTTGGGACGGCTCGCTCGCTCCCAGCGTCCAGCGGCTGCCGGCCGGACCGCGCACAAGGAGCTGAGCCAAACCGAAGATGACCGTCCCGTCCGGCAGAAATGGTCGGTATAAGAGATGGGCGCGCGGGTAGGAGCTCATGAAAGAGGAGGCGATGCGCAGCGTTTCGATGTTGGCGGTGGGGCTGTTTGTGGGTGCTGGGCTCGTGTGGGCTCCGGCCGCGAACGCCGGCGCGTTTGTGCAGGTCACGTGCACTCAGCCGGGCGGTCAGCCGGCGCCGGTCGAAGGCTGGCAGGGCGGGGCCTACGGCGGGTATGGGCCTGACAGTGGCCCGAGCGATACATGCGCCCAGCGGGGCGGCGCGCTGACGGCGTTCGACAGCTCGGCAGCGCAAGAGGCGGCCTATACCGGTCCGATGTGGACCTACACGGCCCCAGCGGGCTCGACGATTGCGGGCGGTTCGCTCACGGTTTCGCTGAGCACGCCTCAGGGACAGGCTTATGTGGCGACGCCGAAGAACGAATATTCCGCGGCGGACGTGCTCGTCAACTGCCAGTTCAACGAACCCTGCGACACCGCGGCAAGGACGGTGCCGGTCATCCATCCTGGTGGTACGCAGCTGTTCATGGTGGCCGAGTGCGTCGGGCCAACCGAAGGAGCGACCACTTGCCCGGCAGGCTCAGGCGGCGGTGTAAACGCCGAGATCAAATTGTCTGCCGCGGACATCGAGCTCGCCAACAGCTCGACGCCCACCGGGACGAGCTTTGCCGGCTCGTTGCTCGCAGCTGCTGCAGGTGGGACTGCGAACCTGACATTTGGCGCGCAGGACCCCGAAGGGCCGGGCGTGTACCGCGTGACCGTGGAGGTTGACGGCACGGCGGTCTATCAAGGCACGCCCGATTCGGGCGGCGGCAAATGCGCGAGCATCGGTGTCGACGCGAGCGGTGTCAGCGAGTTTCTCAATGCCCAGCCGTGCAAGCGCAGCGTGGCGGTAGACGTCCCCGTCGACACGACCAGGTTCTCCAACGGGGAGCACGAGCTGAAGGTCACCGTGCAGGACGCCGCCGGTAACACGTCGGTGGTCTACGACGGGACGATCTCGACCGCCAATGCGAGCGCCATCGGCCCGGGCAGTCCAGCCGCGCTGCGCGGTGCGGCGAACGGCGCGAACGCCTCCGATGAGGCGACGCTGACCACCCGCTGGGCAAGGACGAGTAAGGCGGCTTTCACGAGCCGTTATGGAGCAGCCGGCCGCGTCAGTGGGCATCTGACGAGCACCGCCGGCGAGCCGATTTCCGCGGCCTCGCTCGACGTGTACGAGACCCCGGCCTACCACGGCGCCGGGGAGCGGCGGATCGCGAGTGTGTCCACTGGGCCAGCCGGTCAGTGGAGCCTGACGTTGCCCCGGAATATCTCCTCATGCGTATTGCACTTCGCTTACCGCAGCCACGTCAACGACACGGTCGCCGCGGCGATTGCGACGCTCGAGCTGAGTGTGCGCGCGGGAATTGCCCTCACCGTCACTCCGCGCAGCGCGAGCGTCGGGAGGAAGATCTTCTTCAGCGGCGTGTTGCATGGGGTGCCGGTCCCCGAAGGCGGCAAGCAGCTGGTGCTCGAGGCTCGGGCCGGGCGTGAATGGATCCAGTTCGACACCATCCACACAAATGCCAAGGGGCGCTATCGCGCGTCCTACCGTTTCAAGTTTCCCGGTCCGGTTACCTATCGCTTCCGCGTGATCTGTCCCCACGAGGCGGACTTTCCCTTTTTAGAAGGGGCGTCGAACATCGTCACCGTGCACGAGCGGTAATCGGGCTGGGAGTTTTTTTGCGATGCCGAGACTGTTCAAAGCCCAAAACGGGCCTCCCATCGCGCGGAGCTAGCTCCTCGGAATCTCTCGCCATCGCCTGCCGTCTCAAGCGCGGCCTACCGTGCGTCGCGTTGTACAAGACCCGCGAGAAGAGAAAGGCAGTCCGATGGCAGAAGATCTCTTGACAAGAATCCAGCGACAGCTGCAGGAGCGCATGGCGGAGTTGCGTGGCGCGGTAGAGGAGCGCGATCGGCTGCAGGCCGATCTCCGAGCGCTGGAGGACAGCTCCACGGCGCCCGGGGACAGTCTCACGGCACCCGATCCTCAGCCCACGGCGCTAGCCCCCGAGCCCGAGGCGCCAGCCCCCGAGCCCGAGGCGCCAGCCCCCGAGCCGGCAGCGCCCGACCCTGAGCCGGTCGCGAAAAATGTACTTCGCTTTCCGGTGAGACATGAGCCCGCGCGTGCGCGTGTGGTCTCGCCCAAGGTCGCACGGCTGATGTTCGCGCCGCGCCGGCCTTCGCTCGAACGCTCCGGCATTCCCCGTGTGAGCGATCGCGGCGGCCGTTCCTCAGAGGCGGCGGCCGATGCGAGCGAGGCGCAAGCGTCCTGATGCGCCTGCCTGCGGTTCTCCTCGCCCTGCTGGCGGTGAGCGGGTGCAGTGGCTGCTCGCCTGGCTTCGCACCGGGGCCGGGCGAGGCGAGCAGTCTGCAGGAAGCCGGCGGGCGAGACGAGCGGCTGGGAGAAGTGAGTGCGCTCGCGGGCTGTCAGGAGCATGACGGGCTGCCCGATCCGCGCTGCACTCCGGGCGCGGTTGCAGCCGGGGTCTCCCTCGAGGAGATCTGCCGCTATGGCTACAGCCGCTCCGTGCGTCCGCCGGAGAGCTACACCGAGGCATTGAAGCTGAGTCAGATGCGTGCCTACGGCTTTGCCGGCTCGCCGGGGGAATACGAGGAGGATCACCTCGTGGCGCTGTCCATCGGCGGTTCGCCGAGCGACCCGGCGAACCTCTGGCCCGAGCCTCGCAATGGCGCCAACAACGCTGGAGAGAAGGACCAGCTGGAGTCGTGGGCTGCGCGCATGGCTTGCAGCCGCCGGATAGGACTGGGTGCGCTGCAGCGAGGGATGGCCAAGGACTGGGTGGCGCTTTCGGGCAACCCGCCGCACTCGTTCTAACCGCCAAGCCCTCGTGCCGGGAGAGATGGCAGGAAAACGCCCATGCATTTGCCTTGGAAAGCCTGCCGTTGCCCTGCGGTGCAGCGCAGTTACCTCCCCTCACATAGGCCTGATACGTGCAGTTGCCTGCGGGCGAAAAGGCTGGGTAACTGCAGGCCGGAGCGCTGCAGTTCGGCTCTAGAAAGCGGAACTGCAGCGTCATGTACAGGTCATTTGGGGCGTGTAGCGGGTGCTCGGGCGCTGTGACTTGACGTAGAGCGCTCGAGCGTTACTCTCGATGCTTCTTCTATTTCGCTTCCTTGAGCCATTCGGCCCCTGCCGACCCTCACAGCTCGTTGCACACGAGCACCGAAGTAGACCTCCACCGCACATGACGGTCGCTGTTTCCTCGTGTGCCTCTGCTTCTCGAAAGCTGTTCGCAGGAACCCATAAAGCAGGCATCGAAGCTGGGCTGAGTCTGGGCTTTCTGCAACTTTCTCTTTGAGACCCGCTGCGGCTGGTCTCATCCAAATCGGTTCGGCTCGTCTGTTTGGGAGCCGCGCTTCATCGAAGACGGTGGCCATCTGGCTGCCGTCTTTTTTGTTCATCCATCCATCAATCAAGCAAAAGGAGCAAGCATGTTCAAAGGACCATCAACATCCGATCACGCTGTACTGGAGCTGCGAGAGCTGGTGCTCGGGGAGATCGTGCCCAACCTCTCACAACCGCGCCAGCACTTCGATGAGGCGGCGCTACAGGAGCTGGCTGGCTCACTGCGCGAGCGCGGCGTTCTGCAGCCAGTCCTCGTTCGTCCCAGGCCGGACGGCGCTTACGAGCTCATCGCGGGGGAGCGCCGCTGGCGCGCCGCTGCCCTCGCGGGCCTTCAGAGGATCCCCGCATTGGTGTCTCCGTGTGACGATGCCGCGGCGCTCGAGGTGGCGCTGATCGAGAACATGGCACGGGAGGACCTCAATCCCGTCGAGGAGGCACAGGCCTGCGCGACGCTGGTGCAGGAGCTTGGCCTGACGCTCGAGCAGGTCGGTCGGCGCGTGGGACGTGGCCGCGTTGCGGTGTCGAACCTGCTGCGCCTGCTGGACCTCCCCCGGGAGATCCTCGAGCTGATGGAACGTGGTGAGCTGAGCGAGGGCCACGGACGGGCGTTGCTGACGGCAAAGGATGTACAGGTGCGCCGGCGGCTGGCTGAGGAGGCGGTGAAGGAGGGATGGAGTGTGCGGGTGCTCGAAGCTCATGCCCGCGAGAGCAACGAGGCAGGGCCGTCCTGTAAACAGGCTGGCAAGAAGAAGCGCAAGGACGAGGATGATGCGCTCACCGTGAGCATCGCCGAAGCTTGGGGCGATCTGGTAGGCGCGGAGGTTGGCGTGAGCACACTCTTCAAGCGCGTACGAGTGGAGTTCTTGTTCCACTGCCCCGAGGCGGCGCTCGCCACGGCCACCCGGCTGAGCGAGGAGGCCCGCCGGGGCTCGAAGGGCAAATAGCTCACGGCGGTGCATCACCGGCGCTTATCAAACGGCGGGCCACATGGCCCGCCGTTTTGACGTTTACCAGCTGGCGTGATCCGCCAGCCCATCAATCAAGGGAGCAAGCATGCCCGCAATACAGGAGTTTCCCCCCGCAACACCCCGCCGGCGCTTCGATCCCGCCCCGCTCGAAGCAGCGCTGATCGAGAACATGAAGTTTCACAACCTCAGCCGCGTCGAGGAGGCACGGGCCTGCGCCACGCTGATGAATGAGCTCGGACTGACCTATCGGCTCCTCGCGGATCGCCTGGGATGCAGCTTCGGCTTGGTGGCAAATCTGATGAGCCTGCTCAAGCTCTCCGAGAACATCCTCGAGTACGTGGAGCGGCGCGAGTTAGGCATAAACCACGCACTGGCATTGCTCAAGGCAACCGATCCTGAGGTGCGCGAGGAACTGGCTCATCGAGCGGCCACCGAGGGATGGAAGGTGGGGAGGTTGCAAGCTCGTGTTCGTGAAAGCAACAACGACGAGTCAGCTGCCGGCGGCAAGGATGCGTCTGCCCGCCGGCTCGAGTCCACGATCGCCGTTGCGACGGCGTGGGGCGAGGTGCTGGGTGTCGAAGTAGAGGTTGGCCTCTCCAGGCGCGGGCAGACACGCCTGGAGGTCAACTTCAACACCCCCGAGGCGGCGCTCGCCTCGGCCATACGGCTGAGCGAGGCGGCCTGTCGGGGCTCTACGGGCAAATAGCTAACGGCGGCGCATCACCGGTGCTCATCAAAACGGCGGGCCACATGGCCCGCCGTTTGACGTTCAAACCCGGCCCGGCAAACGTGCCGGTGAATGAAAGGAGCAGACATGTCCCAAACACGACCAACATTCGATGACGGCAAGCATGGCGCCAACCAAGAGCTGGCGTGGCCATCTGCGCTACGCGATTTTTCGGCGCTCGAGGTGGAGCTGGTCGAGGAGATAGTGAGCGGGAAGCTCAACGTCGTCGAGCAGGCGCGCGCCT
>DASZFC010000044.1:0-71325 GCA_035940195.1 Solirubrobacteraceae bacterium
ACGCAGGGCAGAACACGGATAGGGACCGCACGACGAACTTCGCGCCACTCATCTCGCAGCCCAGCAGCGCAGCCAGGCTCCTCCACCGTGCCCGCGCCCGGAGCTTCGCCCACCAGCCCGGCCACAAGTGCAGGCGCAAGCCCTCACACCTCCGAACCCACCGCGGCCACGCCCACTGCACCGCCAGCGCCAACCTCACCCCTGCCAACCCCTTCCACACCCGCGCCGCCGGTCAGCATCCCAGCGCTCCCAGTCCCGCCAGCCCCTCCAGTGACGCCTCCTACCGTGAGTACCCCAACCGTCACGATCCCCGCCGTGACGGTCCCCGGCGTGACGGTCCCCGGCGTGAAAACCCCGAAGATCGAAGTACCGGCGAGCAGCCTGTAAGGAGACGATTAGCCGCTAAATTCGAGGGAATGAGCTCGCAGAGAACGGCATGAGCACCGTCTCGTGAGCAGCGTTCTCCACACGATCGGTGATGGCTTCAAGGACGCCTTCCTCATGGCCTGGGAGGTGTGGTGGGCGCTGGTCCTCGGCTTCGCAATCTCAGCGGTCGTGCAGGCCTGGGTCCCGCGCGAGCGGATCGAGAGGGCGCTGTCGGGGTCTGGACCGAAGCCGATCGCCTTCGCCACCGGACTGGGCGCCGCGTCGTCCTCGTGCTCCTACGCGGCGATAGCGATCGCCAAGAGCCTCTTTCAGAAGGGCGCCTCGGCCTCGAGTGCACTGGCGTTCCAGTTCGCTTCCACAAACCTGGTGTGGGAGCTGGGGCTCGTCCTGTGGGTACTGATCGGCTGGCAGTTCACGCTGGCCGAGTACCTCGGCGGTCTGGTGATGGTCGCCCTGATGGCATTGCTCCTGCGCCTGTTCGTGTCGCCGCGCCTGGAGGAGCAGGCCCGAAACCACGCACAGGCGGCCGATACGGGGCACCAGCATCATCCGGCGGGCGAGCGCATGACCTGGCGTCAGCGGCTCACCTCGGTGTCCGCGTGGTCGGACGTCGCGCACAACTTCCGCGGCGACTGGCAGATGCTCTACAAGGAGATCACGATCGGGTTCCTGCTGGCAGGCTTCGTCGCGCAGCTTCCCAACGGGTTCTTCAACGGCCTGTTCCTAAAGCACACCGGCGGTGTCATCGGCGCTGTCGAGAACGTGATCGCCGGCCCGATCATCGCCGTCCTCTCGTTCGTTTGCTCGGTCGGCAACGTCCCGCTGGCAGCCGTACTGTGGTCGGGCGGGATCAGCTTCGCCGGCGTGCTCGCGTTCCTGTTCGCCGACCTGATCGTGCTGCCGATCATCGCGATCTACCGCAAGTATTACGGCACCGCCTTCGCGTTGCGGATCGTCGTGCTGATGTTTGTGACGATGGTCATCGCGGCGCTGATCGTCGACGGGCTGTTCAGCGGTCTGGGGCTGATCCCCATCGGGCCGCGGCCCTCGCGCGGAGACATCTTCGGTTCGATCCAGGTCGACTACAAACTGTTCCTTAACCTCCTCGGCGTGGCGATCTTCGCAGCCCTGTTCTGGCTGACCGCGCGCCGCGGGGCCACCGACCCGATGTGCGGGATGAAGGTCGACCGCGCGAAGGCAGTCACCAAGGAGTTCGGGGGCGAGACGTTCTACTTCTGCAGCCAGCACTGCCTCCACGCGTTCGAGACCGGCCCCGAGAGCAGGCGAGGTGCCTGGAGCAAACCCTTTACAACTCCCCCAGGGCTTCCGCCATTGTGAAGAAAGCCAATGATGGCGTAACCGCAACCCCGCGCGGGGTAGTCCAGGGAAGTGAGCCGACTGGAGCGCAACGCCAACATCGCCGCGGTGGTACTGCCGTTCCTCGGGCTGATCGCCGCCGCGGTGCTGCTGTGGAGGAGCCTGCTCGGCCCGTTGGACCTGGCGATCTTTGCGGTCCTGTACTTGACAACGGCCATAGGCATCACGGTCGGCTTCCACCGCCTGCTGACGCACCGGGCATTTCAGACGCACCCGTGGCTGCGCTACACCTTGGCGGTCTGCGGCTCTATGGCCGTGCAGGGCTCGGTGATCGACTGGGTCGCCGACCACCGCAAGCACCACACGTTCACCGACGAGGAGGGCGACCCGCACAGCCCGCACACCGAGCATGGCTCGGGCATCTCAGGCATGCTGCGCGGCCTGTGGCACGCGCACGCCGGCTGGCTGTTCACGGTGCACGGCCAGGCCTCCTCGAAACGCTTCGCCCGCGACCTCGTCGAGGACCCCACGATGCGCCGCATCAACCGCTCCTTCCCGTGGATTGCGCTGGCAAGCCTGGCGCTGCCCGCGCTGCTCGGCTTCGTCCTCAGCGGCGGCTCGTGGCTGGCCGCGCTCACGGCCTACATCTGGGCGGGCCTCGTGCGCATCTTCCTCGTCCACCACGTGACGTGGTCGATCAACTCGATCTGCCACTTCTTCGGCGCCCGCCGCTTCCCCACCGATGACAAATCGACCAACGTCTTCTGGCTCGCCCTCCCCTCGCTCGGTGAGGCCTGGCATCACAACCACCATGCCTTTCCCCGCTCGGCCTTCCACGGCCTGCGCTGGTACGAGCTCGACCCATCGGGCTGGATCATCCTGGGGCTGGCCAAGGCCGGGCTCGCCTGGGACGTCGTCAGGATCACACCAGAGCGCGAACGGGCGCGGCTGGACGGCGTGCCCCCAGCGAGCAACCTAGACACTGAACTCACCGGGCAGGCTGACGGAACGCGAACGCTGAATCACTCAGCTTCACGATCGTGAAGTAGCGGCCATTAAGCATCGTCCATTTTGGGCTTTCAAACAGTCGGCATTGCAAGTGCTTTCCCGTCTGAGTTGGTCTCCTGAAGCTCTTTGGGGTGAGCTCCTGCACATGACTGCGCAGCAGATCGAGGCACTCGACGCCGAGCAGGCAAGACAGCTGGTTCTGGACCACTGGGCTCGCCGGCAAGTCTGATTTCCCCTAAGCGAAGCGCGCCCCGACCCTTTGTAAAGGGGGTTGCTAAAGAACTCGTCCAGGAGGAGAGCAGCACAAACTCGCCCGGGTCATCGCCTGAAAGAACACGAAAGCCGATGCAACCCACCTCGCCGTGGGATTCGGCGAGCCTGACTAACCCGAGCGCGGGCTGGCTCGTGGCGGCCGGGGGGCCGGCTTCTTTTTGCCGGGGTGCGCTTGCTCGGCCCAGAAGTTGACGGTCTCGCGCTCATGGCGGATGCCGAGCTCGAGGGAGAGACGGGGGCCGGCTGGGCCCTTCTGACCGGCCATTAGGGTGTGCAGGGTTTCGTACTCGTCGAGGCGCTTGCGATGGGTCTCGAGCTGGACCGCTGCCAACTCTCCTATGTCGGCTCCGAAGAAGAGCTTTAGCAGTGCGAGGTCGCGCAGCATGTATAGCTCGGGTGTGAGTGTGCTGAGCCACTCGTTGAAGGCGTCGCGGCCAGGCTCGGTGAGTGTGTAGAGCTTGCGGCGTCTGCCGCTCTTCTCCTGATTCTCGGTGACATAGCCGGCGCGTGCGAGTCGTGTTGGCTCTGCATATAGCTGGGAGTGCGGGAGTGACCAGAAGTGCCCGACGGTGGCGGTGACCATTTGCTTGAGGTCATAGGGGGTCGCCGGGCCGGAGAACGAGAGGAGTCCGAGGACGATGTAGGAGGTGGGTGTGAGCTCGATCTCGCCGGTCATCTGCACGATCCTTGACAATGATCTGTTTCGGATGATATGTTTCGGAGTATAAGGGAAATCGCTGGGTGCTGGAGGCGAGCTTAGATGACCGCAGTGAGACGTACCTGCGCCGGCTGGGAATCGCACATGCATGGCCGTCAATCCACCAAGTGCGGCCGGTCGTTACGAGGTGCATTCACCTGCTTTGCCCTCCTGGTTCTCGCACTCGCGTTGCTGGCCCCGGTCGCCGCATCGGCAGCCCCGGCGGTTACGTTCAAATCGACGGCCTTGCCGATTCCCGGATTCCCGGGGACAGGCGACATCCTGGGAGCGGGCACTGAGGTGGAAGTAGAGTCCACCATCACCGGTACTGAATACGGAGGTTTCCCGTCTCCGCTTGTGCTCCTCACGATCGACTCGCCCGCCGGCACCAAGGTGGATTCCAACGGCTTTGCCACCTGCGCGCAGGCGGTGCTCGAAGCCGACGGACCGAGGGGCTGTCCGAAGAAGTCGCGTGCCGGCCCAGTGGGCGAAGGGCTTGGCATTGTCAGCTTCGGGCACGAACAGGTCAGGGAGAAGGTATCGATCCAGGGGTTCTTCGCTCCCGGCAATACCCTGATCTTCTTCGTCGATGGCACCACCCCAACTTCGCTTGAAATCATCGAAAAAGCTCACTGGGTAAGCGGCCCTGCCCCCTTTGGGCCGGAGGCAATAGTCGAACTCCCACTGGTCGAAACCGTGCCGGGCGCCCTCGACGCATCGATCCTGTCCTTCAAAGTCACGGTCGGCGCGGCGTACAAAAAGGGCAAGAAGACGGTCTCTTACATCACCCTGCCAAAAAAGTGCCCAAGGGGTGGCTTCCTGCTCAAGTCACAATTCAAGTTCTATAGCGGCGAAAGCACCACGGTTACATACAAACCGCCTTGCCCCAAGAAGTAGAACAACCCAGAGCTTTATGACGTGGCGCACCAATCGCACGTTGTGCGTGCTGGCGGCGATCGCCGGGTTCGGTGGGCGGGGATGGGGTGCTTCCAATCGTGAGGTCGCCGAACGTGCGGGGATCGGTGAATTAGAAGCCGACCCGCTCCAGATGTCGCGTTTGCTGTGGTGCCTGGAGATGCTCGAGCTGATCGAGAACACCACCCGAGGTCAGCTCAGAGGTGGGCCTAACGCTTGGAGGCTAACCACGAAGGGAGTGCAGGTACGGCGAGAACTCGAGGCAGAGGGCGGGAGCGTATCGGCCGCAGGCCGCTGAGGGCTCCTCGGGTTTCGCCGGAGTTGGGTAAGAACGTCCGTAGGTTCCTTTGTTCGCGTTTACGCAGCCACCGAGTGGGTATCTCCGTCTGACACAGAAAAGTATGCGGTCCTAGACAGGTTCCCGAGACCCACGACTGGACTTGCGTCCGGTGGGAATGCAGGGGTCGGGATGGGACTTCGGAGACGGAGGTAAAGCGTTGATTTGGCTGGTTGTCATCCTTGCTTTGACCCTAGGCGGCGTCGCCCTGAGCATGGGGGTCGCGATCGCGATCGGCCGTGCCGGAGCGGCGACCGACGCCGACCTCGACCGCTTGCTCGACGAGCATCGCCGGGGCCCTGCGGTCACGGTCCTGCGCCAGAGCTACGTTGGGCTGGCTCGGGCCCAGTCGGTGATCGCGCGCGAGCATTCGATCACCGCATCGCTGCCGAGGAGAAGCGCCGGCCGACGCTCGCCGGCCAGTTCGTGCACCTCGCGCCGCCTGCGTCTTCCCGCGCGCACGAGCCTGTGAGCGCCATCTAGGAGACCGTGAGCGTGCCTAGTCGCCACACGCGCGGGAGGCCCCGCCCCGAACCAGCTGGGACCTGCATCGCAAAGACAGTGGCCCAGGCTGACGGCCGGGCGAAAGCTCTACCCGGAGGTGGTATATGCCCGAGTCTGTTGACTCTCATCATCTTCTGCTGATCGGCGCCGGACCTGGAGTCGGCGCCGGTGTGGTTCGGCGCTTCGGCCGCGAGGGCTTCCGCAGCACACTCATCGCGCGCGGCGGAACGCTCGACCAGCTGGCTGCTGAACTGCGTGGCGGCGGCCTCGAGATAGAGGCGGTCGTCGCGGATATCGAGGATTTGGATGGCTACCGCGAGGTGCTCGAACGGATCTTCGGCGCGCCGGGGGCGCCCGCTGTTGTCGTTTACAACGCTGCCTTGCCAGATCCGGGCGAGATCCTCGACACTACCGTGGAGCGGCTCCGGACAGCACATGACGTAGATGTCCTCGGCGCTGTCGTCGCGGCACAGGTAGCCGCGCCCATCCTGCGGGCAGCCGGCGGCGGCACCCTGCTGGTCACCAGCGGCGGGTTCGCCGACAATCCATTGCCGGCCCTGGCGAGCCTCTCGATTGGGAAGGCCGGCCTGCGCTCGGCGCAGACGCTGATCGCCGCGGGCGTCCGGGAGGACGGCATCCACGCCGCGACCGTCACGATCGCCGGTGTCGTCAAGCCGGGAACGGACTTCGATCCGGACAACATCGCCGAGCTTTTCTGGACCGCCCACACCGACTCGAAGGACGCCTGGCAGACCGAGTATCGGTTCACAGGCGCATAAGCGGGGCGCCAGCACCGACGCGTAGCGACGATCGGCGAGGTAAACAGACGCCGCGGTCGGCTCTGCGGTGTTACCGTCCGGGGATGGCTGAGGTGGATGGTCGCGGCGCTGATCGGAATGCTGCCAGCCCGATACCAGCGGCCTCGAGGAATCGCGAACCGAATCGATGGGCGGTCCTGGCCCTGCTCAGCGTCGCGCAGCTGATGGTGGTACTGGACGCGACGATCGTGACCATCGCAATTCCTTCGGCCCAGAACGCGCTACATTTCTCGACCGATAGTCGTCAGTGGATCGTCACTGCCTACGCGCTGGCGTTTGGCAGTCTCCTGCTGCTGGGTGGCAAGCTCGGTGATCTGTTCGGACGCAAGTGGACCCTGATCGCCGGCCTGGTCGGGTTCTCGATCGCCTCGGCGATCGGCGGTCTGGCGCAGTCCTCGGCGTGCTCGTGGCCGCCCGAACGCTCCAGGGGGGATTCGGCGCGTTGCTCGCACCCTCGGCGCTCGGGTTGCTGACGGTGACCTTCGAGGGGTCTGGAGACCGGCCCACGGCGTTCGGGATCTTCGGTGCGATCGCCGGTGGTGGCGCCTCACTCGGGTTGATACTCGGCGGTGCGCTCACGCAAGTCTTGTCCTGGCGCTGGTGCCTGTATGTCAACCTCGTGATCGCCGTGCCTACGACGATCGTGGCGTTGCGCCTGCTGGTCAATCGCAGCGCTCCGGAGCGGGATCCGATCGACATACCGGGGGTTCTCACCTCAGGGCTGGGCCTGTTCGCACTGGTCTACGGGTTCTCCAACGCCGAGACCCACTCCTGGAGTGCAATGGCGACGATCGTGGCGCTCGTCTCAAGCCCGCTGCTCCTGACGGCTTTCGTGCTGATCGAGCGCCGAGCCAAGCATCCCTTGCTGCCCCTCCACATCATCTGGGACCGGGCCCGCGGCGGCGCCTACACCACGATCGCGCTGGCCGGCGCGGGCGTCTTTGCCGTCTTTCTGTTTCTCACCTACTTCCTGCAGCAGCAACTCGGCCTGTCGCCGCTCACCACCGGACTCGCATTCCTCCCTCTCACCGGCGTTCTGGTGGTCACCTCGACTACGGTGCAGACCCGCGTGATCCAACACACCGGGGTCAAGCCGCTGGTACTCGCCGGCACGACGCTCGGGGCGATCGCGATGTTCCTGTTCACGCACCTGACGCCCAGCTCCAGCTACGCCAGCAATGTCCTTCCCGGTCTGCTCGTCCTCGGCGTCGGGATGGGATGCATCTTCGCGCCAGCGTTCTCGACGGCGACTCTAGGCGTGGAGGGACGCGAGGCCGGGGTCGCCTCGGCGATGGTCAACACCTCCCAGCAGGTCGGCGGCTCGGTCGGCACCTCCCTGCTGAGCACGATCTTCGCCACAGCCGTTGCCAGCTACACGGCCGGTCACCTGCGCACCACCCGCCTGGCTAACGCCGCGGCAGTTCACGGCTACACAACTGCGTTTTGGTGGGCGGTCGGAATCTTCGCCCTCAGCTTCCTTCTGGCGACCGTGATCCTCCCCGGCCGGGCCAGGCCTCGCGTGCCCACCCTCAAGGCTGCGCTCGCCCGTCACGCGATCGGCAACTGCCACCACTCCGATGCCGCGGATGGCGCCCGGCAGGTGCTTGACGCTACGACGAGTGCTGGGGGGCGATGAGCAGCGGCCGCTTGGTGTGTGCCGCGAGTGCGTGGGAGACGCTGCCGAGCAGAGCGCTGCTGATAGGGCCCCGGCCGCGTTGGCCGCAGACAACCAGTCCGGCGTCGATCTCCTGGGCGATCTCATCGATCGTCCTGGCCACAGATTCGTTGGCTTGCGCGATTCGCGCGGAGGCGTTGTAGCCGCGCTCGCGGGCACCCGCGGCGCCCTCTTCTGCGATTCCTCGCGCGGTAGCCGCCTCCTGCTCGTCGATCTCGCCCTCGTTCGGTACGGCGACCACGAACGAGCCGGCTCTGGCCAACTGGACCGCTGCCGGCATCCATACAACTAAAACCACGGCATCGGCGGGCTTGATCAGTTCGACTGCGGCGGCCAGCGCCGTCTTTGAGCCGTCGGATCCGTCGTAGCAAAACAACACCGGCTTATTCACCGCTCAGCCTCCTTCTCGCAAGCATCAAACAGTCGCGCGACAGGCTACTTCGCGGCGGGACTCGAGGATGTCACCGTCGTTCGCTCAATCTCGCGCGCCAGATAGGCTATGGCCACCGTGGCTCCCAAGCTCGTCCTCCACGTCCTGCCCCCGTCGCACCCGTGCATGACTGCCGCCGCGGCCCTACGCTTGAAGGGCCTCGAGTACGAGCGGGTCGAGTTCGTCCCTGGTCAGCACGTCGAGCCGATGCAGGAGATCTACGGTGAGGGCAACTACACCGTGCCCGGGATGCTCATCGACGGCGAGCCCGTGCACGGTTCGCGCGCGATCCTCGAGCGCTTGGAGACGCTGGTAGCCGAGCCGGTTCTCTACCCCTCCGAGGAGGTCCGCGAGGCCGAGCGCTGGGGCGACGAGGAGCTCCAGGATCTCGGGCGGCGGATGCCCTGGGGAGCGCTCTACTTCCGTCCCGAGGCGATGGGCACCTTCGCGGGCGCTGAGCCTTTGGATGGGCCCGGTACCGACTTCGCGATTCGCTTCGTCCGCGGCACTTGGAAGTACCACAAGATCACCGCAGAGCGCCTTCACGAGGACCTCGCCGGGCTGCCGGGGAAGCTCGCGCATGTCGAGCAGCTCGCCGCTGACGGTGTGATCGGCGGTGAGCAGCCGAATGCGGCTGACCTGCAGATCGGCGCAACGCTGCGCATGCTGCTCAACCTCGGCGACCTGCGTCCGCTGCTCGAGGGTAGTGCTGGCGAGCGGATCGCGCGCGACCTGTTTGCGGAGTATCCCGGGGAGATTCCAGCAGGCGCGTTTCCCGCCGGCTGGGTGCCGGCAATCTGATCGCACGCGGTGAGGACCCCGCGACTCAGGCATGGGCAAGTGCCCTGCCGCTCTCGTCTATTACCCCGGGCTCGCCTCCGGCCTTGATCCACCGGCGGCGCAGGTGCTTGGCGTCTATCGTATTGGCATGGTTTGAGATCCATCTGCGGATCGGCTCGCGCACCAGATCGAGCTCGCCTCCGGCTTGCAGCCACTCGCTGTAAATGAACCTTGCGTTTGCCGTGTCGCTGTAATTTGAAAGCCATTTTTCGATTGGCTCGCGCACAACGTCCATCTCGCCCCCGGACTGCAGCCACTTGCGACAGATAATGTTGGCTGCGGTGGTTTGGCTGTGACCCCGAAGCCAAGTCCGCAAAGACTCACGGATAATGTCTCTACGGCCCTTTGCGTCTATCCAGTGCTCATAGAGGAAATGTGCACGTGGGGTGTTGGCATGGACTGAAAGCCAGCGCTTTAGCCCCTCGGTCAAAAAACCCGTATCGCCTCCGGCCTTCAGCCATGCAGCGTAGAGGTAGCTCGCGTCTACGTTTTCGGCGTGGACTGAGAGCCACCGGGTGACCGGCTCGCGGAGAAGATGCACCTCATCTTGACAATCAAGCCAAGCCTCGTAGGGATAGCGGGCGTTCTGCGTCGTGCCATAGCGCCTGAGCCACTCGCATACGTGCTCTCGGGCGAATGAAATATCGCCTTTGGCGCGAATCCATGGCACCCAGACAAAGCTTGTGTCCGTTTGGGCGTTAGCATCGAGCCAGACCGCAATCGGCATGCGCACAACCGAAAGCTCGCCTCCTGCTCGCAGCCAGGCTCTGAAAACAAACTTGGCGTCCTCGAGGTGAGCATACCGGTGAAGCCAACTCGCCAGTGGCTCACCAACCAGTGAAAGCTCGCCACCGGCTGCCAGCCACGACGTATAGATAAATCCAGCGCTTTCAGCAGCTTGATACTTACTGAGCCAGCATCGCAAAGGCTCGCGGACCAGCGAAAGCTCTCCCGAGGCTTCCAACCATGCCTGACAGACGAACTGGACTGCCTTTGCGTCGTGGTTGGCGGCCAGCCATTTGCCGATGGGCTCACGCACGACATCTGGCTGGCCGCCGGCTTGCAGCCACTTACGACAGATTATGTTGGCGGGCTGAGTGTCGCCGAAGAGGCCAAGCCAAGCCTGCAGTGACCCGCCAATCACATCCGGCTCGCCGCCTGCTTCTAGCCAGCGCTCGTAAACGAATTGGGCGCGGTCGCTCTCGCCGTGAATCTCAAGCCAGCGTCTCAGCGGCTCGCGCACCAGGGAAAGCTCGCCGCCGGCTGCCAGCCATGTGGCATAGAGGAAACTGGCGTCTTCGGTGTTGCCACAAGCCTGTAGCCATGCCCTAACCGGCTCGCGAACCATGGCGAGCTCACCGCCTGCCCGCAGCCAGGCCTCATAGGCATACCACGTGTGCTGCTCATGGCCATAGCCGGCGATCGTCCTGGAAAGCGGCTCGCGAACCATGGCGAGCTCCCCGGAGGCCTCCAGCCATGACCGGCATACCGATCCGGTGTCCGCACTGTCCTTGTGAACTTCAAGCCATCCGCGAATGGGTTCGCGCACAAACCCGGCCTCACCGGTGCTATCCAGCCAGGCTTGGTAGACGAGTTTGGCCGTCAGAGTTCCGCCATGAACTGAAAGCCACTCGCGGACGCCCTCACACACGGTCTCAGGCTCACCTTTGGCGCCCAGCCATGCGTCATAAACAAATCCGGCTGTCTCCTGACTACCGTGAATGGCAAGCCAGCGCCCGATCGGCTCACGGACGACCTCGATGTCACCTCCAGCTCTCAGCCACGCTGGATAAAGAAAGCTGGCATTCAGCGTATCGCCATTGACCTCGAGCCAATCGCGCAGCGGTTCTAGGATCACCTCAGGCTCACCGGATGCCTGCAACCACGCCTCGAGCACATATCGTGTGTCCTTGGCTTGCGCGTGCCGCGTCAGCCATCCTGTGAGTGGCTGTGTGATGAACTCGAGCTCGCCTTCGGATTCCAGCCACGCTCGGTATACAAATCCACCCCACCGGTCACGGCCGTGAGTGCCGATCCACTGGCGGATCGGCTCGCGCACGAACTCGAGCCCACCGCCGGTGAGTAACCATGCGTCATAGACCGATCGCGCATCTTTGTCGCTTCCGTGCTTTTCGAGCCATTGCCCAAGTGCTTGCGAAATCAGCCCGGGCTCGCCCTTGGCCTCGAGCCACGCGCAATAGACGAGCCTTGCGTGCGTCGTTAGAGAAAAGCTGACCAGCCATGCGCTGATTCGCTGGCGCACGAGCTCGAGCTCGCCTTTGGCCTGCAGCCACTTCCAGTAAATGATGCTTGCAATGGTGCTCTGGCCATGAACGTCAAGCCATCTGCGGACCGGCTCACGCACGAAATCGAGCTCTCCCCCTGACTCGAGCCATGCCCTGAGAACAAAGCTAGCGTCCTCGTCTTCTCCGTTGACAGCGAGCCAAGCCCTGATCTCCTCGCGCACTAGCTCGCGCTCACCGCCCGCATCAAGCCAAGCCCGGTAAAGAAACCGCGCCTCCTTCAGAGTGGCATGCTCTGCCAACCACTGGCTGATCGCCTCACAGACAAAGCCGCGCTCACCTTTCGCCTCTAGCCAGGCACAGAAGACATGGTGGGCAGTCGCTTCGCCAGCGTGCTGCCCCAACCAGGCCCTGATCTCCTCGCGCACTAGCTCGCGCTCACCGCCCGCATCAAGCCAAGCCCGGTAAAGAAACCGCGCCTCTTTCAGAGTGGCGTGCTCTGCCAGCCACTGGCTGATCGCCTCACGGACAAAGCCCGGCTGACCTGTGGCGTCCAGCCACGCGCTATAGAGGAAACGCGCATCCCTGCTTTGGCGGTGCACTTCGATCCATCGCTTGATGCTCTCGCGCACGAGTGAGAGCTCGCCACCGCCGCCCAGCCACGCCTTGTACACGAACTCCGCGGCCTCGGCGTCAGCGTGCTCCTGTAGCCAGGCGCGCATCGGCTCACGCACCAGCTCGAGCTCCCCGCCAGCGTCCAGCCAGGCTGGATAGACGTGGCTCGCCTGGATCGCCTGGGCATTGGGTATCAACCAAGCGCGCAGTGGCTCACGCACCAGATCGAGCCCACCCCCGGCCTCCAGCCAAGCTGGATAGACGTAGCTGGCTCCGATCGCCTGGGCGTTGAGCTTTAGCCAGGCACGCAGCGGCTCGCGCACGAGTGCGAGCTCACCGCTATCGAGCAGCTCCGCCAGCGACGGCTCGAAAGCATGGCTCGACAGGTTCATGCCGAGGGACGCTACCCCGGGCTTGGGATAAAACTCTCGTCCGGCCCGGCTGAACCGTTTTGGGCGATAAAGGATGGCATCCCATATCCCACCGGGCCATCAGCTGGCCGGCCCCCCTGCTACGTACGGGGGTCGCGCCACATCGGCCACATCCTCGGACCACGGGGAAGGTCGATCTCGCCCGTCACACGGAATCCGTGACGTGCATAGAAGTCGATGTTGCGCTCCTTCGAGGACTCCAGGTACGCGCCGATCCCATCCGTGTCGCAGCGCTCGAGCACGGGCTGCAGGACAGCCGAGCCGAGGCCCTGACCCTGGGCGCTTGGATCGGTGCCGAGCACAGCCAGATACCAGTGGGGTTTCTCGCGGGGGTGCCTGCGCTCCATTCCGAGCAGGCCGGTCGCGATCAGGGGCATGCGTCCGATCAGGCGAGGGTGAAGCAGACAGCGAGCGAGCTGCATATCCTCCCGCCCGGTGGTCTTCCAGCGCTTTGGTGGCGCCCACAACGCCACGCAGCTTCGCTCTGCAGTTGTCCACACCTCATCGTGCACGAGCAACTGACGCAGACGCGCGCCATTGAAACGCTCGAGCATCCCCAAGCGCAGCCCATCGGGCCGGCATGACCACCTCGCCACCGGATCATCCAAGAACGCCCGCGCCAACACCCCCGCCAGCGCAGACGCATCCTGACCAGTAGCCCTAACCGGGATGTGAGGCTGGATCCCCATCGTCCGCAAGCGTAACGAGTGCGCCTTGGAGCGCAGCCCCAACAACAGCTCGCTCTCTCCAAGAGCTCTACACGCGGGCGGGCTGGTCCCATGTCCGCGCTCCAGCTACGTGCGGTATCGCGCGTCACGCCCAGCGCCTCGCGAAAAGCTGAAGAACCGCCCACTTGCAGGCGGTTCTTCAGTGGAGCTAGGGGGACTCGAACCCCCGACCTCCTGGGTGCGATCCAGGCGCTCTCCCAACTGAGCTATAGCCCCATTCGCTTGCACCGCGGAGCGGCACGAGGTCTTGGAAGTGTAGACGCCGGGCCCGGATGGCATGGCGCAGTATGGTTTGCTGGCGCATGGGATTGCTCGACGACGCCATCCGCGAGCACATGGAGCTCAAGCGCCTCAGTGGCGCCGATCCGAGCGAGGTCGCCCGGCAGGAGCAGGACGCCCTCGGTCCCGTTCTCCGCGAGGAGAACCCCACCTCGCAGGTGGCTGCGGAGGATGTCGCCGATCCCGAGGGGATCGCACCCAATGATGTAGCGGTGCCTGCAGAGGATCCGCAGGACGCACCTGCCCCGGATTTCGCGAACGTCGGCCAAGAGACCGCGGAGCTCGACATGCGGACCGTCCTTGATGACGAGGAGAAGCAGGATGGCGAAATCTGGCTAGACGCCGGGAGTCCTGGGAGTCACACCGGCCCCGCCCAGGCAGCCAGAGAGACGGGCGGCCCTTCCGAGCCGGCCGCGGATGTCCTGGAGGAGACACCGGACTTCCTGCGAGACACGCCCGAGCAGGAGCGCCTGTGGTTCGAGCAGCAGCCACCCCGCGACTTCGACTTCGACAAGTAGCGGCTAGCTGTCTCGCCGACGGACGTTGTGAACGCGCCTGACCGGCCGGCGGTCAGGCGGCCGGTTGCATCACCGTGAACGAGGCTCCCTGGGGATCGATCAGGCCGGCGAAGCGTCCGATCGGCATGTCCATCGGCTCATTCGTGACGGTTGCCCCGAGCTCGCGAGCCTTGGCGACGATGCCATCGCAGTCGGCGACCGCGAAGCACACGCCCCAGTGCGGCGGGATCTCGGCTGGAAAATAGTCATCGGTCATCTGCATCATGCCGCCGACCTGTTTCCCGTCCAGCTCCCAGACCGTGTACGTCTCCGGCGCGCCCTCGAACGCGGGGGGACGCCCCTCCCAGCCGAAGACTGCCGGGTAGAACGCCTTGCCCGCGTCGGCGTCACGGGTGAGCACCTCGTTCCAGCACAGTGAGTTGGGCTCGTTGACGAGGTCGGCGCCGGTGAAGCTCTTCGGCTGCCAGACGCCGAACACCGCACCAGTGGGGTCGGCGAAAAGCGCCATCCTTCCGATGTCCATCACATCCATGGGCTCCATCATCACGGTGCCCCCGGCCGCCTTGACCTTGGCCGCGGTCTCCTCAGCGTCGGCGACGCTCACATACGTCGCCCATGCAGTGGGCTGACCCTCCTGCATGTGACCCATGAGGCCCGCAATATTCTTGCCGTCCTGCTGGAACATGCGGTACCCGCCGGTCTCCTCAGCCGGTCCGGACTCCGTCGTGCTCCAGCCCATGAGCTGGTCGTAGAACTCGGCGGCGGCATCGGTGTCTGGTGAGGAAAGTTCGACCCAGGACGGGGTTCCTGGTGCATACTCGGGCATGGTTCTCCTTTTGCGGACGAGGACGATCACGATCGTGGCACATCGGCCTGGAGAGTGTGTTACCCGATCGGTTAGGCCGGCACACAGCTAGCTGCCTCGAGGACACCGGACTTCCTGCGCAGGCGTGCGTATATTGAGGACCCTAGGGCCCATAGCTCAGCTGGGAGAGCGCCTGCTTTGCAAGCAGGAGGTCGACGGTTCGATCCCGTCTGGGTCCATGAGATCGGCTCAATGCGAACCGTCACTGTCGCGAGCCACACTGCCGCCGCTGCGCTCCCACAGCTCCTGCCCTTGTCGCATCACCGCCGGATAGACGATCAGATGCCGGAAGGGCCTGATCGCGGCCATATAGGCGTTCCCGAAGCGCCCGTTCGTCTTCACCAGGACCGCCATCTGGGCGCGGAAGGAGCCGTCCTGCTCCTCGACCGCGCCGATGTGCATCACCCCGTGCATCGTCTCGTTTGCGATCTCTGCGGCGAACTCGTCGTCGCTCAGATAGAGCGGCCTCATCGGGAGCGCAGCAAAGCCGGGGCCGTTTCCGCCGCGAACCAGATCGGCAGGTAGCCGGTCGCGCAGCGTTGCGACCCTGGCGTCCAAGCCCCTGTCTGGGTCATCCCAGCCGAGCAGACTCCCGACCTTCCATCGGGTGGCCCAGAGTGCGCTGGCGATGCGGGAGCCCCGCGCCGGGTCGAAGGATGTGATCAGCTGCACGAGCCAGGGGAAGTCACCAGGCCCGCCTCGCCCCGGTAGCTCCCACACGTCTTCGAGCTTGAAATCAGGCGCGATCTCGTGGATCCGCCAGGGCCGCGACGTGTGCTCTGTATTCGGGAGCCTCATTTCTGGGCCTCCATCCATACGGTTGCGTATCTATACGGTAGTGTATGGATGCAGTTCAGTCAACCATCTGCAGCGTGCTCAGTTTCGCACGCAATGCGATAGAGATAAGCGATGGCGCCCCCGACCCGAACGCCGCGCAACAGGTGGATCGAAGAGGGGCTGCGCGCTCTTGCCGCCGGCGGCCCGGAGGCCGTCCGGATCGAGTCCCTGGCCCAGGCGCTGGGTGTCAGCAAGGGCGGGTTCTACTGGCACTTCAAAGACCGCCAGGCGCTGCTCGAGGAGATGCTGGACGTATGGGAGCGCACCTGGGTCGACGAGGTGATCGAGGCCGTGGAGGCCGAGGTGCAGGACGCAAGGTCGAGATTGAGGCGGCTGTTCGCGCTGGCCGCCGCCTCAGGCAGCGAGCTTGTGAAGATCGAGCTGGCGATCCGCGACTGGGCCCGGCGCGAGAAGGCTGTCGCCAAGCGGCTGAAGCGGGTCGACAACAGGCGCATGAACTACATGCGCTCCCTGTTCGGAGCTATCTGCGAGGACGCCGATGATGTCGAGGCTCGCTGCCTGCTGACCTTCTCGCTGTTCATCGGCGGCCCCTTCATCACCGCCGATCACGGCGAGCGCAGCCGGGCGGAGGTGCTGGAGCTGGCCCTGGAGCGGGTCATCCGATAGGGCGAGCGAGAGTCAGCGCTTCCTGGCTGGGTGCAGTCAGCCGGGGCAGTCGATCCAGCGGTACACCAGCCCGTCACGAACCTCGTGGAAAGAGGGTGGAGCCGGCGGCGGGTCGGCCGAGAGCCGCGCGATCACCTCGGGCGGACCGTGCAGATCCTCTTCGGCCGCCGTCGTCCAATGGATCTCCGGGTGCAGCAGCAAAGCCAAGTGCTCCCAACGGCAACGCTCGATCGCATCGAGCACATCACAGACCGCGGGAACCTGCTCCGCCATGTGCAGAACGTTAGAGCACGGTCTGGGTCACAAACGGATGATCTGGTCGTATACCCGTGTATATGCCGGCCGATGCGAGCGATGAGGAACTGCTGCTCAGTGGCGGCGCGCCGGGGTTTGGGCTGTTGTATGAGCGCCGCTACCCGCTGATCCGGGGTTATCTGCGCCGCCGCCTCGGCCCCCACCCGGACCTGGTGCTCGATCTCGTCGCGGAGACCTTCGCGCGTGCTCTGGAGGGCCGCGATCAGTTCGACCCGGAACGCGGCACCGCCGCCGGGTGGTTGCTGGGGATAGCCCGTCACCTGCTGCTCGACGCGGTCCGCGAGGGTCGCGTCGCCGACTCCTCGCGCAGGCGCCTTGGCATGGAGCGGATCGTGGTGGAGAGCGAGCAGCTCGAGCTGCTCGAGCGCGAGAGCAGCTCAGAGCTCGAGCGATCTCTGAGTGGGCTTCCCTCCGGGCAGCGCGAGGCGATCGAAAGGCGAGTGCTCGAGGAGGAGCCATATGCCGCGATCGCCGCTGGAATCGGTTGCTCGGAGCAGGTTGTTCGCAAGCGTGTATCGCGTGGCCTGGCGGCCCTGAGACGAGGTTGGAGGGAGAGCGCATGAGAGACCCGTACGCATCGCTTGGCCGCGAGCTGGCCAAGGCAGCCCGCAGGCAGGAGGCACAGAGCGCCGCGCCCGGACGCCTGCGCGCGTGGTTCTCGCACCGGCTGAACGCTGCTGTGGCGGCCGCCGTGCTCTTGCTCTCGGGCAGCGCCGTCGCACTCGCCGCGAGCGGAGTATTGAACGGTGCGCCCGTCAAACCCGAAAAGCCGCCGAGCCCCGTCGCCGGGAATGGCCTGCCGGTCTCCGGCGCGGCAGGGCGTCTGGTCCTTCGCACCGCCGATCCGGCGGGCGGCCTGCCCTGGGGCATGCGCGTCTTTCACACGACGCGCGGGCTCCTCTGCGTTCAGGTCGGCCGCGTTCAGGGCGACCAGCTCGGCGAGCTTGGGCTCGACAGCGCCTTCAACGATGACGGGCTCTTTCACGCGCTCGGAACCAACGTGCTGGGACCCGGTTATGGGGGGGGCTCCGCGAACATCGAATGCGTTACCCCAGGGCAGACACTGATCTTCGAAGACGCGAACGCCGACCGCAGCGCCGAGCGCCTTCTGCCGGAGGAGTTCCGCGAGCCGCCTGCCGATGCGCGCCACCGCCAGATACCACCGGTGCGTGACCTGCGCGCCCTGTCCTACGGGCTGCTCGGGCCGCACGCTGTCAGCGTCACCTACCGCACCCCGGCCGGGATGCGAACGGTCCCCGTGCGCGGTTCCGAGGGTGCGTTTCTGCTCGTCGAGCGGGCTGGCTACATCAAGAACTCATCCCTCGTCGGGGGATCAATGTCTGGGCAAGCAGAGGGGAGCTCGGTCGATGTGATCCCGGCCCGACCGCCGGCATTCAACGAAGCGCTGGTGAGCGCTGCCACCTTCCGCTTTGCCGGCAGGCTGTGCTCGCAGGGAACCGGCGCTCCGGTGCGCACTCGCTGCCCGGCGCGGCGCACGTTCACACCGCGGAGATGGTTTCAGCCGGCCCGCAACCTTCACGCCCCGGTTCACCTAACGCTGCTGCGCCAGTCACCCGCGGCCTGCAAAGCCGCCTTCCTCATAAACCCTTGCTTCAAGGGGGAGGTCGAGTTCACTGCGCCCTACGCCATTACGGCAGCCGGCAGCGACTACGACATACAGGGTGCCGCGAAATGCAAGACCGGGGGTCGCCCCGAAACCGGCTGGGCGCTAGAACGCAACGTCAGACGCCACGAAAAGGTCCGGACCGTCTCCCTCGGGCTGTTCGTTTTCACGCCCGCCTGCGCAACGCGCGAGTCCTTCACGGTGCGGTATCTCAACAACCAGGGCCCCTCCCGCGGCGCGCCACACGAATCGATCGTGATCGGCACCGTAGCCTTGAGCCAAGCCAAGCTCCCCGGCGGAACTCGCCCAGCGGGCGTCACAGTTCAGCCAGGAAGCCCAGCAGCGCGGCGTTGACGGCCTCCGGCTCCTCCTGCTGGACCCAGTGCCCGGCGCCGGGCGCCACGATCTCGCCGCGCAGATCGGTCACCCAGCCGTGCATCGCCTCGGCGGGCATGAAGCGCCGTACCGGGTCGCGCTCGCCGGTGAGGAACAGGGCGGGCTGCTCCACGCGCCGCTCGGCCACGTCTGCCGTGAGCTCCCAGTTGCGGTCGATGTTTCGGTACCAGTTCAGCCCGCCCGTGAATCCCGTCCGCTGGAAGGCCTCGACGTACACTCCCAGCTCTTGCTCTGAGAGCCACGGCGGGGGCTGGAGTGGCGCATCGTCCTTCTCGGCCCACTGCGCCGTCCACTGGCGTTTGGTCGTGAGCGTCCGGCGCACGTCGCGTGCGAGCGCCTCATCGGCCACTCCCGGCTCTTGGAACCACGCCATGTAGAAGTCCTCACCGAGGTGCCTGCGCATGATCGGCATCGGCGGTGCCGGCGCGCGCGGCACGAATGGGACACTCAGCCCGGCCACCGCGCGCACGCGCTCTGGATGCAGAACGGCGAGCTGCCACGCCAGGTTCGCACCCCAGTCGTGGCCGACAAAGATCGCCTGCCCCTCGCCCAGAGCATCGAGCAGCCCCGTCATGTCGGCGCACAGCGTCACCACGTCGTAGGCCTCCACCGCCTGCGGGGCCGAGCTGCGCCCGTACCCGCGCATGTCCGGCGCCACCACGCGGAAGCCGGCACCGGCAAGCGCCAGCAGCTGGTGGCGCCAGGAGAACGCCAGCTCGGGAAAGCCGTGGCAGAGCACGACCAGTGGACCCGAGCCCTCTTCGAGCACGTTCAGCTCGATCCCGTTCGCCTCGACCTTTCGCTCGCCCATCACACGCATCATCCCAGTGCACCAGTGCCGGCGCCGGCGCTAAGCCACGGGCGGCGGCGTCCCTTCAGCGCTCGCGGCGAGCGCGGGGTCCCAGTCGCACACCAGACAGGCGTGGCTGAATGCCGAGCTGGCAAAGTCGAGCGCGGCGGAATGCGGATCGGGGCTCGCGCGAACGTCCTCCCAGTCCAAGATGTACTCGCCGAGGTCCCCGTTCCAGTGGGCGGCAGCGGGAGAGAGCGTCGCGCCGGCGAACCCGTCCGGCGCCGGGAATGCGTAAGCGTAGAACGCCGCCTTGCCGTAACGAGCATCGCCGGGCCACCAGCCGATCTCCACCTGCTGCGCATCCCCGGCGTTGCGCATGATGAAGTCATCAGACGGCGGATCGGCGGGCAGGCCGGAGAAGAGGCTCACCGCGAGGTCGAACGAGCCCCACCACGCGTTGACCGGCGTGGAGCGGCCGCGGTAGGGAGCGCGGAATGCCGCCAGCACCAGCGCGGCCCGGGTCGCGGCGGCGAAGTAATCGTTGACTTGCTCAGGGTCATAGCGCGCGTGCTCATCGTCCTCATCCAGCGGCACACTCCATGGGACCTCCTGCGGGGTCGGGTCGATCACGACAGCGCCACCGAGGCTGCTCACTGCCTGCAGCAGCTCGCGCGTAACCTCGCCAACGGGCCGGTCGGGGGTGAGCGCAACCCGTCGCACGCAGCCGTCGTTGTGCTCGGCGACCGCCTCGTGGGTTCGCAGGTCGAGCGCGACGACAAGCGCCCCCGAGCCATCGGGTGCCGGCAGCGGCAGTGTTTCCCAGCCGCGCGCGCTCAGCCGCAGCGCGGCGTGCTGGAGCTGCGGCTCGGGCGGCGCTAGCGCAACCGCCAGCTTGCCGAGCACCTGGGTGTGCGCATGGAGCGTGTCGCACGTCTGCATCCACTGCTCATAGGAAAGCGTGGGCCATACAGAGGACATAGCCACACGCTAGCGGAGGATCATCGTGAGCAACCGCTTCGGGCCGGTCATTCGCTACGCACGAGGTTGACGAGCGTGCCAAGCCCGTCGATCTCGACCTCCACCGTGTCTCCGTCTTTCAGGAACCGTCCCTGGGCCGCGCCCACGCCCGCGGGCGTGCCGGTGGCGATGATGTCGCCGGGCAGCAGCGTCATCGTGCGTGACAGCCACGCGAGCACCTCGGCTGGGCCGAAGATCAAGTTGGCGGTGCTCCCCTGTTGCAGCTGCTCGCCGTTGACTCGGGTGCGCAGTCCCAGGTCTCGCAGGTCCTCGATCTCATCGAGCGTGACGAGTGCCGGGCCGCAGGGGGCGAAGCTGTCGATCGCCTTGCCGCTCGTCCACAAGGGATTCTGCAGCTGCAGGTCGCGGGCGCTCACGTCGTTGAACGGCATCGCCCCGGCGATATGGGCCAACGCGTCCTTTGCGTCTACGTTTCTCGCCGGCCGGCCGATGACCAGCGCGAGCTCGGCCTCGTAGTCGACGTACTCGGCGTGTGCGCCCGGAAGCACGATGTCCTGACCGCTGCCTACCAGCGAGTTGGCGAACTTGGCGAACCACATCGGGTTAGCCGGAATGTCCTGGCCCGTCTCTTCGGCGTGGTCGCGGTAGTTCAGACCGAGGCACACGATCTTCTGCGGGTCCGTCACAGGTGCGTGCAGGGTCACGCCGGCGAGCGCGATGCGCTCATCCTCCTGTTCGGCGCGCATTTGCAGCTCGCGCAGGGCTGCGGCGTCGCACGCCGCCAGCAGCCCTCGCACGGTCGTGGCGGGGGCACCCAGCGTGGCGACCGGGACCAGATCCTCTCCGAGCAGCACCGCGGCGGCAGGTCCCTCCTCGGTTTGGTAGCTCACGAGACGCATTTGCTGAGCCTACTTGCCGTGAACCCTGAACTATCATTGCGCCGTGTCCGAGCCGGTCGTGTCGGTGACGTTCGACAACCTCGGCGAGGCTGCCCAGCTCGAGCTGGGCATGTGGCCGGAGGATGTACCTCAGGGGCAGCACTTCACCGTCGTGGACATCCTTCCGCGCCTGCTCGACCTGCTCGCGACCCACCGTATGCAGGCGACATTCTTCGCCGAGGGCCTGAACGCGGAGATGTATCCGCAGGCGCTGCACACGATCATCGCCGCCGGCCACGAGGTCGCCGTTCATGCATGGCGCCACGAGGAATGGGCAGCGCTCGACGCCGGCACCGAGGCCTCGCTGCTGGCGCGGGCGACCAACGCGATGCGCTCGATCGGCATAGACCCGAGCGGCTTCCGACCGCCGGGAGGCGGCTTGACCGAGCGCACGCACGCTCTGCTCAGCGAGCATGGCTACACCTACGTCTCGCCTGCGGGCGAGCGGGAGGGCGTGCTGGATGGTTTGGCCATCCTGCCATTTCGCTGGCCGCTGGTGGATGCCTATTCCTACTTGCCTACGTTCGCTGGCCTGCGCGAACGCTATGGCGGCGGACCCGATCCCCATACGCCGGTCCAGATGCGGGAGGCGATGATCGCCGCGCTGAGGAGCCACGCAGAGCATGACGGGCACCTGACATTGCTCTTCCATCCGTTCTCCGCCGCCTTCACCGGCGATCCCGGCTGGGAAGCCCTCGAGAATGTGCTTAGTGAGATGGTGCGGCTCGCACAAGCCGGTAGCGTCACGACGATGCGCATGGACGAGGCTGCCACCTGGATGCTCGAGCGCCCCGCGAAGCTCAGCCATCCGCCAGAACTCGACGAGGCCACCTGGATGACACCGTGAGCTTGCTACCGCGCCGGCCATTCAGCGTTCTCACCGCGCTCGGCACCGCGGCCCATCACGCCTTCGAGGTGCGCGCGGGTGTCGGCTTGGTCTTCGAGCCGTTCATCGGCAGGCGCGCCGCCGTTGCGATGTGGGCCGGAGCCCTGCCGGCCTGGGCGCTCACGGGCTGGACGGCCGGGGGCGAGCCGATGGAGAAGTCGATCGCCTTGCAAAACGGAGCCGGGCTCGCGGGCGGCATCGTGCACTTCGTCGCCTGGCCATGGGAGATCCGTAACGGCATCCCCTATCTCACCGAAGCGGAGGGCATGACCACCGAGCAGCTCACCCCCTACAACAGGGTGCTCCACCTGTGGACGCTCGCGGGCCTTTTGGCCGTTGTGCTCGAGACTCCGCGACACGCGCGCAAGTGGGCGCTCCTCGGCCTGCTGCTCGGTGAGCCCCTGCGCCGGTCCGCCGCCCACCATTTCCGCTGGGCGCGGGAGCAGGCACAGCTCGACCCCGAGAACTGGAGCCCGGTGCTGCGCTCTTAGGCCAGGCCCTTCAGCCAGCGGACACCGCCAGACCGGCTGCTGCAATCGCCGCTGCTTACTGGCTGAACGCGTCGCTTTGCGCTAAAAACTCTTCTATGCCCCGCCCGATTTGGAGCGGCACGATCAGTTTTGGCCTGGTCAGCGTGCCCGTCAAGCTCTACAGCGCGCTCGATCGCAAGACGGTGCGCTTTCATCAGCTCTCTGCCAAGACAGGCACGCGTATAGCCCAGAAGCGCGTCGATCCGCAGACCGGCGAGGAGGTCCCATACGAGGAAATCGTCAAGGGCTATGAGATCGCCCCTGACCGCTATGTCGTGATCGAGCCCGGAGAGCTGGATGCGCTGGCCCCGGAGAAGACCAAGACGATCGAGATCGAGGATTTCGTCGAGCTGTCTGAGATAGACCCGATCCTCTTCGACCATCCCTACTACCTGGCTCCCGGCCCCGGAGGCGCAAAGCCCTACCGGCTGCTGCTGGAGGCGATGACACAGACGGGAAAGGTCGCGATCGCGCGAGTCGTGATCCGCTCCAAGGAGCAGCTCGTCGCGATCCGTCCGCTGGGCGACGTGCTGATGATGGAGACGATGCTGTTCTCAGACGAAGTCCGCATTCCCGACCGGCTCGAGGAGCTCTCCGATGTGGCCGAGGTCAAAACGACCGAGCGCGAGCGCGAGATCGCCAAGCAGCTCGTCGACTCGCTCACCGGCGGCTTCGAGGCCGGCCGCTACCGCGACAGCTACCGCGAGCAGGTGCTCGGGCTGATCGAGCGCAAGGCCCAGGGCGAGGAGATCACCGCACAGGCACCTAAAGACAAGCCGCAAACGAGCGCACCCGACCTGATGAGCGCGCTCCAGGCCAGCCTGGACGAGGTGCGCAAGCAAGGCAAAGCCGGCACCGGCAAAAAGCCGCGCACCTCGGCAAAGCCCAAGACCAGCACCCCCCGCGCCAAGAACACCTCGCGCTAGCGCGCCCGGCCGGTGCCATCCCACGATTTTCTCCTCTGGTGGATTTCCAGGCCGTTTTGGGCGGTAAGGACCGTCGGCATATGAAGGATTTAGCTGTATAGGGCCTGCCGTGTAGTGGGCTGGCGAAACCGCGTGTGGAGCACGGCAGCGTTTACTCTCCCTCTGGACATTTTGGGGAACTTGCGGCCGCTTGCTCGCATCCTCGCCACGGCAACGGGGAGAAGGGGGGAACGCCATGGGATTCATCACTCCAGCCGATCCGCCGGTCGACATCGAGGAGTGGAAGCGGCTGCCTCACCTGCAGCGGATCAAGCCGCTCGCCCAGGACTGGGCCCTCAACGGGCTGGGGACGCCCCACTTCGTCTACCTGCTCTACATCGCCAAGCTCGTCGTCTACACGGGTGGCGGACTGCTGCTGATCTCCGCCACGACGAAGGGGCTCGGCGGGCTTGGGAACCTCGGCAGCTGGTGGACACAGCCGATCGTCTTCGAGAAGGCAGTCGTCTGGACGATGCTGTGGGAGATCCTCGGCCTGGGCGCCGGCTCGATGCCACTGACGCTGCGGTTCTCCCCGATGATCGGCGGGATTCTCTACTGGCTGCGCCCTGGCACGATCCGCCTGCCGCCATGGCCTGAGCGGGTGCCGCTCACGCGCGGGACCACGCGCACGCTGCTCGACGTGGCGCTGTACGCAGGTCTGCTCGCCTCGGCGGTGTACCTGCTCCTCTGGGGCGCCATCCCCGCTGCCGGCACTGCCGCCGGTCGCCTGGACCCGACTGCGGTGGGAGTGCTTTTGGCGTTTGGGGTCCTGCTCGGCCTGCGCGACAAGGTGCCGTTCCTGGCGGCCCGCGCGGAGGTCTACGGAAACCTGATGATCATCTTCCTGTTCCCGCTTTCCAACATGATCGTCGCCGCCCAGATCGTGTTCGTGTGCATCTGGTGGGGCGCCGCGTCCTCGAAGCTGAACCGCCACTTCCCGTTCGTCGTGACGGTGATGATCGCCAACACACCGTGGAACCGCTCGCACTCGGCCAAGCGCAGGCTCTGGCGCAAGCACCCCGACGACCTGCTGCCCTCCGCCACCGGCGCCCTGGCGGCACACATGGGCACCGTGCTCGAGCTCACGCTGCCGCTCTTGCTGCTCGTCTCGCGGGGCGGGACGCTGCTGACGATCGCCGTAGTGGGCATGGTCATCTTCCACATCCACATCTTCTCGACGTTCCCGCTCGCCGTGCCGCTGGAGTGGAACCTCTTCATGATCTTCGGGATCCTGTTCCTGTTCGGCCACTACGGCGCGGTGCCGTTCTCCACGCTCGACGAACCGCTGCTGATCGCGATCCTGGCACTGACGTGCGTGGGGATCCCGGTGCTCGGCAACTTCCGCCCGGATTTGATCTCGTTCCTGCCCTCGATGCGCTACTACGCGGGCAACTGGGCGACGAGCCAGTGGCTGTTCTCAAAGGAGACCGCCGCCGAGGAGAAGCTCGACCGCGCGATCGTCAAGGCGGCGCCGGTCGTCGGTAAGCAGCTCGAGAAACTCTACGATCCCGACACCGTCGAGCTGCTGCTCTACAGAGGCCTCGCGTTCCGCTCGATGCACGCGCACGGCCGCGCGCTGAACGGCTTGCTCTCACGCGCGGTGGCCGACATCGAGTCCTACGACGTGCGCGAGGGCGAGGTGGTCGCGGGTGTCGTGCTGGGCTACAACTTCGGCGACGGTCACTTCCACAACGAGCAGCTGCTCGCAGCGGTGCAAGAGCGCTGCAACTTCGCCGAGGGGGAGCTGCGGGTGATCATGATCGAGTCCCAGCCCGCCCACATCCAGCGCCAGCACTACCGCATCTACGACGCCGCCTCGGGGCTGATCGAGGAAGGCTATGTCCGGGTCGCGGACATGGTCACCCGCCAGCCGTGGCTTGACGAGGACGGCGCGTTCCCGGTCGAGGTCACTGGCGAGCGCAGCTCCTCGCGGCCAGTCGGTACGCCGGTGCCCAGTTGAGCGAGGCGATCATCGTCGGGTCTGGGCCGAATGGTCTGGTGTGCGCCGCGTGGCTGGCTCGCGGCGGCGTGAAAGTGACGGTCCTGGAGGCGCAGGCAAGGATTGGAGGCGGTGCCCGGACGAGCGAACTGACGCTCCCTGGACTGCTGCACGACGACTGCTCCGCCGTCCACGCGATGGCAGTCGGAGCGCCATCGCTGAACGAGCTCTCCCTCGAGCGCCACGGGCTGGAGTGGTGCTGGCCGGAGGTGGACCTGGCGCACCCGCTCGATGGCGGCGCCGGCGCGGTGATGGTGCGTTCGATCGCCGGCACAGCAGCCGGGCTTGGCAGGGACGGGCGTACGTGGGAGCGCGTCTTCTCCTCGCCGTCGCGGGGGTTCGCCGCGCTGAGCGAGGACATCATGCGCCCGCTCCTGCACGTCCCGCGACACCCGCTGCGCCTTGCCCGCTTCGGGGTGGCCGCGGCGATGCCGGCGACCCTGATCGCCCGTAAGTTCAGAACCCAGGAGGCCCGTGCGCTGTGGGGCGGCTGTGCCGCGCACGCGTTCAGCCCCCTGTCCCGTCCGATGAGCTCCTCGGTGGGGATGGCGCTGATCTGCGCGGGACACAGCTACGGCTGGCCGGTCGCGCGGGGTGGCTCCCAAGCCATCAGCGACGCCCTCGCCGCAGTCATCCGCGAACACGGCGGGAAGATCGAGACCGGGCGGCGAGTGACTTCGCTGTCCGAACTCGGATCCGCCGATGCGGTGGTGCTCGACCTGGCCCCCGGCGCAGTTGCCGAGGTCGCAGGCGAGCGGCTGCCCGCGCGCGTCGCACGTGCCTACCGGCGCTACAAGCACGGCCCTGGCGCTTTCAAGGTCGACCTCGCCGTCGCCGAGGGCGTGCCGTGGTGCAACGAGGCAGCCCGCCGGGCGGGCACCGTGCACGCGAGCGGCTCCTTCGAGGAGATCGCCGGCGGTGAGCGCGCGATCAACCGCGGTCAGATGCCAGAGCGCCCGTTCGTGCTCGTCTGCCAGCAGTCACTCGCCGACCCGTCGCGCGCCAAGGACGGCGTCCACCCGGTTTGGGCTTACGCGCACGTTCCACATGACTACACCGGCGACGTGAGCGAGGCCCTGCTGGACCAGATCGAACGCTTCGCACCCGGCCTGCGCGAGCGGATCCTCGCCAAAGCCGTGTGCTCCCCAAGCGAGCTTGCCAGCTACAACAGCAACTACGCCGGTGGCGACATCATCAACGGCGCCAACACGCCCTGGCAGACCGTGATCCGCCCGCGGCTCGCACTCGACCCTTACAGCACCGGTATCCCCGGCGTCTTCATCTGCTCCGCGGCGACCCCCCCAGGCGCCGGCGCGCACGGGATGAACGGCTACAACGCCGCCCGATCGGTGCTTCGAAGCCTAGGCTCAGCGTGAGCGCGGACGGATCGCTGATCCCGCGCTTTCGCCGCGCGCGCCGCGACCCAAAGCTCGCCGTGCTCGAAGGGTTCCACGCCCTCAAGCACGCGCTGCGCTTCGATGCTCCGCTACTGGAGGTCGTCTCCTCAGACACCGCTTTACTGGAGCGGCTTGCTGGCACGCTCGCCCCCGACCTCTCCACGCGCCTGCTCGCGCTCGCCCAGCCCGTCGAGCCCTCGGTCTTTGCCGAGCTAGCTCCGCTCCCTCCATCCACCGGTGTGATCGCGCTGGCGCAGCGGCGCCCCGGCGATCCATCCTCAATGCTCGCCGACGCGCGGCCGGAGCCTGTAATCCTGCTCGAGGATCCACGCGACCTCGGCAACATGGGCGCCTGCGTTCGCGTCGCCGCCGCCGCCGGCATCGCCGGCGTGCTCACCACCGGCAGCCACGATCCCTGGCATCCAGACGCACTCCGCGGCGCTGCCGGGCTGCACTACGCGCTACCCGTCGCGCGTCTGGAGCGGCTCGAGGCGCTGCAGGGGAGCGAGCGCCCCCTGCTCGCCCTCGACCCCGAGGGCGAGCCGCTGGCACCGGGGGAGCTGCCGCCGGGCGCACTGCTCGCGTTCGGCACCGAGCGCTACGGCCTCTCAGACGAGCTCACCGCCCAGGCGGATGCACGGATCAGCATCCCCATGACGCCCGGGGTCTCGAGCCTCAACCTGGCGACCTCCGTTGCCGCGGTCCTGTTCGCCTGGCGGCTCGTTGACTAGGAATAAAGAGGCCCAGCCCGCCAGCCTCTAGTGCGCCGCTTCCACGCCGTTGAGCAGCTGCCAGTTCCCGCGCAGCGCTGCGCTGGCACGCTGCACCATCCGCTCGGCGTGCGCCTCTGAGTCCTCGCACCCGCTCAGGAGCTCCTCGATCAGCTCCCCAGCCTCGCGCGCGTGCTCCACATCGCGTAGCTCGTGCACCCTGAAGTACTCGACCGCCGGGCCTTCCTCGCTGTAGCCGTAATGCTCCGTCAACCCCTCAAGCTTTGTCTTGGAGATCTCCGGCTGTCCCGCCTCGATCGCATACAGCACCGCCAGATGCTCCAGCACGTCCTCCCCGGCCGTCCACGCCTGCACGCACTCCTCGGTCTGCGCCAGCGCCTGCACGCCAGCGGACGGGCGGGCGCCCGCCGCCTGGGCAAAGTCCTCCCATAGCTCCACGTGCGCCGTCTCCTCTTCGGCGTGAGCGCGCAAGCCCAGCTCGTGAGCGGGCCCGGCCTTCGCCGCCACCTTCTCCGAGGCGTCTGCCAGCGCCATCACGGCGTGGCGATACTCGCCGGCGTAGAGCCCCAGCTCGGAGGCGCTCAGCTCGCCCGCGCTCCAACGCTGGTAGAAGGGGTGCTCCAGCACGTTCGTCTGACTTCTGGCCTCGTCGAGCCTGGCAAGGATGTCCATTTAGCTTCCTTCCTCTTGATAGTCCGTCTAGGAGATGGTGAGCGTGCCTTCCATCCCAGCTTGCCGGTGGCCGGGGACGGAACAGTAAAAGGTGTATTTCCCGGGCTTCAGGTTCAGCGTGAGCGTCTTCGATCCCCCCTTGAACGTCGGGGTCGCCCCCAGGACGGTGCTGCCCTGCGCGACCGTCACGTTGTGTTCCACCGGAGAGGAATTCGCCATCGTGATCGTTACCTTCCCAGCCTTCGCGCTCAGCTGCTTGGGTTCGTAGCTCAACTGGCCTTCTGGGTTCGCCGCGAGCTTCAGCGGCGCAACTGCCGCGGGCGATGAAGGTGGCGTAGGAGTCCCAGTCGTGGCTATGGGTGCTTTGCTGCCAGCAGCAGCCGGGGCGGTGGGCGTGCCTTCGCTCACCGGAGCCTGCGCGGCGGGCCCGGCGCCGCCAGCCGCAGACGCCGCGGCCTTCGGCGTACTCCCGCCCGAGGTGAGCACCGCTGTGCTAACTGCTGCCAGCACGAGCACGACGGTCACCGCGATGACGCCGCGCTGAGCCGCCGCGCTGCGGGGAAAGCTGGGTATCCGCATGCCCATACCCAACGAAACGACCAGCGCCCATGCCACCAGCGCACCGCCCGCCACGTAGAACGGGACTTTGCTCTTCTCGGCGCCCAAAATAGGCGCCAGATGAAGGACTGCGGCGTGCATCGAGCGCGAGCCTACCGAACAGGCCGGTAGGACGACGGGACGATCAGTCCCCCGCGGCTTGGGTGATCTGCGGCTGCTTCTGATCGGAGCCCGGCGGCAACCCTGGCTCGGAGCGGGCCGCGCGCAGCTCATAGTCGTGGCGCACCGTGGCGTCGGCGTCGGCCAGCACGCGATCGGCTTTCATCGCGTGTCCTATGCCCTCGACGAGCATTCGTGGGAGCAGCGTGCCGAGTTGATAGGTCCGCTTGGTGGACTTCGGCACCCACACTTCGACGGTCCCGTGCTGGAGGGCCTCTACGATCGCGTCGGCCACCTCGGAGGGCTCGAGGTTGCGCTGGCCGCGCGCCTCTCCCAGCCCGCCGCCGAGCTCGGTGTTGACCACATAGGGCATGACGTAGCTGAGATCGATGTGGGCCCCCATCAGGCGCATCTCACCGCGCACCGCCTCAGTTAGGCCGACCACGGCGTGCTTGGTCGCCGAGTAGGTGGCCCCTCCGGGCGCCCCGTACTTGCCGGCCTGGGAGGCGATGTTGACGATATGCCCCCGGTCGCGCGGGACCATCCGCGCGAGCGCCAGCTTCATCCCACAGATCACACCATGGAGGTTGATGTCGATCATCCGCTGCGTCGTCAGATCGTCCTCGTCGACGAACCGGCCGAGGGGCATGATCCCGGCGTTGTTGACGAGCACATCCAGGGGGCCGAGCTGCTCCTCGGCGCCGTCCAGGAACGCCGCAAACGACTCCCGGCGGGTCACGTCCAGCGGCAGGGCGACCGTGCTCGGGTGGGTGGGGCCTCCGATTTCTTTTGCCGTCTGCTGCGCCGTCTGCAGGTCCACGTCGCCGATCGCCACCTTCATCCCCTGGCGCAGGAACGCCTGCGCGGTGGCCCGGCCGATGCCGCGTGCACCTCCGGTGATCGCAGCGGTCTGACCGGCGAGGATGCGCGGCTGCTTGGCCATCAACCCGGGACACTAGCGCGACCATCCGGCCAGCGCACCTTCCGCACCGCTCGCGGGTTATATGGACGGGTCGGCTGCTGGACGGTTACCTGCCAACCATCCTCAGAAGGCCACTAGGAGAGGGACAGGGGAGGGCACCACCGAGCCCGGGCGATCACGGCAGCGCCCGGGCTCGCGTGTGTGGGACCCTCATCGCGAGGGGTAAAGTAAGAGCCTGTGCCGGCCTTTCGCTTCCAGAACCAGCGCATCGCCTACACCGAATATGGTGGCGGCCCGGCGGCGATCACCGCTGCGGGGGGGCGCGGACGGACCGCAAAGAGCTCGCCGGCTCAGGGCCGCCCGGTGATCCTCGTCCACGGCCTGCTGCTCTCCCAGGAAATGCACCGGCCGCTCGCCGAAGACCTCGCGGCGCGCGGCAACCGCGTGATCACTGTCGACCTGCTCGGCCACGGCGAATCCGATCGCCCACGCGACATGTGGCGCTACTCGATGAGCATCTTTGGTGAGCAGCTGCTCGGGTTGATGGATCATCTGGAGATCGAGCAGGCAGTCGTGATGGGGACCTCATTGGGCGCCAACACCGCGCTCGAGGTCGCCTCGGCGGCGCCCGAGCGCCTGCGCGGGATGGTGATCGAGATGCCGGTGCTCGACAACGCGCTGCTGTGGAGTGCGCTCGCCTTCACTCCGCCGCTCGTCGCGCTCACGTTCGGCGAGCCGCTGATGAAGTTGCTCGCGCGCGGAGCACGGGCCGTGCCGCGGCGGCTGCTTCCCCATTACGGCAACGTCCTGCTCGACCTGATCCGCCAAGAGCCAGGTCCCGGCGGCGCACTGATGCAGGGACTGTTCTTCGGGCGCATCGCGCCTCATCGCAACGAGCGACACACCTTCCAGATGCCCGCGCTCATCCTCGGGCACCACCGCGATCCCGTCCACCCCTTCTCCGACGCGGGCATGCTTGCAAAGGAGCTGCCAAACGGACGCCTGCTGGAGGCGAATTCGCTCGTCGAGCTGCGCCTGCAGCCAGAGCGGCTCACAAACGAGATCGCCTCATTCCTCGACGAGGTCTGGGGCGCGCCGCGTGCAGTCGCCAAACGCCCTGCCGCGAAACGTGCGGTCAAACGGGCGCCAGCTAAACGTGCGGCGCGCAAAGGCCCGGCAAAGCGCGCAGGCTGACCGGACCTATTTCGCCGGGAACAGTTCGAATTCGTTGAGGCTCACGTGGGCCGGCGCTGGGGTGCCGGCCGATGCAGCCGGAGCCTTGCTGATCCACAGTGTCACGAAGCGAAACGCTTTCGTGGAGTCGCGCAGCTTGATGTGCGTGCTGCGCTTCTTCGTGACCACATATGAGCTCAGCTGAACCCAAGCCGGGTCGGTGATCGATGTGGGCAAGGTATGGCCGTTGGCGCCGTATACCTGCACGCTCATCCCGGGGGTGGAGGTGATGAGCCCAACCGCGGACAATCGCCTTGCCGTCTTCAGGTCGATCACGAGCCCCTCCGCCATCTTCGGGGCCACGGCCGGGTTGACCCGCGCGGTCCATGCCGTCGAGGTTTCGCCGTCGATTGCCAGGCTGGGATCGCCGAATTCGCTCGCCGGGTAGCCGTAGGGGTTGTAGGTGGTGGCCGCGTTGGTGTCGGGCTGGATCGCGGCGGGTGTCTTTTCGGTGCTCGTGCCGCCGCTGGATTCCGGTTCAGGCGCGGTGGTCGTGGGAGAGGATTTCGGTGCCGGCGTCGTGAGCGGGATTTTCGGGGGTTTGGCCGAGCCTGTGAACAGCGGGTTCGCAGAGGGTGTCGCGGGCGTTTTCGCCGCGGGCGGGAGCGCTCCCGGTGTCGCCGGCGTAGGTGTGGGTGTGACCGTTCCCGGCGTCGCGGGGACGGGAGGAGTCGCCGGGGCGGGGGCCTGCGCGACCGCGACGGTCACCGGGCGGGGCTTATGGGGGCCTTCCTTGGTGAGCGCCGCATAGGCCGCGGCGCCGGCGCCGAGTACGAGGATCCCCGTGACGGCGAGAATCGTCGCAGCAGAGCGCCAGCCGGGGGCGTCCGCATCGAGGCTGCCGGGCGCACCAGCGCCACACTGCAGGCACCAATCCTGGGCACCGGCCATCGGTGCTGAGCAGTTTGCGCACCTCGGCTGCGGTGCGGAGGGCGCGGAGGAGAACCCGGGCGCAGAGGAGGGCGGTGGGGCACCCGGAGTCTCGGTGGACGGCTGCTCGGAGCTCGCAACAGCCGGCGGATCGGCGAGCAATGTGTTCACGGGCGTCTAATTCTAGCTCCGGCGCCAGCTACCTTGGCGCAGGTGGCCCGCCGGGGGCGATCTCACGGCCGGTTGGAGTGAATTGGCCCGCGCCCGCCCCGTCGAGCTCCATCTGCCAGTAGTAGCGGGCGAAGGTGATTCCCGCACGCATCTGCCCGACGTGGGGCTCGATGAGCTCACCGCGCGCCATGCGCACGATGAGCTCCGGATAGGTCTGTCCGGGCAGTGCCCCATACATATGTGAGGGATAGCCACCGCCGAAGCGAACGTTGACGTCGGTCACGCGCAAACCCAGCTCCGGGTCGCGGAAGGCCTGCACCATGCAGGGCCCGCGCGCACCCACCCCCTCCGCGACGGCGCGTCCGAGCTCGATCAGCTGGGCGTCGGCGATCACCGTGCCCTTGACCGACTCTCCCCCACGCGACTCGATCATGCTGCGCGGGATCGCGTTCAGGCAACGCCCGTCCAGGTCGCATAGGCAGTCGATCGAGAACTCCGGCCCGTTCATGGCGCGCTGCAGGATGACCGGCTCGGATACGTAACCGGTGAAGAAGCGTGCCTGCTCGAGGTCTTTGGCCAGGAAGACCGAGCGCGAATTGGAGCCCCGGCGGGGCTTGACGACGACCGGATAGTGCTCCGGCTGGGAGCCTGAGAGCACGGTCGGCGGCGATGGCAAACCGAGGCGCTCGAGCAGCAGGTGGGTCTCGTACTTGTCGAATGTCGCCGCCGCCATCTCGGGATCCGGTACCAGCGCCGGCAGCAATCCATCGGCTCTGGCTCTGGCCAGCACCTCGATGTCGGGATCGATCAATGGGATCACCGCGCCAGCGTTGTGCTGCTCGCAGAGGCGGATCAACTCGGGTACGTATCCGGGGTCGTCCAGGCTGGGCACCAGCGCGCGCACCTGGGCTGCGTACTGGGCCGGCGCCAGCGGCGAGGTCTCGGTCGCGATCACCTTGGTGTGCTGGGCGAAGGAGGCGACGATGTCATACCGCCGCCCAACGCCGGTGATCATGATCGCGGGGTTCTCGCTCACGACCCGTCCCGCTCGCCGGTATCCCAGCCGCCGCTCTGGCCCTTGTAGAGCCCGCCGCCGTGCAGGACGATCGCGACGGTGCGCGCCAGGATCTTCAAGTCCAGCGCGAGCGAGCGATGCTCGACGTAGAACAGGTCGAGCTCGATCCGCTCTGGCCACGGCAACGAGGTGCGGCCGTTGACCTGCGCCCAGCCGGTGATGCCCGGCTTGACCAGCAGGCGCCCGCGCTGGCGAGCGGTGTACTGCTCGACCTGCCCGGGCAACGTGGGCCGCGGCCCGATCAGCGACATCTCGCCGCGCAGGACGTTGAGCAGGTTCGGCAGCTCGTCGAGCGATGTCCTGCGCAGCCACGCGCCCACACGCGTGATGCGCGCATCGTTCTCGTTGACCGCCAGCCCCGCCCCAATGTGCTCGGCACCGTCCACCATCGTGCGCAGCTTCAGCACGTCAAACGGCCGCCCGTCGCGCCCCGCGCGCCGCTGCCGGTAGATCGGATGCCCAGCCGACTCCAAGCGGATCGCGATCACCGCCACGGCGAGCAGCGGCGAGGTGAGCAGAAGGACTGCTGCAGAGACAAGGATGTCAACCACGCGACGAATTACCGAGTCCCCTCCGCCACATCCCACGATGCCTCCGTGCCGTGGCGCAGCCAATCCCACAACCCCAGCGCGGGTGAAGCGGTCGTCAGGACGTAGTAGCGGGCCAGCAGCAGCGGGCGGGTCCGCACCACGCCCCCCACGCCCGCGGCGACCAGCAGCGCCCATTGCAGCATCAGCGTGACCGTGTAGAGCGTGCCCGCGCCGTCGAGCACGAGCAGCAGGTTTGCGACCAGCGCGATGGCGTGCAAGGCCGGGGTGGCGTAGCGGAGGATGCGATGGGAGAGGATCATCAAGCCATAGCCGAGGCCGTAGCCGCGGGGGGAAAGCATGCCACCACGCAGGACGATCGGCCAGGTGTGGCTCATCATCCGCCGCTTGCGCGCGAACTCCCCCTCGATCGAAGGCACCATCTTCTCGGCGGCGCGTGCGGCCGGAACGTACACGGCGCGCCAGCCGCGCTTGACCATGTTGAAGGGGAACGACAGGTCGTGGCCCATGATCGGGTCGACCTCGATGTAGGCCTCGCGCCGGGTCGCGTAGATCGCGCCGTTGCCGGCGGTGATCGACCCTAGCCGCGACTCCAGTGAGCGCACGGCCAGCTCGTAACGCCAATACAGACCCTCCTGGTTGGTGGCGTTCTCGCCCCGGGGTGGGTGGGGATTCTGAAAAAAGCGGACCTCGCCGCAGGCGTAGCCAACACCGGGATCGGCAAATGCGCTGACCAAGGCACGCAGGGCGTCGGGCTCCCACAGGGCATTGGCATCCGAGAAGGCAACGATCTCGCCACCGGCGCTCCGCACCGCGGCGTCCTGGGCGCGGATCTTACCGCCGCGAGAGAGCTCCAGCACGGCGACGGCGCCGGCCTCACGCGCACGTTGCGCGGTCGCGTCAGTGCAGCCGTCACAGGCGACGATCAACTCGACCAGCTCACGTGGATAGTCGAGTGCGAGTGCATTGCTGACCTTGGTAGCGATCACCTCTTGCTCATCGTGCGCCGCGACGATCAAGGACACGCTCGGCTGCGCGCCGGCATCCACCGGCGATGACTTACGAGCACCCAACAGGGCCGCCAGCGCTGCCAGCGCCAGCGCGTAGCCGAGCTGGGTCCACACGATCAGTGCGATGGACAGCCAGAAGAAGACCTCGAGGACCGCGTTCATCGCCGAGGATTCTCATCCAAGAGCGAGCCGTAGAGCTCGAGGTGCCGCCGGGCCACGTTCTCCCACGAGTACTCACCTTTTGAGGCCATCCCTGCGCGCAGCGACATCTCCGCGCGCGCGGCCGGGTCGCCAAGCAGCTCGCGTAGGGCCTTGCCAAGGGCGCCGGCGTCACCGGTGGGGAACGTGCGTGCGGCGCCGCTCCCGGCAATCTCGGGGAACCCCCCGGCGTCGCTCAGCAGCAGCGGCTTGCCGAAGGCCAGCGCCGTGAAAAGCACGCCCGACTGGTCGATCTCGCGATAGGGCAACACGACCAGGTCGGCGCGCTGGAAGTACGCGGGCAACTCATCATCTCCAATGAAGCGTGGCACGAAGCGGACGTTCGGCGGGGCCGCGGCGCGCAGGGCGGAGATGTCCATCCTCGGCATCCCGGCGATCCACAACTCCGCGTTCTCGATTCCCTTCCACGCCTCCACCAGTACGTCGATCCCCTTGTACGGGCGCATCAGCCCGAAGCACAACACCACCGGCTTCTCGCTCGCAAACGGTGGCGCCCGGCGTGGGCCCGCCGCGAGATGCGTAAACGCGCCGTGGGGAATCACGTGGACCCGCACCGGGTCGATCCCTAACTCGCCTGTCAGCCTGCGGCGGCCATGCTCGGTGTGCACGACGATCGCATCGAAGCGCTCGTATAGGCGCCGCTGGGCCGGCAGCTGGCCTCTGCGGGGCTCACGTGGCATCACGTCGTGGGCTGTGAGAACGAGTCTTGGACCCGACCCACCCCGGCCGCGCGGCAGCAGGTGACCGTCGAGGTGCTGGACCGTCAGCCACTGAAAGTGCGCGACGTCCGCCGTCCGCGCGGCCCTGCGGTAGCGGAGCATGCCGGGGACGTGCGCGGCCAGCTTGGTCACGGTCCGCAGGCGCGAGCGCGGCGCGCCGCGGGCAGCTCGGTAGAAGAACTCCCGCCGTTCGTATCCGTCCGTCAGCGCCACAGGACCGTAGGCAAAGCGGCTCGTGAACAGCTCGACCTCCGCCCCTGCCGCCCCCAGCGCGCGACATAGCGCATGGTCGTACGGAGGCGTATAAGCGGAGGGATCGACGACGTGGACGCGCATCGCAGGAGACAATAGGCGCGTGTCCGGTGTCGAGCTGAGCTACTGCGTGGTCAACACCTCCCAGCGCGAGCTGCTCCTGCGAGGGTTGGATGCGATCGCGCGCGATCGCGATCGGCTGCCGTTCGC
Source organism: Solirubrobacteraceae bacterium (assembly GCA_035940195.1). Taxonomy (GTDB): domain Bacteria; phylum Actinomycetota; class Thermoleophilia; order Solirubrobacterales; family Solirubrobacteraceae; genus Palsa-744. The sequence continues at coordinate 36,515 of DASZFC010000044.1, forward strand.
CTGCGAGGTACTTGTCCTCGACAACGGCTCACGCGATGGCTCAGCCGAGGCTGCGCGGATCCATCCCGCCGTGGATGAGGTGATCGCGCTCGAGCACAGACGCGGCAAGGGCGCCAACGACACCGAGCTGCTGCAGCGGGCACGCGGACGCTTTGCGCTGCTGCTCAACGAGGATTCCGAGCTGCATCCGGGAGCGAGCCTGGCGTTGCACCGGGCGCTCGACGAGCGCCCGGACGCCGCCTGTGCCGGCGCGCGCCTATTGCGTCCCGATGGTCGCGAGCAAGCCTCAGCGTGGCGCTTTCCCACGCCGCTTACGGCCTTGGCCGGCGCTTTTTTTCTGCACCGCCGGCTGGTCGTGCAGAGCACCGGCGAGCAAACCCGCGAGGTCGACTGGTGTCAGTCCGCAGCGCTGCTCGTGCGCAGCGAGGCGGCTGTCGCGGTCGGCTATCTGGATCCCGCCTTCTTCGTCTACTCCGACGAGGTCGACTTCGCCCGGCGCCTGCGCGACGCCGGCTGGCGCAGCCTGTGGGTGCCGGCGGCCGTGGCGGTGCACCACGAGCAGCTCTCGACCGATCTGATCCCCGAGCGCAGGATCATCGAAATGGCGCGCAACCGCGATCTGTACATGCACAAGCACCACGGCGCAGCCGCGGCGCTGGCGGTGCGGTTGTTGACGGCGTGGGCCTATGCGCTGCGTGCACTGGCGGCGCTAGCGCTACCGGGACACGCGGGCGGGCGGGATTCGAATCGCTACTGGCGCCACGTCACGGCTACGCTGCGACCGGGCCGGGGAGAGGGACTGCGCGAGGCGGCGGCGGAGTACAACCGCGGCGCGTGAGCGCTAGCTCCTCCAGCAGCACCTCCACGACAGCCCCGTCGAGTTGGGAGCCAGCGACGCTCCGCAGCTCGGCGAGCGCCTCTGCGACGCTGAGCGCTTTGCGGTAGGGACGGTCTGTGACCATCGCCTCGTAGGTGTCACAGGCGGCGATGATGCGCGCCGCGAGCGGGATCTCCTCACCGGCTAGTCCATCGGGGTAGCCGGTGCCATCCCAGCGCTCGTGGCTGGCGCGCACGGCAGGAGCGAGGTGGGCGAAGGCATCGATGCGTGCCACGAGCTCACCGCCAACGGCCGCGTGGGTCTTCATCGTGATCCACTCGGCGTCATTCAGCGGTCCCGCCTTGAGCAGGATCTCGCTGGGCACCGCGACCTTGCCGACGTCGTGAAGTAGCGCCGCGTAACGCACGTCGCGGGCGCGCGAGCCCGGCGCTCCGAGGCGCACGGCGACCCGCTCAGCGAGCTCTGCGACCTCCTGCTCGTGGGAGGCCGTGTACTCGTCCTTCGCCTCGACGGTGCTCATCAGCGCGGTCAGGGTGGTCGTGAAGGTGCGCTCCAGATCGGCGACGAGTCCCGCCCGGTGCACGGCCGCACCGAGGCTCGCAGCGATTGTCTCGACGAGCACCGCGTCGGCCTGGGTGAAGGCGTTCGCCTCGTCCGCCTCGATGTTCAGCACACCCCAGACGGCCTCGTCCACGATGATCGGCACACTCAACTCCGAGCGCGGGTCCGTCTGCGGGTCACGCACGATGTAGTCGCTGTCCATCCGGGTGTCCACGACCAGCGCCGTCGCTCCCGTGCGCGCTACGCGCCCGTTGACTCCTTGCTGAACCGGCTGCTCGACGAGCAGGAACTCGGTCATCACCTCGGCCAGCGCACCGCTGCCAGCGACCAGGCGCAGCAAGCCGTCGTCGTCCAGGCGTTGGATCGCAGCGAGATAGAAGGCGAACGTGCCGTGGAGCTCCTCGACAACCAGCTTGGCCATCGCATCGATCTCGTGCGTTGCCGCCAGCCGCGCCGTGAGGCTCGCCGCTACCTTTAGCTGTGCGCGCAGGTAGGCGAGCTCGCCCGCCGAGGCCATGCTCTGGGCACGTGCGTCAGCGCGATGCCTGCGCAGAGCCTCTGCCCGGCGGCGGCGCTCACGGGCGCCTGCAGGGCGCGGTGAAGTAACGGATAGCTCCGGCATCCGGCGATCGGCATCGGCCTATCCGCTCCACGCCTTGAGGTCCGGGGGCCTCATTCGACAGCTCGACGGCAGCGAGCGTGGCGGACGGCTCTCAGAGATCGCGGAGCGGGTCCTCCGCGTATGCCTGGACCTCGCCCCCGCGGGCGCGGAAAGAGACCACGCGGCGCCGGGCCTCTTTCAGGAGAGCGCGCGCCTGCCGAAACTCTTCGGGCGCGAAGAAGCGGGTGCTGAGGAGCAGCACCGGGGCCAGCGCCAGCCAGGCGACGCGCAGCAGGAGGCCCACCAGCCCGTGGGTGGGCAGCAGCAGCTCGCCCGATACCGCCACACCCGCGAAGATCGCCGTCAGCTGGGCCAGCCGCCGCCACTGAAAGCCGACTGCAAAAAGTGAGCGTGTGAGCATGTAGAGCACGATCAGCATCACCAGGTAGGCGCCGCACAGGGCGATGCCAGCGCCGGCTATTCCCAGTCCCGCTCCACTGCCCGGGACCAGCACCAGCAGCAGCACGACGTTGGCCGCCAGGCCAAGTGCGGTGGCTGGGAAGTTCCGTGTCATCACGCCCGCTCGGCCGGCGATCACCATCAGCACCGGGTAGAGCCCATACAGCGCCCAGCCGAGCGCCAGCCACGGCAGCGCTTTGTAAGCAGCGAAGAACTCCGGGGCCGCCAGCAGCCGCACCACCCAGCGTCCGAGCAGCGCCACACCACAGACGACCACGCCGGTGGCGAGCGCGTAGTAGGTGGTGACGAGCGAGTACAGCCGTCCTGCCTGCTCGTCTGACTCGATCGAATATGCCAGTGGGGGCCACGCGTACTGGAAGCCGCGCACCGCCACGAACACGACGGTGGCGAGCTTGATCGCCACCGCGTACAGCCCTGCCGCGTGATGGGAGTAGCCGCGGAAGATGTAGAAACGGTCGGCGAACTGCAGCGCGTACACGCTCGCATCCGCCGGCACAGTCGGCAGCCCGAAGCGCAACATCGCCCCGAGGTCAGCACGGCGCACGCGTAGCGAGAAGCGCTCGCGCAGCAGGAACCACAGCCCGAGCACGACCAGCGCAGAGGCTCCGAAGTTGCCGAGCAACAGCCCGCGTGCGCCCTGGCCCGCGAACACCACCAGCACCACGGTGAAGGCGACCGTCATCGCCACGTTCGCGCCCGAGGCGTAGATATACGTGCGCGTGCGTTCGTCCACGCGCAACTGCGCGTAGGCCATCTCCAGGTTCGTAAACGCCCATAGCCCGAGGACCGCGCAGTCCAGCAGCAGGGGGTCCCTGAAGCCCAACAGCAGCTTCGAGCACTCACCCGCGAACACCAGCGCCACCACCGCGGCCACGGTCGTGGTCCATGCCACCGTGGCCGTAGCCGTGCGCGCGATCCGCTCGCGCCTGGCCTCATCAGTGTCGTTGAAGTAGAAGCGGATGAACGCCTCGCCCACACCGGCGCGAAGCAGAATGCTCGACAGGATTACCGTGGTCAGCAGCGTTTCGGCCGCGCCGTAGGCCGCCGTGCCCAGATGGCGCGTGTACAGCGGCAGCGTGATCAGCGCCAGGGCCTTCGCGAGGATGTCCCCGAACTGATACGCCGCGCCGGTGCTGACGAGGCGCTTCAGATAGTCACGCACGGCTCAGACGCTACTGGTGGCGAGGGGCTGCCCGCGGGGCGCCGGCTCGGCCGGCGGCTCCTCCGCCCCACGTCGCGCCCGACGGCTCTGGTGCCGCCGTCCCCACTCCGGCCCGCGGCGCCGCCGCGGAGGCCGCGGACGCGTCCCCACCGCCGCCCCGCGCGGGCGCCTTCCAGGCCCCGCCCGTACGCGCAAGGGCGACGCCGATCGCCAGCAGTGCCCACGTAAACGGGTCCTCGAGGAAGTCCGCGTAGGTCCAGGTGTGCAGGACCAGCGCCGCGAAGCAGGCCACCAGGGCGATCCGGGGCGGAGAACGCCCGGCGCCTCTGAACAGCACCAGGAAGGCGAGCACGAGCAGCGCCAGGTAGACGGCGAGGCCGGGCAGGCCCTGCTCGGCGGCCACCGTGACCGGGATCGTGTGGGAGGCAGAGGTCGCGTTCTGCTCGGTCGCCTGGCTGGCCTTGCTGTGGCGCTTGTACTCAGTTTCAAACGAGCCCGCGCCGAATCCCTCGAGCGGTCGCTGCGCGAACAGTTCGAGGCCCCCTTCGATCAGGCTCGTGCGGCCGTTCGAGGCGTTCTCGGCCGAGCCGCCTTTGCCTTTCAGGCCGAAGTGCAGCGAGCTGGGGGCGAGCACCAGCACCGCTACGCCGAGTACCAGCACCGCCGCCGAGGCGTAAACCGTCCGGCGCAGATCCCATCGCCAGGCAGCGAGCACCGCCAGCCCCAGCAGCAGCGCGGCGATGCTCGACTGCGAGAAGCTCGTCACCAGCCCCGCCAAAAGCCAAGCCAGCACGAGCGCCCCAGCCTGCGCCTCGCGGCGTCCTCCCCACAGCACGGCGATGGTGACGGCGATCATCACCAGGATCAGGAAGCGGCCGTAGATGCTGGGGTCGAAGAACACCGAGTTGACCCGGAAGTAGTTGTCGTACTGGTTGGCGGCGACCAGCTTCGGGTTCAGGAACAGGCTCTTGCGCGCGTACTCCACGAACCCGACTCCCGCCAGCACGATCGCGATCGCCACCAGCAGGCCTAGGCAGCGCAGCAGCAAGCGGCTCGTCCAGGGCACGTCGCGCAGCAGCACGAACAGCAGCCCGAAGGGCACGTAGAAGAACGCCACGTTCTCGGCCGCCTTGGCGCGGTCGGGGGAGTAGGAGATCTGCAGCACGTAGAGCACGACCGCCCCCAGCAGCACCCACTGCAGCCAGCGGATCGCCAGGTCCGCCCCATCGCGCGCGGCTACGCTCCGGGCGGCGGGATCGCCGCCGCGACCGCGGAGGATCGCAAGCAGGCGAACGACGATGCCCGCGGCGACGACCACGTACAGGGGTATCAGCAGGTTGACGGTCCGCCCGTCGGCGGAGATCGGCAGACGGAAGGGCAGCGCGGCGGTCACGAGCAGCGGCAGCGCTTCGGGCCGGCGATGGATCAGCATGGCGAGCAGCACGATGGCGAGCAGCCCCGCCACGGCCAGCGGCACGAGCGTGCCGGCCGAGGGCAGACCGGTAGCGATGAGCACCGGGGTCATCCGCGCACCAGCGCGAAGCTGCGCGGCGAGAGCACCGGGCTGGACTGGCCGCTGAGGGTCAGGCGCACCCTGTATTCCCCGGCCGGGGCTGCGGGCCCCTCGGTCTCTGCCACCAGGAACGGGTGCCCGCCGGGGGTGGTGCCGGTCCGGTAGGCGGACGCCGTGCCGCGACGTCCGTTCCAGCGCAGCGAGAACTGTTTGTAGCGCGGCACGGGATGTTCGCGCAGCAGGGTCGCCACGACGTTCCCCCGCGAGTCGATCACGGCTGCCGTCACCCGTTCGGCGTGGGAGAGCTTGAAGGAGATCGACTCTTCTTTGTGGCGCCAGCCAGGCGCCGGCGAGAAGTTCGAGGTCAGCTGAAACCTCTGGACGGTGGTCGGGGTGTGCTTCAGGCGCTGGGTCAAAAAGAAGGCGAGAAAGCAGGCCACGACGAGGGCTCCGAAGACGATCCGTCCCAGCGGATCGCCACCGTCGTTCTCACGAGGACCCCGAACCTCCCCCGCGGCGGATGCGGTCAATCGCCGTCGCCCAGTGCGAAGCGCTCGACCGTGTCCGAGCGCAGTCCCAAGCGCAGCGTCTCCAGCGAGAGCACATCCTCAGGCGCGATGTTGCCGAGGTTGCACTCTGTACCGAAGCGTTCCAGTTGCCACACCTGCTGCTGTTTGAGCGGCGCATCGAAGATCAGCCGGTCCGTGTCGACGCTGTGGGCGATCTCCTCGATCAATCCGGTCCTCACCTCGCCGTCGGCGCGGTAAATGCCGGCTGTCCCGGACTCCCGCGCCTCGGCGATCACCTTCCACGCGCCCGCCTCCAGGTCGCCTTCGATCTGCTCCACCCACACGTACGGGGCCATGATGAACTCAGCGTCCTTGCTCCCCACCTCGGAGAACACCGTGAACTCGCCCGCCAGCCTGCGAATTAGCTCGTGCTTGACCTTTGGCTCGATCGTGACCGTACCGTCGGAGATCTCAACATGGCGCAGCCCCAGCTCGCGCAGCCAGGTCACGAGGCCCTCGACCCGGCCCTGGCGGATCGCCAGCTCGGTGAGCGTTCCCCCCAGCACCACCGGGACCCCGTGGGCGCCATAGCGCTCCAGCTTCGGCCGTAGGTTGGCGCTCACCAGAGCGGTGCCCCAGCCGAGCTTGACCACGTCGATGCAGTTCCCCGCGACCTCCATCAAACCGTCTACCTCCGCGAGCGAGAGCCCCCGGTCGATCACGTGCGTAATACCCCGCTCGCGCGGCTTCTCAGAGCGCTCCGGGATGTCCAGGAAGTGGGCTATCGGCACGGGCGGCGAGAGTTTTCTGAGGTTTCGCGGCGCCAGCGGGCCCGGAGGGAGGCTATGTGGCGATCACCCGCTGGTGGCACTGCTCGCACCGCCGCCTCCCGGTGTTTCACTCACCGCCGCGGCCTTGTCGGCGCCAGCGATCACTACCACCACCGCAGTGCCGGTGAGCGACGCCACAGCCGCTTCCATCGGCTGCACCTGCGTCACGCCAAGCGCGCTCGCCGCACCCTGCGCTTCGGCCCGGTGTCCGCTCGCGTACTCGACGAGCGTCGTGGCATGAGATTCGGGCGGTCTTCCGCTAAGCGCCGTCGCCTGCGAATAACCGCTTTGGCGGAGATTTTCAGACAACCTACGGGCAAGGCCAGTCGTGTTCGTGCTGTTCAGCACCACCACCGAAGTGGCCGCTGGGCTCGTCGCAGCCGCTGGGCTTTCGCTGTGGTGCGAGCTTGCCTGCTTGTGGGTGTGGGAGCTAGTCGTGGTGTGTGTGGCGGGTTTTTCGGTGCTCTGCCCGGCGGCCGCTCCCTGGCTGCCCGCTTTTCCACCGCCCCCCGAGGAGAGAACCAGCACGAGCACCACCACGACGGCAATCACCGCACCTACGATCAGGGCGGTGGCGCGGGCTGGAGAGCGCCCGTTGCCCGCAGAGTAGATCTTCGCGTCCCCGCGCCGGGTGCGCGACTCGGCGCTCAAGCGCTCTGCCTGCCGGGCTGCCGCGGCGGTGCGGGCCGTGGTCTCCTCAGGGCTTCGCCGTGGGCCAGTGGGAGCGGGCGGGCGGGAGGACGAGGCGCGGCGCGGCGGAGGCGCAGCGCCCGCGCGATCTGCAGATCGGGGGGAGGCGGCGGGTGCAGAGACGACTGGGGGCGTGGGAGCGCGGGGGGCTGAGCCGCCCGCCGCACGCGCGGCAGCGGCCGCAGTGGATGGAACGCCTGAAGCGGGGACCGGCGGAGCCGGTCCTGCTGGTGCTCGCGGGGCACCGGCCGGAGAAGTGCCAGCGCCTGGAGAGCCAGTCGGGGCGTCCGGCACTCCGCCTTTCACCGGAGCAGTAACGTCCGGGGGCGAAGTGCCAGCGGACGCGGCGGCGGCCGCTGTTGCGGGCAGGCCAGTCGTTGTGGGTGGCGCCTGGGCAGGGGTTCCCTCGGTTGCGGGAGCTCCCGTCCCACCAGCCGGTGGCGTAGCGGAAGCCACAGTCCCAGCGGTCCTCGCCGCAGCGACGGCACCGGTCTCTCCAGCCGGAGGAGTGCCGGGAGGCCCGGCGGGGTTAGCCGAGGCCGGGACGCCGGTGGCAGGGTCAGCCTCAGCCTCACCAGCTGTTCCAGGCGCAACTTGCCCGGGGGCTCCTGGAGGGACAGTCTCTCCGGGGAGGACTCGTGTTGCTACTGCAGTGGCAGCCGCCGCAGGGCGGGCGACCACGGGCGTGGTACGCGGGACCTGGGGTGCGGCCTGCTGCACGCGAGCAGCCGCTCCAGCGCTCACACGCTGCTCCAACTCGGCGGCTCGCTCCGGAGCGCGGCCCGCCCACTCGCGCAGACGCTTCAGCTCACGGGCCTGGGAGAAGACGAGCAGCGAAAGGATCGCGATGGCCAGCAGGGCGGCGAACGCCGCGACCGCCCCAGCCTGGGTGAACGAATTCGAGAGCGAAAATGCAAGTGGCAAAGGTGTCATGAATCTCGGGAGTGTATGAGGGGCGCAGGCGCACCGTGCTCCTCAGTGCCGCTTGGCTGCCGGTCTTCCGGCTCCGCCGCCGCGGGTATACCCCTCACAACCATGGACGGGGGGAGATCCTCGGGCGCGGAGGAGTCCTTCCCAGCGCGGTGAGCTATAGGGACTTCGCCTGAGCCGCGTGCGGCTGAGAGCTCAGACACCTTCGCCGCCAAGCCTGCCGCGTCGCCCTCGAGCACAAGCAGACTGATCTCAGCGAACATCGACTCCACCGCCGCCGCGCCGAGCGGCTCGCGCTCGGCCAGCAGGATCTTCTCGGCGCTCGTCTGCCGCGGGCGCTCGTATCTGTTGAACAGCTCCTCGTGGAGCTTCTCCCCCGGGCGCCGGCCGACGATCTCGATCTCGATGTCCCGGTCTGGGTCAAGCCCCGAAAGCTCGATCATCTCGCGAGCGAGCTCGACGATGCGCACCGGCTCGCCCATATCGAGCACGAACACCTCCGCAACCGCTGAAGCCCCTTCGGCCGGTGGCTGACCGCCGGTGCCACGGACAACCGCGCGCTCATCCGCCTCCGCGCGGGCGAGCGTGCCGGTGCGGATGATCAGTTGCACGGCCTCTGGGATCGTCATGAAATAGCGCGTCATGCGCTCGTCGGTCACCGTGACCGGACCGCCACGCTCGATCTGGCGGCGGAAGATCGGCACCACGCTGCCGGAGGAGCCGAGCACGTTGCCGAACCGGACCGCCGCGTAGCGGGTGTCGCGAAAGCGCGCCGTAGCGGCCTCCAGCGCGAACTCCGCGAGCGCCTTCGAGGCGCCCATCACGGTCGCCGGGGCGACCGCCTTGTCCGTGGAAACGAGCACGAAGCGGCTCACGCCCACCTCGCCGGCGATATGCGCAACGACGCGCGTGGCGATCGCGTTGTTGCGCACCGCCTCGACCGGATTGGCCTCCATCAGCCCCACGTGCTTGTACGCGGCGGCATGGAATACGACGGCCGGGCGGTGCTCTGAGAAAACCTCACGCATGCGCTCCTCCTCCTTGCAGTCGGCGAGCACCGCCGAGAGCATCGAGGGAGACACGTGGCGCTCGTCCTCCAGCTCGCGCTGAATCGAGAAGAGGTTGTCCTCGGCGTGGTCGAGCAGCACGATCCGGTGAGGTTCGACGCGGGCGATCTGACGGCACAGCTCGGCACCGATCGAGCCGCCCGCGCCCGTGACCAGCACCACCTGTCCCGTGAGATAGGCACCAACGCGCTCCAGCTCCATCTGCACCGGCTCACGCCCGAGCACATCCTCGACGCGCACCTCGCGCATCTGACGCGCGAGCGCGCCGCGCGTCTGCAGGAGCTCGAACACGGTCGGCAGCGTGCGCACGGGGATCCCCCGCGGGCGACACTCGCGCACGATCCGCGACCGCGTCGACCCCGGGGCCGAAGGAATCGCGATGATCACTTCATCCGGCTCGACCTGGTCGAGCACGCGTGTCAGGTCGCCTTCAGTGTTGCCGCGCACCCGCACTCCATCGATGCGCAGGCGCCGCTTGTGTGGATCGTCGTCGAGAAAGCCCACCGGCGTCAGTCCCAGCCCACGGTTGCGCAGGATCTCGCGCAGCACAAGCCTGCCACCGTCGCCCGCACCAGCGATCAGCACGCTGCGCTGGTTCTTGCCGGCGCCGCCGAACGCGGCTAGTGGGCGACGCTCGTAGATCGAGTGCGCGAGCGCGCGCACGCCCACGAGCAATACCAGCGCGAGCAGCGTGAACAGCACGATCACCCCGTTCGGCAAAGCCACCGCCGCCGTGCTGCGGTAGTGGTGAACCGGACGGAACACCTCCACTCCGACGACGCTCAGCAGCGCGACCGCAAGCACCGCACGCGCTACAGCCTCGTAGTCGCGCTGGCCGGCGTAGCGCCAGCGTCGCTGATATACACGCGCCAGCACCAGCACGGGCAGGCTGCCGGCGAGCACCCACCAGATCGTGCGTTCGCGCAGGACCGCGTAGTAGCCAGTCGGGCCGTGCTCGAAGCGCAGCTGGAAGGCTAGGTAGTACGCGAGCGCGACCAGCGCCCCGTCCACCGCGAGCTGGGGTAGAGAGTGCCGGTGGAGGGGAAGGGCCGCCGCGCGGATCCGTCGGCGCATTGGCTCAGATTGTACGGGCTACTCAGCCATGCAGTCCGGACAGCAACAGGTCCACCAGAACGCGCGGGTCGCGCCGGATGAGAATCCCACCCGCCCTCGCGGCAGTGCCCTCGGTGCGCTTGTCCAGGTCCAGCCGCTCAGGCTCCTGGAGTTTGCTCAGACGGCCTTCCTCGATCAAGCGTTCGTCGACCGCACCCAGGCGCCCCTCAAACGTCGTGTACACCGGCGTCCCCAGCGCAACCGCCTCGCGGTTCATCGTGCCGCCGGCGGAGATCACGAGGTCGGCACACGCGATCAGCGACTGCGCGTCGATCGCGCTATCGGGAACTACAAAGCCCGGTATCCCGGCGAGCTCGCTGCGCTGAGAGTCCACGCGCGGTAGCACCACTGCCTGCACACCGTCCGCTGCCGCGGCCGTGCGCAGGCGCTCGAGCACCCGCGCAAACAGATCGTTCTCGAAACGGTGGTAAAGCGACACCTCGGGAGGGGTGCGCACGACGACGATAGGGCGCTGGCAGTCGAGGCCGAGCTCCGCCGGAACGGCCGGGTCGGGGTCGAAGTCATGGAGGTAGTACTCCTCCTTCAGGCCTTCGTACGCGCGGATCTTGCCTGCGGCGCCGTACCGCTCCAACCGCTCCGCCGGGATCGCATCGGGCACCACTACCGCGCGCGCCAAACGGCAATTTACGTTGTGCTGCACCGTCGCCCACTCGTAGTCGAACATCGTCGCGCTCGGGATTCGCAAGAGCGCGGCTGCCACGCTCACATCGTTCGAGCCATGCCCAAGCGCCAGGTCGAAGCGCTGGCGCCTGGCCCAACGAGTGAGCGCGAGCGAGCGAGCCGCCAACCCTCCCGCCTTCGCCGCAAGGCCACCGCCGCGATGGCGCCCAATCGCCGTGTGCTCGATCCCAAAACGCTCGCACAGCGCGAGCGTCTGGGCGAAGTCGCGCGCGGTCACCCGAATCTCGTGACCATCCGCACGCAGGCACTCGATCACCGGCCGCATCACAAGCACGTGCGGGCTGTTCGTCAGATCGATCCAAACGCGCATGCTGGAGCACGGTAACGGCCCGGAGCCCTCCGCTCGCCCCCCAGGTATCGTTGCGTCGCGATGCTCGTCCTTGCGTCGGTCTCAGAATCGCTCTTCAACCTGGCCTCCGAATTCGTCGGTGAAACGGGGCTGGCGGCTGTGTTCGTGCTGATGGTCGCCGAGAGCGCCTGCATTCCCATCCCTTCCGAGGCGACGATGCTCTTCGCCGGCTTCGCTGTGACGAACCCCGGAGCGGCACACAATCACCACCTGACGCTTATCGGGATCGTCCTCGCCGGGGTTATCGGCAACCTCGTAGGTTCGTGGATCGCTTACGCCGTAGGGCGCTTCGGGCGTATCGAGCTGATCGAACGCCACGGGCACTGGTTGCATCTGAAGCCCAGTCACATCCAGTGGGCAGACCGCTGGTTTGAGCGCTACGGAGCCCCGGCCATCTTCTTCAGCCGCATGCTGCCGATCATTCGCACGTTCATCTCGCTCCCGGCGGGCGTGGCGAAGATGCCGTTCGCGAAGTTCACCGTGCTCACGCTGGCCGGCTGCGTCCCCTGGGTGCTCGGGCTGGCGCTTGCCGGAGAAGCGCTCGGCAGCGAATGGAAAGATGCGCGTAGTGCCTTCGAGTACATCGACTATGCGGTGGTCGTCCTCGTGATTGTCGCGATCGTCAATGCGGTCATACGCCAGAGGCGAAGGCGACGCGACCCAGGCGATCCCGCACCCGATGCTGCGGGATAGGGCGCCGCTTCCACTTCGCCACGCCATCGTGCTCGGGCTGGCACACGGTCCGACCGAGCTGCTGCCGATCTCCTCCTCGGCCCACACGATTCTGATCCCGTGGCTGGCCGGCTGGCCCTATGACGAGCTCGACCCGGAGCTGCGAAAGTCCTTCGAGGTCGCGCTCCACGCGGGAACCGCCGTCGCGCTGCTCGCCGATCTGTGCGCGATCGAGTCTCACCCGGGCCTGGCCGCCGTTCTGCGCCGTGCTACGGGGGCTCAGGGCTTTCCAGCCAGCCAAGCCCTGCTCGTCGCGCTCTCTTTCATTCCGCCAGCCGTCGTCGGATACACCTTCGAGCAACCCCTGCAACGCCGCCTCAGCGGCCTGCACACAATCGCCGCCGGCCTGCTCCTCGGGGGAGTGGCCATGGCACTCGCAGACAGGCGTCCGGGCGACGGAGCGCGGGCCCTGGCGCAGGCTGGCTCCTTCGACGGGCTGCTGCTGGGGCTTGCCCAAACATGTGCGCTGGTCCCGGGCGTTTCGCGCAGCGGCGCCGTGCTCTCCATGGCGCGGGCGCGCGGCTTCAGCCGCATCGATTCAGGCACGCTCGCGCGCCGCACCGGGCTCCCGGTGATCCTCGGCGCCGGTGCGCTCAAGACCGCCCGCCTATTCCAGAACGGCGGGGCGGGTGGGACCCCGATCTCCGTCGGGCGGACACTCGCGCTCGGCGGGACCGCGTCGTTCATCTCCACGCTGGCCGCCACCCGGCTGCTGAGAGCAGACGGAAATACCCGGCACACCGGATCGCTGTTGCCCTACTCGATCTACCGGGGCCTGCTCGCGGCGCTCGTGATCAGACGCCTGCGCCGGACGCACAATAGGAGCACATGACGATGCTCGGAACCGTGCTCGGCGGGCGCTACCGCCTCGATGCTCAGATCGGGCGCGGTGGAATGTCTACGGTGTATCGCGCCTTCGACACGGTGCTCGAACGCCCGGTCGCGATCAAGCTGATGCACCGCGAGATCGCCTCGGACTCCGATCAGCTGGAGCGCTTTCGCCGCGAGGCGCGGTCGGTCGCGCGGCTCAGCCATCCCCACATCGTCACCGTGATCGACGCCGGCGAGGAGCCATCGCCCGAGAGCGAGGCCGGTGAAGGAGGGGTGGGGACTCCATACATCGTGCTCGAGTACGTCGAAGGCGAGACGCTCAAGGCATTGATTCGCCGTGAGGGCCCGCTCGAGATTCCTCGCGCGATCGCCTACGCAATCGAGCTCACGCGTGCACTCGGCGCCGCCCACGAGCGCCTGATCGTACATCGCGACGTCAAGCCCCAAAACGTGCTCATCGGGGTCGAAGGCAGCGCCAAGATCACTGACTTCGGGATCGCACGCACGCTCACCGAGGAGGCGCTGACGATGGATGGGCGCGTACTGGGCACGACCGACTACGTCTCTCCCGAGCAGGCGCTCGGGCAGTCGGTCACGGGCCAGTCTGACCTCTATTCGCTCGGGATCGTCTTCTACGAGATGCTCACCGGCTCGGTCCCCTTCAGCGGCGAGACCCCGGTCTCCGTGGCAATGAAGCACGTGCGCGAGAACGTGCCCGACGTGCAGCTGGCACGCCCCGAGGTCTCCGCCGCGACCGCCTCGGTCATCGATCGTGCGACGGCCAAGGACGTGACTCAGCGCTACCCGGACGCCGCGAGCATGCTCGCCGACCTCGAGGAGGTGCTTGCGATCGAGGCTTCCCGCACAGGACAGGCAACGGGTGAGGTGACAACCGTGCTGCGCACCCTCCCTGGGAGCACCCGGCGGCGCTTGCCGTGGCGCATGCGTCATCCCGTGCGCTGGGTTCTCTCGCTGGCACTGCTCGGAGCACTCGTTGCGCTCGTGCTCGTGCTCCTCGCCAACCACACCCATCGCGGCCTCGCACCGGACGCCGAGCCACGAGCAGGGCTGACCGCGGTGCCCCTTGCGCAAACGGCCGCCCACGACTACAACCCATTCGGTACCGGACCGGAAAACCGCGAAAAGGTCCAAAACGTCGTCGACGGTGACCCGAACACCACTTGGAGCACAGAGCAGTACTACGACGGCACCCTGAAGAAGCCAGGCGGCACCGGCGTGGGACTGTACGTCGACGCCGCCCCGAACGTGGTGGGCAAGCAGATCGAAATCCAAACGCCCACTCCCGGCTTCTCCGCACAGATCTACCTCGCCAACCACATCGATCTGTCGCTGCCCTACGGGAACTCCACCCCACTCGCCGCGCGCGGCTGGCAGGGCCCGGCCGGGGAAGACTCCAACGTTCGTGATGGCGCTCGCATCAAGATCACCCCCAGCGGAGGCCGCTATCGCTACTACCTCGTCTGGATCACCACGCTGCCCGCCGGCATGCAGTCCGCCTCGCTCTCCGAAGTCACGCTGTTTCGCTGAGCTGACGCTGCTCGTGACGCTCTAGCGCCAGCCGGCAGAGGCGGTCCAGCAGCTCTGGGTAGGAGATCCCCGAAGCAGCCATCAGCTTCGGGTACACGCTCGTCGGGGTGAAGCCCGGCATCGTGTTCAGCTCGTTCACCAGCACCTCCTCCCCGTCGACGAAGAAGTCCACCCGCGCCAGCCCCTCGCAGCCAGCGCGTTCAAACGCCTCCACCGCGAGCTCCTTTACCCGCTCGCGCGCGCTCGCGGTAATGCGCGCGGGTATCTTCAGCTCCATCCCTCCCGGGGTGTACTTGGCCGCGTAGTCGTAGAATTCCCCGGCGAACGTGATCTCGCCTGGCTCTGAGGCCAGCGCCAGCCCGGCGCCCGAAGCCTGTTCGGCACCTGAGTGGCCGAGCACGCCGCACTCGACCTCGACACCCCGGGCCAGTGCCTCGACGATCACCAATGGGTCGTATGTGAAGGCGACCTCGATTGCTGGGATGAGCTCGTCGCGCGCGGTCATCTTCGCGATCCCGACCGAGGAGCCGAGATGCGCAGGCTTTACAAATACCGGCAGCCCGAGCGAGTCGATTTCCCGCAGCACCTCCTGCTTGGCGCTCTGCCAGCGCTGCACTCGCACCCCCAGATAGTCAACCTGGGGCGTGTTGGTGCTGGACATCAGCTGCTTGAAGAGCACCTTGTCGAGGCACACCGCGGACGCGGCCACGCCAGCCCCCACATAGGGGACATCGAGCATCTCGAGCAGCCCCTGCACCGTACCGTCCTCGCCGAACGGTCCGTGCAGCGCACCGAACACAACGTCCGCCCCGAGCAGGCCCTCGCCCGGGCACAGGCTCAACCGCTCCCCCTCGTGCTGCCAGGCGCCGTCGCGTTCGATCTGCACCCACAGCACCTCGTGCCCGGCCGCCTGCAAGCCCTCGCGCACCGCACACCCCGAGGACAGCGATACCTCGTGCTCGGACGAGCGCCCTCCGGCGAGCACCGCCACCCTCAGCGGCTGTGTCTCGCTCACGGGTGGGGGGTGGGGGCCGGTGTAAGGGGCGGTGTGGCGGGGGGTGTCGCTGGCGCAGTGGTGCTCGGGGTCGTCGTGGGTGTGGTCGTCGGGGTGGTTGGCGTCGTTTCGGCCGTCATGCCGATCGTGATCGTCACCGTGGCGCCCTTGCGAGCGTTGGAGCCAGCGGGCGGGCTCTGCTTCAGGACATGCCCGACTTTCGCCGCCTCGCTCACCGGTTCGGTAACCGTATTGACGGTGAAGCCCGCTTTTTCAAGCGCGGCCGTGGCGGCCACTTCGGTCTTGCCTTCGACGTGCGGAACGGCTACTTCCTTTGGCGCCTGTGCCACCACCAGGTTCACCTTCCCGCCTGTAGGCAATGTGCCGGGCGCCGCCGGCGACTGTGACAGCACGGTGTCCGCGGTCTGGGAGGCCGAGACCTGATGGGTAACCGTCCCGGCCGTCAGTCCCGCACTCGTGAGCGCCGCTTCGGCGGCCGGAAGCGACTGGCCGGTCACGTTCGGCACATGCACCTGGGCGGGGCCGCTGGAGACGAACACGGTGACAGGACTGCCCACTCCCAGCACGAGCCCGGCGGACGGGTCTGTCGAGATCACGTGGCCCTGCGCGATCTTGGCGCTTGACTGTTCCTGCGTGGCCGGCTTGAAGCCAGCCGCTCGCAGCTTGCTCATGGCCTTCGCGGCAGTGAGGCCTTCAACGGCTGGCAGCTTCGCGGTGCCGGGGCCAGCGGAGACCAAGATGCTCACGCGGGCCCCCTTCCCCACTTCGCGCCCGCCCGGCGGCGTCTGGCTGACGACCAAACCGCTTGCGACGCTGGTGCTCGCGGTGCTCGTGGCCGCCGGGTTCAGGTTCGCGCCTCTCAGCCGTGTCAGTGCGGCCGCTTCAGTCTGACCGACAACATTCGGCACCTTCACGCGACCTGGAGAGGAGAGCAGCAGTCCGAGCGCCACCAGCGCAGCGAGCAGCAGCGCAGCGCTTGCCCACAACAGCCAGCGCCGAAGGCGATCATGCTGCTCGGAGCGCCGCCCACCCCTACCGTTCTCAGCGCCGAAATCTCCGGCCGGTGGCAGCAGTAGCGCACCGGACTCCGGCAGCGTCACACCCACGCTGGGGCTCATGGCTGGCGGAGCTCCGTACGGCCCGCCGGTGGCGAGGACCGTGTCGGCAATGGCGCCCGCGACGACGCTACCAGCGCCGGCAGGGAGTCCCTGGCGTGCCTGCTGGAGCGCCACGATGAACTCCTCGGCATCGGCGAAACGCCGTGCCGGGTCCTTGGCGAGCGCGCGCAGGACGACCGCGTCCAACGCTGGCGGCACGGCCGGGTTGAGCTCGCTGGCCGGGCGCGGCTGCGCGGAGACCTGCTTGAACGCGATCGCCACCGCCGTCTCGCCGTCAAACGGAACGGCGCCCGTCAGCAACTCGTAAAGGATCACACCGATCGAGTAGAGGTCTGATGCGCCGCTGACGATGTGGCCCTGCGCCTGCTCCGGCGAGAGGTACTGCGCGGTGCCCATGATCGAACCGGTCAGCGTCATATCCGAGGCGCCCGCACGGGCGATGCCAAAGTCCGTCACGCGCGCGCGTCCCTCCTCGTCGAGAATCACGTTGTGGGGCTTCAAATCGCGGTGGATGACCGCGCGCTTGTGCGCAAAGCGCGCGGCGCGCAGGATCTGCGTGACGATGTCGATTGCCGTAGCCGGATCGAGTGCCCCCTGTTCGCGCACGACCGTCTTAAGTGAGCGCCCGGCTACGTACTCCATCGCGATGTAATACGTCCCGTTCCACTCGCCGCGGTCGAAGATTCCGACGATATTTGGGTGCGACAGCCCGGCGGCGCTCGAGGCCTCGCGGCGGAAGCGCTCGACGAACTCCTGGTCTTCGGCGAAGTGATGGTGCAGAACCTTCACCGCCAGCTGCCTGCCGAGCAGCTGGTCCTCGGCGAGGTACACGTCGGCCATGCCCCCCGAGCCCAGGCGCGAGATCACCCGGTAGCGCCCGTCGATGATCGTCTCTGGCTCAATCATGGCGCGGACCTCAGCAGCACTTCCATCACCTGTCTGGCGACCGGTGCGGCGAACGACGCGCCCTGACCCGGGACATGTTCGAGGGTCACGGCAATCGCCACTCGCGGATTCGTTGCCGGCGCGAACGCGATGAACCACACATTGTTGATCGCGGCGCCGATCTGTGTCTCGGCTGTGCCGGTCTTGCCCGCCACCTGTACGCCGGGGATCTGTGCCTGGGTACCTGTGCCTTCACTTACCACCGCCTCCATCATGCTCGTCACGGCAGCCGCGGTCGAGGGCTTCATCACGACCGACTGCACACGCGCGGAGATCTGCTGGACGGTGCGCCCGTCGGGATCGATGATGCGTTCGGTCAGGTGCGGCACCATCAACCGCCCATGATTGGCCACGGCAGCCGCGACCTCCGCCATCTGCAGCGGGATCACCTCCAGTTTGTCCTGACCGATCCCCAGGCGCCCTACATCCACGCGCTGGCTGGTGGGGGGCAGGATCTTCCCTTGGCGGTACTCGCCGCTCGAGGACATTTGAGTGGCCGGGTAATCGAGCTGCGGCTTGTGGCCGAAGCCGAAGCGGTTCATATAGCGCGCCATCGTCTGCTTGCCCAGCTTCACGGCCACCTGCGCCCACACTGTGTTGACCGATTTCGCGAGCGCTTCGGTGAGGCTGAGCTGGCCGAGGCTCTCGCCGTTGTCATTGCCCAGGGGGACGCCTGAGATGATCACACCGTTGCGCCCGCTCAGCGTGGACTGTGCAGTGAACTGTCCCGTATCGATCGCCGCGGTGGCCGTCACCACCTTGAAGGTCGAGCCCGGGGCATAGCCGAACTGGGTGGCACGGTTGACCAGCGGCCTGCCCTGTGTATCGGTGGTGAGCTTTTCATACGCGCCCCGTACAGGCAGCTTGTTCGGGTCAAAGCTGGGCGTCGAGGCCATCACCTTGACCGCACCGTTGCGCGGATCCAGGGCGACCACCGCCCCGTGATGTTCTCCCAGTGCGCTGATCGCTGCCTGCTGGGCTTTTGGGTCGAGCGTGGTCAGGACTTCGTCGCCCTGCGGGCGCTTGCCCTGCAGCTGGTCGAGGATGCTCTGCAGGTTCGTGCCGGTCTGGCCGTTCAGCGCGGCGTTGCGGGTGCTCTCGAGCCCGGTCTGGCCCAGGTCGGGGCTGATGAAGGAGAAGCCGATTGCGTGGGCAAACTCTTCGCCCTTTGGATATGACCGCTGATAGGTCCTCCCCGGGCCTGCCACACTGTGCGCAAGCACTGTGCCATCCGCGGCGAGGATCCTCCCCCGGGCAATGCGTTCCTGCTGGAGCAGCGCGCGGGCGTTCAGCGGGTTGCTGCGTAACGAGGAGGCTTCGAAGATCGTCCAGCGCGAGGTGAACGCGACGAGCAGTGCGAACAGCAGGACGACGAGCCCATACAGGCGGACGATCGGACGGTTCACTGCGGCCACCTCATTCGAGCTGTCCCAGTTCGAGGCTGTGCATCAGGCCTCTCGCGTCGCCTTCCGAGCGCAGCGTTTGATCGAGCAACGTCCGTCGCCGCGCGGGACTCAGCGTCGAAGCGCTCACCCCGGAGACGAAACTCTTGCTGTAAAGCTTCACCCCGCCGGGGAGTTCATAGGGAAAGCCGTTGAACAGCGTCACCAGGCCACGGCTGTTCGTGCCGATGAAGTAGACCGACTGCGAGGCCACATAGGCCCCCACGCCAAGGACAGCCAGCACCCCGGCCACGACCGCCGCAGTGCCGGCGCGCCGCAGGCGTCTGGAGCGCCGGGCGACAGGCGGGGTACCCAGCGGCGGGCGGCGTGGCTCCAGGGGACTGATCGCTCTGGGCGTCTCGGTCACGGAGGCGTCCGCCGGCAGGGCCGGGATGCCAGTCAGCGTGACTGGCCCGTCTTGTAATGGAGACCCGCCCGCCCCGCCGCCCGCCCGCCCGCCCGCCCCGCCGCCCGCCCCGGCCATCTGCACTTCCTCGACACGCAGCAGCACGACCGTGATGTTGTCCCGGCCTCCCGCCTCGTTTGCCGCAGTGATCAGAGCCTCGCCAGCGTCACGCAGGCGCGGGTGAGCGAGCAGGATCCCGGCGAGGCGGTCATCGGGGACCATTGTCGTGAGGCCATCGCTGCACAGCAGGTACACGTCGCCGTCGCGAGCGCGGTAGGAGCGGGTGTCGATCTCCACCTCCGGCTCGGGCCCTAGCGCGCGCGTGATGACCGAGCGCTGGGGATGCTCGATTGCCTCCTCCGCCGTGAGCTTGCCCTGGCGTATGAGCTCATCGACGAGCGAGTGGTCGTCGGTCAGACGCAGCAGCTCCCCGCCGCGCAGGCAGTAGGCACGGCTGTCGCCGACATGCGCGATCGCCACCTCCTCGGTGCCCACATACACGGCCGTGAGCGTCGTACCCATACCGGCGTGCTCGGCGTTTGCCTGGGAGAGCTCGTGGATGCTGACGTTGGCCTGACGCGCATAAGCGGCGAGACTGCCCTCGGCGTCCACCGTATCGGGCAGGCCATCTTGGAAGGACTCGACAGCGAGCCGGGAGGCGACCTCTCCGGCCTGTGCACCGCCCATGCCGTCCGCCACCACGAACAGCGGCGGGCGGGCGAGCATCGAGTCCTCGTTTGCCCGCCGCTGGCGCCCCGTGTCGGTCCCGGTGTACTGCTCGGCCACGCGCAGCATCGACTCAGTCCACCTCGAATGTGAATTCGCTGTCGCCGATGCGCACGCGGTCCCCCGGATGCAGTGGCCGGGCGCTCTGCAGCAGCTCCTCGTTGAGGTAGGTGCCGTTGGTGGAGTGAAGATCCTCGATAGCCACTATGTTGCCCTGCTCGTACACCCGTGCGTGGCGCGAGGAGGCGAACGGGTCCTCCAGCCGTATCTCCGCGCGCTCGCCGCGGCCGAGCACGATGTCGCCGTCGAGGTCGTAGATCATCCCCGGGTCGTGCCCGGGCGCACGCTCCACCACCAGCCTGGGGGCCCGGTGGGCTACGTCGGCGCTGGCGATGCTCGACGCCGAATAGAGCCCGGTCGCATCGGCCGGAATTGCGCCCGGAGCTGTGGGAGCTGCACCGCGCAGGTCCTTCAGCGCGCTGCGCGCAACCCACAGCAAGAACAGGTAGAGCACGGCGAGGAAGCCGAACTTCAGCGCCACGGATACGGGTTCGAGCGTGGTCATCCGAGCTCGAAGGTGATCTCTGTGGAGCCGATCTCGATGCGATCCCCCGGGCGCAAAGGCTGCAGAGGTGCAACCGGGCGCCCGTTGACGAGCACGCCATTGGTGGAGCCGAGGTCCTGGAGCGTCCAGCCTTCGTCGTGTGGGCGGATCTCGGCGTGCCGGCGAGAGGCGCCGGCATCGTCCAGGACGACGTCACAGGCACGGCTGCGCCCGATCGTGGCGCCTCCGGGCGGAACGATCAAGCGCCGCCCGGAGACCGCGAGCAGCGCGCGAGCAGCGCGCCGCGCATGGACTGGCTCCAAGGCCTCACGGGTACGCGCCGATGTGCTGTAGATCATCGTCTGTCCATGTTCTTCATCTTGGAGAACATCAGCCGGTGCAGGTGGGTGGGAGCGCTCGTCGCTTTGCTCCTCGTGGCGGATCAGCTGCGCCTGGATACCGAATTCCCCGAGCGCCAGTTGCTCGTCGGTGTGGAACCAGACCAGTGGCGGTGAGGCGAGAATGAGCTCCTCGCGGCGTGCATGCTCGAGCAGGTAGCCGCAGAGCTCGTCGATCACCTCGTGCTCGACACCCTCGTAACGAGCGCGGTCCTGCGGCGAGAGCCACACCGAGTACTCGTTCGGCGCGTACACCCGCGACACCGACGTCGTGCGGTGCTCGTCCATCTCGCGCGCGAGCTTGCGCGCGAGCTCCATCGGGCGTACCTCGGAGCGAAACAGGCGCCCGAAGGAGCCCTCGACGAGGTTAGCGATGGTGGTCTCGACGTTCTTCAGGAGGCTCATGGCAAGGGATGACCGGCGCTCGCAGCGGGCGTGGTCCCCCACTTTAAGGGGCCGCGGTCAGACTGGGCCGCGCAGGGCCCGGGCAGCCACGGCCAACAGGCCCCCGAGGACCGCTCCGAGTACGGCGCCGCGGGGATTGGGGTACCCAATCCCATGAGCGGACAGGCCGCTGTCAAGCGCAGGCGCAGCGGCGGCGATCGCGGCTGACCAGCTGGTGGCCGCCACCACGTCGAGCGCCGCGCTGCGGCCACGCACGATCCAGGGCAACAGCGCAGAGCCCACCGCCCACAACGTTGCCCCGAGCAGCAAACCAAGGCTCAGCATGGGCGCAATCACGTGCACGGCTGCGCTGCTCAGCGACCCCTCCCACACGGCGCGCGCAGGCGTACCCGGTGAGGGACCGAGCCATAGATGCCTACCTGCCAGCGGCTCGGCCAGCGTCATCCACCAGTAGCCGAGCGCGCCGAGGGCTGCGCGCTGGAGCCAGCGCGATGCCTGTCCGGCAACGGCGGGGAACGCCCCGGCCAGGCCGGCCAGGCCGAGCACCGGTGCAAGCGCGCCTGCCAGCCAGCCTAGCCCGCTGCGGCGCGGCAGCAGCGCCAGCGGAACGGCGCCGGCCAGCAACAACAACGCTGCACCGGGACGCCCGGCCCACACTTGCCAAACGACTGCCGCCAGCGCGCCGCCCACCCATACCACCCGCGGCAGCGCGATATGACTCCGCGCCGGCGCTTGCTGAACATCCGGGCTCGCCTCGGGTATCGGATCCGGTCCTACCGTCGCCGTGCGTCGCCGTGCGGAAAGCCCGCGCCCCAAGCCCTGTTCGAGGGCGTACTCGAACTCGTCGTGCAGTTCAGCCAGGGTGCCGCGGCGGCGCGGATCCGGATCGAGTGCCGCATCTAGGGCACGGGTCAACTCGCGGGGAAGATCGCCGCGACGGCGCTCGAGCGGCTCAATCGGAGCACCGATCCGCCGCGCCGTGTCCGCTGGCGTCGATCCCCGCACGGGATTTACGCCAGCGAGCGCCTCATACATAACGAGCGCAAGCGCGTACAGGTCGGCGGGCTCGGCGGCCTGCTTTCCCTCGCTCTGCTCGGGTGCCATGTAGGCGAGCGTGCCAAGCACATCTCCGGTGCGCGTGAGCGCGTCTTCGCCGGTGAGCCTCGCGCCACCGAAATCGGTCAGCTTCGCCACTCCGCCGCGCTCGCTGGGACTGTGGGGCACAAGCACGTTCTGCGGCTTGACGTCGCGATGGATCACACCGCGCGCATGTGCATGAGCGAGCGCGTCGGTCAGCGCGAGTCCGATCTGCAGCACCTCCTCGTCCTCGAGCGTGCCAGCGGCGATCAGGCAGGCGAGCGTCTCGCCGTGCACCAGCTCGGAGATCAGGTAGAACTCATCCTCCGCCGCACACGCCTCATACAGGGCGACGATCGCCGGGTGCGCCAAGCGGGCACTCGCAAGCGCCTCGCGGGTGGCGCGCTCGCTGTCGATCGGACCCCCACCCGCCCCTAGGAAGACCCGCTTGAGCGCAACCTCGCGGTGCAGCAGCTCATCGTGCGCGCGCCACACCACCCCGAAGCCACCGGCCCCGAGACGCTCCAGTAGGCGGTAGCGGCCGAGCACGAGCTCCTCGTCACCGGACTGCGCAGCGCCGGGACCTGCGGCAGGGGAAACGATACGCCGGCGGGGGCGCTTGCGCGGGGGAGAATCGCCCCCTGACCGGGCGTGGACGAGGGTGTCGAGCGATTCCACCGACTCCTGCGTTCGCTGCCTGCAGGCCCCCTCCCTGCCTCCCTCGGCAGGAAAAACCGCACTGACCGAGAAGTTGCAGGATCACGGGGGGCTGGCCGGCAGTTATCTCGGCAGTCATACTTGAGCCTTCCCGAATCCCCTGCAAAAGGAGCGGTTGGCTTTGTCGTTCTTCGACGATGGCGAGGAGACAGCATCGCGGCCAAAGGCTCGAGTGCCGCGTACGCCGGCGCAACCGCGGCCGCGCCGTGCCCAGCACAGTGAGGGATCGCTCCCGCTCGACCAGCACACGCTGATGATCCGCCGGCGCGTGGCGGCCGGCGCCGGCGTCGTGCTGCTGATCGTGATCGTGCTGATCGTGAACGGCTGCTTGAAAAGCCAGCAAAAACAGGCCCTGGAAAGCTACAACCGGGATGTCAGCCGGATCGCACAGGAGTCCGAACAGCAGGTCTCCCAACCGTTCTTTACGGCGCTCGCCAGCGCCAGCTCGAAGTCAGCGTTAGATGTTGAGGTTCAGCTCGACCAGCTGCATATCCAGGCCCAAGGCCTCACCGCCAGCGCGAAAAGCCTGAGCGTGCCCGGCGCGATGACCGCCGCCCAGCGTGACCTGCTGCTGGTGCTCGACCTGCGCACCGAAGGTCTCGCCAAGGTGACGAGCCTCGTGCGCACCGCGCTCGGCGGGCAGGCCAAGCAGGCGAACACGCCCATCGCAGGCGATATGGAGATCTTCCTGGCCTCTGACGTGATCTATTCCCAGCGTGTCGTGCCGCTGATCGGACAGACGCTCGCGGCCAACGGCATTCATAGCCTGAGCACCGCCTCCAGCCGCTTCCTCCCCAACACTGGCTGGCTCGACGCAACGACAGTCCTCGCGCGCCTCACCGGCCAGTCAGCCAGCCAGAGCTCCCAGGCCGTCACCGGCAACCATGGCAGCGCGCTGAAGGGAGTGGCCGTGGGTACGAACACGCTCGCCCCGGAACCCACACTCAACCACGTCTCGGGCGGCGGCAGTCCGGCCTTCACCGTCCAGGTCGAAAACTCCGGCGAATCCCCTGAGACGAACGTCAAGGTCGACATAACGATCACCGCCGGAGGCAAACAGTTCAAGGCTTCCAAGGCGATCACGCAGACCGAACCCGGCAAGACGGTCCCCGTCGACATCCCCGTCACCGGTGTACCGCTCGCTGTAGCCTCGAAGATCCAGGTGAACATCGAGGGAGTGCCGGGGGAGAACGACCTCGAAAACAACAAGGGCACGTTCCTGGCGATCTTTGGAGCGTAGGCCAGCCGGAGATCGCCGGCTGGCTCGGGCGGGTGGGGTTTCCATCGAGCGGGTTTCCATACATAAGAGCGGCTAAGTTGTGCCGGTGGCCAGCACGCTCACCAACACGCAGGGCATCATCGCGATCGCGGCGGTGGCGGTGGCGGTGCTGGCGCTGATGAGTTGCGTGGCGCTGATGCTCGCGATGCGGCGCCTGCGCCGGGCCCAGCGGATTGTGCTCGGGGAGCATCCTCAGCGTGACCTCGTGGCCCACTCCGCCGCGATGCAGGAAGCGTTCGAGACACTGCGCGAGTACGTCGAGGATGCCGCCTCGCGCCTGGACGGGCGGCTCGCCGGAGCCGAGCTCGCCTTGCGCGGCGCGATCGCCCACCGGGCGCTCGTGCGCTACGACGCCTACAACGAGCTGTCCGGGAAGCAGTCGATGTCGATCGCCCTGCTCGACGATCAGCAGTCGGGGATCGTCCTCTCCTGCATTCACCACCGCGATCAAGCACGCGTTTACGCCAAGCAGGTGCATGGCGGACAGGGAGAGCTCGAGCTCTCCCCCGAGGAGGCCGAGGCCGTGCGCCTCGCGGCGCTCTCCCCACCCGATGGCTCCTAAGGCCGG
Source organism: Solirubrobacteraceae bacterium (assembly GCA_035940195.1). Classification (GTDB taxonomy): domain Bacteria; phylum Actinomycetota; class Thermoleophilia; order Solirubrobacterales; family Solirubrobacteraceae; genus Palsa-744. Next base: position 61,611 of record DASZFC010000044.1, read on the forward strand.
CTACCTCGGCCCCGAGGGGACCTTCAGCGAGCAGGCGCTGCTCTCCAGCGCCGTCCCGGACTCCGTCGAGCCCGTACCGCAGGCGAGCATCTACGACACGATCATGGCACTCCGCCATGGGGACGTCGAGTTCGCACTTGTCCCGATCGAGAACTCGCTCGACGGCTCCATCAGCATCACGCTCGACCTGCTCGCCGATGAGGCGCCTGGCTTACAGATTGTGGGGGAGACCCTGCTCACTGTCTCCCACTGCCTGATTGCGTCGCAGTTGGTCGGATTGGGAGACATAAATACGGTCATCTCCCATCCACAGGTCCCAGGACAATGCATGCGCTTCCTGCGCAACGAGCTCGCACACGCGGACATCCGTCCCGCCAGCTCGACCGCCCAGGCGGTCAGAGAAGTGGTGGCGAGCACCGGGCAGGGGCTTGCCGCGCTGGGCACGAGGCTCGCAGCAGACATTTACGGCGCCACGGTCATTCGCGACGGCGTGCAGGACCGGGACGACAACGAGACACGCTTCGTCTGGCTCTCGCGCTCAGAGGATCCCTCCCAGCCACCGCTGCACGCGAGCGAGCGCGGGCAATGGAAGACATCGCTCGTCTTCTGGGGCGCCGGAGCGGACAGTCCCGGCTGGCTGGTGCGCTGCCTGAACGAGCTCGCCCGGCGGGAGATCAACCTGACCAAGATCGAGTCCCGCCCCCGCCGCGAACGCCTCGGGCACTACATGTTCTTCGTGGACCTCGAGGGCAGCCTGCCAGACGAGCCGGGGGTTACCGGCGCCGTTGCAGGAATGCGCGAGATCTGCGAGGAGGTACGCGTGCTCGGGTCCTACCCCGCGGCCTAGGCTGGGCGGGTCGATACACTCCGCCACGCAGTGGATGCCACCGTTCCACTTCTAACGCGTAGTAGACCCGTGTCGGCACCCGAATACCGGCGACGCGGTCCTGACAGTGGCCGGGTGCTCGTCCTCAACGCGACGTATGAGCCGATCAACGTGTGCACGGTCCGGCGCGCGGTGGTGCTGTTACTGAAGGACAAGGCCGAGCTGCTCGAGCGAGGCGGCTGGGAGCTGCACTCCGAGAACGCGACGCTCGCGCGGCCGGTTGTGATCCGCCTCATCAGTTATGTCCATGTCCCCCGCGACGCCCACCGGCGCAAGATCACCCGCCGGGCTGTGTTTGCCCGGGATGGCTGGACATGCCAGTACTGCGGCTCGCACTCGAACCTCACGGTGGATCACGTGATTCCCCGCTCCAAGGGCGGATCCTCGAGCTGGGAGAACATCGTCGCCTCCTGCGCCCCTTGCAACCGGCGCAAGGGCGACCGGCTTCCCAAGCAGGCGGGGATGCACCCGCGGCACGCCCCGCGTACGCCCCGCGCGGAGATCTTTATCCACGTTGCCAGCCCGACGATCCCGACGGCGTGGCTCCAATATCTGCCGCAGGCCGCATAAGCAGCGGAGGGCGCCTGGGGTACAGGCGCCCTCCGCACAGCTGCCCTGACTGGACGGCCGAGACGGCCAAAAACGTCTGCCGGGGGGACCAGAACCGGCGACCGTCTCGGGGTGTCCCGGTTGGATTCCGCTAAGCGGTCCAGCCTTTGGTCTATCCCGAAAGGACGTGCAGTCCTCGAGGGCTAGACCTTGCTCCGACCTAGCGGCCGGTCACCTCCAGAGTCCCGCAAAAACTGTCAGCCAACGTTAGGACCACCTCCTTTCTCTGGTCTGGCCAGAGTAGCGGACGGGGGTGACGCTCAGCAAGTGCTTGGGAGCACTACTCCTCTTCGGTTACGGCGGTGTCATTCTCATCCACGACAGGCGCTCCGCTTGAAAGCCCGTCCGCCTCAGATGAGCCCGTGAGCTCGTCGCCCTGCTCGACGGCCTCCACGACCAGCGCGACCGCGCTGGCGAGGTCTTCGTCCTTGAGATTCATCAGGCGCACACCCGTCGCCGAGCGGCCCTGCTGGGAGATTCCGCCGGCCGAAGTCCGCTGCACCATGCCGCCGACGCTGATGAACACGAGCTCCTGGTGCTCGCGCACGACGAGCGCGCCGGCCAGGCCGCCCTTTTTCTCGGTCAGGCCGATCGTCTTGACGCCTTTGGCGCCGCGATTGGTCTTGCGGTACTGGCTAATCTGCGTCCGCTTGCCATAGCCGTTCTCTGTGAGGACCAGTAGGTCCATGTCGTCGCGGGCCACGTCCATCGCGATGACCTCGTTGGGGTGGGCGGGATCTCGATCACCGACGTCCATCCCGCGTACGCCGGTCGTGTCGCGGCCCATCGCGCGGGCATCGGACTCGGCGAAGCGCACGGTAAGACCGGCCTTGGAGACCATGATGATCTCGTCGTTCGGGTCCACAGCGCGCACCGCCAAGAGCTCGTCGTCGTCGCGGATCTTGATCGCGATGATGCCATCGGCTTTGATCGGCGTGTTGTAGGCGAGGAACTCGGTCTTCTTGACCGTGCCCGACTTTGTCGCGAACACGAGGTACTTGGTCTCTGTGAAGTCGCGTGTGGAGACGACCGCCTGGATCCGCTCGCCTTCGCGCAGCGGCAGGATGTTCACCAGCGCACGGCCCTTGGCGGTGCGCGAGGCCTCGGGCAGCTCATACACCTTCGATCGGTAGACCTTGCCGCGATTGGAGAAGAACAGCAGGTAGTCGTGCGAGGAGCAGACGAACAGGTGCTCGATGAAGTCGCCGTCCTTCATGTCCATCCCCGTCACTCCGCGCCCGCCGCGCTGCTGCTGGCGATACGTGGCCAGCGGCAGCGACTTGACATAACCGCTCTGTGTGATCGTGATCACCATCTGCTGGTCGGCGATCAGATCCTCGATGTCGATCTCGTCCTCGGAGTGGCTGATCTCGGTCCGCCGCTCGTCGCCGAAGCGCTCTCTGATCTCCGCAAGCTCCTCCTTGATCACGGCGAGCACGCGCGTCTCGTCGCCGAGGATTGCGCGCAGCTCGGCGATCCGCTCGGTCACGTCGGCGTGCTCCTGTTTGATGCTGTCCGCCTCCAGCGCCGTCAGCTGCGACAGGCGCAGATCGAGGATCGCTGTGGCCTGGATGTGGCTGAGCTCGAAGCGCTCGACGAGCTGCTCGCGAGCGGCGTCGCGATCGCGCGAGGCGCGGATCAGTTCGATGATCGCGTCGAGGTGCTCGAGCGCGATAAGCAGCCCTTGCAGGATGTGTGCCCGCGCCTCCTTTTCTGAGAGCTCGTGCTTGGTGCGCCGGACGATCACCTCGCGCTGGTGGGCGACGTAGTTGTGGATCACCGCACGCAGGTTGAGCGTGCGCGGCACGTTGTCGACGAGCGCGACCATGTTCACGCCAAACGTGCTCTGCATCGGCGTGTGCTTGTAGAGCTTGTTCAGCACGACCTTGGGGATCGCGTCGCGCTTGAGCTCGATTACCAGGCGCATGCCGCGCTTGTCAGACTCGTCGCGCAGGTCGGAGATCTCGGAGATTCGTTTCTCGTGCACCAGATCGGCGATCTTCGAGATCAGCCCGCCGTCGCCGCCCTTCTTGACCATGAACGGCAGCTCGGTGACGACGATCGCCTCCTTGCCCTGCTTGAGCGGCTCGATGTGTGCGCGCGCCTGGATACGCACACGGCCACGGCCCGTCTCATACGCGTCCCTGATCCCGCCGTGCCCGAGGATGATCCCGCCCGTAGGGAAGTCAGGTCCCTTGACGTGTGCCATCAGACCGTCGAGGTCGACGTCGCGATCATCGATGTAGGCGATCGTGGCGCCGATCACCTCGCGCAGGTTGTGCGGCGGAATGTTCGTGGCCATGCCCACGGCGATGCCCGATGACCCGTTGACGAGCAGGTTCGGGAAGCGTGCCGGCAGCACGAGCGGTTCGCGCCGGGAGCCATCGTAATTGGGCGCGAAGTCGACCGTGTCCATGTCCAGATCACGCAGCATCTCGGTCGCGATGCGGGCCAGGCGAGCCTCTGTGTAGCGCATCGCGGCGGCTGGGTCGTCGTCGACGGAGCCGAAGTTGCCTTGCCCGTCGACCAGCTCGTTACGCATTGAGAACTCCTGCGCCATGCGCACGAGCGCGTCGTAGATCGCCGAGTCGCCGTGGGGGTGATAGTTGCCCATCACCTCGCCGACGATCTTTGCGCACTTGGCGTAAGAGCGGGTCGGGCCAAGCCCGAGCTCGTTCATCGCGTAGAGCACGCGGCGGTGGACCGGCTTCAGGCCATCGCGCACGTCCGGCAGCGCGCGGCCGACGATCACGCTCATCGCGTAGTCGAGATAGGCCGTGCGCATCTCCTCCTCGAGCGCGCGCGGTTCGACGTTGCCGCCGCCTATGACGTCAGTGGCTGCCATCGCTCACCTCCTCGCCATGTGTGACGCCAGCGACCGGGGACGTAGAGATGCGAAGGCCATGGCGTCACACATCCAAGTTGGCGACGGCGCGGGCGTTGTCCTCGATAAATGCGCGTCTGGGCTCGACCTGATCGCCCATCAGCATCGAGAAGATGCGGTCGGCGGCGAATGCGTCCTCGAGCGTGACCTGCGCGAGCGTACGCGTGGCGGGAGCCATCGTGGTTTCGCCCAGCTGTTCGGCGTTCATCTCGCCGAGGCCCTTGAAGCGCTGCAGTTTGATGCCCTTCTGCGCGACGGTCATGACGGCCACGCGCAGGGCCTCAAACGAGAGCGCGGTCTCGTTCGCGTCGCCCATGCTGACCTCGAAGGCCGGCGTTCCGGCCAGCTCGACGAGCTGTCCGTGGACGCGTGCGAGCTGGCGATACTCCTGGGAGTCAAACAGCTCGCGTTTGATGCGATGCGTCAGCGCGAAGCCGGTCTTTGCCTCGATCGCCTTCACACGAATCTCCTCGCGATCCTCGCTGACCATCTCGGTCGCATACGTCTCACCAATCACGCCGGCCCGCTCGAGCAGCTTGACCGCATCCTCAGCGCTCATCACCTGCTCGCCGAGCAGCGATGACTCCTCGAGGAACTGCACCATGTCGTGGCCGTGTACGGCGCGCAGTGAAGAAGACCATCCTTCGTACTGCTTGAGCAGGCGCGAGAAGCGCTGCCACCGCGCCTCGGTGAGCTTCAGCTGGGCTCCGTGGCGATCGAAGATGTCGATCTTGTCCCACTTGTCCGCGAGCAGGATCTCCTCCAGCTCGGAGTCCTTTTCGATGTAGCGCTCACGGGCGCCCTGCTTGAGCTTGTACAGCGGCGGCTTGGCGATGTACACGTAGCCCGCCTCGATCAGCTCCTGCATCTCGCGGAACAGGAGCGTCAGCACGAGCGTGCGGATGTGCGCGCCGTCGACGTCTGCGTCGGTCATCAGCACGACCTTGTGATAGCGCGCATTCTCGATGTTGAACTCGTCGCGCACACCGGTGCCGATCGCCGTGATCAGCGCCTGGATCTCGGTGTTCTGCAGCACCTTGTCGATACGCGACTTCTCGACGTTGAGGATCTTGCCGCGCAGCGGCAGCACGGCCTGTGTGTTGCGGTCGCGTCCCTGCTTGGCCGAGCCGCCGGCGGAGTCGCCCTCGACGACGAACAGCTCGGCCAGCGACGGGTCCTTGACCGAGCAATCGGCGAGCTTCCCCGGCAGTGTGGAGTTCTCCAAGGCCGACTTGCGCCGCGTGAGGTCGCGCGCCTTGCGCGCCGCCTCGCGGGCGCGCTGCGCCTGCACCGACTTCATGATCACCGCGCGCGCCTCTGAGGGGTTCTCCTCCAGGAACTCGCCGAGGCCCGTGTTGACGATCGACTCGACAAAGCCGGCCATGCCCGGATTGCCGAGCTTGGTCTTGGTCTGGCCCTCGAACTGGGGGTCGCGCAGCTTGACGGAGATCACCGCTGTGAGGCCCTCGCGCACGTCCTCCCCGGAGAGGTTGTCCTCTTTCTCCTTGAGCAGCCCGTGATCGCGCGCGTACTTGTTCAGCGTGCGGGTGAGCGCCGAGCGAAAGCCCGACATGTGCGAACCGCCCTCGCGCGTTGAGATGTTGTTGGCGAAGGAGTGGATCGACTCCTGGTAGGAGGAGTTCCACTGCATCGCGATCTCGGCTGCCCCCTCGTCTGACTCGCCGGAGAAGAAGACGACCTTGCGGTGCACGGTTTCCTTGTTCTCGTTGAGGTAGGAGACGAAGTCCTCGATGCCGCCCTCGTAGCGGAACGTCGCCGAGTGGCCCTCGGCGCGCTCATCGACGATCGAGATTTCCAGTCCGCGCGTGAGAAAGGCTGTCTCGCGCAGTCGCTCCTCCAGCGTGAGGAAGTCGAAGTCGAGCGTCTCGAAGACGTCGGCGTCCGGGAGAAACGTGACGGTTGTACCGGTGGATGCGCCAGAGTGCAGCGCCTCACCCCTGGCAAGCTCGCCCTGCGGGGCCCCGCGTGCGTAGTCCTGGGTGTGAACGTAGCCGTCGCGGCGGATCTCCACGTGCAACTGTTCAGAAAGCGCGTTGACGACCGACACGCCAACTCCATGCAGGCCGCCGGAGACCTTGTAGCCGCCACCGTCGCCGAACTTTCCGCCGGAGTGAAGGACAGTGAGCACGACCTGGACGGCCGGCAGGCCCTCCTTCTCCATGATCGCGACGGGGATCCCGCGCCCGTCGTCAACGACCGTCACCGAGTTGTCTGGGTGCACGATCACCGAGACTTTTGTGCAGTAGCCCGCGAGTGCCTCGTCAACTGAGTTGTCGACCACCTCGTAGACGAGATGGTGCAGGCCCATCACGCCGGTCGATCCGATGTACATTCCGGGGCGCTTGCGCACCGCCTCGAGGCCTTCGAGGACGGTGATGTCCTGTGCGTCGTAGGTGCCCGGACCGTCGGTCATCGACGGGTCGTTGACGCCGCCCTTCTTTGCTTTCCTGGAGCTCTGATCAGAGCTGTCGACGCCTGTAGCCAATCGGCCTCCGATTACGTGAGAACGCCCCGGAATCCCGAGTCCGAAGACCACGGGCCGGGGCGGGAGAAGTGTTTAGGAAACAATAGCACAAAGGGCGCTCTTATCCGGCCTCCACGGACGCCATAAATACCTGCAAATAGCCATAAAAATGGCCTGTGTTGGGGACCCAGCCGTCTAATTCGCAGGGCGGGCGTGGAGACCCGGTCTTTTGGCAGCTCAGCCGGTCCGGCAGCGCAGCTCACGAATCGCCTCATCGCCGAGCGCCGCGTTCAGGCTCAGGATCACCTCCGCGGCCATCAGGTCGAGCTCCTGAGCCCAAACCGCGGCGGCGCAGGTCACCGTGAGAATGCCCTCGCGCTCGGCCGTAGGCTGGGCCGCGCAGGCAATCGCGGGACCCGCCGCGCCCTCCCAGATTTCCTGCACGCGGGCGAGGGTCGTGGCCGGCGCGAGGGTGGCCGTGAGCGTCTCGAGAACCGTGGAGAGTTTTCGCGGAGCAGTCCTCACGCCGCCAGCGCCTCCTGAAGGATCGCACCCGGAGAGACGCGCAGTCGTGTGACGCCGCTGGCGCTGGCGCCCGGGACGTGAGCAAGGTCGGTGGTAGCGATCACGCTCTGTCCACCGCAGGAGAGCTCGCGGGCGAGCAGCTCGCGACGCTCGGAGTCGAGCTCGCTCATAACGTCGTCGAGCAACATCAGTGGCGTACGGCGGCGTTCGCGGGCGAGAACCGTGCGCTCAGCTAGCAACAGGGCGAGCAGGGCAAGACGCTGCTCGCCCTGGGAACCGTAGAGGCGGAGCTCGCGACCGTCGCGCAACAGGGCGAGCTCATCGCGGTGGGGCCCATGGGTAGAGAAGCCGCGTTCGAGATCCCCAGGCAGACGCGTTCCCAGCTCCGCGAGAAACTCACCTTCGTCTGCGGCCCGCGAGCGGGGACGGTAGTCGAGGCTCGCCGAGCCGGTCAGGCCGAGCTGGGAGGCGCGCTCGGTAAACGACGTGGCGAGCAGGGCGACCGCATCCTCACGGTGTCCGCGCAGCAGCAGGGCGTGACGGGCCAGCTGACGGTCCCAGGTGGAGATGCTCGCGCGCGAGGAGCGACCAGCCCGGATGCCCGAGAGGAGGGCGTTGCGTTGGGAAAGAACCTTCGAGTAGGCGCGGCGGCCGTCTGCGCGCGAGGGCCAGACGGCCGCCACGAACTGGTCCAGGTGAGCACGGCGCAGGGCGGGCGGACCCTTGAGCAGCTCGAGGCGATCGGGGAGGAAGACGCTCAGCAACGGGCGCGTTTCGACATCGAGCAGGCGCTCAACAGGAGCTCCGTCAGCGCTCATGTGCTTGGCCGTGCCGGGTTCGAAGCCAACGCTCAGCTCGTGTGCGTGTGAGCCTTCGGCGAGTTGCACGACGACCCGGGTGGCCTGGGCGCCGAAGCGCACCAGCTCGCGCTCGTTACGAGTCCGGGGCGAGCGCCCGGCGCAGCCAAAGTAGAGTGCCTCGAGCAGGTTCGACTTACCCACCCCGTTGGGACCGTGAACCACCGTGAGGCCCTCACCGAGGCTGGCTTCGGCGCGGGTATAGGTGCGGAAGTCGCGCAGCTGCACGCTGACGACACGCACAAAACCTCCCTAGCTCACGCGTTTAGCCTGATAGGCATTATAAGGTACACGAAATCGCCAGAATCCGGAGATTCGATCAGCCCTGGGCGGAGGGGGCTGATCAGCCTCAGTACGAGCTCGTCGGACTCGACGCTCTCCAGTCCGTCACGCAGAAACTCGGGGTTGAAGCCGATCTCAAAGGGCTCCCCGTGAAAGGCCACAGGGATCGTCTCTGAGGCCTCGCCCACGTCAGTGGTTTGGGCCGAGACCGTGAGCTCGCCCTCGCGAAAGCTGAGACGCAGAGGGGCGTTCTTCTGGGCTAGCAGGCTGATGCGCTGCGCCACACCAGTTATCTCTGCGCTCGCAAGACGCAGCTCGTGCTCGACCGACTCCGGAAGCAGCTGGCGGTAATTGGGAAACTGGCCGTCGATCAGCCGGGAGGAGAGGACTATCTCGCCAAGCTCGAAGACCACCTGGTTCTGCCCAACGCTGACGGCGAGTGACTCGCTCGCGGCCTGCTGCGCGATACGCGCCAGCTCCTGCAGTGCACGAGCTGGGACGTTCGCATCGAGACTCCCCTCGAGTGGTTCCTCGAGCGCGGTCTGCTTGACGCTCAGGCGATAGGAGTCCGTCGCTACCATCCGCAACTCCTGACCGGACGCAGACATCAATATGCCTGTGAGGACGGGGCGGGTCTCATCGCGGGAGGCAGACCTGGCAACACGGGAGACGGTCTGCACGAAGGCTTTAGCGGGCAGCGTGATACGGCTCTCGGGTGTGGGTGCTGGAAGTGTGGGGAAGTCCTCGGCGCGCAGTGTGCGCAAGTGGAAGGTGGCTGAGCCAGATATCAACTCGACATCCTGCTCTGCAGCCCGTAGCTCCAGCGTCAGCTGACTGGCGGGCAGTGACCTGACCACATCGAGCAGCAGTCTGGCTGGAAGAACCACGGCGCCTGGGCTGGCTATCTCAGCAGTAAGCGGTACTCGCAGGCCGATCTCCATGTCGGTTGCGAGCAGCTCCGCCGTTGAGCCCTCCTGTGCTGAGATCATCACTCCAGAGAGAGCCTGGACTGCACTGCGGGTAGAAGCAACGCGAGTGACGGTTTGCAGTTGGTTGAGCAACTCGGCCGTCGAGAGGGAGAGCTTCATAGACATATCTTCAGAGAACAGTAGGAAGTAGTTGGGGCTGTGGACTTGTGGATTTGGTTAGCAGGCTGGGGAATCGCTGAGGTTGGCGGTGGATGAGCT
>DASZFC010000045.1:0-1726 GCA_035940195.1 Solirubrobacteraceae bacterium
GACGGGAGAGGTGACGCTGCAGGGCAAGGTACTGCCGATCGGCGGCGTCAAGCAGAAGCTGCTGGCGGCGCATCGTGCCGGGCTGACCGAGATCATCCTGCCGTATCGCAACGAGGCGGACCTCGACGATCTGCCGCAGAGCGTGCGCGAGGCGATGACGATCCACCTGGCCAAGGATGTGCGAGAGGTCCTCGACTGGGCCCTCGAACCGAAGAGCGCGTCACTGACGCAGGCCGCCTGACGGCGCGCTCATGAGCCGGGCCTTCGTCAAGGAAGGCGATTCGGCCGCGAGCGGATCCCTGGTAGATCGTTTCTACCAGGGATTGCTCGGGCTCAGCGATCCGGCAAGGGTCCTGATCGCCAAACGCCAGCAGCAAGCCTGGCTCGCGTCGCAGCCGGCCATCGAGGCCGCCCGTCTCGAGGCGCGGACGGCGCTAGGAGCCGAGTCCTATCGGGAGATCTTCGAGGCCGCCGCCGAGCGCGCCGGCGATCCGCCGCAGAGTCCCACCTGGTGGGCTACCGGTGATGCGGCAACCGGCCTGGCCTCGCGGCGACGGCTGACGCCGGAGCAGTTCCTGGCGCTGGTGGCACCCCTGTCCGTTGCGCTGCCCTGGTTGAAGGACGCCGCCAGCCAGACCTAACGAACCGTTGCGGCTCCGCTTCGCCAGTGGGTCGGCGACGGCAACGTGACGTCACCATAGCCATTGCAACGTGCCTCTGCGACGTGCAGCTCAAATAGAATGTACCGCTCGAGTGGTTTGTAGCTGGCCGAGCTAACGGCGATCGCGCGCAGGCCCTGGTCTTCGATCAAGGTCGCACTACCCCGAAGATAAAACTCGCCCCCGGTTCCTTTGTTATCAGGGACGGCATTGTGCAACGCATAAATTGCGCGCTCTCGCAAGTCCCGCCCTTTCGGCGAGGTCGGCTCCATGAACAGAAAGAGGTGGTCAGCGGACATGATCGGCGTCACCGGATACACTCGTGGACCGCCATCCGGTCTAACCGTCGCCAGGTAGGAAGGGGCCTTACGGAGGAGGCGGTCGGCACCGAAGGCTGCCAGCGATGGATGCGCGGCTGCGAACTCACCCCAGGTGGTCATGCCAGATCACGCTGACAGGGGACGGTAGCCAGTTGCGATGAAGGCTTCGACCGGCGAAAAGAGCGGCGCAGGCAAACGTTGCCAGCGGCACCATTGCCAGTCTTCCGATTTGTCCGGCTCACGGAGCTCGGGCTCTCCCCGTGGGACGCTTACTCGAATGAAGTCCGTTCGGAAAACCTCGCGCGAGTCTGGGACTCCGGCGAGCGTTTGCCCGACCATTTCGGGTTGCGAGCCGATCAATCCCGTTTCCTCATAAAGCTCGCGCAGCGCGCAGGCTTCGGCCGACTCCTGGTCGTGAGGCTTGCCTCCGGGAAAGGACCAGGTCCCCTGGCCGCGTGACGAGAGGCGCCGCGCAAGCAGCACGCTCCCGTCCCGAACGACGAGGACGCCGACCCCGCGCTGTTCGTGCGATGGTTGGATCGGATCGCCCAGGCGGATCCGCCCGCCGGTCAGCACCTCGGCGCGCAGGCCGCCCCTGTGGACGAGCGGGCGGAGCAAGGGCTTGCCGGTCAGGTCGACGAGGTGCTGGCACGGTTCGCAGCGGCTCGTGCCCCGGGCGAGAACATCGCCAACCCAGAAAAAATGATCGATCAGCCCATTGAGTTTGACTCCGCGCGTCGTCAGATT
>DASZFC010000046.1:0-19666 GCA_035940195.1 Solirubrobacteraceae bacterium
ATCCGCCGGCCGGGGAGGTGCGCCGCGTCGAGCGCCTCGTGCAAGCCGAGGTCTCCCGGATCACCCGGCTGGTCGATGACCTGATCCTGCTCGCCAAGTCCGAGGAGAGGCAGTTCCTGCGCGTCGAGCCGATTGACCTGCGGCCCTACATCCAGGACCTGTGGGACGGAATGAGCCTCACCGCCGAGCGCTGCTTCGAGCTTTCAGCGGTCCCAGATGGCACGCTCCAGGCCGATCCCGACCGCCTCGCTCAAGCGCTGCGTAACCTCGCCCGCAACGCGATTGAGCACACCACCGCCCCACAGGGCCTCGTCCGTCTGGATGTGGAGATCCTGGCAAGCAACCGGCTGCGCTTCGTGGTGAGCGACAACGGTCCGGGCATTGCCCCCGATCAGCGCGAGCGCATCTTCGACCGCTTCCACCGCACCGACACGGCCCGCGACCGGGCCTCGGGCGGCACCGGGCTTGGGCTGGCGATCGTCCGCGCCATCGTGCAGGCCCATGCCGGGCGCATCACGGCTGGGGACCGTCCCGGGGGCGGTGCGCAGATCGCGCTCGAGCTCCCGGGCTTCATGCCATCCTTCGCCAGTGCCCGCGCCACAGACAGAGCCTCCAGAGGAGCTCCGCAACCGTCGTAGGGCCAGCCGGCGAGCAACCCGCCGCCACCGCTACCAAGCCGCCGGACTGATCACGCTGCTAATCCTGTCTGTGGGCGTCGTCCTGCTGGGCGATATCTGGGGTGTCCAATCGGGAAACGCTCCCAGCCAGTCACAAGGCGCGGCGGGCCATACGCCTTCCGCCCATGGCGCGCGTGATCTCCTGGCCCGGGCGCGGGATACGCCAAGCGCGAGCCGGACCGGCCATGGGAGAGCGAGCCAGGAGCGGGTGGGAGCCGGTACCGTGGCGGTGCCGATCCTCATGTACCACGTGATCGCCGCTCCGCCGCCCGGCGCGCCGTTCCCAGGGCTATACGTCCCACCGAGCGAGTTCGCCCGGCAGATGCAGGCGCTGAAGAACGCCGGCTGGCACGCCGTCACCCTCGACCAGATGCAGGCCTACTGGCACGGCGGCGCATCGCTTCCAGCGGGCAAACCGATCGTGCTCAGCTTCGATAACGGCTACCAGTCTCAATACACGCAGGCGCTGGGAGTCCTGCAACGGCTCGGTTGGGCCGGTGTCGAGAACATCCAGCTATCCGGCTTGCCGCCATCACAGGGCGGATTCGGCCAAGGCCAGATCCGTGGCCTGATCGCGGCAGGCTGGGAGCTCGATACCCAGGGCATCAGTCACGCCGATCTGATCACCTTGGACGCCCAGCAGCTGCACTACCAGGTGGCTGTCGCACGCCGGGTCCTGCAGCAGCGCTACCACGTACCGGTCAATTGGTTCTGCTACCCGTCCGGGCACTACAACGCGACCGTCATCGCTGCGGTCAAGGCCGCAGGCTACGCCGGCTCGACCACCGTCATCCCCGGCTGGGCGCACCCCGGAGACGACCCCAACCGCCTGCACCGCCTGCGAGTGCTGGGCGGCACCTCGCCCGCAGCGCTGCTGGCGCAAATCGCAAGCGCTCGCGAAGATCCCCCGGCGCCTGCCTCCTACAACGGTGCCTGAGCTTCAGAGACAAGCACCTCCGGATGCGCTTCGGTGATCACGTGCGTGCGCAATGCCGCCTCTGAGACCTTGCGGGGCGACGTTGACAGGAAGCGATAGACGATCAGACCGTTCACGTCATCGCGGCTGAGCAGGTGAAAGCCGGGCGCCGGCGGGCTGCCCGCAGAGGCTCGCAGTGGCGCATAACCGGTCTCGTCGATCTCGCTGACCGTCACCGCCCCCCCACGGGCGAGGTTGTGCAGCGGCGGCAGGTAGTACTCGAGCGGCGCCGCCCCGAGCTCGACGGTCGTGATCACGCGGTCGTTCGCGGGGGTGCCTCGCAAGACCTTGGCGACGCCGCGCCAGTCGCCACGCTGCAGACGCGGGCTGAAATTCACATCGATGGACATTGCGAAGAAGGCGAGCGCTACGACGCCTACGAGCGCGGCGCCCACACGGCCCGTGCGCTGTGCGGCGATGACGACCGCGAGCAGGGCGGTGAGCGGGATCATCGCGGCAACGAGGTTGCGCGGGGCGAGATAGTCCAGACCGAGGATGACGAGCGCGACGGGGATAAGCACGCCGCAGGCGCTGAGCACCAGCACGATCAGTGCCTGGCGCTCCTCGAGGCGAGTGAGGCCCCGCCATAGCCCAAAGAAAAGACCGCCGAGGACCGGCAGGGCGATGAGCAGCTCCACGCCGTGGCCAAGCGGAGCGCCGGACTCGCCCGTCAGGTAGTACTGAGGAATAGCTTCCAGGCGTTCGCCGAGCGGCCAGCGCCCGATCCACTGTGTGCCGCGGCCGCCCTGGGCTGAGATCAGAGGGAGCAGCGCTACGCCCACGGCACCCACTGCCGCCACCGCGGCCAGCGTCACGCGCCTGTGCGCGCGGTGCTCCAGCACGAGCCACAGGCACATCGGCGCCAGCAGAAACACCGCGAAGTAGTGAGTGAGCAGCGCCAGCGCGCCACTCACCGCGAACGCGGTCAGCCGTCCCGGCGTGGGCTCGCGCAGAGCACGCAGGAAGCACAGTACGGCGAGCGCAGCCATCAGGGTGTAGAGGCCATACACGCGCGCCTCTTGCGAGTACCACACAAACAGCGGGTTGACCGCGATCAGGGCCGCCGTCGCAAACGCGGCGCGGCGACCGGCTAATTCGCGGCCTATTCCCCACCCCACCACGACGCTTGCCACCCCCGCGAGCGCCGAGAGAGAACGCAGCGCGATCGCGCCGGTACCGAATACGCGCGAGACGGCCCACTCGAGCAGATACCACAGCGGCGGTGAGTTTTCGGTGTGAGCGACCGCGCTCAGCGTCGCCGTGAGGCTCGGGTGAAGAGTGTGTACGGGGGTGAACGCCTCGTCGTACCACAGGCTCTGGCGCCCGAGCGTCGAAAACCGCAGCGCCGCGGCCAAGACCACCAGCCCCGCGAGCGCCCACCGCGCTCCCAGCGCGTGACCGCGTAGGGCAGCGGCACGAGTTGCACCGGCAGGCGAGGGGATCGCTGCGCTCAATGACCTGTTTCCGCCACTGTGCCTTCGGAGCCTTCCGCGCCCGCAGCGGCCGGGCCACAGAGCCCGGCGCTCTTGGCTTCACCGAAGCAGCCATAGCGTGAGTGGCGGAGGTCTTCGGCCTTCGGCGGCAAGTACCAGCCGCCGCGCGCTGCGCGGCGTGAGTGGATGACCGGTCCCGTCATCTGCAGGCAGAGCTGGATCCGTTCTTTCGGCGGGCCTGGCGTGGTGTTGCCGCAGATCACATCGACGGTCGTGTGGTGGCGCTGGTCCTGTTCGGCCGACAGATTTTTGTAGTCGTGGCCTGTGTAAGAGCGCCACGTGCGCAAGTCGGCGACGAGCCGGTGGTTGGTGTGAGTCGAGAGCACGACGTCATTGACCGTCGCGACCGCAAGGAGCAGGCCGGTGAGCAGCAGCAGGGTCGTCTCGATCAGTCCCGTCCGGCCCCTTGGGCGCGCCTGCGCCTCGCGCGGGCGCAGCCACGGGGACAGGCGTTCCAAGCCCCGCCCGGGCGGTGTCCCAGCACCGTTCATGACACCGGAGCGAACAACGGCGTCATCTGATGGGCGATGAACAGCGCCTGCACCGCGAGCGTTGCAACCAGCAGCCGGCGGTCACGCGCGATGACCGCCAAGGGCAGCGGCCAGAGGATGTACCACGCCAATAGCCACGTGCTCGTCACGGAGATCGCCAGCAGCGTCCAGCCGGCGGCAGAGATCCAGTCATAGCCGCGCCAAGTGCGCCACAGCAGGTGCAGCACGATGATCACGAGCGCTCCCTTGAGCAGATCGTGATCGACCGGAAACACCCCCGGCTTGCCCACCAGGTGGGCGAGCTCGTTGGGGAAGCTGTCCGTCGAGACGAACGCCGCGTCGCGGTTCAGCGCCGCGACTATGTTGATTCCGTCCACGCCGAAGGCCACGTAGGCGATCAGCGCGCCCGCCCCCAAGGCCGCCACAGCGCCGAGAACCTGCGCGCGACTGCGCCGCGCGAGGATCATGAACGGC
Organism: Solirubrobacteraceae bacterium; assembly: GCA_035940195.1. Taxonomy (GTDB): domain Bacteria; phylum Actinomycetota; class Thermoleophilia; order Solirubrobacterales; family Solirubrobacteraceae; genus Palsa-744. The sequence goes on from DASZFC010000046.1 coordinate 4,112, forward strand.
AACAGCGCCGCCACCGTGGCCTTCACAAGCGCCCCGGCGACTACGGTCGCAGCCGCTGGCGCATCCCTGCCAGCAAATGTGAGGCTGACCGCCGCCATCATCGCCAGCAGCATGATCAGATCGTTGTGGGCGCCGCCGAGGGCATAGATCACGTACAGCGGATTGGCGCCGACGGCGAGGATCGCCACGACAGGGTTCACCTCGCGCAGGCGTGCACAGCGCCACGTGAGCACGAGCGTGCCGGCGCTCGCGAGCAGTGCCACGATCTTCATGCCCCAGATCGCGCCCGTCACACCGAGCAGCCCGAACGGATAGGAGAGCAGCGTGTACAGCGGCCCGTAGGCCGTGGCAACGTGCTTCCAGTCCTGCCCGACATAGTGATAGACGGAATCGTGCGAGATCGCGATCGGCCCGTGAAGGTAGGGATTGATCCCATGCTCGACGCCCATGCGGGCGTAGGCGATGTAGCTGAAGACGTCGGTTGAGAGCAGAACCGGCCCGGCGAACACGATCGCGTGGAGCACGGCGATCAGCGCAATCGCCCAGCGTTTGGAGATGCCTCGCGCCAGCCACAGCAGGCCTGCATAGCCGGCCGAGAAGGCCAGCACCGCGATCAGGAAGACGCGGAATCCGAGACGCTCGCCGATCCCCTGAAGCCAGCCCGCGAGCACCGGCGACTTGGGGATCAGCGGAGAGTGACCGGCGGCGGCGTCGAGCACGATCTCGGCGGTGGCCGCCACCAGCACGAGTGCACAAAGGAGGATCACTGCCCGCACCCAGCGGGCCGCGTCCGGGCGATCACCCAGACGCTCGACGGATGTGCGAACCCCTCCGCTCTTGCCGAGACGACCTACGGCGTCAGCTCCTACAACGCCGCCGCTGCTCCCTACAACGCTGTCCAAACCGTCTTTGTCTCCAGGTAGGCGTCGAGACCGTCGTGGCCGTGCTCGCGACCAATGCCAGAAGCCTTGAAGCCTCCGAACGGCGCCGACGGGTCGACCACGCCCCAGGTATTGATGTAGACCATGCCCGCCCGCAGCATCGCGGCCAGCTTGTGAGCGTTGCCGACGTCGCGCGTCCAGACGCCCGCGGCAAGGCCGTACTCACTCTGGTTGGCGCGCTCGGCCACCTCATCGAGCGAGTCGTAAGGCGACGCGACGAGCACCGGCCCGAAGATCTCCTCGCGAACAATCTTCAGATCGTCTGAGGTGGTGCTGAAGAGCGTCGGCGTGACGTAGTAGCCGCCGCTGTCGGTCAAGGCTGCCTCGCCGCCCGCCAGCAGCTCGGCCCCTTCTGAGCGACCGGACTCGATGTAGCCCATCACTCGCTCGTGCTGCTCAGCTGAGACGACCGGCCCGAGCTGCGTGCCGGGGTCCAGGCCCGGCCCGAGACGCGCCGAAGAGGCCTGTGCGGCCAGCCCATTCATGACCTCGTCGAAGCGCTCCGCTGGGACAAACAGGCGCGAACCGGCGTTACAAGCCTGACCGGAGTTGAAATAGATCGCCTGGTAGGAGCCCTTGATCGCGGCATCGATGTCGGCATCCGGGAGAATGATGTTCGGCGACTTGCCGCCGAGCTCCAGCGTCACGCGCTTCAGCGCGCGACCGGCCTTGGCGCCGATCTCGCGGCCCACGATCGTCGAACCCGTGAAGGCAATCTTGTCGACGTCGGGGTGGTCGACAAGCGCCGCGCCCGTCTCGCCGTCACCGGTGAGGACGTTCAGGACGCCCGGTGGGAAGCCGACCTCGAGCGCGAGCTCGCCGATACGCAGCGCGCTGAGCGGCGTCTGCTCGGCAGGCTTGAGCACAACCGTGCAGCCGGCCGCGAGCGCCGGTCCGAGCTTCCACGCCGCCATCAGCAGGGGGAAGTTCCACGGAATGATCTGAGCGCAGACGCCGACGGGTTCACGACGGGTGTAGCAGTGCATGTTCGGCGCCGCCACCGGCAGCACGCCCCCCTCGATCTTCGTCGGCCAGCCCGCGAAGTAGCGCAAGTGCGCGATCGCCCCGTTCACATCGACGTATTGGGCGAGGCCGACCGGCTTGCCGTTGTCAAGCGACTCGATCTGGGCAAGCTCCTCAGCGCGCTCTTCCATCGCGTCGGCCAACGCACGCATCAAGCCCTCGCGCCCGGCCGGTGGCAGTGAGGCCCACGGGCCGTCGGCGAACGCAGCGCGCGCTGCCCGTACGGCCTGCTCCACATCCTGCGGACCCGCCTGAGACACCTGGGCGATCTCGCGGCCTGTGGCGGGGTCCAGCGTCGCAAACGTGTGCCCTTCGGCAGCCTCGGGGCGCTCGGCGCCGATCAGTAGACGATGGGGGCCGGCGATGAACGCACGCGCCGCATCTCCCAGCGCGTCGGGGAGGCTGTTCGAGGTGGCGGTATCGGCAGCGGCGCTCATGAGGGCTCCTTACGCGAGGTCTGTGGCTCCAGCTGATTCACGGCTTCAGCACGATCTTAAGCGCCTCGCGCCGGTCATACAGCGCATAGGCCTCGACCGCGTCATCGAGAGACATGTGGTGGGTCACGAGCGGGCCCGGGTCGAGCAGACCGGCGGACATCATCTCCAGCACACGATCGAGGTGACCGATCACGTTGGCCTGCCCCCCGCGCAACGTGAGCGCCTTGATCCACAGCAACCCCATGTGCACCTCCGCGCGCTCGGCATACACGCCCAGGCACTGCACCGCACCATGCGCACGTGTGATGTAGAGCGCCGTCTCGAGCGCCCGCGGATCGCCCACCGCGTCAATGCACACGTCCACCCCACGACCCCCGGTGCGCTCGCGCGCGAGCGCACGCACATCCTGCTCAACGAGGTGCACCGGCTCCGCTCCGAAAGACTCGGCGACTAAGAGACGCTCCTCCACCGAGTCGACAGCAAGCACATGCGCCGCCCCAATCGCGCGCGCCGCCTGCACCGCACACAACCCCACCGGCCCCAACCCCAGCACCGCGGCGACATCCCCGGCGCGCAAACCGCTCGCCACCACCCCGTGAAAGCCGGTCCCCATCACATCCCCGGCAAACAGCGCAACGTCGTCACTCATTCCCTCGGGCACCCGGCGCAGCACGAGGCCGGCGTTCGGCACCAGCGCACGCTCAGCCTGGGTCCCCTGGAGCGACCCAAGCGCCGCGCCATGCCCGAACGTGCGCGACACCGCACAGCGGTCATACCACCCGGCGCGACAGAAGTAGCAAACACCGCATGCGGTCTGAAAGCACCCGAGCACGCGGTCTCCCACCGACACGCCCGTAACGCGCTCGCCAGCCGCGATCACCGTGCCCACATACTCATGCCCGATCGTAAAGCCCGGCTCGATCTGAACGCGCCCGTGGTAGATGTGCAGGTCTGACCCGCACACCCCCGTCGCCTCGATCCGCACGATCGCGTCGGTCGGCTCGTTCAGCTCCGGCTCGGGCACGTCCTCGACACGCACCTCGCCGGGCGCCTGGAAGGTCACGGCACGCATGGGCGCCCACCCTAGAGGACCGGCGCGCGTTTATGCTGCCCGCATGTCCGAACCCTCGAAGGCGGTGTTGATCACCGGCTGCTCCTCGGGCATCGGCCGCGCCACCGCGCTGACGCTCGTGCGCTCCGGCTGGACGGTATACGCGACCGCCCGCCGGCCGGAGACACTCGGCGAGCTGGCGCAGGCGGGCTGCAAAACGCTCGCGCTGGACGTGACCGGCGAGCAGTCGATGCAGGCCGCGGTAGCCGAGGTGGAGCGCGCTGAGGGCGCTGTCGGCGTGCTCATCAACAACGCCGGCTACAGCCAGTCAGGGGCGATCGAGACGGTGCCGCTGGATGCCGTGCGCCGCCAGTTCGAGACGAACGTGTTCGGGCTCGTCCGCCTGACCCAGATGGTCTTGCCGAAGATGCGCGCGCAGCGATGGGGAAAGATCGTCAACGTCGGCTCGATGGGCGGGCGCCTGTCGTTCCCCGGCGGCGGCCACTACCACGCGACCAAGCACGCGCTCGAGGCGATCTCCGATGCGCTTCGCTTTGAGCTGCGCGGCTTTCACATCGACGTGATCCTGCTCGAGCCCGGCCTGATCACGACCGAGTTCGGCGAGGCCGCCACGGCGAGCATGGCCGGCGTGGGCGCAGGCGCAGACGACCCGTACGCGACCTTCAATACGACCGTCGGCGCGGTCACCAAAGGCGCGTATGAGGGGCCGATGAAGCTGCTCGGCGGCAGCCCCGACCGTGTGGCGAAGGTCATCGAGCGTGCGATCACCCGCTCACGGCCGCCTGCGCGGATCACGATTACGCCCTCGGCCAAGTTCACGATTTGGGCACGACGCCTGCTCAGCGACCGCATGTGGGACGCTGCGATGCGTAGGCAATTCCCCCAGCCCAAATAGGCGCCCGGCCAGAAGCTAGGCGAGCGGCACAACCGGGTGTGGAGCACCCACCTCGAAGCCCTGGGCGTAATCCACGCCGTACTCGCGCAACAGCTCCACCGTTGCCATGTCTTCGACATACTCGGCGATCGTTTGCTTGCCCATGCCGCGGGCGAGATCCACGAGCGCCTTGACCACGAGCTGGTCCTTTGACGAAGCCGGCAGGCCGCGAATGAAGTCGCCGTCGATCTTCAAGTACTGAAACGGCAGGTGCTTGAGGTATTGAAAGGAACCGAAGCCGGCGCCGAAGTCATCGAGCGCAACCGCGCAGCCGAATGCCTGCACGCCGGCACAGAAAGCTTGCGCGCGCGCCATGTCGGAGATCGCCGCGGTCTCGGTCACCTCGACCACCAGCTGTGCGGGATCGACCCTCGCGAGCCTGAGCGCTCCTTCGATCTGAGCCAGCATTCCCCCATCGGTAATCGACAGCGACGAGCAGTTGATCGCGACGTGCACGCCCTGTTGACCGTGCTCCCCCGAGAGCAGTGTGGTCACCTGGGCCAGCACCATGCGGTCGATCTCACGGATCAGGCCGTAGCGCTCGGCCGCGGGCAGAAACCTGCCGGGCGCCACCAGCCCCCCGCCGGGCTCATCAGCGAGCCGCACGAGCGCCTCGTAATGCGACACGCTCCCATCCCGCAACGACACGATTGGCTGGTAGTGCAGAACGAATAGCCCCTCGTCCAACGCGCGGCGCAGGCGCGCCAGCCACGGTCGCCGGTGCAGGCCAGCTGGCGAGGACAGCCCGCCGGGCGAACGAGGACCGGCCAGGCCGGCGTAGCGGTGATGGGAGTGCGGCGGCGTTCGCAGGAGCAAACGTGGCGTCGCCGCCGCAATCGTCGAAGTCAACACGGCTCAGGTTTTCGACGGCGCCCGAGACTCACCTGCGCGGGCTGGTGGCTATGAAGGTTCTCGCCCGGAAGCCTCAGCAAGCCCACACAACGCACGCTAGAGGCCTTCACGTCCGGGAATAGGGTCTTCGCGCCCGGTCTGACACAACCAGCAGCAGCGCCAGCAGCACGAAGTTCATCACCACCGAGGACCCCCCGTAGGCGACAAACGGCAGCGTCACCCCCGTCAGCGGGATCACCCGCGTCACGCCGCCGACGATCACGAACACCTGCATCGCCACGATGAACGACAGCCCCGTCGCCAGCAGCTTGGAGAAGGAGTCCTTCGCCAGCATCGCCGTCTTCAGCCCACGGGCTATGAACAGCAGATACACGAGCAGCAGCGCCGTGGCGCCCACCAGGCCCAGCTCGTTCGTGATCACCGCGTAGATCATGTCGCTTTCGGGAACCGGCAAGATCGAGGAGCCGCCGTGGGGCAACCGCAGCAGCGACTGGTCAAAGCCCGTGCCCAGCAGGCCCCCGTCGGCCTGGGCGAACAGCGACTGTGCGAGCTGATAGCTGCCCCCTTCCAGGCGGTTGTACAGCGTCAGGTCGAAGGGGTGCTCCCAGGCGAGCACTCGCGCGTGCACGTGACTCACATGCGTGGCCACGAACCAGGCGCCAAGGGCGAACAGCACGAGCCCGATCAGGGGGAAGGAAAAGCGCCCCGTGGCGACATACAACAGTGCGAGGAAGGCGCCATAGAACATCAGCGAAGTGCCGAGCTCCCTCGTCAACAGCAGCGTGGCCATCGCCGCTCCCCACACGACGAGCATCGGGCCGAACTGCTTCATCGGCGGGATCGTTAGCCCCAGCACGCGCCGCCCGGCGGTCACGAGGATCTGGCGGTTGTCGCGCAAATAGCTCGCCAGAAAGATCACGATCGCGATCTTTGCCAGCTCGGCGGGCTGAAAGGAGACGCTGCCCACGTGAATGTTCAGGTAGGCCCCGTTGACCTGCTCGCCGATGCCGGGGAACCTCGGCAGTACAGCCATGCCAATGCCGAGTGCCGCGATCGTGTAGCGGTAGCGCTCGAGTACACCCAGCCCCCGGCGGCGCAGCACCAGGATCGTGGCGGCGAACAGGATCAGCCCGATCACCATCCACTGCGCCTGCTGGCGCGCCAGCGCTGGGTTGATGCGGTACACCATCACGATGCCCACGCTCGCGAGCACGGCCCCGAGTGGGAACAGATAGGGGTCAGCGTGCGGCAACGCGAAGCGGATCACGAGGTGCGCCGCCAGGCACAACCCCAGAAACAGGGCGCCATACGTAAGCGACACGCCCGAGGCGTGGTTCAGCGTGAGGTTCGTCGAGCCCCCCGGAGAGTTGTTCTCGGCCTGGATGAAGATCGCCGTGAAGCCCGCCGTGACCAGCAGAGCTGCGGGAACGAGCCCCAACAACTCGCGATTTCTGGGGCTGAGCACGTCCTCGAGGGTACCGGTCTCCCCGGCCTCGTCCGCCGCGTACGCGCCGGCCGGCTCGCTACTCTTAGCGAACGAGCGCGGTGATAAGTGCCCGCCCTGCCGCCGCTAGCTTGCCTTATGCCCAATATGAGCTGCTGCGTGCCTATACCCCATGGATGACGAGCGGCCACCCTCCCTGTGGATGAGCATGTGGAAGCGCTTCGCGATCGGCGGCGTGCTGATCGTGCTACTCAGCGGTGGGGCCACAGCGACGGTCGCGCTGAACACCGCAAGTGGACTCGCGCACGACATCTTCCCCGGCGTCGACCAGATCCACGCCCCAAAGGGGGTAGTCATCCCCGAATACAACGGCGGCCCGGAGACCTACCTGATCCTTGGCTCAGACAGGCGAGCCGCCTCGAAAGACGCCCTTGACCGCACCGACCCCCCGCACAGCGACACGATCCTGCTGGTGCGCTTCGACCCCGAACAGGGACAAACCTCGGTGCTCTCGATCCCCCGCGATTTGCTCGTGAACATCAAAGCCTCAACGGGGCAGTACTACCCGCAGTCAAAGATCAACGCCGCATACACCTACGGCGCCGAGCTCGGTGGCGCGCGCGGCTCGATGGTGCTGGCGGCCGAAACGATCGAGCACGAAGTCTTCCCCGGCCTGAAGCTCAACGGGATCATCGACGTCAACTTCAAAGGCTTCATCCAGGTCGTCGACACGCTCGGCTGCGTCTACGTCAACGTCGACCACCGCTACCTTCACCTGCACGGTGAAGAAGGGGAAGAATACTCCGAAATCAATCTCCAGCCCGGCTACCAGAAGCTCTGCTACAACAACGCGCTCTCTTACGTCCGCTATCGCCACCACGACTCCGACTTCGTGCGTGTCGCCCGCCAGCAGGACTTCCTGCGCAACCTGCGCGAGCAAATCTCGCCCGAAAACGCGATTGGCCAGATCGACACGGTCGCCAAAGCCGTGGGACGGGCGATCGTCACCGCGGGGTTCAGCTCCTCAGCCAGCCAGCTGATCGACCTCGCCAAGCTGGTCGGGTTCTCGCAATCAAAGCCGCTGCGTCAGGTCAAGTTCCGGGTCGCCAACGGAAACTATGGGTTCAAGGGGCAGTCGTTCGTTACGAGCACGCCCGCGCTCGCGCAGGCCACGCTCGCGGACTTCCTGCACGGCCAGCAGAAAGTCAGCGCACCCAAGCCCACCCTCACGAATCGGACCAAGGGCCACGGCCATCACGGCTCGAGGAGCTCCAGCGCTACGTCGATCGGGCTGTACCCCACCCCATCCTCAGGCCAGAGCGAACTCGTCAAGGCCGCCATCAACGTGCCCTTCCGCGTCCTCTACCCGTCGCTGCAAACCGCTCCCGCCACGCAGCAGCCGGTACGCGCCTACACGCTGCGCGACACCGGCAACCACCTGCGCCACGCCTACATCGTGCCCTTCCAGCAAAACGGCCTCGGTGGCTACTACGACTTCGAGGGCACCGACTGGCTGAACCCACCGCTCGTCGCCCATCCGACCGAAACCCGCAAGATCGGCGGAGTCGCCTACAGGATCTTCGCCGATGGAAGTCACATCCACACGGTCGCCTGGCGCCAGGGGCAAGTTCTGTACTGGCTCACCAACACATTGCTCGAGGATCTCTCAAACGAACAGATGCTCGGCATCGCGCGCTCGGCCCGACCGCTTCACTGAGCGTCGCGCGCCTGATCCAGCGCGGCGTTGACAAGCGCGTCAGCGTGCTCGTTCTGCTCGCGCGGCACGGTCCGGATCGACCAGCGCTCGAACTGCTCCAAGGCCGCCATCGCCTCACGGTGCAAGGGCTTCATCGCCTCGTGCTTGACCTTGAATAGACCGTTTACCTGCTTTGCAATCAGCTCCGAGTCACCCACGACGTCGATTTCGCTTGCGCCCAGCTCGCGCGCGCCCTGAAGCCCGAGCAGCAGCGCCCGGTACTCGGCCACGTTGTTTGTGGCCGTGCCGAGCAATTGGGCGTGCTCGCCCAGCAGTACACCCTCGGGTGAGGTGATCACGCAAGCGGCCGCCGCCGGCCCAGGGTTGCCACGAGCGCCGCCATCGACGTGCACTATCACCTTCATCGCCCGAAGTATCTAGATCGGCTGAGACGAAACGCGTGGGTTATGAGGACGCGCGTGCGAGTGGGGGCATATCCCCGGCCACGCGAGCCCTGCGACGGTCGCGGATCACGCGCCGCGGCGCACCCTCTGGAGCTGGCGCTTGCGCGGCCGGGCTCCCCCGCCGGGCGCGCCGGTCGAACTCACGCCGGTCAACGATCACCGTCACGTTGTCCTCGTGCTGGTAGTGCTCGAGGAGCTTTGGATACAGCTCCTCGGCCAACGGCTTGGGGACAACGCAATAGATCATCAGGCCTCGATTCTACTCTTCAGCCGCAAATACACAAGGTGCAGCTCAAACAGCGATACGCAACAGCGCGCCGTGCTCGTCGGCTGTGGCATTCACAAGCCGGTCCTCCTCCGCGAGCTCTGAAAGCTCCATCCCCTGCGCCGTCACCAGTGCCCCTGCCGCCTCATCGCCGAGATCCACCTCATACCGGTACCAGCACAGCTCCCACGCAACCACGATCACGACCACGCTCCCGGAATCGGCGACTAGGCGAACAGTAACGCCCGGTTCGCCCAGCGAGCGGGCGACACCCGCCACGCGCCTGGGGTGCTCGCCGGCGTTGAATACCTCGAGCGCCCGCTCGACCTTCAGCTCGCCGCTGGTCAACGCAATCCTGCCCTCCTCGCCCGGCCCCGGCGCCACCGCGGATGACTCTCCCTGGGCCCCCGCGATGGCTCCCAAGAAGTCATAGGACCTGGGCTCGAGTGGAACCTCTGGCGCCACGAGCTCAATCCCCTGCCCGGTAAGGTCCTCCCCAGAGCCAACGGAGACCGGCTCACGCTGGGGACGAAGGCGCTCGAACAGGTTGCGACCGCGCCTCACGCGCGGCGCTGGCAAGCTCGCCGAGTGGCGGTCAGCCTCGCGCAGCCACCCCTCATGCGCCGCTCGCGGCGCACACAACTCGCAGACCGTGCGACGGCGGCCAGCGGCCAGGAAGACGTCGGGCAACTCGCCACGCAGCAGCCGCCGCTCGCATACGTCGCAGGCGACATCGGGCTGAGAGGTGACGATCGACCTGGTAGCCATCGAATGAGGAGAGTAGTCGATCAGCTCTCGAAAGAGTCCTCCTGCATCCGCGAACGCAGGCGCAGGACGGCCTTCGTGTGCAACTGGGACACGCGCGACTCGGTCACTCCAAGGACCTCGCCGATCTCGCGCAAGGTCAGGTTCTCGTAGTAGTACAGCGCGATCACCAGCTTCTCGCGCTCTGGCAGCTTGGCGATCGACTCGGCGATCCGGTCCTTCAGGTCACCCACGTCGAGCGCCTTCGCCGGATCGGGCGCGGCGTGATCTTCGATCGTGTCCATCAGAGACACCTGATCGCCGCTGGAGTCCGACACGCTCCACAGCTCGTCCAGGGCGACTATCGAGGAGTGCGAGATCGCCAGCAGCGATTCGTTCAGTTCCTCTACCGTGATTTTCAGCTCGGCCGCCATCTCCTTGTCGGTCGGCGCCCTCTGCAGGGTGTGCTCGAGCTTGGCGTTCGCGCGCTCCACTTCCCGGGCACGTGAACGCACGCTGCGGGGCACCCAGTCCATTGCACGCAGCTCATCGATGATCGCGCCCTTGATGCGCATGATGGCGTACGTCTCGAACTTGATTTCCCGCGCGGGCTCGAACCGCTCGATCGCGGAGATCAGCCCCACCAGCCCGTAGGAGATCAGGTCCGCCTCCTCGACATGCGGGGGCAGCCCAGCGGCGGTGCGCCCGGCTACGTACTTGACCAGCGGCGAGTAGGCGAGCACGAGCCGCTCGCGGGCACGCCGATCACCGTCGGTCTTATACCGCCGCCAGACTTCGCGCAGCTCGATCGCTTTAACATTCGTCTCCAGTGTCTTCTCCCCCCTCAAGCCCGAGGGTGGCTGCGCGCATAGGCGCTTCTCAGCCTGGCGGACTCTACCCGAGTGTAAACCTGGGTAGTCGACACGCTTGCATGGCCAAGCAGCTCTTGGATGCTCCGCAAGTCCGCTCCGCCGTCGAGGAGATGCGTCGCAAAGCTGTGCCTGAGAGCGTGCGGCGTCGCCCCGCCCGGGATTTGTGCGCGTGTGGCCCACACCCGCAGTCGCCTGCGGACGTCGCTCGTGCCCAGCGGTTTTCCAGTCTTTGACAGGAACAGCGCGCGCTCTTCTCCCTCACGCCCTCCCGGCGCGCTTGGGGCGGTGAGACCATTGCGACCCCGTCCTATGTAGAGCCTCACCGCAGCCATCGCGACCTCCCCGACCGGCAGATAGCGCGTCTTGCGTCCCTTCCCCTCTACGCGCAGCTGCTCGCCGTCGTAGTCGATGTCTGTGATCTTCAGTGACACGAGCTCCTCGGCGCGCAAGCCGCACCCGTAGGCCAGCTCGAACAGCGCCTGGTCGCGCTGCTCCAGCGAGTTACGCGCAGGGATCGCGTCCAGCAGCCTGGCCGCCTCCTTCTCCTTGAGCACGCGTGGCAGGTATAACGAGCGGCGCGGCGTGCTCACCAGGTCGGCGGGGTTCTGGGTGATCCGTCCGTGCTCACGCTGGCTGGCGAACAAGGCACGCAGGGCCGCCAGCTTGCGTGCGGTTGTGCTCGGGGCCGCGTTTGCACCGGAGAGCAGCGCAATGTAGCGGCGCACGTCCTTCACGCCGACCAGCTCCGGAAGCAACCGGCGGGCGACCGCCCAGCGCGCGAACTGTCCAACATCGAGCGCATACGCCCGTCTTGTCCTGGCGGCCGCATCGCGGCGGCGCAGATCCTCTTCGAGCAGCTCGAGGGCTGCCTTCCAAGCGCTCTCCATTCGAGACACCTAGTTCGCCGCGCCAACCCCCGTGCCCTGCCTTGCAAGCACGGGTGTGAGCTTGCGCTCGAGCTCTGGCCAATCACCGGCGCAGATCACATCCTCTTCGTCGCATAGATCCCTGTTCCACGGGTGGCGGATCGTGGCGACGGCGATGCCGCGCGCCAGCGCGGCGGCGAGGTTCAGCGGGCCATCGTCGATCAGCAGGCCGATCTCGAGCTCGAGACAACGAGAAACCTTGTCATCGGAGCAGTGCAGATCGTCGAACGGCAACCCGATCTGCTCGAGCCAGGCGGCGGTGGGACGCTTGCGATCGGTGGCCCGATGGCTGGTGATATGCACGAAGTGACCTTCCTCATGCCAGCGGCGCACCGCCTGAACCGCACCAGGATAGGGGGTGCCGGCGAGAATCAGCTCATCTGAATGACTCTCGTCGATGCACAGAGCTAGCTGCTCGGGACGAAGGCGCGTGATGCCCCACGTGAACTGCTCGTCGTAGGGCAGCTCGATTCCGAAGCGCCTCACCGAGACCTCCGAGAGGATGTCCCAATAATGGTGAAGCGTCGAGTCGATGTCGATCGCGATCCTCATATATTTATGCTGTTCCTTGGGTAGCTTGAACGATTGTGAACCCGTCCACAGCTTCATCCTCCTCGCTCCCCGGATTGGATGACCGGTCAGTCTACGGGCCGCAGGGCCATTCCCCATGGCTCGACGTCGACTGGCGTGTGCACCAGCGCTGGGTGATCCTAGACGGTCAGCCAATAAACGTCGTGGAGCTGGGCGAAGGTCCGCCGCTCCTGTTCGTGCATGGCCTGATCGGGCGCTGGACGCACTGGGTAGAGCAACTGACCGCGTTTGCACCAAGCCATCGCGTGATTGCCCTCGATCTACCCGGCTTCGGCGACTCGCCGCTGCCGGCGCAGAGGATTTCGATACCCCTATATATGCGCACGATCGAGCGGCTGCTGGATGCTCTCGGGATTGGCGCGGCGACGTTCGTCGGGCACTCGATGGGTGGCTTCACCTCAGCCGAGCTCGCGATCAGCTTCCCGCAGCGTGTCGAGCGTCTCCTCCTCGTCTCACCGGCGGGACTGAGCACCTACAACGACCGCCGCTCGCTGTGGCTGCTCTCCCAGGCGCGCCGGTTCGGAGGCATCTTCAACGGCTATCACGCACGAGTGGCGGCACACGCCGCGCTCCTCGCGAGGCGACCGCGCCTGCGCCGGCTCGAGCCCACGACGAACATCGTCACGCGCCATCCTGACCGCCTGCCGGCGCAGTTCACGGCGGAGTTCGTGCGAGGCCTGGCGGCACCGGGATTCATCGATGGGATCGAGGCGAACCTGAACTACGACTACCGAGACAGGCTGAAAGAGATCGCCTGCCCAACGCTGATCGTGTGGGGCGAGCGTGACCGGGTGGTGAGCGCCAAGGACGCGGACATCTACGAGCAGCTGATCCCGAACGCGCGCAAGGTCATCCTCAAAGACACCGGACACTTGCCGATGATCGAGCGTCCCGCAGCCTTCAATGCGCTGCTGGAGGAGTTTCTCAGCGAGTAGCCTGAGCCGGGCCTTCGGGGCGGCTGGTTCGATAGGGCTGGGCCGAACACCAAGGACGTCTTTACATGGAGTCCTGACCCAATGGGCGTTTTGGAGTTGGCCCCAGACGGCCTCGTCACTTCAGCGCGCGATCGCGCCCTCAGCGGCGCTGCCGACCAGCTTCGCGTACTTCTGGATTGCCACATCGATGTGTTCGTCGGCGCGCGGAGGGCGCTCGTAGGCTGCCACGCGAGCGGCGATCTCATCATCCGCCAGCGCCACGTCCAGGCGCCCGGAGTCGACGTCGATCGTCACCTCATCGCCCGTCTGTAGCGCTGCGATCGGGCCAGCGCAAACGGCCTCAGGCGCGACGTGGGCCACCATGAAGCCGTGGGTCGCGCCCGAGAAGCGCCCGTCCGTGATCAGCGCCACCTCTTCGCCCAGGCCCTCGCCCACGATCGCCGCGGTCACCGCCAGCATCTCGCGCATGCCCGGACCGCCCGCGGGACCCTCGGCGCGGATCACCACCACGTCGCCTGCCCTGATCTCGTGCGCGAGCACCGCTGCCATCGCGGCCTCCTCGCCGTCGAACACGCGCGCCGGGCCGGAGTGTTTGCGCCGCTCGTGTCCCGAGAGCTTGACCACGCAGCCATCCGGAGCCACGTTGCCGCGCAAGATGGCGAAGCCGCCCGTCGGTTTCAAAGGGTCCGATAGCGGGCGCACCACCTGCTGCCCCGCCGTCTCGCGAGCCTCGTCCGCAGCTTCGCCGATGCTCGCGCCGCTCACCGTCACCGCGTCCTCATTGAGGATGCCCGCTTCCTTCAGCCTCGCTAGCACCAGCGGTACCCCGCCGGCTTCATACAGCTCCGTCGCCACGTATCGTCCGCCCGGCTGCAGGTCACACAGCAGCGGCGTGCGCTCGGAGATCCCCTCGAACTCGTCGATCGTCAGCGGCACGCCCATTTCGCGCGCCACCGCCAGCAGGTGCAGCACGCCGTTGGTCGAGCCACCGCTCGTCGCCACCGCCGCGATCGCGTTTTCCAGCGCGGGCTTGGTGATCACGTCGCTCGGTCGCTGCCCGCGACGGAGCACGTCCACGACCAGTTCGCCGCACTGCATCGCCACCTCGAGCTTGCGCCCGTCCTCCGCCGGCACCATCGCCGAGCCCGGCGGCGAGATGCCGAGCGCCTCGAAGGCCATCGCCATCGTGTTCGCCGTGAACTGGCCGCCGCAAGCGCCCGCGCCCGGCGAGGCGGCCTCCTCGAGTTCGTGCAACTCCTCCTCTGTGATCTTGCCCGAGGCGAACTGGCCCACAGCCTCGAACACCTGCTGGATCGTCACCTCCGCGCCTTTGAAGTGCCCCGGCTTGATCGAGCCGCCGTAGAGCATCAGACCGGGGATGTTCAGGCGAGCCAGCGCCATCACCGTGCCGGGGATTGTCTTGTCGCAGCCCGAGATCGTCACCAGTGCGTCAAAGGCGTGCGCGCTCGCAACCAGCTCGATCGAGTCCGCGATCAGCTCGCGGGAGACCAGCGAAGCTCGCATGCCCGCGGTGCCCATCGTGATCCCGTCCGAGATCGCGATCGTGTTCAGCTCCATCGGAGTGCCACCCGCGGCGCGGATTCCCTCCTTGACCTTCGCCGCCAGCACACGGTTGTTGAAGTTGCAAGGCATCGTCTCGATCCAGGAGTGCGCCACGCCGACGATCGGCTTGGCGAGATCCTCGGCGGAGTAGCCAATTCCGTGCAGGTAGGCACGTGCTGCCGCGCGCTCGGGGCCCTCCGTCAGAGCGCGACTGCGGTGCCTTACGTCAAAGGTGCTGATCGTGCTCACGCGGCGCGCACATTACCGGGCACCCGCTCGCCACGCCCGAGGCGCTGTTGCTCCCAGCGCGCGAGCCTGGCGAGGTCGCGCTTTACGCGCTCGGGCTCGATCTGCCGGCCCGGCAGATGCATGTTGGCCTCGCCGATCAAGCGCCGCTCGTCGGCGGTCAGGGCCATCCACTTGGCTAGCACATCATCGGAGTGCGGCAGCCGTGCGCTGCCGTAGGGCTTGGAGTGGTCGGGAAAGGCCACGCAGTACTCGTTGAGCAGCTCTCGGCTCTCGGGTAGATAGGCGACGATCGGCTTGTGGGGATAGATCAGATAGGCGTAGGCGGGGGCGCCATCTCCGTGGGCGGACAGCCCGTCCCACACGCGCAGAAATCCCAGGTCTTGGTACATCGCCCAGTCGTGCTCGTCGATGCACGAGCGCAGCAGGGCACGTGCCCGCTGCTCGGCGCGGCGCTCGCGTCCGGGGTCATAGCCGGCCAGCACCGAGGAGCGCTGGCGTAGCGACCAGATCAAACGCTTGTGAGCCATGGCGCCTTTGAGTGCGGGCC
>DASZFC010000047.1:0-2672 GCA_035940195.1 Solirubrobacteraceae bacterium
AGACAAAAGCCCGCACAAGAATGCGGGTTTCCACCAGTGGGCGATACTGGGCTCGAACCAGTGACCTCCGCCTTGTCGAGACGGTTGAGGGTGGGAATGAGCGGGTAGCGCAGGGCACGAAAAGGCAGGAAACACCTGCAAAATAGGCCCTTCTGGATTCCAGCACCTACCCTAGCTTTCCCGGCGTTTCCCGTCGAGATGTGCGCCAGGTGTGCGCCAAGCAGCGCCGTGTGTGAGGCCGTGGGGGCTTCGGGCAGGACGGCCCATCCGGTCACGCGCGTCATGCTCGATGACTGGTCGCCGAGCAGCCGCGCCGGTAGGCGTTTACGCTGCCGTTCGCTCTGATCGCGCTCGTCAAGACACCGGCCCGAGGCTCGGTGTCCTCCCTTCAGTCAGTGCTGGTCGTGGAGCACAGGCGCGTAGGAGATTCCGACGATCGCGCCCTCCGGTGACTGCAGCCTGGCTACCGTCTGACCCCACGGCTCCTCGCGCGGTGGGTGCAGCAGTTCGTAGCCGGCCTGCTCGAGCTCCCGTGCCGCCGGGCCCACCGCTGCGGCGTCCGCGACATCGAACTCGATGCTGACCTGCGGCACCGGCCGCTCCGCCGGCCACTGCGACGTCCCGAAGCACGCCTCCGCTGCCTGGGACAGCGGCCAGATGCCGAAGGACTTGCAGCCGGCGATGTGCTCGCTGTGGTGATAGTCGTCGCCGTGGCTCTCGAGCGGGAGCCCGAGCGTGTCGACGTAGAGCTTGCGACTGGCGGCCGGATCGGGCGCGATCACCGCCACGGTCGAGAGGAACTCTATGTTCATGCCACCTACCTCCTCGTTCGCTGTGTGCTCGTTCTTCGATCCAAGCAAAGTTCCATAAGCCGTGCCACTTCGCGGCAACGTCTGTTCGACACTTCCGGCCTGATGGGTGACGGACACTCGGCCGCCGCGAGCGTCGCCAGAGCAACTACTGGTCAGCCTCTTTGCTACTCGCGTATGCTTGCTCGACGGCTCGAGTGAGGTCACTAAGGCGATATGCGGTCCGCGCGGGTCGCGTCTCGTGAGCCGGGGGGTTTGATGTTGCGGGCGTAGCCTCCGCTTTGTCCTGGAAGACGAAGCTAATGGAGGTACGCCCGCATGGAGAAGGTAGCCCCGAGCGAGAGGTTTCGCTGCGAGCTGGATGAGGTGCTGGCCGGTGTGGCTGGCGAGGATGACCCGATCGAGACGATCGGTCGGCTGGGAGCGCGGCTGATCTTGCAGCAAGCTTTGGAGGACGAGGTCACTGAGTTCCTCGGCCGCCGGCGGTATGAGCGCGCTGGTGAGACGGTCAGTCACCGCAACGGCCACGAACTGGGGACGGTGAAGACAACGAGCGGAGCGATGAATCTGGAGCGTCCGCGGGTTCGCAACGCGAGCAAGCTCGGGTTTGAGAGCAGGGTGCTCGGGAAGGGCGTGACTCGCACGCACGCGCTGGAGTCGTTGGTGATCAGCGGCTTCTTGCGGGGTCTGTCCACGCGTGATGTGGAGGCCGCGTTGGAGGAAGTCTTCGAGGAGCCGATCGCGTCCAAGAGCACGGTGTCGCGGATCTGTGAGGACACCCGGGAGCGATACCGCCAGTGGTGCCGGCGTCGCCTGGAGCAGCACGACATCGTCTACCTGTTCTTGGATGCGATCTATCTGAAGCTGCACCCCGACGACACGCCAGCCGAGGGGGTGTTGGTGTGCTGGGGCGTGACGCTTGAGGGCCGCAAGGTCCTCCTCGGATTGGCTCTGGGGAGCCGTGAGAGCTATGACAGCTGGCTCGCTTTTGGCCGGGACATGATCGCCCGCGGCCTCAGATCACCGGCGCTCGTGATCGCTGACGGGGCACCCGGGATCTGGAAGGCGACACGGGAGCTCTGGCCCACGGCGCTGGAGCAGCGCTGCACCGTGCACGCGCTCAGGAACGTCACGGGCAAGCTGCCCGAGCGCCACCATCAGGAGGTCAAGGCACGCTGGTGGAAAGCATTCGACGACGCGCACTCCCCAGCTGAGGCGGCCCGCGAGTTGCAGAGCATCATCGCCGACTACAAGACGGCTTACCCCTCGGCGATGGCCGTCATCGAAACGGACCTGCCCGCGCTCGTCACCCACCTACAGTTCCCCTCCGCTCATCGCAAGCGGATCCGCACGACGAATCTCCTGGAGAGGACGTTCGTGGAGGTCCGACGGCGCACGAAGGTAATCGGCCGGTTCCCCGGCGAGACTTCCGCCCTCTCGCTGATCTGGGCCGTGCTGGAGCTCTCCTCCCGCGGCTGGCGTGGTGTGAAGATGAACCCCAAGACCATCGCCGAGATCGAGCGGCTACGCCGCCAACTACACGAAGACTCACCCTCACCCGCGACCGTCGACGCGGAGGAGGTGATCGCCGCATAACATCCCCCTCAAGCGGAGCTACACCTCGGTGAATTCACCCGGGAAATGAGACGCGACCGTCGCGTCCTGTGTCATCGCCAAGATGGCAAATGGTGAGCGCGTTCAGCGAAAACATCCACACCAACGTCGAGCTGCTCGAACAGCAAGCAGCCGGCGCCGCTCAGCAAGAGATCGACCGCATGAACATGCTCGATCAGAAGGCTTCGGGGCTTATCGCTGCTGGCCTCGTCCTTGTCGCGGCGGGCGTCGCGTTTGCTACGGGGCTTG